>NZ_CP042906.1:631000-1262000 GCF_008728855.1 Hypericibacter terrae | reverse complement strand
TCTTAAACTCGAATGCAACGTCAGTCACTTCTGGGCGGACTTCAATGAACGCTGCCAAACGACGGTAATCGTGCGGTGTCCGCGCGTTCAAATGATATGTGCTCGGGATACCCAAAGCGACTATCTCCTGCCATGTCACCCCGATCCGCTTCATCGCGTGCATGTCGTTGTAGCGCACCTCGTCGGTGAACAACGAATAGTTGGGACCGGTGATGAGTGTGACCCCTAGCGCGCCGAGCGCCCTAAGCAGCGGTAAGCGCCTCTCGCTTAGCTTCCACCACGCTTCAATCGCCTTATCGCGCCCGCTGCCGACCAGCACGATGCGAGTGCGCGGGGCGATACCGAACGTGCTTTCAACTTCGTGGCGGCTGCTGAAGCGCGGCCTCCCATCATGGTGGTAGAACCGCCGCAACGGTAGGGCCACAGCGTCAAGATCCAGTGGCTTGATCCGGCGGTTGCCATGGTAGATATAGGGTATGTAAGTGGGGAGCACTGGCGCAGCGCATGGTTTGGCATGCGGCAGATTGTCGAGTTCGAGGCCATTTACCTCGCGCATACGGTCTCTAAATCCTGCTTGGTTGTTGGGGCACATGCCATCACAGGTGTCGGGCGTGCCGCAGCAATCATCGAGGCAGGAAAAGGCGTGGTGCAACTTGCGGAGGCCACCGCACGTCACGAGGTCCGGACACCGGGTGCAACCGAGTGCCATCGGTAACATATCGCCTTCGTCCCAGCGCCGCCGCTGCCGGCGGAGAGACTGGATTTCCGGCCTATCTTGTAAGTTCGGGCTCAATCGCAAATGCCGATCTCCACAGTTTGGCTGATAGGTTGCAGCGCAGTGATTTCGCCGTTCGCGACACCCGCGCCCGCGCGGAGATGGGCCACGAGTTCTGCTGGCGCCTTGGAGCATTCTGCAATCACCGCGTTCCCACGCTGTGCGATCACCCTGTCCTGAATGACTCGGAGCAGGACTCTGTCGCCCTTGGCGACGGTGACACCGACGCAGATGTCGGCGCAGGCGGTACGCGAGACAATGGGCAGGTCGCGGCTGAAAAGCTTCGGCGAATGCATCTCGACAAGGCGCCGGTCCAACACCCGGTTGAAGCTCGGCGCCGTTCTGCGAATGAAATCGAGGCCCATCAGACCACCTCCAAAACGGGCCGGTATTTCTTCGTGCGGCCCTGCAAAACCTCGACGATTAGGCTCTTTGCCGCTAACGACGCGAGCCTATTGTTCCAAGCAGTCGCTCCAATGCTATCGACGGTGCGGGATTCTTCATAAAGTTGCGCAGCGGTGGTTTCGCCCTTTTGGCTCACGAGGCTGAGCGTTTCCTGAAGTTTCTCGTCGAGCCTGCCGCAAAGCTGCACGTTGCGGATATGACCGCCGGCCTCAGAGGAACAGGTGAGCAGCGCGTCACCTGAGCGGCGCAACATTTCCTCGATCTCTTCGCGCACCTTGTCGGTAAGATTGGCAGCCACCGCGTATCCAGGGTGGTGACGCGCGCGAAGATGATCGCGCAACGGAAGCAACACCTCGCTTAGGTAGGATGACGTGGCCAGCATCACGCCTGCGAAGTTCAGCAACACCAGTGTCGGTTCGGTCAGGACGGGGAGATGCTCGAGCGCGGCACCAAACGCGCGCCTGCCGTTCAGACGCCCGGCGAGGACATCATCTTTTTCGAGGCGCAGCATAGGTAGGTTAATAATGTTCATTTATCTCACTGCGGTTGATGAGATAAATATAGGGGGTCACCGTCCCCTCCGCAACTAGATTTTGTGGGTGCGTTTGGAAAGAGTGAAAATTCAACCAGTTAGGCTGGCTCGCCTACAGTAGGAAATGCGAATCACCGCGCGATTCCCACCATAGCCCGGACGATCGCGACCGCGGCCACGCTCGCCAGTACGATCAGAGCCACGCGCCGATAGGCGCTGGCCGTGCTCTTGGTGAAGAGATGCGCGCCGACCCAGTTGCCGAGCGACATGGCGGGGAGCAGCAGGATGGTCAGCAGCACGACATGGACGGTGACGAGGCCGCCGACCGCGGCCGCACCCAGCGTGATCCAGGACAGCAGGAAGAAATAGACCAGCAGCGAGGCGCGGCCCACGGCGGCACCGCCGGGCGACGCCAGGAAGAAGATGATGACGGGCGGGCCGCCCATCGAGGTCGAGCCGTTGAGCAGCCCCGAGAGCGCTCCCAGCGCCAGGCGCATCGACCTGGACGGCATGCTGTTGAAGACGGCGCCCCGCCAGAGCAGCAGCACCGCGACCAGCACGGTCAGGCCGATGAAGGCCCGCATCAGGTCCGCGGGCAGGTAGCGCAGCATGGCGACGCCGAAGGGCAGCCCCAGCGCAGCGCCGACGAGCAGCAGCCAGACCGAGGGCCAGTCCGCCTGGCGCCAGACCTGGATCACGAGCTGCAGCCCGCCCACCAACGTGATCAACGTGACCACCGGCACCATGTCGGCCGGGTCGAGGATCAGGGTCAGCGCCGGCACCGCGGCCAGCGCGAAGCCGAAGCCGGTATAGCCGCGCAGGATCCCGGCGCCGAACGCCACCAGCAGCACGAAGCCGGTGCCCCAGGGCCCGAGCGATTGGATCAGGGAGAGGAAGGCGTGGAGCAAGATGGGACCTGCAGGCGGAAAGATCACGCGGCCCCCTCCCTAACCCTCCCCCGAAGACGGGAGAGGGGACAAGGGCGCAGCGCGACGCAAACTTACCCGCTCTCCAGACGAGAACCGAAGAGATTAGACAGCAACGGGAATGAAAATGCCTTGTCCCCTCCCCCGTTCAGGGGGAGGGCCAGGGAGGGGGCAAACTCGCTGCCCGGGAGCTAATCCCGCAGCTGCTTGCGCCAGCGTTCGATCGTGTCGGTGATGAACTCGCGGCTGGCGCTGTCCTGCTGCCAGGCATGGGAGAAGGGCGGCGTGCCGTTCTTGGGGCGCCATTGCGGGTCGAGCTCGTCGAAGGCGAGCCGCATCGGGACGGTGACGCCCTCGCCGACCGCGATCGCCTCGCGCGTGCGCAAGGCCGGCAGGGCGCCGAGGAGTCCGATCGCCGAATCCGGCAACGCGTTGCGCACGAAATTGCAGTCGCGCTCGTTGCTCATGCGCAGGGCAAACAGCGTGTTGCACTGGGAAAGAATGGTCGCCGACAGCTCCGAGGGCCGCTGGCTCACCAGGCAGAGACCGACGCCATATTTGCGGCCCTCGCGCGCGATCGTCGCGATGACCCGGCCGGTGGGCCCGAAGGCCTGGCTGTCGTCGCGCGGCACATAGCGATGCGCCTCCTCGCAGACCAGGAGGATCGGCATGGCCCGCGCCCGGTCGCTCCAGAGGGCGAAATCGAACAGGGTCCGGCAGAGCACGGAGACCACCACGTCGGTGATCTCGGAGGGAATGCCGGAGATGTCGAAGATCGTGATCGGCTTGCGCTCGACCGGCATGCGCAGGATGCGCGACAGGATATCCACGAGGTTGTCGCGCACCATCAGGCCGGAGAACATGAAGGCGAAGCGGCGGTCGTTGCTGAGCGCCTCGATGCGGGCCTTGAGACGCAGATAGGCGGCATTGTTCTCGGGCTTCTCGAGCCGGCCCATCGCCGCGTCGATCGAGCGCAGCACGTCGCCCAGGCGGAAGGGCACCGGGGTGTCGACGGTGACATAGTCGAGCTCCTTGCCGGCGCCGGCGAATTTGCGCTTGGACTCGACGATGGCGGCCTTGAGCACTGCATGCTCGGCTTCCATGGTGTCGCCGGTGCGGCTGGCGAAGACCGAGACGATCTCCTCGAAATTGAGCAGCCAATAGGGCAGCTGGAGATTGCTCGGGCTGATCAGCTCGGCGCGATCGCCGAAGGCCGTCGAATATTCGTTGTGGGAATCGAGCAGCACCACATGGCCGCCGGGATTCTGATCGAGCACCGCGCGCAGGATGAGGGCGACGGCGCAGGACTTGCCGGAGCCCGTGACGCCGAGCACGGCGAAATGCTTGCCCAACAGGTCGTCGGTGCTGACGAAGGCCGGCAACGTCTCGTCCTGATGGATGGCGCCGATCCGTACCGTGGCCGCCTTGGGCCGGGCATAGACCAGACCGAGCTCGTCATGAGTGGCGGCAAAGAGATCCATGCCCAATCCCGGATGCATGGAGACGCCGCGCTGGAAGCCGCGCGGCATCCCGCTCTTGTCGCGCAGGCATTCGCCCAGGAGCTGGATCTCGGCCAGATGCTTCTCGGCCGGCGAAATCTCGGCCTGCGCGTTCTCGGCCTTGAGGCTCACCACCATGCCGAACACGTCGGAGGCCAGCGTCGGCATCCGCACGATCGATCCGATGCGGATCCCCTCGGCACCGGACTTGAGGATGGCGGTCACCGACGAGCCGGAAACCGCGATCACATGACCGGCCTTGGCCGCGCCCGCCCGGCGTATCGGCAACGGTTTCTCGTCGATCGCATGGAGCGTGGACATGGCTGAAGCTTCCGGCGGATGGGAATGAAAGGGACAGGGAATCGAAGGCCGCGGCGCGGTCCTCTGGAGGTTTCGCCGCAGCTTTCAACCCTAGCGGGCGAAACCTGAACAAAGCGCTAACGGTCCGTGCTCAGCCCCGCGGCGGGCCGGCTTCTTCGAGCACCGCCGCCAGCCTTTCCACGACGCGCGGCGCCTCCTCGGTCGGGATGTTGGTGAAGCTCAGCCCCAGCGCCGGCGGGCGCCGGGCCTGGATCAGACCGCGGCTCAAGGGAAAGGGCGCCAGCCCCTGCTCCCAGGCCCGCTGGGCAATCGCCTCGTCGTTGCTGCCCGGCGGCAAGCCGGCCATCAGATGAAGGCCGCCGGCCTGCAGCTCGACCCGCAGGCGATCGCCGAGCCGCTTCTCGAGTGCGGACGCCAAGACCTGGCGGCGTTCGGCATAGAGCTGGCGCATGCGCCGGATGTGCCGCGAGAAATGCCCTTCCGTCATGAAGTCCGCGACGGTCACCTGGTCGAGGACGCCCTGGCTCGGCATCAGCAGGGCCGCCGCGCGATCGAAGCGCTCGATCTCCGGCAGCGGCACCACGAGATAGCCCAGCCGCAGGCCCGGCAGCAGCACCTTGCTGAAGGTGCCGGTATAGAGCACGCGGTTGCCTTCATCGAGACTCTTCAAGGCGGGCAGCGGCCGGCCGAGATAGCGATACTCGCTGTCGTAATCGTCCTCGATCACCCAGGCGCCGGCATCCGTCGCCCAGGACAGCAACGCCAGCCGGCGATTGAGCGACAAGGTCACGCCCAGCGGCGCCTGATGCGAGGGCGTGACCACCGCGAACCGCGCCCAGGGCGCGCGCTGCCGGCCGGCCTCGACATCGATCCCCTCCTCGTCCACCGGCAGCGGCACCAGGGCGGCGCCCGCCTGCTTCAGCGCTTCGCGCGCGAGGAAATAGCCGGGATCCTCGAACCAGACCGGATCGCCCGGCCGCAGCAGCACGCGCGCGATCAGACCGAGCGCACCCTGATAGCCGGCGGTGATGAGGATCTGATCGCTCGAGCAGGCGATGCCGCGGGCGATGGCGAGATAATGCGCGATCGCGTCGCGCAGGCGCCGGTCGCCGGCCGCATCCTGATAGGTCATGGCCGACGCGGGCAGGCGCCGCGCATTGCGGGCGGTGAGGCGCGACCAGAGTTTGCGTGGAAACTGGTCGAGCGCCGGCAGCCCCATCTGGAAGGGTTTCGGCAGGGCCGTGTCGGAGGCCGTATCGTTGAAAGGTCGAACCGGAGCGCTGCGCCGGCCGCGCGGGATCGGCCGTTTCGGCGACAGGCGGGCCGTCACGATCGTCCCGGCCGCACCTTGCGTCTCGATATAGCCTTCGCTCGTCAGCGTCGCATAGGCGAGCTCGACCGTGCCCCGCGAGATGCCGAGCTGGCTCGCCAGGCTGCGGCTCGAAGAGAGGCGCGCACCCGGGCCAAGGCTGCCGTCGAGGATGGCGGCCCTCAGCCTCTCATAGATCTGCCGATGCAGAGCGCCACCGCCCCGCCGCTTCAGGCGGATATTATTCTGGTTCAAGGGCTTGGGCACGGGTTTCATGGCCCATTACTTTTAGCGGGTTTTGGCTCTGTAGAATAGGCCAACGGTTTTCTACATCTGATGCCATCGACAGGCGCGATGGCCGCGCCGAGCCAACGAAGGATGGAGATCATGGACAAAAGAGTGAACATCGTGAAAGCCGCCCCCGCCGCTTACAAGGCGATGTCGGCGCTCAGCAATACCGTCGAGCAGAGCGGCCTGGAGCATTCGCTGCTCGAGCTGGTCAAGATGCGGGCTTCGCAGATCAATGGCTGCGCCTTCTGCCTGGCGATGCACAGTGCCGACGCGCGCAAGGGCGGCGAGTCCGAGGCGCGGCTCTATCTGCTGAACGGCTGGCGCGAGACGCCGGTCTATAGCGAGCGCGAACGCGCGGCGCTCGCCTGGACCGAGGCCCTGACCCTGATCACGGAAGGACATGCGCCCGACGCGGTCTATGAAGAGGTGCGCCGTCAGTTCTCCGACGAGGAGCTGGCCAATCTCACCATGGCGATCGTGACCATCAATGGCTGGAACCGGATCGCCATCTCGTCGCGGATGATGCCCGTCATCGCGAAGAATATCGGCTGAGCCCCCGCTCTCTCATCCCGGAGAACTCCCATGAACAGAGTGTCGAAATCGACCGGCCGCCGCATGGCAGCCGCGCTCGCCCTCTGCGCCGGCCTGGCGCTTGCCGGTGCCGGCGATGTCCTCGCCGGTAGCACGGGCGGCGACAAGGTTACGCTCGTCTCGAGCGAGCCGCTGCCCAATGCGCCAGGGCAGCGCATCACCACGGTCCGCGTCGAATATGAACCCGGCGGCAAGTCGATCTCTCATCACCATGCGGGCTCGGTGATGGCCTATATCCTGACCGGCTCGATCCGCTCGCAGCTCAAGGGCGGCGAGAGCAAGGTCTATCATGCGGGCGAGGCCTTCTTCGAGCCGCCGGGAAGCGAGCATCTGGTGAGCGAGAATGCGAGCAACACCGAACCCGCCAGCCTGCTCGCGATCTTCGTGGCGCCGGAGGGGGCCGAGCTGACCGTGTTCGACAAATAGGCCGATCTGCCAGAGATCGATGACCGGACGGTCGTGCTGTTGCTGCATGAAGGGTGACTGTCTAGGCTGGACCCCAGGCGAAGAGATCGCCTGGGGGCTCCCGCATGAAACCGAGATGGACGGTGACGCTCTGCCTGCTCGCAGGATTGGAGGGCTGTGCGGACTCCCCATCGGTGCCCGAGCCAACGCCGGCGCCGGCGCCATCGGCGGCAGACTGGATCAAGGCCGGCGATGGCAGCTATACGCACAAACCCAGCGGTGCTGTCTGTGCAACCAGCGTCCAGGGCTTCGCCCTCAAGGGCCTGGATCTTTCCGCCACCGAAGGCAGTCTCGGCATTTGCAACTACACCGACAGCGCCGGCCACGTCGCGCAGATCCGCGTCCGCCATTATCTGCCGGGCGTGGGCGAGACCGCGCTCGCGATCGAGAACGACAAGAAGCTGATGGAAAGCAGCACCGACCAAAATCTTTCCAGCGCCATCCGCGCGGGTCCCGGCCCTGCGATCGACGGCCAGACATCGTTGCGGGACGTGATCACGGTCCGACGAAATGACCTGCTGATCGATTGCGCGGCCTGGGAGAAGATGTCTCGGTCCGACGGCATCAGTCCGATCATGGATTTCGCGATCAACTGTCTGCATATGCCCGGCGGATAGCAGCGGCGCCTCTATTCTGCCGCCTTCTTCTCCTCTTCCACCTTGCCAAGCGAGAATGGGAGCGCGACCGAACCCACCAAGCTGCTCGTTATTTTTGTGGCGCCGGAGGGGGTGGAGGCAATGATGTTCGACAAGCAATGGCCAATCGGCCATTGCGGGGCGGCGCTTGGGCGCCGTTTCTGGAGCGCGTTGCGATCCACCTTGGTCCGGTTGCGCGGTAAGCTGCATCGAAAGCGCGCGTGCCGAGCACGGTCGACCCGTCAGCAGGGCCAAGCATCGCCCCATCCACAGCCAAGCAATTGCGATCAGCGACATGCGGCGCTCCGACTCTCTTCCTGGGGTGGCAGACGGGTCCCTCGCGGCTCTATCGGTCGCCGCCTTCGGCGCCTCTACATTCGCGTCCCTCCAGCTGCCATGGCCGGAAGTCGCGGGTGACCGGGTCGCGTCGCGCCAGGGCGCTTGCCGCATCCGGGGGATATCAAGGCTGCAATGCTTATACCGCATTTTGCGTCAATTTTCAACCGTAATCTGCGTTTGACCCCTTGGCGGGTGCCGGCGCCGGCCCGTGCCGGCGGATCAGCCGGGATTGATCGATCGCGCGATGACAGAAAGCATCACGTCTTCGCCGATAGAGGGATCAGCATGAGCGGGAAGCCAGGTTGAGCTTCACTCCGCCGCCTTTTTCGCCTCTTCCACCTTGCCGAACCCGCCGCCGCCCGGCGTCTCGATCACGAAGACGTCGCCCGGATTCATCTCGGTCTTGTCGGTCGAACCGAGATCGGTGCGGCTGCCATCGGCGCGCAGCACATAGTTCCTCCCCACCGCCGCCGGCTCGCCGCCCGCCATGCCGTAGGGCGGCACCTTGCGATGGCCGGAGAGGATCGCGGCCGTCATGGCCTCGCGGAAGCGGATCTTGCGGGTGACGCCGTCGCCGCCGCGATGCTTGCCCTTCCCGCCCGAGCCGCGCCGGATGGCGAAGCTGTCCACCATCACCGGGAATCGCCATTCCAGCACCTCCGGATCGGTCAGGCGCGAATTGGTCATATGGGTATGGACCGCGTCGGTGCCGTCGAAGTCGGGGCCGGCACCCGAGCCGCCGCAGATGGTCTCGTAATATTGATAGCGCGCATTGCCGAAGGTGAAATTGTTCATCGTGCCTTGCGAGGCCGCGAGCACGCCGAGCGCCCCATAGAGCGTGTCGGTGATGCATTGCGAGGTCTCGACATTCCCTGCCACCACCGCCGCCGGGTAGCGCGGATTGAGCATCGAGCCTTCGGGGATGACGATCTCGAGCGGCTTGAGGCAACCCTCGTTCATCGGGATGGTGTCGTCCACCAGCGTGCGGAAGACATAGAGCACGGCCGCGCGGCAGACGGCCGAGGGCGCGTTGAAATTGCTCCTGGCCTGCGGGCTCGAGCCGGTGAAGTCGATCCGAGCCGAGCGCGTGGGCTTGTCGATGGTGATCGCGACCGTGATCTGGCTGCCATCGTCGAGCGGATAGGTGAAGCGGCCGTCCTTCAGCACCGAGATGACCCGGCGCACCTGCTCCTCGGCATTGTCCTGGACATGCCCCATATAGGCCCAGACCACGTCGAGGCCGTAGAGCCCCACCATGCGCCGCAGCTCCTGCACGCCCTTCTCGTTGGCCGCGATCTGGGCGCGAAGGTCGGCGATGTTCTGATCGGGATTGCGTGCCGGATATTTCCCCGAGGAAAGCAGCGCCCGCATCTCGGATTCGAGGAACCGGCCGCGGTCGACGAGCTTGAAATCGTCGATGAGGACGCCCTCCTCCTCGACGGTGCGGCTGTCGGGCGGCATCGAGCCCGGCGTGATCCCGCCGATATCGGCGTGATGGCCGCGGCTGGCGACGTAGAAGAGGACGCGGTTTTGGGTGGGCTGCGCGACCGAGCGACCCCCTCCCTGACCCTCCCCCTCGAGGGGGGAGGGGACAGGAGCGAGATAATCCCCTCCCCCGGAACGGGGAAGGGCTAGGGAGGGGGATGACTCGGTGGAGGGAGCCGCGGAGGCCTCCCGCTCGAACACCGGCGTCACCACCGTCACATCCGGCAGATGCGTCCCGCCGTTATAGGGCGCGTTCAGCACGAACACGTCGCCCGCTGCCATGGTGGCGCTGCGGCTGCGGATGATGGTGCGGATGCTCTCGCCCATCGAGCCCAGATGCACCGGCATATGCGGCGCATTGGCGATGAGCTGACCCTCGCGGTCGAAGATCGCGCAGGAGAAATCCAGCCGCTCCTTGATATT
Source organism: Hypericibacter terrae (assembly GCF_008728855.1). Classification (GTDB taxonomy): domain Bacteria; phylum Pseudomonadota; class Alphaproteobacteria; order Dongiales; family Dongiaceae; genus Hypericibacter; species Hypericibacter terrae. The sequence continues at coordinate 1,252,004 of NZ_CP042906.1, read as the reverse complement.
GACCGAGTAGCTGGTCTTCTCCAGCGTCGAGCCCATCTGCTCGGCGATCGACATGAAGAGATTGTTGAAGACCTCGAGCATGACCGGATCGACCTGGGTGCCGACGGCCGAGCTCCGCTGCAGCGCCACGATCCGCGTCAGAACCAGATGGCCGTGCGAGGTCATCTCCGCCTGCCAGCCCGGCTCGATCACATTGGTCCCGATCGGCTCGACGATGATGGCGGGGCCCGTGATCCTGTCGCCGGCCTGGAGATCGGCGCGGTCATAGACCGCGGTATCGTGTGCAGTGCCGGCGGCGCGCATGGCGACCCGCGCCTTCGCCTGCGGCGCGGGCTTGAGGGCGCGCGGCTCGATCACCGGATCGGTGACGCTCTCGGTCTTGCCGACAACCTCGACCGAGACGGCCTCGAGGATATGGCCTTTGTCCGCGACGATGAAACCGTAGCGCTGGCGATGGGCGGCCTCGAAGCGCGCCACGATCTCCGCGAGGCTGCCGAACTCCACCACCAGCGCGGCATCGGTGCCTTCATAGCGCAGATGCACGCGCCGGATCGCCGAGAGGGCGGCTTCGGGCAGCTCCTGCTCGCGCATCTCCTCGCGCGCCTGCGCTTCCAGGCTGTCCAGCTGCGCCCTGGCGTCCTGCAGCGCGGGTTCGCCGAGCCGGGTTTCGATCGCCCGCTCCCGCATCACCCGCACGTCGGCCAGGCCCATGCCATAGGCCGAGAGCACGCCCGCCAGGGGATGGAGGAAGATCCTCGTCATGCCGAGCGCGTCCGCGACCAGGCAGGCATGCTGGCCGCCGGCGCCACCGAAGCAGCAGAGCGTGTAGCGCGTCACGTCATAGCCGCGCTGGATCGAGATTTCCTTGATCGCGTTCGCCATGTTCTCGACCGCGATGGTGAGGAAGCCTTCGGCCACGGCCTCGGCCGTGCGATGCGTGCCCGTCGCGGCCTCGATCCGCGCCACCATCTCGCCGAACCGGGCCTTGACGATCTCGACATCGAGGGGCTGGTCGCCGTTGGGCCCGAAGATATGGGGAAAGAATTCGGGCTGCAGCTTGCCCAGCATCACATTGCAGTCGGTGACGGTCAGCGGCCCGCCGCGGCGGTAGCAGGCCGGCCCTGGATTGGCGCCCGCGGATTCCGGCCCGACACGGAAGCGGGCGCCGTCGAAGAACAGGATCGAGCCGCCGCCGGCCGCCACCGTGTGGATCTGCATCATGGGCGCGCGCATGCGCACGCCGGCCACCTGCGTCTCGAAGGCGCGCTCATACTCGCCGGCATAATGCGAGACGTCGGTCGAGGTGCCGCCCATGTCGAAGCCGATGATGCGATCGAAACCCGCCTGCCGCGAGGTCTCGACCGCGCCGACGATTCCGCCGGCAGGCCCCGACAGGATGCAATCCTTGCCCTGGAACAGCCGCGCGTCGGTGAGGCCGCCATTGGACTGCATGAACATGAGCCGGGCGCCGCCCAACTCCGACGCGACCTGGTCGACATAGCGCCGGAGCAGCGGCGACAGATAGGCGTCCACCACCGTGGTGTCGCCGCGGCCGACCAGCTTCATCAGCGGGCTGACGCGATGGCTGACCGAGACCTGGGTGAAGCCCACCTCGCGCGCGAGCTCGGCCAGCTGGCGCTCGTGCTCGGTGTGGCGGTAGCCATGCATCAGCAGGATCGCCACCGCATGGATGCCGTCCTCGAGCGCGGCCTGGAGTCCCGCGCGCGCCGCCGCGAGATCGAGCGGCTTCAGGCACTCGCCTTCGGCCGTGACGCGCTCCTCGACCTCGAGCACCCGCTCATAGAGCAGCTCCGGCAGCAGGATGCGCCGCGCGAAGATGTCGGGACGGTTCTGATAGCCGATCCGCAGCGCGTCGGCGAAGCCCTTGGTCACGACCAGCAGCGTCCGGTCGCCCTTGCGCTCCAGGAGCGCATTGGTGCCGACGGTGGTGCCCATCTTGACCGCCGCGATGGCGTCGGCCGGGATCGGCCGGCCCGCCTCGAGCTTCAGCAGCTCGCGGATGCCCTGGATCGCCGCGTCGCGATAGCGCTCGGGATTCTCCGACAGCAGCTTATGCGTCAGGAGCTCGCCGTCCGGCCGGCGCGCGACGATGTCGGTGAAAGTGCCGCCGCGATCGATCCAGAACTGCCAGCGCGCTTCGTGCCCTTGCGCCCCGCATCTCGTTCCGGCCGCTTCGTTCGCCATGCCTCACTCCTGCACAAGATCGCTCATCCGCCGGCATCGAGGCGGAGGGTCGAGGGAGGGCGGGAGTGTAACGGAAGGCGACGGCGCCGTCAGCGCCGGCGAGATGCGCCTCAGCGGATGAATTTCAGGGCAATCCGGACCAGCGTCGGCACCAGCCGCGGGCGGGCCAGGCGGCCGTCATAGCGCGCCATGCGCCGGTCGTTCTCCGACAGGCACAAGGCCATCAGGTCGCGGGCCTTGATGTCGGTCTCGATCGCCTTGCTGCTGGTCGCGGTGAAGTTCTCTTTGCCGCCCACATCCTTTGCGGTCGCCATCCGGGCCCTGATACGGCCGGCGAAGATGCGCATGCAGCGCAGATCGAACAGGAGCCGCCGGTGCCAGGGAAGCTGGCGGCGATGCCAGGCGCGCCAGTTCACGAAGAACAGGATATGGCGGCATTCCTCCTGGATCACCGGCTCGAAGGTCTCGATCAGCTCGAGCGGGAAAAAGCCGGACCGGCGCGCCAGCTCGAACAGGCCGAAGGCGAAGAAACTGTCGAGACATTCGCCATAGCCGGTCTGCATGAAGGCATGTTCGGGATCCGCCGGCGGCGGATAATCGGGCTCGGCTTCGAGCTTGATGCCGTAGAACTCGACCATTTTGCTGAGGACCAGCTTGTGGCGCGCCTCTTCGTTGCCATCCATCGTGACGGCTTCGCGCAGCAGCGGATCCTGGATGGTGGCGGCATAGGTCAGGACCGCCATGGAGGCCTGGCCCTCGAAGCGCACCGCCATGTCCCAGATCGGCAGGCCGGTCAGCCGGGCGAAGGCATCGTCGTCCAGTCTGGGCCATTCGATGACGGCGGGCTTATAGGGATCGTGGGTGTCGAGCAGCATCCGGCAGAACAGCTGCTTATGAGATTCCGTCCCCAATGTGATCCGGCCGCCCGAGAGACGGCCCGCGGTCAATCGGCCGGCCGCCGCAGGCGACGTGCTGTCATCCGTCATGCCAAGCCCTTACGCCAAATCAAGCCATGGTGTGGAGGTGCTGGCCCCGGCAATCGCCACGTCGAGAATGTCGTCGTCCCCCCGGGGGCCTCGGATATGTGTCTGGTGTTCTAGCAACGGCTTGGGCAAGGCTGTCAACCCCGATCGACGCAACCGGGCCGCCGACAACTTCCGGCAAGGCGAGAAACGACCGGTTGCGAGCAGGGAAGTCTAACGGAAGGAAGTGGTCCTAGCCCCGATTTGTTCCCGGCGGCCGAGCCCGGTTGCTGCGACAGGCCGCCGCGGTGCGCAGCCGGGGCCGGCCGAAGGCGGTCGGCCCCGAATTGGCTGCGGAATTTTGCCTGAATTACCGGGACGCGGCCCGGCGGATGGACACCGCAGGCGGCTTGGCTGGCGCCGCGGGTGCCTTGCTCGGGGTCGGCTGTTCCGCCAGCTCGCGGGTCAGCTGGCCGATGCGTTGGATGATCCCGGCCACTGGGGATTGCGCGGCGGTGGGCGGCGTGAAGCTGATCTCGAGGTTGAGCTCGGAATGGCCTTCGGCCTCCGGGAAGATCTCATCGCCGGTTGCGGTCGTTTCATTCTCGATGTCTTCGGCGGCGAGGGTTTCGGCGCTCACATCCTCGAACCGATCCGACGCGGGGTCGATTCCGGATTCGGCCTGAAGCTCACTGTCCTCGGAGGCCAATGTCTCGGGCGTCACATCCTCGAAGCCGTTGCCGAAATCCTCGACATCCGCCGCGACCCGATGAGGTATGTCGAAGCTGGCATCTTCGTCGGCCGACGATTTCGCCTCGAACGGTGCCTCGTCCGCCAGTCCCTCGCCCACCAGCGCGCTCGCCTTGCGATCCATTTCACGGAACGCCAACACGAGGGTATCGCCGCGACCGGTCTCGATCGCGGTCAGCAGCTCCTGCAGCATCGCCTTGACCTGATCGTGATCACGGCGCAGCTGCTGCAGCTCACCGAGGCAGCGCTTCAGCTCGCTTTCGCGTTCCGCCGCGCGCTGTTCGATCTGATCCATGAGCTGGATCAGGCGAGCGCGGTATTTTCCCTGCTGCTCGCCGATCGCCCCGAAATGACGCTCGGCCGCTTCGACGCGCCGGCGCAATTGCTCGATGTCGCTCATTCTCCCGAACCTTTTCCCAAGCGGGTCCCCGCGACGGTCGCGGAGCCCTCCAGAGAGAGACTTCACGCCCGTCCCGGTTAAGAAAGAATTGAGGCTAATTTTTCAGCTTTGTGACCGCGGGCCCGGCATTTCGGGAGTCCCGGATTTCCGCCAGAAATCGCGGCAATGCCGCGGCAATGCCGGCGACCGGCGCACGCCAGTCGCCGCGATCCTGCTGCCGGAACAGACGATGATGCGGATACCAGGGGCTGTCCGCGCGATTGCGCATCCAGCGGAAGTCGGGCGCCTCGGCCAGGATCAGCCAGACGGGCTTGCCCATGGCGCCGGCGAGATGGCCGACGGCCGTGTCGACCGTGACCACCAGATCGAGATTGGCGAGCAGCCCCGCCGTATCGGCGAAGTCGCCGAGCTCGGCCGCGACCGATCGCACCCGACCTTCCATCCCGGCAGCGGCGATCTCGGCAAGATCGTCCTGCTTCTGCAAGGAGACGAAAGAGGCCGCCGGTGCCGCGTCGATCAGCGGTGCGAAGAGGGCCAGCGACGCCGAGCGCCAACGGTCGACATCGTGCCCGCGCCCGCCCTGCCAGCAGATGCCGATGCGAGGCGCCCCGCGATCGGCCAGCCGCGCCGCCCAGAGCTGGATCTTCGCCCGGTCGGCCGCCAGATAGGGAACGGACGCCGGGATGGTCTCGAGCGTGAGGTCGAGGCTATGCGGCAGGCTCATCAGCGGGATCTGGAAATCGACCGCGGGAAAGGCGTCGCCGCGCGAGATCAGGCGATCGACGCCGGCGAGGCCGGCGAACAGCGCGATCAGTTCCCGCTGGGCTTCCAATAGCACCGTCGCGCCCCGGGCCTTCAGCAACGGCAGAAGACGCACGAATTGCAGCGCGTCGCCGAAGCCCTGCTCCGTATGAACCAACAATCGCTTGCCCTGCAGCGGCTCGCCCCGCCATTCCGGCCAGGGCCAATCGCGCTTTTCCTTGTCGAGCATGCCGGTCCGCCAGCGCCATTCATACTCGGCCCATCCTTCGCGGAACGCGCCGTTGGTCAGAAGCGCGTGGGCGAAGTTCCAATGCCCGATGGCATTGCCGGGGGCGTGCGCGACCGCCGCGCGACCGGCCTGCTCCGCCGCCTCGGCATGGCCGCGGCGGGTCTCGATGCCGCAGAGGATCGAAGCGGCATTCCCATTCTCCGGTTCCAGCGCCAGCGCCCGGCGGCAGGCGGCCGCGGCATCGTCCCATCGCTCGAGATCGGCCAGCGCCACGGCCAGGCCCGCGTGCGCGGCGGCACGGTCAGGCGCCAGCGCGATCATCCGCTGCGCCAGCCCGAGAGCGGCCTCGGGCCGCGCGAGGCTCCGCTCGATCTCGACCCCTTGAGCCAGCATCTCCAGATCGTCGGGCGCCTGCTCGATCCGGGAGCGGACGATCGCGGCCGCTTCCTCGAAGCGCCGGGCATCGCGCAGGGCCGCCACATGACGGCGCGCCAGCACGGCATCGGCGGGCTTGAACCCGCGCGCCGACGCAAACGCGTCGGCCGCCTCGCCGAAGCGTCGCAACGCCAGCAGGGCCACCGCCTGCTTTTCCGCGAGATCGGCACGCGGACCGGCGATGGCCTGCGCGCGCGCCAGCTGCTCGGCCGCTTCGCCCCAGCTCTTTTGCGAGAGCAGGAACTTGCCGAGATTCTCCGCCGCCTGCCCATCCTCCGGCGCCAGCGCCACCGCGCGGCGCAGCGCTTCCAGGGCCGCTTCCGGCGGGCCCGACCGGCTGAGGATCACGCCCAGCAATTGCCAGCCCATCGCGTGACCGGGAAGCTCCCGAAGCAGGCGCTCGAGCTGCTGCTGCGCGTCCTCGAAGCGGCCCGCCTGGAACGCCTGCAGCGCTTCGTCGAAGCCGGCATCCGTCTTGCCGTGCCGGCGCAACCAGCCCGTGAAGGATTCCCGGACCTGCGAGAGCGGGACCGACCAGTCGCCCGACTGCGCCTGACGGAAGAGTTTCAGGCTCGGCCACCAGAGGCAGTCGCTGCGATCGAGCAGCCAACGCCACTCCGCGGGCTTCGGCAGCAGCACCCAGCACGGCACGCCGAGCGCTCCCGCCATATGGGCCGTGCTGTTGTCGATGGTGATGACGAGATCGAGCGCCGCGACCTGCGCCGCAAAGCCCTCGAGATCGGTCATCTGATCGAAGCTCGGGTCCTGAAAGAGCTCGATGCCTTGGGCCGCGAGCGCCGCGATCTCCGCCTTGTGGTCGCCATATTGCAGATTGACGAAGCGCACGCCCGGCATGCGCAGCAGCGGCTCCAGCAGCGGCAGTGGGATGGCCCGGCTCGTGCCGGCATTCAGTGAGGCGGTGTACCAGGCGATGCCGACGCGCAGCCGATCCTGGCCGTAGCGCCGGCGCGCCGCATCGCGGCGTCTCGGATCCACCTGCAGATAGGGACCGCCGCGGCCGGCGAAGCTCGCCGGATCGGGGCGCAGATAGCGCATCAGGTCCCCGGCCGAGGATTGCGCGACGATGTCGCCGGGATATTCCGAGGCGATGACCGGTCCCGGGCGGCGCGCGAGTACCTGGATGCCCGGCAGCGATCGCGTCATCAAGGACACGAGGCGCTGCTCGCATTCGACCGCGATCTTCACCTTGCCGAGCAGCTCCGGCAGCAGGCTCGCGAACATCAACTCGTCGCCGATGCCCTGCTCGTTCCAGACCAGGAGCCGGCCGTCCAGGGCTTCGCCCTGCCAGGCGGGCCAGGGCCAGTCGCGCTTTTCGGCGTCCAGCAGCCCGGTCGCCCAGCGCCAGTCATACTCGGTCCAGCCCTCGCGATATTTTCCGTTCGTCAGCAAGGCGAGCGCCAGATGCCAATGCGAGTGGGCGCGCTGGGGGGCGACCTCGACGGCCCGGCGTCCGAGCTCCTCAGCTTCGATCGACCGGCCCTGGCGCAGCCGCAGGGCCGACAGATTCAGCAGCGCCACCTCGTGACGGGGCTCGATCGTCAGCGCCTTTTCATACTGATCGGCCGCTTCGTCATGCCGGTCGAAATCGGAGAGCGCCGCCCCCAGGGCCAGCATGGCCGGCAGGAATCCGCCGTTCCGGGCCAACGCACGCCGCGCCGCCGCCACCGCCGCCTGCGGACGGCGACGCTTGCGATCGATGACCGAGATCTCGGTGAGGATGGCCGGCTCCTCCGGATATCGGGCGAGCATGGTCTCGAGCTGGGCCGCCGCGTCGTCGAGCCGGCCCGCGTCGCGCAATTGCTCGTAGCGGCGGATGGCGGCGGCCTTCTCCTCCATCTCCGCAGCGGTGGGACGGCGCGACACCGGAGCTTGGACAGCCTTGCCCCGGCGATCGATCCACAGCGCCAGCGCCTCCTGCAACCGGGCCAGCGGCGTCGACCATTCGCCCGGGCGTTGCTGCCGGAACAACCGGAGTGACGGCCACCAGACGCAATCCTCCCGGTCGAGCATCCAGCGCCATTCCGGCGGATCGGAAATCAGAACCCAGCAGGGCACGCCCAGCGCGCCCGCCATATGCGCCGTGCTGTTGTCGATCGTGATGACGAGGTCGAGGGAAGCGACCTGCGCGGCGAAGCCGTCGAGATCGGTGAGAGGATCGACCGCCGGATCGACGGTGATCGCGGCACCCTGGGCCGCGACCGCTTCGATCTCGGCGCTGTGGTCGCCATATTGCAGGCTGACGACATGCAGCTGCTCGTTGCGCAGGAGCGGCAGGAAATCCGCCAGCGGAATCCGGCGACGCTCGCCATGCAGCTTGGCGCGGGTGTCCCAAGCGAGGCCGATGCGCGGGCGATCGCCGCCATAGCGCTGTCGCATCGCCTTCGAGCGTTCCGGATCGGGCTTCAGATAGGCGCCGGATTGCCCAGCGAAGCTGGCGAGATCGGGGCGCAGATGGCGGGCGATATCGCCGGCTGCGATCTGGGCGACGATGCCGGCGGGCCATTCGCGCGTCTCGGGCGGAACCCCGGTGCGGGGAATCAGAGTGACGCCCGGGAGCGACCGGCCGAACAAATCGAGCAGCCGGGGGTCGCATTCGACCACCAGATCGACCTGTTTCGAAAGCTCCGGCAGGAGGCTGGAGAACATCAGCTCGTCGCCGATGCCCTGCTCGTTCCAGACCAGAAGCCGTCCGCCGAGCGGTCCGCCCGGCCATTCGGGCCAGGGCCAATGGCGCCGCCCTACCGCCGTGAAGTCGGTCGCCCATCGCCAGGCGAATTGGGGCCAGCCCTCGCGCAGTTTGCCGTTGACCATGAGGGCCAGCGCCAGATGCCAATGCGCCTGGGCGTTGCCCGCATCGGCCGCGACCGCGCGCCGGCCCAGCGCCTCCGCCTCCTCCGATCGCGACTGCTCCAGGCGCATGAGGGTCAGATTGACGAGCGCGATCACATTCCCGGGCTCGAGAGCGATCGCCCTGTCATAGGCCTCGGCAGCGCCGTCGACATTGCGGGCCCGCATGCAGGCGGCGCCCACCGCCAGGATGGCGGGCACATAGTCCGGATCGATCGCACGGGCCCGCAGCGCCAGAGAGCGAGCCTCCTCGATCAAACCACCGACGCGGCCGGCGCTTCCTTCGCGCGCATCCTCGGCGGCAGCCGTGGCCTGACGCAGCCGCAAGGTCGAGAGATTGGTCAGAGCCAGGATGTTGTCGGGCTGCTGCCGCCACGCCGCTTCATAGGCCGCGACCGCCCCGTCGTTGTCGCCCCGGTCGGACAAGGCGTGACCCAGAGCCAGCAGCCCGGGGACGAAGGCCGCATCCGACTGGAGCGCGCGCCGGGCGAGATCGATGGCCGCCTCGAGCCGGCCCCGGCGTCGTTCGAGGGTGGACAACCGCGCCAGAATCTGGGGATCGTCCGGAGACTGCATCAGCTCGCGCTCGAGCGTCGTCGTCTCGGCAGCGGACTGCGCGTCGGGCGGCAATGCCGGCGGCGCCATTTGTCGCGTCGTGGCGGGCCGGGAGGCGTCCGGGCCGGTCTTGCCCAGATGCGGCCAGCGCTTCACCAGCACCGATCGAAGCTCCGCCAGCGGCTCGGCCCAATCGCGCCGGCGCGCCTGTCGCAGCAGGCGCATGGTGGGATACCAGGGCGTGTCGCCGCGATCGAGCATCCAGCGGAAGTCGGGCGACCAGGGCAATAGCAGCAGCACCGCGCGGCCCAGCGCGCCCGAAAGATGCGCGACCGCGCTGTCGATGGTGACGACGAGATCGAGATTGTCGAGCAGGGCCGCCGTGTCGGCGAAGTCCTGAAGGCCCGCGCCCGCATCCAGGAGACGATCCGAGAGGCGCGCTGCCGCGATCTGCTCGCTGCCCGCGCCCTTTTGCAGGCTGATCCAGCCCGCGGGCAGGCTCTCGATCAGCGGCTTCAGCCGGGTCAGCGCGATCGAGCGGTTATGGTCGTTGCGGTGAAGCGGGTTGCCCTGCCAGGCGAGACCGATCCGCGGCCGCGGCAGATCCTTGAGCCGCTTCGCCCAGGCGGCGACCGCCACGGGGTCGGGACGAAGGTAAGGCGTTGTCGCCGGCGTCGTCGCGATCTCGGTCGCGAAGACGTAGGGCAGGCTCATGAAGGGCAGCGCCATATCATGGGGCGGCGGCTCGCTCCCGCGCGCGATCACCGCCGTTGCGCCGGGTGTCGATGCCGCAAGACCAAGAAGCTCGGCCGGAACTTCCAGAATGGGATGGGCCCCGGCTTGCGCCACCAGCGCCGTATAGCGCAGGAACTGGATCACGTCGCCGATACCCTGCTCGGCCGTCAGCAGCACCCGCTTGCCAGCGAGCTCGGCGGGTTTCGGACGGACCGGCAAGGGCGGACGCGGACCGCCGACGAACAGATTCGAGCGGAAGCGCCACTCATATTCGGCGAAGCCCTCGCGCCATTCGCCGCGCCGGATATTCATGACCGCCCGATTCCAGTGGAGATCGGGGTGATCGGGATCGAGCGCCAGCGCCTTGTCCAGATGGGCGATGGCGCTGTCGACGCGGCAGAGATCGTTCTCGAGCAGGCCTTTGTAGAAATTGCCCAGAAACAGATTGGGCGCCAGCGCCAGAGCCCGATCGAGCGCCGCCGCAGCGCCCTTGAAATCCTCCAGCACGCGCAGGACGTCGCCCTGCACGGCATGAGCCGAGGCGTAGTCGGGGTCGAGCTTGACCGCCCGGTCGGCCGCCGTCTTGGCGGCCGCCAGCTGTCCCAGTCCGCGCAGCGATTCGGCGAGCTGAACCTGGAACGGCGCGGAATCCGGCCGCAGCGCCGCGGCCTTCACATATTGCGCATGCGCGGCGCGCGGATCGCCGGCACGCGCGAGAACGAGGCCCAGCTCGAACGCCGCCGCGGGATCGTCGGGGCGTAGCGCCTGAACCTCGCGCGCCGCCTCGACCGCCCCGCCGATGTCGTCCTGCCGACGCCGGGCCAGGCTCAGATTGCGCCAGAGCTCCGCGTCGCGCGGCGCGAGCGCCACCGCCTTCCGCAGCAACGACGCGGCTTCCCCATATTGCTTCCGCTTGATCTGGAGGCGCGCCAGATTGCCGAGAATCTCGGCATCCTCCGGGCGGAGCGCGACCGCTCGCTGCAGCGCCGCGAACGCGCCTTCCTGATCGGGCGCCTGGGACCGGATCACGCCCAGGAGATGCCAGGCCTCGCCGCGGTCCGGCTCATGCTCCACCACGCGCTCGAGCATCGCGGCGGCGGCCACATGATCGCCCGCGCGGTAGAGCGCCAGCGCCGCGTCGAACCGGGCCTCCGGCAGCTGCGGTGCGGTCATGAGCGCGCCTGCAGCCGGCCGTGGAGCGCCGCCGAAAGCGCGGCCACCGGTTCGCTCCAATCGCCCCGGCGGCTCTGCCGGAAGAGCCGCAGCGAGGACCACCAGATCGAATCGGTCCGGTCGCGCTGCCAGCGCCATTCGGGCAGAAAGGGCAGCAGAACCCAGCAGGGGACGCCCAAGGCGCCGGCGAAATGCGCGGCGCTGTTGTCGATGGTGACGACGAGGTCGAGTGCGGCGAGCTGCGCTGCGAACCCGTCCAGATCCTTCAACTGGTCGATCGACGGATCCTCGAAGATCCCGACGCCGGTCCGTTCCTTGAGCGCCGCGATCGCGGCACGGTGATCGCCATACTGGACCGAGACAAAGCGGACGCCCGGCGTCGACAGCAGGGGCTCGAGCTGCTCCAGCTCGATGCCGCGCCCCTGCTGCTGATCGGCCTTGGTGAACCAGGCGATGCCGACATTGAACCCCGCCTCGCGATAGCGGCTCTTCAAGGCCGCGACCCGCGCCGGATCGGGAACGAGATAGGCGCCGCCCTTGCCGGCAAAGCTCGCCAGGTCCGGCCGCAGCCAGCGCGCGACCGTGCCGGCCGGCGCCTGCCTCACGATGTCGGATCCCGTCAGAAGCGGATCGGGCATGGGCTCCCGCCGCGCCACGATCTCGATTTTCGCCAGGGAACGGCGGAACAAGGGAACCAGCCGCGGATCGCATTCGAGCACGCAATCGACCCCGCCCGCCAGCTCGGGCAACAGGCTCGAGAACATGACCTCGTCGCCCACCCCCTGCTCGTTCCAGATCAGGAGACGGCCAGGAAGCGACCGGGCGCCGTCCCACAGAGGCTGGGGCATCGGACGATTGCGCCTCGTGGCCTCGGCCTTGCGCTTCCAGCGCCATTCATATTCGAGCCAACCCTCCGCAAATCGGCCGATCGACAGCAGCGAGCCGCCGAGATTGACATGGGCATCGACATCGCCGGGCCGAAGCCTCAGCAGCGCTCGATAGCAGGCGATGGCGTCGTCCATCTCGCCCATCGAGCGCAGCACGAAGGCGGCGTCGGCCAGCGCATCCGGATCGGGCTTGAGGTTGCGCATTGCGTCGCGCGCGGCCGCCAGGGCTTCGGCATTGCGGTCGAGCGCCTGCAGCGATCGGGCGCGAATTCCGGGCACGCGCGGCTCTCCCGGATCCAGTGCCAGCAGCCTTGCCGCCATCGCCAGCGCCGCCTCATGCCGCCCCAGGCCCTGGAGCACGCCGCTCGCGATCTGAAGCGCATGCGTATCTTGCGGCGCCATGGCGAGGGCCGCCTCGATCACCGGCCAGGCCTCCGCGTCCTTTTCCTGGTCATGCAGCGCCACGGCCAGATTGCGGCGCGCCATGACCGACTCCGGCTCGGCCTTGAGGGCCGCGCGATAGAGCGTTTCGGCCTCGACAAATCCGCCGTCGTCGCGCAACAGCGCGCCCAGATTGGTCAGGACGGCGGCATCGTCCGGCTTGAGCGCCAGCGCCTGGCGATAGGCCGCTTGCGCTTCCATCGGACGGCCCAGCGTCGTCAGCAACTCGGCGAGATTGGCCTCGAGGTCGGCCTGACGAGGATCGAGCGACAGCGCCGTCTGCCAGGATCGGACTGCGGCCTCGCCATGGCCCGCCCGCTTCTGCGCCTGACCGAGACGGCGCAGCGCGCCGATGCGGTCGGGCGATTTCGCCGGGAGATGAGAGAGTGCCGCAGCGAACGATTTTGCCGCTTCCTCATGCTGCCCGAGCGCCGATTGTGCCGTGCCCAGCCGCGACCAATCCGCGGCGCCGCGCGGCTCGAGCTTGAGAACCGCGCGATATTCCGGAATCGCCGCCTCGAACTGGCGCGAGGCCGCCAGCGCATTCGCATAGTTGCGGCGAAACTCGGCGATCCTCGGCGCCTGCAGCGCGGCTTTCGCCAGCAAGGGCAAGGCCTCGTCGCGGTTGCCGGCGCCAAAGGCGATCACCCCCAGCCCGTGAAGGGCTTGAGGATCGCTGGCATTCAACGCCAGAACGGCGCGGTAGAGACGCTGCGCCTCGGCCAGATTTCCGGACTGGTGGGCCTTCAGGGCCGCTTCGATCTGTCGGTGGGCCGGCGATCGCGGGTTCATCGCCGCCCCTGCAGCAATTGGGCGATGGCGATGTCGAGCTCGGCCAGCGGGTCGGCCCAGATTCCGAAATGGCGCTGGCGAAAGAGCCGCATCGAGGGATACCAGGGACTGTCGCGGCGATCCAGGAGCCAGCGGAAATCGGGCACCGACGGCAGGAGCAGGAAGGTCGGTCGCCCCATGGCGCCGGCAAGATGCGCGACCGAGGTATCGACCGCGATCACGAGATCGAGCTGGGAACACAGCGCCGCGGTGTCGGCGAAATCCTCGAGCTCGGCCGTCGCATCGAAGATCCGTGCCGACAATTCTTGCGCCGCGATGGCCTCCGCGCCGCCGGCCTTTTGCAGGCTGACCCAACCGGCATCGTGGCGACGGATCAGGGGCGCCAGCGGCGCCAGCCCGATCGACCGGTTGCGGTCGTTGGGATGACGCGGATTGCCCTGCCAGACCAGACCGATGCGCGGGCGCGGCAATGCCTTCAGCCGCTCCGCCCAGGCCGAGGACAGCGTGGGCTCCGCATGAAGATAGGGAACGGAGCCCGGAATCCGGTCGAGCGGGAAACGCAGCAGCGCCGGCAGGCTCAGCAGCGGCACCTGCAGATCGAAGGCCGGCGTCGATCCGCCCCGCGCAAAACTATGCTCGGTCCCCGGAAGCCCCCGCATGACGCGCGCCAGCTCCGGCTGCGTCTCGAACAGCAGTTTGCCGACGAGGCGCGCCGTGGGCGCCAGCAGTCGGGCGAATTGCAGGGTGTCGCCAAGACCCTGCTCCGCATAGACCAGCAAGGTCACGTCGGGACGCGGCTCGCCCTGCCAGCGCCGGGTCTCGTAGCGCCGCAGGCCGCGGCGGAAATCGCGCGTGTGCCAGCGCCATTCATATTCCGGCCAGCCTCGGGCGAAATCGCCCTTCGCCAACAATCCGATGCCGAGGCTCGAATGGGCGTCGGCGAAACCCGGCTTGAGCGCAATGGCGCGGCGGAAGCAGTCGATCGAGGCGTCGACGGCACCCAGGGTGCGCAACACCACGCCGGCATTGTTGAGCGCATTGGCATCGTCATGGGCGGCTACTTTCGCCGCCTCGGCCGCGACCAGCGCCTCCTCCCGGCGTTCGAGCGCCAGCAAGGCGAGCGCGCGAGCGCCGAGCGCGCCGCCATCGCCCGGGGTCATGACCAGGAGACGTTCCGCCGCCACGAGCGCCTCGGCCGGACGCTGCAAGCCCTGATAGAGCACGCAGGCCACGCGCAGGGTGTCGCGCTCCTCGGCGCCGGCGAGCAGCGGCTGCAGCTCGCGCAAGGCGTCTTCGCCGCGATTGAGATCGTTGAGGACGATCGCGAGATTGCGCCTGGCGTCTTCTCCCGCGGGATCGACGGCGAGCGCGCTGCGGAAGGCGACTTCGGCCTCTTCCAGCCGGCCTTCGAGATGAAGGACCGCCCCCAGATTGACCTGGGCCCGTACCAGACGGGGATCGATCGCCAAGGCCTGCCGGTAGGCGGCTTCCGCCTCCGCGTTGCGGCCCAGTTCCTTGAGCGCATTGCCGAGATTGAAGGCGACCCCGGCATGGCCGGGCGCACGTTCGAGCGCGGCGCGCCAGGTGGCGATCGCCGCCTCGGTCTGGCCGGCGCTGCGCTGGACGCGGCCCAGCCGACGCAACAGCGCGGGGCCCTCGCGTGCGTCGGGCGCCATCCGTGCCAGAGCGTTTTGATAAGCTGCGATCGCCTCGTCGTTGCGATCGATTTCGGCCAGCACACTGCCGAGCCGCCCCCAGTCGGTCGGAGCATCGGGCTCGATCGCGAGTGCTGCCCGATATTCCTCGGCGGCGTCCGCGAACCGCTCGGCGACCGCGAGAGCCGCGGCATGGTTGCGCCGGATGCCCGCATTGCCGGGCGCCAGTGTCGCGGCGCGCCCCAGCAAGGCGAGCGCCTCCGGCTTGCGT
Source organism: Hypericibacter terrae (assembly GCF_008728855.1). Lineage (GTDB taxonomy): Bacteria > Pseudomonadota > Alphaproteobacteria > Dongiales > Dongiaceae > Hypericibacter > Hypericibacter terrae. The sequence goes on along the minus strand of NZ_CP042906.1, from coordinate 1,236,884 downwards.
CCCTGCTCGAAGCGCAGCACGCCGAGACCTTGCAGCGCCGTGGCATCGTCCGGATTCTGCGTCAGCGCCTCGCCATAGAGCCGCTCCGCCAGCGCGCGATCGCCGGCGATGTAGGCGGCGAGCGCCGCCTTCGCCGGGCTGGTCGAAGTCCCTGTCTCGCTCATGCCTGGACCTCGACGGCCGGCAGAATTTCGATCGCCTCCGGCGCGCGGCCCGCCAGATAATGGCGCCACATGCGGCCATAGGCCTGTTCCAGATGGCGCCCGAAGCGGGCCAGATCGAACAACGGCGCCCGCGCTTGCGCCTGCAGCAGCCGCCCCTTGACGGTCTCCCGAAGAGAAGGATCGCACGCCAGATCCAGCGCGATGCGCCGATAGCCTTCGAGGTCCTCGGCAACCAGGTCCGATGCACCCGCCGCCGCCAGGAGGCTGGCGGAACTGCTGCTGGCGAAGTTGCGGCCGCGCAGGGCGACGACCGGAACGGCCATGGCCAGCGCCTCTTCCGTGAGCGACGCATCGTTCGCGGGGAAGCTGTCGAGAACCAGATCGGCCAGCGCCAGACGCGGGCCCCGTGCGACGGGCGCGCGTGGGGCGGCGAAGCGCAGCCGCTGCGGCTCGATTCCGCGCTCGGCCGCCTGCCGTCTCAGCTCCACCGCCATCAGCGGCTCCGCAGCCGACAGCCACAGCATGGCATTCGGCAGGGCACCCAGAAGCTCGGTCCAGAGCCGGAACAGCGCCGGCTCGATCCGCTCGGGCGGATGCAGCGCGGCCAGGATCAGGCGATCTGGCGGCAAGCCTTCGCGTTCGCGGTCGGGCGTTTCTCCCAGCGGTTGTTCGCCGAGGAGGATCGGGCGATGGGCTTCGGGAAGCCGGCAGATCGCCTCGCTCCAATGCCCCGCCTGTTGCGGCGGCGCCACGATCGCATCGGCCAGGACGTAGTCGATGAAATCGGCGCCGCTGGTTCCCGGGAAGCCGGGCCATGCGACCTGGAGCGACGCAGGCTTTCGGGCGGCGATCGTCATGGCGGCATTGCCGGGCGTGGCATCGGACAGGACCAGGATGTCGATCGCCTCGTCGGCCAGGCGCTGCGCCGCTATCTCGGGCCGCAGCACGCTCAAATCGACACTCCCCTCCGGCAATGCCGGAGAAGCGGCTGCGCCGTCACCATGGGTGAAGAGGATCGGCTCGATCCGCGATGAGTCGTGACGCCGGCAGAGGTCGGCGATCAAGGGCAGATCGGAGCTGCCGGCCTCCACGAGATAGCCGATCCGCAAGGGACGATCGGTCTTGTGATCGAGCGGCCGCCGTCGCAAGGCCGCCGCGCCGGGCTTGCCCGGAAAAGAGAGCGAGGTGGTGCTCCAGGCTTGAGCGATCCGGCGCAGCTTGGGGCCGTCCATCGAGGCCAGAAGAAATGCGCCCGGCGTCTGATCCGGCACGCTGCCGCCGGCCAGCGCCGCGTCGGTGAGGCCGGCGATCTTTGCCGCCAACGCCTCCGCCTCGCGCCAGCGACAAGCGCGCCGCAACAACATCCACAGCCCGCTCGCCGCGGCTCCGCTGTCGGGATCGATCGCCAGCGCGCGGCGACCGGCGGCGATCGCCTCTTCCGGTCGTTCGAGAGCGCCGAGCACAGGCATCGATGCGAGGAGCGCCGGAAGATCGGCGGGCGCCAGCGCCAGCGCGCGGCGCAAGGCGGCCAAAGCCTGGATCGGCTTGCCATGGCGTTGATAGAGCCGCCCCAGACGCACCCAGGCCGGGACGTCGTTCTCGACGAGGGCCACGAGCTTCTCGCCGGCGCTGATCGCGGGCCCGAGCTTGCCCTGCTGTTCCAGCGCCTGAGTCAGGCTGCGCGCCGCATCGACAAGCTTCGGATCGGCCGCGAGCGCTCGTTTGTAGAGGGCTTCGGCTTCCGCGAACCGCCCCTGCGCCAGGCAGACATGGCCGAGATTGCAGGCGGCCCCGGCGAATCCGGGACGTAGCCGCAAAGCCGCCCGATAGCTCGCCGCCGCTTCCTCGAGTTGGCCCTGTTCGCGCAACAGGTTGCCGAGATTGAAATGGACCACGGGGCGGTCGGGCTCGATCGCCAGCGCGCGGCGATAGGCGGCGGCGGCCTCGTGAACCTGCCCCAGCCGGCGCAGCAGCTGCGCCAATTGCCGCTCGGCCGCGGCGAGGTGGGGATCGAGGCCGATCGCAAGCCCATAGGCAGCGACCGCCTCGGGGTCGCGGCCGAGATCGCGCAAGGCATTCCCATACTGGTAATGCGCCAGCGCGAGGCGCGGATCGCCCAGGATCGCCTCACGGAAATGAAGCAGGGCGGCTTCCGGACGGCCCGTCGCCGCCAGCGCATTGCCGAGGTTGCAGCGCAGGATCGCATCGCGCGGCGCCAGCGCCACCGCCTGCTCGAAGAAACCGACGGCCTCATGGCGGCGCCCCGTCTCGAAGCAGAGCATCCCCAGCTCGATCAGCGCGTCGAGATGGCGCGGCTCGGCCTGCACGGTCCGGCGCAATTCCTGCTCGCGCCGCTCGCGCTCGACCGCCTCGAGCCTGTCGGCCTCCGTTTCCTCCAGCGTCATCCCGCCCCTCGTCGCGCGAAGGCGTTGGGTTCGCGCAGCGCCCGCGCCATGCGGCGGGCGACCTCGTCCCAATCGCCGGCCGTGGCCTGGCGGAACAGCCGGGCGGTCGGATACCAGGGGCTGTCCTCGCGATCGAGATACCACCGCGGATCGCTCTCGGCCGGCAGCATGATCCAAACCGGCCGTGCCAGGGCGCCCGCCAGATGGGCGATGCCGGTGTCCACGGCGATCACCAGATCGAGCCCGTCGATGAGGCCCGCCGTGTCCGCCAGATCGGCGAAGCGCTGCGGCGACGCGCCCAGATCCTTGGCCGGATCGAGCAACCGCCCAACCAGCCCGTTGCCGGTCAGCTCGTCATCCTTCATGTCCAGCTGCAGCGCGATCGCGCTTCCGGAAAGAGTCCGGATCAGATCCGCCAGCGGCCGCAGGGACATCGTGCGCCGGCGATCGTTCGGATATTTCGGATTGCCGCGCCAGGCGAACCCCACCAGCGGACGCGGCAGCCGCGCCGTTCTCTCCGCCCATCGCTCGCGATCGGCCGGCGTCGCCCGGAGATAGGGAACCTGCGCGGGAATGGTCGCCATGCTGATCTTGAAGCGATGCGGCAGACTCATGAGCGGCACCTGGAAATCGACCGGCGGCAGCTCCTGGCTGTTGCTGAACACCTGGCTGATCTCGGGCATGGATTGCACCAGGCGCACGGCCGGCGCCTGGACCTCGGCCAGGACCACGGCACCGGCCTCCGCGGCGTTGCGGGCGTAGCGGATATATTGAAGCGTGTCCCCCAACCCCTGCTCGCTCTGCAGCAGGAGTCGTTTGCCGGCGATCGGCTCGCCCTGCCAGAAGGGAGCCACGATCCGGCGCGCGCGGGTCAGGAACGAGGGCGACTGCCAGCGCCACTCATACTCGGCATGGCCTTCCTCGACCCGGCCCATCGTCATCAGCGCGAACGCCAGGCGGCGATGGGCATCCGGGTTGTCGGGTTCGAGCTCGAGCGCCTGGCGCGTGATCGCGAGCGATTCCTCGGCGCGGCCGAGACCGCGCACGACCATGGCCAGGTTGGTGTGAAGCCCGACCAGTTTGGGATCCAGCGCCAGGGCGGTGCGCAAGGCCTCCTCGGCCTCGACCAGCCGCTCGCATTCGCGCAAGGCCGTCGCCAGATTGTTCCAGATGAAGACCGGCTTCGGATCGACCGCCAGGGCCGCGCGATAGGCCGCGATCGCCTCCGGGAACCGAAGCTGCGCCGCCAGTGCCCGGCCCAATTGGAAGAGCCCATCGGAATCCTGGGGATCGCGGGCGAGGACCTCGCGCAGCCTGCGCTCGGCCCCGGCGCCATCCTCCAGACCGATCAGGGCCCGCGCCCAGGCCAGGAGCAGGCCGCGATCGCCCGGCGAATGCGTCAGCGCCGCCTCGGCGACCTTGGCCGCCTCGGCGAAACGCTCACGCTCGACCAGCAGGCCGACCAGATTGACCGAGGCAACGACCAGCGACGGGTCGATCTCGAGCGCGCGCCGATAGCAGCGCAAGGCACGCTCGATCGGCGGCGCCGCCTGATCCGCCACGCCGAGATTGATCCAGGCCTCCGCGAGATTGGGCCGCAACGCCACGACCTCGCGATAGCTCTCGGCCGCCGCCGCCGGGTCGCCGGCGGCCTGCTGCAAGGCGGCCAGATGGAGATGCGGATTGACGCGGGCCCCGTCTTGCGCCCGGACGGCGCGATAGAGCGCGGCCGCGGCTTCCGCCTCGCCCGACATCCGATGCGCCTCCGCCTCGGCGAAGAGACGATCGGTCTCGGCCCTCTCGGCCTTGGGCGGCTCGACGATGCGGATCGCCGCGGGCGGCTTGCCGGCCGCAAGACGCCGCCACAGAGCGCGATAGGCCCGCTCGAGATTGCGCAGGAAGCGCTCGGTGTCGAACAGCGGCGCCGTCGCCCGGTTCGCGGCGATCCTGGCCTTGAGCGCCGCCAGCGCCTCGCGATCGCCCGCGTAGCGCAGGGCCAGCGCCGCATAGTCTTCGCGCGTGCGCGCCACCAGCTCCGGCAGGCCGATCGCGCGCAGCACGCTGGCCGAGACGCGGCTGGCATAATGCGTGCCTTCGAGGGCCACCACCGGCAGGCCCGCCCAGAGCGCATCGCTGGTCGTGGTGTGGCCGTTGTAGGTCCAGGTATCGAGCGCGATATCGGCGAGCGACAGGCGCTTGAGATGCAGGGCCTTGTCGGGACGGCTGGCGAAGACGAGGCGCTCCGGGGCGACGCCGCGCTTCTCGGCCTCGGCGCGCAGATTGACCGGCATCTGCGGATTGCCCGAAGGCAGCCAGAGGACGGAGCCTGGCGAGGCCCGCAGGATCTGCATCCAGCAATCGAACAAGGCGGGCTCGATCTTGAAGCCCTGATTGAAGGAGCAGAACACCGGTACGCCCTCGGGCAGGCCCCACTCTGCGCGCGTGACCGGCTGCTCGGCGATCGCCTGGTGATTGTCGTTCGGCTGGAACAGGTTCGGCAGCCAGCAGAGCTGCTCGCTATAGTCGGCGGCCGCTTCGGGTGGCGTCACATTGATATCGGTCAGGACATAGTCGATGAAGTCCGCGCCCGATGTCCCGGGATAGCCCAGCCACAGCGCCTGGAGCGGCGCGGGCTTGAAGGCCAGGATCTCGAGCCGCGCGGCCCCGGTATGGCCATTGAGATCGATCAGGATATCGATCTTGTCGGCGGCGATGCGTTCGGCCGCCGCGCGGAATCCCAGCGGCGTGATATCGACCAGCCGGTCGGCGGCCTTGGCGATGCGCTGGCGCCAGGGACTGCCGTCATCGACGCCGATCGCATAGGCGGTGACGTCGACCTGCCGGCGGTCATGGCGCTCGAACAGGCCGACGGTGAGCTGCGCCACCGGATGCTCGCCGAAATCGCTGGAGAGATAGCCGATGCGCAACCGCCGCTCGCGATCGAGATCCGGCGCCGGCCGCGCCACGCGCTGCCCGCCGATCCTGGTGACGGCGGCCTGCGACCAGGCCCGCGCGATGCGCAGGTTCTCGGCCTCGTCGGTGCAATGCGAGAGATGGGCCAGCGGCGATTCTTCCGGCTTCTCGCCCTTGGCGAGGGCCGCCTCGGTCGCCGCGGCGATGCGGGCCTGCAAGGGCGCGGCCTCCGCCCAGGCGCATTGCTGCTGATAGAGCCGCAGCAGCGAGGCCGCCGCGGGGTCCGCGGGATCGATCGCCAGCGCCTGACGATAGGCGGCGACCGCCTCCTCTTCCCGTTTCGCGGATTCATGGATCGCGCCGAGATTGCGCCAGGCAAAGGCATTCTTCGGTGTGCGCTCGATCGCCTGGCGCAAGGTGGCGACGGCCTGATCCCTGTGTCCCAGGATCTTGAGATCGATCCCGAAATTGATCAGCGCCGTCGGTTCTTGCGGATCGAGCCGCAGGGCCTTGCGGTTGGCCTCGGCCGAACCTTGATAGTCGCCCTGACGAAACAGCGCGCGCGCCAGGCTCACCCAGGCGCGAACATCCTTCGGATCCTCCTGCACCAGGCGGCGCAGGGTCGTGGTCGCGTCGACGGCGCGGTCGCCGCGCAGCATCAGGTCCGCCTGCAGGCGGCGGCATTCGCGGTCGGCCGGCACCAGCGCCTCGAGCCGATCGAGCGCGACCCTGGCCTCCTCGAGCCGGTTCGCGGCCAGCAGCGACTTGGCGAGATTGCGCCAGCCATCGACATGACGCGCATCGAGCGCCAGCCCACGCTGGAAACTCGCGATGGCTTCGCCATGCCGCTGCAGGCTGGCATAAGCGGCGCCCAGATTGATCTGCAGCTGTGCGTCCTTCGGCGCGCCCGCCGTCGCGCGTTCGAGCGGCTCGACCGCCGCCTCGCGGCGCCCGGTCTGGAACAGCAGCACACCCAGCCCGCCCAGCGCGCCGATATGGCCGGGCTGGCGTTCGAGCAGCGCGCGATAGGCGGCCTCCGCGCGTTCCAGCGTGCCGGCGCGGTGCAGCGCCATCGCGTTCTCGATCATGCCGGTTTCGACGGGGCTGCCCCTCACGATGCGCCGAGCCTCATGCGCCCTGCGGCCAGATCGCGGCAGCGATCCAGATGCTTCGCCATCGGCCCGCCTTCCGCCAGGATCGCGGCGAGGCCGCCCCAGGCTTCGGCCAGGCTCGGATCCAGCGCGGCGGCTTCGCGATAGCGATCCGCGGCTTCACCGGTCGCACCCTCGGTGCGCAGCAGATCGGCCAGGTGCAGCTGGCCCCTCACATCCGCCGGATCGAGCGCCAGGGCGCGGCGATAGGCAACGATCGCCTTGCGGCGGTCGCCGCTGTGCCGGAAGGCCTCGGCCTCGCCCATCGCGGCACCCACCGCCGACGCCGCGGCGCCGGTGGGTTCGACGAGCCGGATCGAGGCCGGCTTCGTCCCGCGGACATGGCGGCGCCAGATGGCGCGATAGCCCGCTTCCAGGTTGCGCGTGAAGCGCGCGGTGTCGAACAGCGGCATGGTCTTGCGGTTGGCGGCGAGCCTGGCCTTGAGGGCCGCGCGTGCCGAGGCATCGCGGCCATAGCGCAGCGCCAGCGCGCGATAATCCTCGGGCGTCGCCGCGATCAGCTCCGGCAGGCCGATCGCCCGCAGCACGCTGGCCGAGACCCGGCTCGCATAATGGCTCCCTTCGAGCGTGATCACCGGCACGCCGGCCCAGAGCGCATCGCTGGTCGTGGTGTGACCGTTGTAAGTCCAGGTGTCCAGTGCGATATCGGCGAGCGACAGCCGCTGCAGATGGACCGGCTTCTCCGGCCGGTCCGCGAAGACCAGGCGCTCTTGCGCAACGCCATGGGCCACCGCCGCACGGCGCAGATTGGCCAGCATCTCAGCACTGGGGCTGCGCAGCCACAGCACCGAGCGCGGCAGCTCGCGCAGCAGGCCCATCCACAGGGCGAAGCTGGCGGGCTCGATCTTGAAGCCTTGATTGAGCGAGGCGAACACCACGCCGTCCGCCGGCAGGCCCCAGCGCGCGCGCGTCGTCGCCTCGGCCGCGATCTCCTGCCGGTCGTCGTTCGGCTGGAACACCTGCGGCAGCCAGAGGAGGGCTTCGCTGTAGTCGGCGGCAGCCTCCGGCGGCGTGGCGACGATGTCGGTGATCAGATAGTCGATGAAGTCCGCGCCCGAGCTGCCGGGGTAGCCCAGCCACAGCGCCTGGATCGGCGCCGGCCGCAAGGCCAGCGCCTCCATCTTGGCGCCGCTGGAATGGCCGTTGAGATCGACCAGGATATCGATCCCGTCGGCCGCGACGCGTTCGGCCATCGCGCGCTGACCCAGCCCGTGCAGATTGACGAAACGATCCGCGGCCGCTTCGGCGCGCCGCCGCCACGGGCTGGCATCGACGCGGCCGTGAGAATAGATCGAGAGCTCGAAGGCGCTGCGATCGTGATGCTCGAACAGACCGACGGTCAGATGGGCGACCGGATGGTCGTGCATGTCGCTGGTGAAGTAGCCGATCTTGAGGCGGCGATCCGGATCGAGATCCGGGGTCCGCCGCGCAATCCGTGCGCCCGCGAGACGCGACTGCATCTGTCTCACCCAGGCGCGCGCGACCGCCAGCGTCTCCGCTTCGTCGCTCGATCGCGAGAGATGGGCCAGCGGCGTCTCCTCGGGCTTGCGGCCCTGCGCCAGCTTGGATTTCGTGTCGGCCGCGACGCGCGCCAGCAGCGGGGCCGCGCCCGCCCAATCGCATTGCTGCAGCAATTGGGTCAGCAACAGGGCCTGGCCGGTCGCATTCGCGGGCTCCAGGGCGAAGGCCTCGCGATAGGCATTCGCGGCCTCGGCATTGCGGCCCAGCATCTCCAGGGCACTGCCGAGATTGCGCCAGGCCAGCGCATTCGAGCGCTCGAGCTCGACCGCGCGACGGAAGGCCGCCATCGCCTCCTTGATCAGGCCCTGATCATAGAGGGCGGCGCCGAGATTGAGATGAAAGGCGGCGTGGTCCGGCTTGAGCGCGAGCGCGCGGCGCTGGGCCTCGATGGCGCCGCTGCTGTCGCCGCTCGCACGACAGGAAGTGCCGAGCTGATTCCAATACTCCGCGCGATCGGGCGCCAGCGAGACCGCCTTGCGCCAATGCGCCGCCGCCGCCGCGAACTCGCCCTGCGCCGCCAGCGCACCGGCCAGCCCCGCCTCATGACGCGCATTGCCAGGTTCGCGGCCGAGCAACTGCTCATAGATCCGCGCGGCATCGGCGGGCCTCTGACGCCGCATCGCGAGATCGGCCGCGAGACGATGCGGCTCGGCCTGATCGGGCGCCAGCTTGAGCAGGCGCTCGATGGCGACAGCCGCCTCGTCGAACCGGTCGCTGCGCAGCAGGGCCATCGCCAGATTGCGCCAGCCATGGCGATGATCCGGCGCCTGCATCAGCGCGCGCCGGAACGCGGCGATCGCCTCCGGCAGACGGCCCGTGCCGGCATAGGCGCTGCCGAGATTGACCTGGCCTTGCGCATCGGCCGGCGCCTTCTCGACAGCCCGTTCGAGTGGCGCGATGGCGTCCTGGGACCGTCCGGTCTGAACCAGCAGGACGCCGAGACCGCCCAGCGCCGCGGGATCGTCGGGGGCGGCGGCCAGGGCTTCCCGATAGGCGGATTCCGCGCCCACCAGATCGCCCGCGCGATGGCAGGCGAGCGCTCTCTCGCTCGCTGTCACGGGTCGCTGGCTGGCTGTCATGGGCGCTTTCATATCCTGATTCCGGTCGGCGCCTTCAAGCCGCTCGCGGGCGGGCACCGGTATGATCTCTCTATTGTGACACCCCAGCCCGACTCGCACCAAGCCGCAGATGGACGAGTAAGCCTTTGATCCTGTTCGCCTCTCTTGAGCAAGGCTGGCTCCGGCACGGCCCTTTCGGTAAGCTACAGGATGTATGCTTCGCGTTAAGGAACCGCTGGCTCCTGGCGCCCTCGCCACCCCCGTTTTTCCCAACAATCGAATTGGCCATGAGCATCTGGGGCAAGATCCTCGGCGGAGCCGCCGGTTTCGCGCTGGGCGGCCCGGTCGGCGCCCTGGCCGGGGCCGTGGCCGGCCATGCCGTCGATATGCTGACGGAAGCCAACCTGCAGGACGACGCCCAGGCGCTGCCGCCGGGCGACGAGCGGGCGGCGACGCGCCAGATCGCCTTCACCATCGGCGTGATCGTGCTGGGCGCCAAGATGGCCAAGGCCGACGGCAAGGTCACGCGCGAGGAGATCGCCGCCTTCAAGGAGGTGTTCCGGGTTCCGCCGCATGAGCTGAAGAATGTCGGACGCTTCTTCGATCAGGCGCGGAAGGATGCCCACGGCTTCGAGCCCTATGCCCGGCAGATCGCGAAGATGTTCCCGCGAAAGTCGCGGGTTCTCGAAGAGCTGATCGACGGCCTGTTCCATATCGCCAAGGCCGACGGCAAGGTCAGCGATGCGGAACTGGACTATCTGCGCCGGGTCGCGCAGATCTTCGGATTTGCCGAGGCCGATTTCGAGCGGATCCGCCACTCGCATCTCGGCCCCGACGAATCCGACCCCTATACGCTGCTGGGCGTGACGCGCGACGCCAGCGACGCGGACATCAAGCTCGCCTGGCGCAAGCTCATCCGCGAAACCCATCCCGACAAGCTGATCGCCAAGGGCCTGCCGCAGGAATTCGTCGATCTCGCTACCGACAAGATGGCGCGCGTCAATGCCGCCTACGACCGGATCGCCCGGGAGCGCGGCATTGGGTGACTCGGGACTATCTCCTCCCCCGCCTCGCGGGGGAGGATCAAGGAGGGGGCTGCTCGATATTGAAGACCGTCCAGCCCTCTTCCCACCCTTTCTCCGCGCTGGGGGAACGGACAGAGTGAGTTTGGAAACGGCGTGAAACCCCGTCATCTGGCCCTGATCCTTCTCGTCATGATGATCTGGGGATTCAATTTCGTGGTGGTGAAATGGGGGCTCGGGCTGATGCCGCCCTTCACCTTCGTGGCACTGCGCTTTCTCGGCGTGGCGCTGCTGCTGCTTCCCTTCATCAAGCCGCCGCCGCGCTGGCGCGAGCTGGTCGGGCTGTCGGTGACCCTGGGCATTCTTCATTTCAGCCTCATGTTCACCGGCATGAGGGATGTCGATGCGTCGACTGCCGCGATCGCAGTGCAGCTCCAGGTGCCTTTCGCGGCCCTGCTGGCGGCCTACTTCTTCAAGGACCGGATCGGGTGGCGACGCATGCTCGGCATGGTGATCGCCTTTGCCGGCGTGGCGCTCATCGCCGGCGAGCCGCGCTTCGAGAACGGCTATCTGCCGCTGGCGCTCGTCATCGCCGCGGCCTGCGTCTGGTCCTTCGCCAACATCCAGATCAAGAAGATGGGTGACGCGATCGATGTGATGGCGCTCAATGGCTGGATCGCCGTCCTGGCATTCCCTCAACTCCTGATTGTGGCTTTCCTGGTCGAGGGCAATCCGATCGAGACCGTCCCCTGGGATCACTGGGGTGTCTGGGGCGTGCTCGCCTTCCAGAGCATCCTCGTCACGCTGGTGGGCTATGGTGTGTGGTATCGGATGATGCGGAAATTTCCGGTCAATCAGGTGATGCCCTTTACGCTGATGATCCCGCTGTTCGGTGTGTTGTCGGGCATCCTGTTCCTGGATGAGCCCTTGACCTGGCTCATGGTGATCGGGGGTCTCGCGACGCTGGCGGGCGTGGCGATCTGCGTGATCCGGCGGCCGGCCCTCGTGGCGGCCTCGACCAAGGGTGGGCAATAGGGCCGAAGGGCATGACCATGGCAAAGCTCGAACTCAGCGAAGTCCTCTCGCCCAACCATGACGAACGGCCTGCCGGCCAGCCGATCGACATCCTCCTGCTGCATTACACCGGCATGAAGGGTGCGCAGGCGGCGATCGACCGGCTGGTCGATCCGAAGGCGAAGGTGAGCGCCCATTATCTGATCGAGGAGGATGGCACGCCCTGGCGCCTGGTGGCCGAGGAGCGGCGCGCCTGGCATGCCGGCGTCAGCTATTGGGAGGGGTCGCGCGACATCAATGCCCGTTCGATCGGCATCGAGCTGGTCAATCCCGGCCATGAGTTCGGCTATCGGCCCTTCCCGCCGGCCCAGATGGACAGCCTCGAGGCGCTGGCGCTGGAGATTCTCGCGCGCCATCCGATCACGCCCCGCCATGTGCTGGGCCATTCCGACGTGGCGCCGCCGCGCAAACAGGATCCGGGCGAATTGTTCGATTGGGCCGGCCTCGCCCGCCATGGCATCGGCCTCTGGCCGCGCGCGAGCGCCACACCGCGGAGTTGGTCGGTCGCCGAGTTCCAGTCAGGCCTCGGTCGCTTCGGTTACGAGGTTCCAACCCATGGGCAGCTCGACGAGGCGACGAAGACCGTCCTGATCGCGTTCCAGCGTCATTTCCGTCCGTCACGCTTCGACGGCGCGCCCGACGACGAATGCGCGGGCATTCTTGCGGATCTTCTCGACCAGATCGGTTGACCTGCGCCGCTTCAGCGCCTAACTCTGCGCAAGCCAGACGGCCAGGTGGCCGCCTTCCGCCGATCGGCAACGGTCGGCGTGGGGGAGGAAAGTCCGGGCTCCACGGAAACACGGTGCCGGGTAACGCCCGGCGGGGGCGACCCCAGGGACAGTGCCACAGAAACATACCGCCCGACCCGGCAACGGGAAGGGTAAGGGTGAAATGGTGCGGTAAGAGCGCACCGCATGGCCGGCAACGGTCATGGCAGGGCAAACCCCACCGGGAGCAAGACCAAGTAGGGACAGCAGGTTCTTGATTTCCTTCGGGAAATCCTGAACCGGGCGGTTTTCGAGCCGCTGTCCGGGTCGGTCGCGCGAGGCGTTCGGCAACGAACGTCCCAGATGAATGGCCATCGCCGGGGACTGGCTGGTTCGCCAGTCGATCCCCGTGCACAGAACCCGGCTTATCGGCCGTCTGGCATTACCTCCCCTGCCGGCTTTGTCCCCTGGCGCCACCCCTTCGGCGGGATGTCGCCGCAAGTATTCGCCGCCAGAACAAATAAAGAACACGAAGTCGCCGCAATGACGAGCGAGGCTTCGTCTTGGGCACAGATTTCTGTGCTTCGAGGGATCAGCGAAAGCGTGGTTAACGCCCCGTAAATGCCTCGAAAGACCAGATTTTTACTACCCATTCCCATTGACGCCCATAGTATCCCATGATATCCCATAAATGCCGGTCGGGTGCCCAGGTGGCGCCCATGAAGTCCGTTCAGGGTCGTTTTTGGAGAACGGGCGGCTGCGGCGAAGGGGCAAGGAATCGGAAGGCCGATGGCGCTGTTCATCGACACCTTCGTGAACAAAATCGACCGCAAGGGGCGGGTTTCCGTCCCGGCGCCCTTCCGTGCTGCGCTCTCCGGACAGGCCTTCCACGGAATCGTGGCGCTCCCCTCCTTCAAGTACAAAGCCGTGCAATGCGCCGGCATCGACTGGATGGAAGGGATCAAGGCGCGCCTCAGCACCAACTCCGATCTGTTCTCGGAAGAGCATGACGATCTGACAATGGCGCTGTTCTCCAGCGCCAAGCAGCTCGCCTTCGACGGCGAAGGCCGCGTACAGCTGCCCGAGGATCTCGCCAAGGAAGCCAATATCGGCGAAGTCGCCGCCTTCGTCGGACGCGGCGAGCATTTCGAGATCTGGGAACCCCAGGCGCTCGAGCGCTACAAGATCGAAGCGCGCAAGCGCGCGCTCGAAAAGGGACGCACCTTGCGCAGCGCGCGCCCGGACGGTCAGCCATGACCGGCAAGCGTCGCAACAAATCGGACGTCGATGCCTCCGGCGCGCAGGCCCATGTGCCCGTGATGCTCGACGAGGTGCTCGCGGCCCTGGCGCCCAAGGATGGCGGCATCTATATCGACGGCACCTTCGGCGCCGGCGGCTACAGCCGCGCCATCCTCGCCGCCGCTGACTGCACCGTCTGGGCGATCGATCGCGATCCCGATGCGATCGCGGGCGCGCAGGCGCTGGCGCAGGATTTCCCGGGCCGCCTTCATGCGGTGCAGGGGCGCTTCGGCGACATGCGCGAGCTGTTGAGCAAGCGCGGCTTGAGCCATGCCGACGGCATCGCCTTCGATTTCGGCGTCTCCTCGATGCAGATCGATCAGCCCGAGCGCGGCTTCTCCTTCCGCTTCGACGGTCCGCTCGACATGCGCATGGGCCGCGACGGCCCGACCGCCGCCGATCTCGTGAACGAGATGGAAGAATCCGATCTCGCCGATCTCATCTTCCGCTATGGCGAGGAACGCCGCGCCCGCCAGATCGCGCGCGCGATCGTGGCCGCGCGCCGCACCGCGCCGATCACGCGCACGCTGGCGCTGGCCGAGATCGTGCGCCGTGCCTCGGGCCCCCGCGCCCATGACGGCATCGATCCCGCGACCCGCACGTTCCAGGCCTTGCGCATCGCCGTGAATGACGAGCTGGGCGAGATTCGCCGCGGCCTCGTCTCCGCCGAGGCGCTCCTCCAGGCGGCCGGCCGGCTCGCCGTCGTCTCCTTCCATTCGCTTGAGGATCGCGAAGTGAAGCGGTTCCTGCGCGAACGGGCCGGCCGTACACCCCAGGGCTCTCGCCATCTGCCCGAGGCGCCAGCACCCACGCATGCGCCCAGCTTCCGCACCCTGTCGCCCGAGCTGGTGAAGCCCGGCAAGGCCGAAACCGATCGCAATCCGCGCGCCCGCTCGGCGCGCCTGCGCGCGGCCGAGCGCACCGCCGCCCCCGCCTGGGGCGAGAGCGGCGCTGCGGCCGAGGAGGACTGATCCATGAACCGTCTCTCCCTGCCGGTCTGGCTCGTTCTGGTGATCGCCGCCGGCTTCTGCATGTTCCAGATCAAGTTCGCGGTGCAGGAACTCGAGCATCAGCTGGGTCAGACCAACCGCGACATTGCCCGCGCGCAGGAGCAGGTCCGCGTGCTCAAGGCCGAATGGAGCTATCTGAACGAACCCGGCCGGCTCTCCGATCTCAACCGCCGGCATCTGGGCCTGGCGCCGGTCGCGGCCAAGCAGATGGAGAATCTGGCCGCCCTGCCGCCGCGCCTCGATGTGGCGCTGCCCGCGCCGAGCTTCCACCCCAAGCCCGCCACCAGCGAGACCGCCTCGCTCGCCAGCGGCCTCGAATGGTCGGCCGGCATGGCCGATCTCGACGCCAGCGCCCCGGCGGGGCCGGCCCTGACCGGCCTGGCGCCCAGCGAGTTCGTCCCGGTCAGCTTCGAGCCCGACCAGGATCTGGCCGATGCCAGCAACACGGTCGAAGCCGCCCCCACGCCGACAACCGCCGCCATGGCGCCGGTCGATCCGACCTCGGGCAGCGAAGACCTTTCCGCCACGGCCGCCGCGGCGACGCGCGCGGCCACGGGCCCGCTGGTCTCGCCCAGCGACGATCCGCTGGGCGCGCTCATCGCCGCGACCACCGCGGAGCAGCAGCAATGAAACCGCGGCCCTCGCGCCACCCGCAAGGACCCCAGCTCGCCGATCCCCGGCCGCCGCGCTTCGAGGACCTCTATGCGCTCGACGGCGAGCGCAAGCGCGTGCTCGAGACCGGCTATCTGCGCCTCCTGTTCGGCGGCGGGCTGTTCCTGGTGGCCTTCCTGGCCATCAGCCTCCGCCTGTTCGAAGTCGGCGTCTGGAATGGCGGTGAGCGCGAGAGCGCGCAACTGCCGACACCCGATCTGGAGGTCGCCCGCGCCGACATTCTCGATCGCAACGGCGTCCTGCTGGCGACCAGCCTCGCCACCGCCTCGCTCTATGCCGATCCCCAGCAGATCGCCGATCCTGCCGGAACCGCGGCGAAGCTGGTCGAGATCCTGCCGGATCTGAGCGCCGCCGAGCTGACCGCGAAACTGTCGGCCAAGAGCCGCTTCGTCTGGATCAAGCGCGATCTGACGCCGCGCCAGCAATATGCGGTCAACCGCCTCGGCATCCCCGCCCTGGCCTTCCAGCGCGAGGAACGCCGCGTCTATCCGCAGTCTTCGCTGACCGCGCATGTCGTCGGCTACACCGACGTGGACAATAAGGGCCTCGCCGGCATCGAGCAGTCCTTCGACGACGTGCTCAAGAGCGGCCAGCCGGTTCAGTTGTCGCTGGATCTTCGCGTCCAGCACATCCTTCACGACGAGCTCCAGCGCGCGATCACCGATTTCTCGGCGGTCGGCGGCGCCGGCATGGTGCTCGACGCCAATACCGGCGAGATCCTCGCCATGGTCTCGCTGCCCGATTTCGATCCGGTCAATGCCGGCACGGCGACGCCCGACCAGCGCTTCAACCGCGCGACCTTGGGCGTCTACGAGATGGGCTCCACCTTCAAGATCTTCAACACGGCCGCAGCCCTCGATTCCGGCGTGATCGGCATCAACGACAGCGTCGATGCGAGCCATCCCTTGCGGGTCGCGGGCTTCACCATCTCGGACTTCCATCCGGAGAACCGTCCGCTGACGGTCTCGGAAGTCATCATGTATTCCTCGAACATCGGCTCGGCGCTGATCGCGCAGCGCATCGGCACCGAGCGCCAGCGCAAATTCATGGACAGCATCGGCATGCTGCGCCGGGCCTCGATCGAGATCCCGGAGGCCGGCGCGCCGATGTACCCGGCCGACTGGCGTCCGATCAACACCATGACGATCGCCTATGGCCATGGCATCGCGGTCAGCGCGCTGCATCTCGTCACCGGCGTGGCGGCGATGGTCAATGGCGGCATGATGCGCCCGGCGACGCTGATCCATCGCAGCCTCGACCAAGTCACCGACGGCCAGCGCGTGATCAAGGCCGAAACCTCGGCCGAGATCCGCCAGCTCCTGCGGCTCGTGGTCGAGAAGGGCACCGGCAAGAAGGCCGACGTGCCCGGCTATTTCGTCGGCGGCAAGACCGGCACGGCCGACAAGCTCGGCAGCCACGGCTACGTCGCCAATGCCCGCATGGCTTCCTTCGTCGGCGTCTTCCCGATCAACGCGCCGCGCTATGTGGTGCTGGCGATGGTCGACGACCCGAAGCCCAATGCGAGCTCTTACGGCTATGCGACCGGCGGCTGGGTTGCGGCGCCGGCAGTGGGGCGCGTGATTCAGCGCATGGCCCCGCTGCTCGGCATCCCGCCGCAGGATCAGAACGACATGCCCTCCGAGACCGCCGCGCTGCTCGTGTCAGCGCGCGGTACGGAATAGGGACGGCGGAGTTCGGGCCGGTGCGGCTCAAGGACCTCCTGGAGGAACGGAAGACGGACGTGGCGACGGCGGCGGCGGAAATCGAGATCAAGGGTTTGAGCGCGGACTCGCGTCGCGTGGAGCCCGGCTATTTGTTCGCCGCCCTGCCGGGGTCGCGCGCCGACGGGCGCGTCTACATCATCGATGCGCTAAAGCGCGGCGCCAGCGCGATCCTGGCGCCCTTCGACACCGACCTGCCGCCCGAGATCGGCCGCGTTCCGGTCATCCTCGACGACAATCCGCGCCGGCGCCTGGCGCTCATGGCGGCGCGCTTCTATCGCAAGCAGCCCAAGACCATCGCCGCCGTCACCGGTACCAGCGGCAAGACCTCGACCGCGCATTTCACGCGCCAGCTCTGGACGCTGCTAGGCTTCCGCGCCGGCAGTCTCGGCACGCTGGGCGTCGTCGCCCCCGGCCATGACCATTCCGGCGCCTTGACGACGCCCGACCCGATCGAGCTGCATCGCCTTCTGGCCGAGCTGGCCCAGGGCGGCATCGATCACCTGGCACTCGAAGCCTCGAGCCATGGCATCGACCAGTTCCGCCTCGACGGGGTGAAGCTGAAGGCCGCGGCCTTCACCAACCTCACCCACGAGCATCTCGACTATCACGGAACCATGGCGCGCTATTTCCGCGCCAAGGCGCGGCTGTTCGAGCAGCTGCTGCCAGGCACCGGGACGGCCGTGCTCAATGCCGACAGCGACCAGTTCGAGCCCCTGCTCGCGATCTGCAAGCAGCGCGGCCTCGCCACCATCGCCTTCGGCAAGGCCGGCAAGGACCTGACGCTGGTCGACCGCACCCTGCTGCCGGAAGGCCAGCGCCTGGTCCTCGACATCTTCGGCCAGCGCACCGAGCTCATGTTCCCGGTCGCCGGCGGCTTCCAGGCCTATAACGCCCTGACGGCGCTGGGGCTCGTCATCGGCTGCGGCGCCGATCCCGCCCGCGCCACCGCCGAGCTGTCGCAGCTGAGCGGAGTCCATGGCCGCATCGAGCTGGTGGCCCGCCATCCGAGCGGCGCCACGATCCTGGTGGACTATTCGCACAAGCCCGAGGCGCTGCGCACGATCCTCAACGAGCTTCGGCCCCTCGCCCGCAACCGCCTCGTGGTGGTGTTCGGCTGCGGCGGCGATCGCGATCGCGCCAAGCGACCGGTGATGGGCGCCATCGCCACCGAGCTGGCGGACCGGGTCATCGTGACCGACGACAATCCGCGCAGCGAGGATCCGGCCGCCATTCGCGCCGAGATCATGGCGGCGGCCCCCGGTGCGCGCGAGATCGGTGACCGGGCTCTCGCCATCCGCACCGCCGTCGGCGAGCTCGAGGCGGGCGATCTCCTCGTCATCGCCGGCAAGGGCCATGAGACCGGCCAGATCGTCGGCTCGGTCACGCATCCCTTCGACGATGCGGAGGTGGCGCGCGCCGCCGCCATCGCCGTCGGCGGACGCAAAATCGGGGGTGGCGCATGAGCGCCGCCGCGAAACCGGTGCTCTGGACCGCCGCCGAAGCGGCCAAGGCTTCCGCGGGCCTGCTGGAAGGCGCCGCCGCCTGGGCGGCAACCGGCGTCTCGATCGACAGCCGCACGGTCGAGGCCGGCGATCTCTTCGTCGCCCTCAAGGGTCCCAGCTTCGACGGTCATGACTATATTGCCCGGGCGCTTGCCGCCGGTGCCGTGGCCGCCCTGGTCCATCGCCGCCCCGAGGGGCTCGACGCCAACGCGCCGCTGCTGCTGGTCGACGAGACCCTGGCGGGCCTCGAGCGGATGGGCCAGGCGGCGCGCGAGCGGTCCAGGGCGAAGCGCATCGGCGTCACTGGCAGCGTCGGCAAGACCGGGACCAAGGAAGCGCTCAAGACCGTGCTCTCCGACCAGGCCCCGACCTTCGCGGCCGTCGGCAGCTTCAACAATCAATGGGGCGTGCCCCTGACGCTGGCGCGGATGCCGCGCGAGACGGTCTATGGCGTGTTCGAGCTCGGCATGAACCATGCCGGCGAGCTCGGCCCCCTGTCGCGCCAGGTCCGCCCCGAGGTCACGATCATCACCACGATCGAGGCCGTCCATATGGCGTTCTTCGCCTCGGTCGAGGCGATCGCGGACGCCAAGGCCGAAATCTTCGAAGGCATGGACCCCAGCGGGGTCGTGATCCTCAATCGCGACAACGCCCAGTTCGAGCGCC
This sequence comes from Hypericibacter terrae, assembly GCF_008728855.1. Taxonomy (GTDB): domain Bacteria; phylum Pseudomonadota; class Alphaproteobacteria; order Dongiales; family Dongiaceae; genus Hypericibacter; species Hypericibacter terrae. The sequence goes on along the minus strand of NZ_CP042906.1, from coordinate 1,217,975 downwards.
TCGCCGCCCAGGCGCGCCGTCGCGGGATCAAGCGCATCATCGGCTTCGGCACCCATGCCGAGGCGACCTCGCGGCTCCTCGACTGCTCGCTCCAGGCCACCTGCAGCGCCGTCTCCGCGGTCATCGAAGGCGAGCGGCTCGACTATTGCATCGGCGCGCCGGGCCAGCATTGGGTCATGAACAGTCTGGCCGTCCTCGCCGCCGTCAAATCCGCCGGCGCCGATCTGGGCCAGGCCGCAGCCGCCTTCTCGCGCGTCACCCCGCCCAAGGGCCGCGGCCAGCGCAGCCATGTGATGCTCCCGGCCCAGCGCGGTGGCGGCAGCGTCGAGCTGATCGACGAAAGCTACAATGCCAGCCCCGCCGCGATGCGGGCAGCCTTCCGGGTGCTGGCCCAGGCCAAGCCCCGGAACGGCGGACGGCGCATCGCCGTGCTGGGCGACATGCGCGAGCTGGGGGAACAGAGCGCCGAGCTCCATGCGGGGCTCGGTCCCGACCTGATCGCCTCGGGCGCACAGCAGGTCTTCACCGTCGGCCCCTTCATGACGAACCTGGATACGGCTCTGCCGGCGACTCTGCGCGCCGCTCACGCCGAATCGAGCGCCGAGATCATCGCGCCGGTGCTGGCCACGCTGAAGCCCGGCGACGTCGTCCTGGTCAAGGGATCGCTCGGCACCCGCATGGCGCCGATCGTCGAAGCCATCAAGGCCATGGGCGCCTCGGCGCCAATGCCGCGCGCCGCGAACGGCAACTAGGGGGACGGAACCGCAGTGCTCTACAACCTTCTCGCCCCCTTTGCCGAAGAGAGCTCGCTCTTCAACATCTTCCGTTATCTGACCTTCCGCAGCGGCGGTGCCGTCATGACGGCGCTGCTGCTCAGCTTCCTGCTCGGCCCGCGCGTCATCGCGTGGTTGAAGAGCAAGCAGCCGCATGGCCAGCCGATTCGCAGCGACGGACCCGAGTCGCATCTCCTGACCAAGAAGGGCACGCCCACCATGGGCGGCGTGCTGATCCTGCTCGCGGTCGCGATCTCGACCCTGCTCTGGGCCGATCTCGCCAACGGCTATGTGTGGGTCGTGCTGCTGCTGACCATCGGCTTCGGCCTGGTCGGGTTCGGCGACGACTATCTGAAGCTGACCAAGCGCGGCAGCAAGGGCCTGCCCGGCCGCCTCAAGCTGGTCGCGCAGATCGTCATGGGCACGGCGGCCGCGCTCGCGGTGATGCATCTGACGCCCGAGCCGCTCTCGACCGGTCTCACGGTCCCCTTCTTCAAGGAGATCCTGATCCATCTGGGCTGGCTGTTCGTTCCGTTCGCGGTTTTTGTGATGGTCGGCGCGTCAAATGCCGTGAATCTCACAGATGGGCTCGACGGACTCGCGATCGTCCCGGTAATGATCGTTGCGGGCTGCTTTGCCCTCATCGCCTATCTCGTCGGCAACGCGGTGTTCGCCAATTATCTGCAGCTCCATTTCGTGGCCGGCTCCGGCGAACTCGCGGTGTTCTGTGCCGCCCTCGTCGGCGCGAGCCTGGGCTTCCTCTGGTTCAACGCCCCTCCCGCGATGGTCTTCATGGGCGACACCGGCTCGCTCTCCATGGGCGGCGCGCTCGGCGCCATCAGCGTCGTGGTCAAGCATGAGCTGGTGCTGGCGATCGTCGGCGGTCTCTTCGTGCTCGAGACCGCCTCGGTGATCGTCCAGGTCGTCTCCTTCAAGCTCACCGGCAAGCGCGTCTTCCGCATGGCGCCGCTGCACCATCACTTCGAGAAGAAGGGCTGGGCCGAACCCACCATCGTGATCCGGTTCTGGATCATCGCCTCGATCCTGGCCTTGGCCGGGCTCGCCACCTTGAAGCTGCGTTGAGGATTTGACGGGGTGACCGATCTCATCCGAATCCCTGGGCTGGCCGGCCGCACCCTCGCCGTATTGGGCCTGGGCAAGTCGGGGCTCGTGGCGGCCAAGGCCCTGAAGGCCAGCGGCGCCACGGTCTGGGCCTGGGACGATTCGGCGGCGCAGCGTGCGCAGTTCGCGGGCGAAGGCATCGAGCCGGTCGATCTCGGCACCGCCGACTGGGCCCGCATCGACGCCCTGGTCCTGAGCCCCGGCATCCCCCATTCCTTCCCGAAGCCCCATCCGATCGCGGCCCAGGCCAAGGCCGCGAACAAGCCGATCATCGGCGATGTCGAGCTGCTGCTGCGGGCCCAGCCCCATGCGCGCCTCCTCGCCATCACCGGCACCAACGGGAAATCGACCACCACGGCGCTCTCGGGCCATATCCTCGGCGCGGCCGGCCGACAGGTCGCCGTCGGCGGGAATATCGGCACGCCGGCCCTGGCGCTCCCCGCGCTCGGCGTCGCCGGCATCTATGTGCTGGAACTTTCTTCCTATCAGCTCGAGATCACGCCCTCGCTCAAGCCGACGGTGGCGATCCTCCTCAACATCACGCCCGATCATATCGACCGCCATGGCGACATGGCGGGCTACATCGCCGCCAAGGAGCGCATCTTCCGGCGCCAGGGCGCGGACGACACCGCGATCATCGGCATCGACGACGAGCCCAGCCGCGCGCTGCGCGAGCGAATCGTCGCGCGCAAAGCCGCGCGAGTCGTGTCGATCTCGTCGATTCGCCCCGCACCCGCCGGAGTCTCCGGTGCCGGCGGCAAGCTGGTGGACGATCTCGACGGCAAGGCCGAGGCCGTGCTCGACCTCACGGGCGTGGCGACGCTGCCGGGCGAGCATAACTGGCAGAACGCGGCCGCCGCCTATGCCGCGATGCGGGCGCTGGGACTCCAGCGCACGCCGATCCTCGAAGGCATCCGGACCTATCCGGGTCTCGCCCATCGCCAGGAGCTGATCGCGACCATCGCTGGCGTGCGCTACGTCAATGACAGCAAGGCCACCAACGCCGACGCCACCCAGAAGGCCCTGGTCTGCTATCACCCGATCTATTGGATCCTCGGCGGCAAGCCCAAGGAAGGCGGCATCGAGAGCCTCAAGGCCCTGTTCCCGCGTATCGCCCATGCCTATCTGATCGGCGAGGCCTCGGCCGATTTCGCGCGCACGCTGAAGGGCCAGGTCGCGGCCACCGAATGCGGCACGCTCGACCGCGCGGTCGCGGCCGCCCATGCCCAGGCCCAGGCCGACGGCAAGGCCGGCGCCGTGGTGCTGCTGTCGCCGGCCTGCGCCTCCTTCGACCAGTTCGCCAATTTCGAGCAGCGCGGCGATGTCTTCCGCCAGCTGGTGCTCGCTCTCGAACCCGGCAACGGCCAGCGGAGGGCGTCATGACAACCGCCTTCGCCCGCAACGACCGCAGCATCCTGGGCCGCTGGTGGTGGACGGTCGACCGCTGGACCCTGGGTGCCATCGCGCTCCTGATCGCCATCGGCATGATGATGAGCCTGGCGGCGAGCCCGGCGGTCGCGACCCGCATCCGGCTCGACAGCTTCAGCCTGGTCCGCCACCATTTCGCGCTGCTGCCGGTCGCAATCGGGATCCTGCTGGCGACCTCGCTCATGAGCGTGCGCATGATCCGGCGCGTCGCCACCCTGGGCTTCTTCCTGTTCCTGGGCCTGACCGTGCTCACCCTCGTCACGGGCCAGGAGATCAAGGGCGCCACCCGCTGGATCGACCTCGCCGGCTTCTCGCTGCAGCCTTCCGAGTTCGTGAAGCCCTGCTTCGCGGTCGTGGCCGCCTGGATGTTCTCGGCCCAGCATGGGCCGGACCGGGTCCCGGGCAACCTGATCTCGATCATGCTCTATCTGGTCGTGGTCGCCGTGCTGATGGCCCAGCCCGACCTCGGCATGACCGTGGTCGTCAGCTGCACCTGGTTCGCGCAGTTCTTCCTGGCGGGCCTGCCGCTGCTCTGGGTCGGCACGCTCGCCGGCGTCGGCGTGGTGGGGCTGGTCGGCGCCTATTTCACCTTCCCGCATGTGACCGAGCGCGTGAACGGCTTCCTCAATCCGGCCGCCGGCGATACCTACCAGGTGGATCGCGCGCTGGACGCCTTCCGCAATGGCGGCCTCTTCGGCCAGGGCCCCGGCGAGGGCACCGTGAAGATGGTGCTGCCGGATGCCCATGCCGATTTCGTGTTCGCGGTCGCGGGCGAGGAGCTGGGCGCCATCGCTTGCCTCTTCATCGTGGCCCTGTTCGCCTTCGTGATGGCGCGCGGCATCGCCAAGCTGCTGCAGGAACGCAACCTCTTCGTGCTGCTGGCGGCCTCGGGCCTGCTCGTCACTTTCGGCCTCCAGGCCGTCGTCAACATGGCGTCGAGCCTGCATCTGATGCCGACCAAGGGCATGACCCTGCCCTTCATCAGCTATGGCGGCTCGTCGCTCCTGGCTTGCGCGCTGTCGATCGGCATGCTGCTGGCGCTGACCCGCCGGCGCGTCGCGATGGGGGAGGAATGATGAGCGGCCTCGCCCCCATCCTCCTCACCGCCGGCGGCACCGGCGGCCATATGTTCCCGGCGGAAGCCCTCGCGGCGGCGCTGCTGAAGCGCGGCCGGCGCGTCATGCTGGTGACCGACAAGCGCGGTCAGGGCTTCGGCGACCGGCTGCCCGAGGTCGAGACCCGGCGCATCCCGGCGGGCGCCCTTGCCGGCAAGCGGATTTCCGACCGGCTCAGCGGCCTGTTCCGCCTGGCCCAGGGCTATTTCGAGGCGCGCCGGATCCTGCGCTCGGCGAGGCCCTCCCTGGCGGTGGGTTTCGGCGGCTACGCCTCGGTGCCGGCCATGCTGGCCGCCGCGCACGCCAAGGTGCCGCTGCTGCTCCATGAACAGAATGCCGTGATGGGCCGCGCCAACCGGCTGCTGGCCTCGCGCGCCAACCGGATCGCCACCTGCTTCGAGCAGGTCGGCGCCCTGCCCGCCTCGGCGCAGGCCCGGGCCGTCCTGACCGGCAATCCGGTCCGGCCGGCCATCGCCGCCCTCGCCCACAGTATATATGTGGCGCCCCAGCCCGGCGGCGCCTTGGAGCTGCTGGTGATCGGCGGCAGCCAGGGCGCCCGGATCCTGTCCCAGGTGATCCCGGCCGCGATCGAGCGGCTGGGCGCCGGCGACCGCGCCCGCCTGCGTCTCGCCCAGCAATGCCGGGCGGAAGATCTGGAAACGGTGGCCGCCGCCTACCGCAGGATCGGCTTCGCCGCGGAGCTCAAGCCCTTCTTCGCCGACATGGCGGCCCGGCTCGCCCATGTCCATCTCATGATCGCGCGCTCCGGCGCCTCGACGGTCGCCGAGTTGCAGGCCGCCGGGCGGCCTTCGATCCTGGTGCCCTACCGCTTCGCCGCCGACGATCACCAGACCGCCAACGCCCGCGCCATGGCGACGTCGGGTGCGGCCTGGGTCATGACCGAAGCCGAATTCACGCCCGAGGCGCTGGCCGCGAGGCTGGCCTCGCTCCTGGCCGACCCGCAACAATTGGCGACGGCCGCCGCCGCGTCGCGCAGCCTCAGCCATCCCGACGCCGCCGAGCGTCTGGCCGATCTCGCCGAATCGCTGGCGCCGCTCGCCGCCGGAAAGGAGGCCGCATGAGGGCCCTTCCGCTCGACATCGGCATCCTGCATTTCGTCGGCATCGGCGGCATCGGCATGAGCGGCATCGCCGAGATCCTGCACAATCTGGGCTACCGGGTGCAGGGCTCGGACGCGTCCGACAGCGGCAATGTGAAACGCCTGCGGGCGCTGGGCATCCCGGTCGAGATCGGGCACAAGGCCGAGAATCTGGGCCAGGCCGAGGTGATCGTCGTCTCCTCGGCGATCAAGCCGGAGAACCCCGAGGTGATGGCGGCGCGATCGCGCTTCCTGCCGGTGGTTCGCCGCGCCGAGATGCTGGCCGAGCTGATGCGCCTCAAATGGTCGGTCGCGATCGGCGGCACCCACGGCAAGACCACGACGACCTCGCTGGTCGCCCAGCTCGTGGACGCTGCCGGACTCGATCCGACCATCATCAATGGCGGCATCATCAACAGCTACGGCACCAACGCGCGGCTGGGCTCGGGCGACTGGATGGTGGTCGAGGCCGACGAGTCCGACGGCACCTTCGTGAAGCTGCCGGCGACCATCGTCATCGTCACCAACATGGATCCCGAGCATCTCGATTTCTACGGCACGGTCGAGGCGATGAACCGCGCCTATGAGGAGTTCGTCAAGAACATCCCCTTCTATGGCTTCGCCGCGCTCTGCATCGATCATCCGGTGGTGCAGGCGATGATCCCGCGCGTCTCCGACCGCCGCATCGTGACCTACGGCATGAGCCCCCAGGCGGCCGTGCGTGCGATCAACATCGATATCGGGCCGGACGGCGCCACCTACGACGTGGTCATCCAGGACCGCCACCAGCAGGAAGAGCGCCGCATCGAGCGCGTCCATCTGCCGATGCATGGCGCGCATAACGTCCAGAACTCGCTGGCCGCCATCGCCGTCGCCCATGAAATGGGTATCGGCGACGACATCATCCGCAAGGGGCTGGGCTCCTTCGCCGGCGTCAAGCGCCGCTTCACCCGCACCGGCGAGGCCGGCGGCATCACCGTGATCGACGACTACGGCCACCATCCGGTCGAGATCGCGGCCGTCTTGCGCGCCGCCCGCGGCGCCACGCAGGGCCGCGTCATCGCCGTGGTGCAGCCGCACCGCTTCACCCGGCTCAAGAACCTGTTCGAGGAGTTCTGCTCCTGCTTCAACGACGCCGACGAGGTGATCGTCGCCGACGTCTACACCGCGGGCGAGGCGCCGATCGAGGGTGCCAATCGCGACGCCCTGGTGGCGGGGTTGCAGAATCGCGGTCATCGCCATGTCTCGCCACTGCCGTCGCCCGAGGCCCTGCCGGCGATGATCCATGAGCGGGCGCAGCCGGGCGACCTCGTGGTCTGCCTCGGTGCCGGCAGCATCACCTATTGGGCGAATGCCCTGCCCGAGCAGTTGAAGGCGTTGCAGGCGAGCCAGCCCAAGCCTCCCCAAACTATAGCGGGCAAGGGAGCGGGCGAATGATGGCCGCGATGAAGCGCTCCACCGATCCCCTGGCCGGATTGCCGCCCGTGCGCGGCCGGCTCACCGCCGATGCGCCCTTGGCCGGCATCACCTGGTTCCGCGTCGGCGGTTCGGCCGAGATCATGTTCCGGCCGGCCGACCGCGACGACCTGGCGACGTTCCTCGCGGGCAAGCCCGCAGACCTGCCGGTGACCGTGATCGGCGTCGGCTCGAACCTGCTGGTGCGCGACGGCGGCGTCCCCGGCGTGGTGATCCGCCTGGGCCGCGAGTTCGCCCGCATCGCCGCCGAGGGCGACCGGGTTCGCACCGGTGCCGCGGCACTCGACCTCAATGTCTCGATCGCGGCGCGCGACGCGGGCCTCGCCGGCCTCGAGTTCCTGTCGGGTATCCCCGGCACGATCGGCGGCGCCTTGCGCATGAACGGCGGCGCCTATGGCCGCGAGATGACCGACGTGGTGATCGAGGGCGAAGCGCTCGACGGCAGCGGCAAACTGCACCCGCTGACGCATAAGGATTTCGGCTTCAGCTATCGCCATTGCGATCTGCCGGAGGATTGGATCTTCACCGGCGCGCTGCTGCAAGGCCGGCGCGACGAGCCCGCCGCGATCCAGGCGCGCATGGCCGAGATCCAGAAGGCGCGCGAGGAGAGTCAGCCGATCCGCACCCGCACCGGCGGCAGCACCTTCGCCAATCCCGCAGGTCCCGAAGCGCGCGGCCGCAAGGCCTGGCAGCTCATCGACGAGGCCGGCTGCCGGGGCTTGCGCATCGGCGGCGCGCAGGTCTCCGAGCGCCACTGCAACTTCCTGATCAACACCGGCGAGGCGACCGCCGCGGATATCGAGACGCTCGGCGAAGACGTGCGCCGGCGCGTGAAGGAGAAGACCGGCGTGACGCTCGAATGGGAAATCCGCCGCATCGGCCGGCCCGCCACCAACGGTCCGGAGGTGCGCGCATGAAACGCGTTGCCGTATTGATGGGCGGACCCTCCGCCGAGCGCGAGGTGTCGCTGGTGAGCGGCAAGGCCTGTGCCGACGCCCTGCGCGCCGAAGGCTATGACGTGACCGCGATCGATGTGGGCCGCGACGTGGCGGCCCTGATCGCGGCGCTGCAGCCGCGCCCCGATGCGGTCTTCAACGCGCTCCACGGCCGTTGGGGCGAGGATGGTTGCATCCAGGGCGTGCTCAATCTCATGGGCATCCCCTACACCCACTCCGGCCTGCTGGCCTCGGCGCTCGCCATGGACAAGCCGATGGCCAAGCGCATCTTCGCCGCGGCAGGCTTGCGCTGCCCGGACGGCAAGCTCGTCACACGCGAGGAGTTCGCCAAGGGCGAGCCGCTGGCCCGGCCCTATGTGATGAAGCCCTATAACGAGGGTTCGAGCGTCGGCGTGCGCATCGTGCGCCAGGGCGACAATGTACCTCCGGCCTCGAGCTGGTCCTATGGGTCGGCGGCCCTGGTCGAGCCCTACATCGCCGGCCGCGAGCTGACCGTCGCCGTGATGGGCGACCGCCCGCTCGCCGTGACCGAGCTCAGATCCAAGACCAACTTCTACGACTACGAGGCGAAATACACCGACGGCATCACCCAGCATCTGGTGCCGGCGCCGATTCCGCCGAAAGTCTATGACGCTGCCCTGGCCATGGCGCTGGGCGCCCATCAGGCGCTGGGCTGCCGCGGCGTGTCCCGCAGCGACTTCCGCTATGACGACACGCAGGGCGGCGGACCCGAGCAGCTCTATCTGCTCGAGGTCAACACCCAGCCCGGCATGACGCCGCTCTCGCTGGCGCCCGAGCAGGCCAAGCATGTCGGCATCTCGTTCGGTGCCCTGGTGAGCTGGATGGTGGAGAACGCGCAATGCGACGTGTGACGGCTTCCGCCAGATCCCGGGCCGGCGCGCCGCGCGGCAAAACGAAGCTGCGGCGCGATCCGCGCAGCCTGCGCCGCCAGCGCCTGCAGCGTTACGCCCTCATCGGCGCCGCCCTCGCCACGGTTGCGGGCACGAGCTGGATGTTGTGGCCGAGCGCCTGGATCGAACGCCAGGGCGTGGCCCTCGGCGACGGGCTGGTGGCGCTGTCCGGAAAGATGGGCCTCACGCTGCAGAGCGTGGCGGTCGATGGCCGCCAGCAGACGCCGCCGGAGGAATTGCTGGCCGCGATCGGCGCCGATCGCGGCACCCCGCTCCTGGCCCTCGATCCCGAGGCGATCCGCGCCCGCGTCGAGACCCTGCCCTGGGTCAAGAGCGCCAGCGTGCGCCGCGGCCTCGACGGCACCCTCACGGTCCATGTCGACGAATTCGCGCCCTTCGCGCTGTGGCAGCGCGACGGCAAGTTCTATCTGGTGGATCGGCAGGGCGAGGCCATCGCCGCCGACGATCCCGGCCGCTTCAACCAGCTCCTGGTGCTGGTCGGCGACAACGCCCCGCAGCATGCCGCCGATCTGGTGACGATGCTGGGGCTGGAGCCCGAGTTGAAGGCACGCGTGCGCGCCGCCGTCTGGGTCGGCGACCGCCGCTGGAATCTGCGCCTCGACAATGGCGTGGACGTAAAGCTGCCCGAGACCAATCCGACCGCGGCCTGGCTCGAGCTGGCCCGCCTGGAGCGCGAGCAGGGGCTGCTCAAGCGCGACCTCTCGGCGATCGATCTCAGATTGCCCGACCGCATGGTGGTGCGGCTGGCGCCGGACGCGAAGCCGGTCGCCACCAAGCCCGCAGCGCCGGGGAGCGACACATGATTTTCGGGGGAGCGGGTCACGGCCAGAAGGCCGGGCCGGCAGGCAGCGAAAGACAGGGGCGTTGGGAATGAGGAAGCCAAGAATGGCATCGCGCAGCGGCACGGTCGCCGCGCTCGACGTCGGGACCAGCAAGATCTGCTGCTTCATCGCACGGCTGGAGGAAGACGGCCGCCCGCGCGTGACCGGCATCGGCCATCAGGTGTCGCGCGGCGTGCGCAGCGGCGCCATCGTCGATATGGAGCAGGCCGAGGCGGTCATCCTGAGCGCGGTCCACGCCGCCGAGGAGATGGCCGGCGAGACCATCCACGAGGTCATCGTCAATCTCTCGGGCGGCTATCCCGCCTCGCAGACGGTCGGCGTCGAGGTCCAGATCGCCGGCCACGAGATCGGCGACGGCGATCTGCGCCGCGTGCTGGAGCAGGGCGGCATGCTCGACGCCCATGGCGAGCGCCGGCTGATCCATTCGATCCCGATCCGCTACTCGATCGACGGCAGCAGCGGCATCCGTGATCCGCGCGGCATGTTCGGCGAGCGCCTCGGTGTCGACATGCATGTGGTGACGGCGCAGGCCGGCGCCGTGCGCAACCTGACGAGCTGCATCGCCCGCTGCCATCTCGAGATCGGCGCCCTGGTGGTCTCCCCCTACGCGGCCGGCCTCGCCTCGCTGGTCGACGACGAGCGCGATCTCGGCGTGACCGTGATCGACATGGGCGGCGGCGCCACCACCATCTCGGTCTTCTTCGACGGCAACGTCGTCTATACCGACATCGTCCCGGTCGGCGGTGCCCATGTGACCAACGACATCGCGCGCGGTCTCTCGACGCCGCTGGCCCATGCCGAGCGCCTCAAGACGCTCTACGGCAATTGCATGCTCTCGCCCTCCGACGAGCGGGAGATGATCACGGTTCCGCTGGTCGGCGAGGAGGACGCGGTCGAGGGCAACACCATCGCCCGCTCGATGCTGGTCGGCATCATCCAGCCGCGCCTCGAGGAGACCTTCGAGCTGGTGCGCCAACGCCTGGAGCAGAGCGGCTTCGACAAGATCGCCGGCCGTCGCGTCGTGCTCACCGGCGGTGCCTCGCAGCTGGCGGGCCTGCGCGAGCTGGCCTCGGCCGTGCTCGACAAGCAGGTGCGCATGGGGCGCCCGATCCGCATCGCCGGCCTGGCCGAAGCGACGGGCGGTCCCGCCTTCGCCACCGCCGCCGGACTTCTTGTCTATGCGCAGCAGGCCTACCACCGACTGCCGCGCACCGAAGGCCGTCATCAATCCCAACAAGGAGAGGCCGCCGGCTTCATCGGCCGGCTGGGCAACTGGCTCCGTGTCAATTTCTGATTTCACCCCATACCGGGCCCCTGGCAAGGCCCGGCATAACCGGCGCCGGATCAACCGGCGCCGACACACCCGTGTCATGAATGGAGGCCGTAAATGACTTTGAACCTGTCTCTGCCACACAACCCGCATGAGATTAAGCCGCGCATCACCGTCATCGGTGTGGGCGGAGCCGGCGGCAATGCCGTCAGCAACATGATCCGCTCGAATCTCGAGGGGGTCGAATTCATCATCGCCAACACCGACGCCCAGGCGATCGCGCAATCGCAATGCGCGCGACGCATCCAGCTCGGCCACGGCATCACCCAGGGTCTGGGCGCCGGCTCGCGCCCCGATATCGGCCGCGCCGCCGCCGAGGAATCGATCGATAGCGTGATCGAGGAACTGGCCGGCTCGAACATGGTGTTCATCACCGCCGGCATGGGCGGGGGCACCGGCACCGGGGCCGCTCCCGTCGTCGCCCGCGCCGCGCGCGAGCACGGCATCCTGACGGTCGGCGTGGTCACCAAGCCGTTCCACTTCGAAGGCCTGCACCGGATGCGTCTGGCCGACAGCGGCATCCAGGAACTGCAGCAATATGTCGACACGCTGATCATCATCCCGAACCAGAACCTGTTCCGGATCGCGACCGAGAAGACCACCTTCGCCGACGCCTTCGCGATGGCCGACCAGGTGCTCTATTCGGGCGTGCGCGGCGTCACCGACCTGATGGTGATGCCGGGCCTGATCAATCTCGACTTCGCCGACATCCGCTCGGTCATGACCGAGATGGGCAAGGCGATGATGGGGACCGGCGAGGCCGAAGGCGAAGGCCGGGCCGTGACCGCCGCCGAACGGGCGGTGTCGAACCCGCTGCTCGACGATGTGTCGATGAAGGGCGCCCGCGGCGTTCTCATCAACATCACCGGCGGCCCCGACATGACCCTGTTCGAGGTGGACGAGGCCGCGACCCGGATCCGCGAGGAAGTCGATCCCGAAGCGAACATCATCTTCGGCTCGACCTTCGACCAGAACCTCACCGGCAAGATCCGCATCTCCGTCGTGGCCACCGGCATAGAAGCCGCGGGCCAGGTCATGCCGCGTCCGGTCAGCCTCAGCCTCGTCGCGGCCGGTGGCCGCGTCGTCAGCACGCCGGCCCATCAGCCGGCCGAGGCGCCGTCGGTCCTGCGGGCCGAACGCCGCGACATGGTCGAGGCCCCGCCGGCCGCTGCCATGAGCGCACAGCCCTCCACCTCCGGCGCGCTGGCGATGGCGATGGAGACTCAGCCGGCACCGGCCATGACGGCACCGCGTCCCGCCATGGCCATGTCGGCCCCGGCGATGACGGCGCCCGCCATGACGGCACCCGCGACCGCCAGCCAGCCCCAGAGCGATGCGGGCATGTCGCTCGCCTACAATCTGGCGGCCACGCCTTCGCCGACCGTCGCAACGCCGGCGCCGATGCCGGCACCGACGGCGATGGCACCGATGACGGCGCCCCGCCATGCCGAGGAACGGCCCTTCATCGCGCCGCCCCCGGTCGAACGGGCGTCGATGCCGGCGCCGCGGGCACCCATGCCCACCATGACTCCGCCGGCCATGACGGCCCCGGCGGCACCGACGATGGCGGCTCCGGCCATGACCGCTCCCGCGGCCCGGCCGAGCCCCACGCCCACCGCTCCCGAAGCGCCGCGTCGCGGATCGAACCTCTTCGCGCGCGTGACCGGCAGCGGTGGTTTGTTTGGTCGGGCACCCAAAGCAGAGCCGGCATCCGCGCCGGCGCCGACGGCGGCTCCGGCCGCACCGGCACCGCGCCTGCAGGCACCGACCATGCCCACTCAGCCGGCGCCGCAGCCGGTTGCACCGCCTCGTGCCGCCACAACCCCCGCCGCGCCGCAGGCTGCCGAAGCGCAGCAGCGGCTGGCGGGACTGGATCCGAAGGACCGCATCGCCTCGACACGCGCCGAGGAAGAGTTCTTCGAAATCCCGGCCTTCCTGCGTCGGCAAGCCAACTGACCCCTTGGCCGGATTTTCGCCACGGGATTGATTGACTTCGGACACGGGTGCCACAGCTTTTCCCCCGGTGCCATCGCCTTTTCGATGGCACCGGGGCTCTTTCTTCCTCTAGGCTGGCAGTCGAATCAGAGCCGCTAGCCCGACGCGCAAAGCGGAGCTGGTTTCCGAGATCTTTCCAGATCGCTTCAGGGAACAGCCTCCCCCCAATGCCCGACAGCATCGCCGGCCCTACCGAATTCGCTGGATTCGCACGCCAGCGGACGTTGCGTAACAGCGTCTCCTGTTCGGGCATCGGCTTGCACAGCGGACGCGCGGTGCGCATGAGCATCCACGCCGCCCCCGCCGGCAGCGGCATCCGCTTCCTCCGCACCGACCTCAGCGGCGACAGGGCGATCATTCCCGCCGATTGGCGCCAGGTCTGCGACCTGCCGCTCTGCACGGCGCTCAGCAACGATGCCGGCACGCAGGTCGCGACCGTCGAGCATGTGATGGCGGCGCTCGCCGGTTGCGGCATCGACAATGCCGAGATCGCGATCGACGCCCCCGAGCTCCCGATCATGGATGGGAGTGCCGCCCCCTTCCTGTTCCTGATCGAATGCGCCGGCATGGTCGAGCAACCGGCCCCCCGCCGCGCGATCGCGCTCCTCAAATCCGTGGTGGTGGAGGACTCCCAGCGCCGCGTGGCGCTCCATCCGGCCACCGAATTCAGCGTCGAGATCGAGGTCGATTACGGCACCTGCGAGCTCACGCGCCAGAGCTACAGCGCCCGGGTCACGGCGGACGCCTTCCGCGCCGAGATCGCCCGGGCCCGCACCTATGGTTTCCTCGCCGATGCCGAAGCGCTTCGCGCGGCGGGCCTCGCCCAGGGCGCCTCGCTCGACAATGCGGTGGTGGTGTCGGAGGGAAAGGTCCTGAATCAGGGCGGCCTGCGCTATCCCAACGAACTGGCCCGGCACAAGGCGCTCGACGTGATCGGCGATCTGGCCCTGGCCGGCGGGCCGCTGCTGGCGCGCTTCGAGGGCCGGCGGTCCGGCCATAAGCTGCATCATCGGCTCCTCGCCGCGCTCTTCGCCGACTCCGAGGCCTGGGCCTGGGCTCCGATTCGCGAAGACCTGCCGATTCAGGTTTCGGCGGCCGAATAGCGCCGCCGACCTCCCGCACAAGGGCCGCCTTCCGCCATTTTTTGCGCTGTTCGAGCCTTGGCGCCCGGGGCTGAGGCCGGTTGCGCACCGGCGCTTGAGGGGCTGAGGCCGGGGCCCTATAGTCGGGCCCGGCGCCCGCCTGGGCCGAGCGTGAATTTATCAGCCAGGCCAGCGACTTGAATGTGTCGAGGCAAAGCAAGAACCGATGCCGTCCCAGTTCCTTCTCCGCCGGCCCGCCCTGGCCGCACTCGTGCTCCTGGCTGGCCTCGCGCTCAGCGCCTGCGGCTCCGACACGCCCAAGATTCCCGATCAGCCGCCCGAGGTGCTCTACAACCAGGGCTACGACCTGATCCAGACCGGGGAGTTCAAGAAAGCCGCGGCGATGTTCGACGAGGTCGAACGTCAGCATCCCTACTCGACCTGGGCGACCCAGGCGCAGCTCATGTCGGCCTATGCGCATTACGTCAACAACGAGTATGACGACGCGATCATCGGGCTCGAGCATTTCATCGATCTGCATCCCGGCCACCGCAACGCGCCCTATGCCTATTACCTGAAGGCGCTCTGCTATTACGAGCAGATCGTCGACGTCGGCCGCGACCAGAAGAACACCGAGCTCGCCTTGCAGAGCCTGGCCGAAGTGGTGGCGCGCTTCCCCAACACCGACTATGCGCGCGATGCCTCGCTGAAGCTCGACCTGACGCGCGACCATCTCGCCGGCAAGGAGATGGAGATCGGCCGCTATTACGAGACGCGGGGCCTGTGGGTCGCCGCGATCAACCGCTACCGCACCGTCATCGAGCGCTTCCAGACCACGACCCATGTGCCCGAAGCGCTGTCGCGGCTGGTCGAATGCTATCTCTCGCTCGGCGTCATGGATGAAGCCCAGAATGCCGGTGCCGTGCTCGGCTACAACTTTCCCGGCACGGACTGGTACCAGGACTCCTATGCGCTCCTGACCAGTCACGACCTCGAGCCGATGCGCAAAGAAGGCTCCTGGCTCAACAACATCTTCTGATCCGCGGATGCTGATCGGCCTCGCCATCCGCGATGTCGTTCTGATCGACCGGCTCGACCTTTCCTTTGCGCCGGGCCTCTCGGTGCTGACCGGCGAGACCGGCGCCGGCAAATCGATCCTCCTGGATTCGCTGGGGCTGGCGCTGGGCGAGCGCGCCGATGCCGGCTTGCTGCGCCCCGGTGCGGAGCAGGCCAGCGTCACCGCCGAATTCGATCTCCCCGCCTCCCATCCCGCCAACGCGCTGCTGTCCGAGCAGGGCCTCGCCGTCGAGCCGGCGCTCATCCTTCGCCGCCAGCTCGGCCGCGACGGCCGCAGCCGGGCCTTCGTGAACGACGAACCGGTCAGCGTCGGCCTGCTCAAGCGGCTGGGCGAAACGCTGGTGGAGATCGCGAGCCAGGCGAGCCAGTCGGGCCTCATGGATTCGGCCACCCATCGCGACCTGCTGGATTCCTTCGGCGGCCTGCGCGCCGCCGCGCGCCATGCGGCCTCCCATTGGCAGGAATGGCAGGGCGCCAAGGCCGCGCGCGAGGCCGCCGAGGCCAGGCTGGCGGCGGCACGGCGCGACGAAGACTATCTGCGCCATGCCGTGAAGGAGCTGGATGCGCTGGCCCCCGAAGCCGGCGAGGAGACCACGCTCGCCAACGAGCGCAGCCTGCTGATGAACCGCGAGAAGCTGGGCGAAGCCCTTTCGGCCGCGCTCGCCGCCGTCAGCGGCGATGGCAGCGCCGATGAACGACTGGCCCAGGCTCAGCGCCGGCTCGACCGCATCGCCGACAAGGCGGGCGAAGCTTTGCAGCCGGTGATGGCGGCGCTCGATCGCGCGGCCAGCGAGCTGGCCGAGGCGGTTCATGCGCTCCACAGCGTGGCCGCCGCCCTCGACGCCGATCCCAGCCGGCTCGAGAAGGTCGAAGAAAGGCTCTTCGCCCTGCGCGAGCAGGCCCGCAAGCATAACCGCGCCGTGGAGGCGCTGCCCGCCTTGCTCGTGGAGATGCAGGCCCAGCTCGAGGCGCTCGACGACCAGTCGGGCGGTCTGGCGGAGCTGGGTCGGCGCGAGGCCGACGCGGCCGCCGCCTATCGGAAATCCGCCGAGGCCCTGGCCAAGGACCGGGCCGAGGCCGCGCGCAAGCTCGACCGCCGCATCAATGCCGAGCTGGCCCCGCTCAAGCTCGACAAGGCGTCGTTCCGCACCCGGCTGGAACTGCTGCCGGAGACGCAATGGGGACCGAGCGGCACGGAGCGGGTGCATTTCGAGATCGCGACCATGCCCGGTGCCGAGCCCGGCCCGCTGGGCAAGGTCGCCTCGGGTGGCGAGCTCTCGCGCCTGATGCTGGCCCTGCGCGTCGTGCTGGCCGGGAGCGATCCCGTTTCCACGCTGATCTTCGACGAGGTCGACGCTGGCGTGGGCGGCGCCACGGCCGCCGCCGTCGGCGCCAGGCTGAAGCGCCTCTCCGACGATCTGCAAGTCATCGTCGTCACCCATTCGCCGCAGGTCGCGGCCCTGGGCGTCCATCACTGGCGCGTGCGCAAGAGCCTGGGCAAGAGCCCGCGCACCGAGGTCGAGCCGCTCGACGCCGCCGGCCGGCGCGAGGAGATCGCGCGCATGCTCTCCGGCGCCAAGGTCACGGACGAGGCGCGCGCCGCCGCCGACCGCCTGATGGCGGGCACCGCATGAACAGGACGCCGTCATGACGAAGAAACCCGCCGCGACGATCGCGGCCCTCCGCGTCGACGAGCTGACCGAGGCGCAGGCCGAGAAGGAGCTGGCGCGGTTGGCGGCCGAGATCGCCCATCACGACAAGCTCTACCATCAGAAGGACGCGCCCGAGATCTCGGACGCCGCCTATGACGCGCTCGTCAACCGCAACAAGGCGATCGAAGCGCGCTTTCCCGGCCTCAAACGCCTCGACAGCCCTTCCGCGCGCGTCGGCGCGGCGCCGGCCAGCGGATTCGCCAAGGTCACGCACAGCCGGCCGATGCTCTCGCTCGACAACGGCTTCAGCACGGAAGACGTCACCGATTTCCTCGGCCGCATCCGCCGCTTCCTCAAGCTGCCGGACGACAGCGATATCGAGATGGTGGCCGAGCCCAAGATCGACGGGCTTTCCGCGGCCCTCACCTACGAGAACGGCCGTTTCGTCCAGGGCGCCACGCGCGGCGACGGCAGCGTGGGCGAGGACATCACCCGCAACCTCGCCACCATCGCCGATCTGCCCAAGCAGCTTCACGGCCGCCATCAGGGCAAGCTCATCGAGGTGCGCGGCGAAGTCTATATGCGCCACGCCGATTTCCGGCAGCTCAACAAGACGCGCGAGGCCGACGGCGAAGCGGTCTTCGCCAATCCGCGCAACGCCGCCGCCGGCAGCGTGCGCCAGCTCGATCCCGCCATCACCGCGAGCCGCCCCTTGCGCTTCTTCGCCTATGCCGAGGGGGAGACCAGCGGCGCCATCGACGATTGCAAGACCCACTGGGATTTCCTCGAGCGCCTCAAGGAATGGGGCTTCACCGTCAATCCGCTGGTCAAGCGCTGCGAGGACGAGAAGGCGCTGCTGGCCTTCTACGAGAAGATCGGCGCGCAGCGCGCCAAGCTCGATTACGACATCGACGGCGTCGTCTACAAGGTGGACCGCCGCGACTGGCAGCAGCGGCTGGGCTTCGTCGGCCGCGCCCCGCGCTGGGCGCTGGCGCACAAGTTCCCCGCCGAGCGGGCGGAGACGCGGCTCAACGCCATCACCATCCAGGTCGGCCGCACCGGCGCGCTGACACCGGTGGCCGAGCTCGAGCCGATCACGGTCGGCGGCGTGGTGGTGTCGCGCGCGACCTTGCATAACGAGGACGAGATCGAGCGCAAGGATATCCGCGAAGGCGACTGGGTCGTGGTGCAGCGCGCCGGCGACGTGATCCCGCAGATCGTCGAGGTGATCAAGAAGCGCCGCCCGCGCGATTCCAAAGCCTATAAGTTTCCCACCAAGTGCCCCGTCTGCCACAGCCTCGCGATCCGCGAAATCGACGAGGCGGTGCGGCGCTGCACCGGCGGGCTGATCTGCCCGGCCCAGGCGGTCGAGCGGCTGCGCCATTTCGTGAGCCGCGGGGCTGCCGATATCGAGGGGCTCGGCGAGAAGCATATCCAGGCCTTCTGGGACGAAGGCTGGCTCAAGACGCCGGGCGACATCTATCGCCTGACGAATCACCGCGACGAGCTGGTCGCGCGCGAAGGCTGGGGCGAGCAGTCGGTCAAGAAGCTCCTGGATGCGATCGAGGCGCGCCGCCGGTTGCCGCTCGACCGCTTCATCTATGCGCTCGGCATCCGCCAGGTGGGCGAGCAGACCGCCAAGCTGCTGGCGCGCCACTACGAGACGCTGGCCGCCTGGCGCGACGCGATGATCGAGGCGAGCCAGGGCCTGAAACAGGCGATGAAGCAATCGACCGAGGATCTGCCTCTCGATGTCTGGCGCCTCGCCGGCAGCCTCAGCCCCGCCATCGGCGATCTCGACGCGATCGAAGGCATCGGCCCTTCAGTCGCCAACGACATCGTCGATTTCTTCGCCGAACCGCATAACCGCGAGGTGCTGAAGGATCTGGAGCGGGAGATCGAGGTCCCGCCCTTCAAGGCACCCAAGATCGGCAACTCGCCCGTCGCCGGCAAGACCGTGGTCTTCACCGGCACGCTCGAGACCATGGGCCGCAACGAGGCCAAGGCCAAGGCCGAATCCCTCGGCGCCAAGGTCGCGGGCTCGGTCTCCAGCAAGACCGACTATGTGATCGTCGGCGCCGACGCCGGCTCCAAGGCCAAGAAGGCCGCCGAGCTCGGCGTGAAGACGCTGAGCGAGCAGGACTGGATCAAGCTCATCGGCGGGTGAAGCGCTCCACCGTCACCCCCGCGAAAGTGTTTGGTTTCGGGGGCCCATGTCGATCCAGCGGTGTTGGCTGAGAGTTGGGTCCCCGCTTTCGCGGGGATGATCATGGAGTGATTACGCCCCCACCGGCCGCGTCGCCTGCGCGAGCCAGGTTGCCGTCGGCGCGTCCAAGAGCGGCGTCAGGCTCTCGCGCACGCGCTGGTGATAGGCGTCGAGCCAGGCGATCTCGTCCGCGGTCATGATCTTGGTCTCGACCAGCCGGCGATCGATCGGCGCCAGCGTAATCGTCTCGAAAGAGAGCATCGGGAGACCGCCTTCGGACGCCGGCTCGGACCGGACCGCGACCAGATTCTCGACGCGGATGCCGTAGGCGCCGGTCTTGTAGTAGCCGGGCTCGTTCGAGACGATCATTCCCGGCAGCAACGCCACGCGGTTGGGCACCTTCGAGATGCGGTGCGGCCCCTCATGCACGGCGAGATAGCTGCCGACGCCATGGCCGGTGCCGTGATCGTAATCGAGCCCGACCTCCCAGAGCGCGCGGCGCGCCAGCGCATCGAGCTGGCTGCCCGAGGTGCCGCGTGGAAACTTCGCCGCTCCCAACGCAATATGCCCCTTGAGCACGCGGGTGAAACGGTCGCGCATCTCGGGGCTCGGCGTGCCGATCGCGATGGTGCGGGTGATGTCGGTGGTGCCGTCGAGATATTGCGCGCCGGAATCGAGCAGGAACAGCTCGCCGGCCTGGAGCTTGCGATTGGTCCGCGGGCTCGAGCGGTAATGGACGATGGCGCCGTTGGGTCCGGCGCCCGAGATGGTGTCGAAGCTGAAATCGCGGAACAGCTCGCCCATGCGCCGGAACTGCGCCAGCTTCTCGACGGCGATGAGCTCGTCGACCTCGCCCTTCGCGGCATTGATATCGAGCCAGGCCAGGAAGCGCGTGACCGCGACGCCGTCGCGCCGATGGGCATTGCGCATTCCCGCGAGCTCGGTGTCGTTCTTGCAGGCCTTCGGGAGCGCGCAAGGGTCCTCGCCCATCACCGTCGAGGCGCCGGATGTCTTCAATTTCTCGACGATCCAGAGCGCAGCGGAACTGCGATCGATCAGGATGCGGCGATGCTCGTTCCCGAGCCGCTCGAGGGCGCGTCCGAATTCAGCGGGCGGCGACACCGACACGCCATTGCCGAGATGCGCCTCGAGGCCTGGCGCCAGCTTCAGAGGCTCCATGAAGAGCTCGACCGTGCCGTCGCGATGGGCCAGCGCGAAACCCAGCGGCAATGGCGTGCGCGGCACATCGGCGCCGCGCACATTGAGCAGCCAGGCGATCGAGGCCGGCTGGCTGATGACGGCGGCGTCGATCCCGGCCTTTTCCAGCTCGGCCCCGATCGCGGCCCGCTTGTCGGCCGCCTCGCGGCCGGAATATTGGATCGGATGGACCACCACCGGTGCGATCGGCGGCGCGGGCTGGTCGGTCCAGACCGCATCGACGGGGTTGCGCTCGCAGGCCACGAGCTGCCCGCCGCGCCGTTCGACCGCCTCGCGGATCGAGATCAGCCCGTCGGCCGTGTGCAGCCAGGGGTCATAGCCGAGCCGCCCGCCCGTGGGGAAATGCTGGCTCAGCCAGGCGTCGGCCGGCTCGTCGGTGATGTGCCGATATTCGTAAAGGGCGCCATCGACCTCGTCGCGGACCTGGAGCGTGTAGCGACCGTCGATGAAGACCGCCGCCCGATCGGCCAGGGCCAGCGCCAGGCCGGCCGAGCCGGTAAAGCCGGTGAGCCAGGCCAGCCGGTCGGCCCGGGGTGGGACATACTCGCCCTGAAACTCGTCGGCCCGGGGCACCAGGAAGCCGTTCAGATTCTGCCGGACCAGTTCTTTTCGCAGTGCAGCAAGACGCAGACCGCGGTCGGCGCCACGGGCCGCCAGCTCGACTGGCCGCCCGGCGGCTATTTCCTCTTCCAAAGCGACAAGCTGGCGCTCCAGCGCCGCATCGGGAGAGGGCGCGACCAGCGTCATCCAGTCCTTCGGCCGCTCGCTCCGGGGCGCCGAGACGACGCCCGCGACCAGATGGCGCAGCTTATTGATATCCAAACGGGATCCCGACAATTTCAGGAGCGCCGCCATGGCGGCATCGCCCTCATAACGGGGGGATTGGAGGGGCTGATTCACACTCGGTTCTCCTGCCATTCGGGATCGGTCATAAGAGCGTCTTGCGGCTGCCGCAAGATTTCCTCATTCGTTAACGTGATATGCAAAAATCGTCAATAATGTGTCAATGTATGCGCTCAAGGCATTACTGCAATGCAGCAAAACCGCTGCCTAAACCTGAAGCTTCTTCCTATATTTGCCACCGTAAGCGCAGGGCAATAGCGCCCAGGAAAGATGATCGGATCTCGAAAATGACTCGCTTGATGGATATGGAACTGGCGACGGACAGCCGCGCGACGATGCCGGCCTCTGTCGCTTCTGTCGATGGCTTTGCTCGCATTGCTGCCTTCGGCCGTTCGCTGGTCACTCGCTGGCGGCACGCGGCCCGGAAGCACCAGGTGCTGCAGGAGCTCGGGGTGCTGAACGAGCGGATGCTGGCCGATGTCGGCCTGACCCGCGGCGACAGCGAGCGCGTGGCCGAGCTGACCGCTCAGGCCTATGCCCCGATCGACGGGACCCTGTTCCAGGAAATCCAGTCGCTGGTCCAGGATCTCGTGGTTCGCCCGGTGGCCCGTCTCGCCCGCCGTCGTCGCGCCTATCATAACCTGATGGCGCTCGACGATCGCATGCTCCGCGACATCGGCCTGACCCGGGACGAGATCCCGGCGGTCGCGAAGACCCTGACCGGCGACGCGCCGGCCTGGTCGAACGACGCGGAAGAGGTCTCCACCATTCGCGTGTGGAACCGCTACCGGGCCGCCGCCAAGGAGCTGGGCCAGCTCGACAATCACATGCTGGCCGATATCGGCATCGCGCGTGGCGATATCGACTGGGTCGCCGAGGAGCTGGCGATCCGCTCGGTCCGTCCCGCGGCGAACGCCAACGACAGCTCGGCGCCCCGCGCCGCCTGACCTCCCGTCGGCGACCAAGTCGCTGACAATATTGGCTAAAACAGGACGACGGCTCGATCCTCGAGCCGTCGTCTTTGTTTTGCCTTAATGTTTTTTTAACTTACGGCTCGGGGAGCTTCACCGGTAGGGCCCAAGCCAACCGCTGTGCGATGTGACTCCCGCCGCAAAACAAGAAATTCTGTTGTGGGGGCGTGTGATGACGCGGCTTCGTTCGGCCTTGATGATGGGCATGACGGCATTGGCGTTCGCGATCCCGGCCACCGGCTGGGCCTCGCCGAAAGGGATCCAAGAGGTCCTGATGGGCTCGGAGATTCGCGGTCTCATCATCGGCAATACCTTGACCGGCGAGACCTCCAAAGCCGGCAGCTTCGCCTACTACTACAACAAGAACGGCACGATCCACGGCGCCGACTACAAGGGCACCTGGACGATCAAGGATAATGCCCTGTGCCTGACCGGCGCCGAGGAGACGCAGGCGCGCTGCTGGCGGTTCGGCCGCGACGGCCATAATTTCCAACTGATCCTCGACGGCAGCGTCGTCGGCACCGGATCGGTTCTCCCGGGCAATCCTAACGACCTCTGACCCGACGGCTGCGGGGCACCGCGGCCCTCGCTCGGGGCTTGCGCAGCAACAGCGCCGACCAGTCGCCATGATGCTGGCGCGCCTCGCAGCGCAGCCCCAGCGCGCGATGCGCGGCCAGAACCTCGTTCTCCTGCTCGATCAACAGCCCTGACAGGATCGCCCGCCCGCCCGGCATGAGATGGCGCGCGAGATCGGGCGCCATCTCGATCAAGGGTCGCGCCAGGATATTGGCGACGATGAGGTCGAAGGGTCCCGCCCGTTTCACCGCGGCGGCCGTGTAACCTTCGCTGCGCAACGGCCGGATCAGATCCCGCAATCTATTCCGTTCGGCGTTTTCACGGGTCACCGTCACCGCGTCCGGATCGTTGTCGGCCGCGATCACGGCCACGCCCCAGAGCTTCGCCATGGCCAGCGCCAGGATCCCGGTGCCGCAACCGAGATCGAGCGGCCGCGCGGGCGGCGTCGCCGCGAGCCGCTCGATCAGCTCGAGACAGCCGCGGGTGGTCTGATGGCGGCCGGTGCCGAAGGCGATGCCGGCGTCGATCTCGAGCGCCAGCTTGCCGCGCGGGATGGCGCCCCGATGATGCGAGCCGTGAACGAAGAAGCGTCCCACCTTGAGCGCCGGCAGCCTCGCCTGGCTCTCGGCCACCCAGTCGCGGTCGGGCAGGCGATCGAGCTGCCAGGCGCGCTTCTCCAATCCCAGGGACCGCAGCAGGGAAGCCAGCGCCTTGCGCTCGGGCCGGGCGGCGAAGAGGGCGTCGACGCGCCAGCGCTTGCCCTTGGCGCGTTCGAAGCGCAACAGCGCCACGGCGCTGGGTTCCAGCGCCTCCTCCAGCGCCTCGATCGCCGCGCCATCCCGCGCCGGCAGCTCGATGCGGAATTGCCAGAGAGGCGTGCCCGCGGCAGCGGCCCCGGAACCGGCGCGCTTCGCCATGCCCGGGATCAGCCCGCCTGGTCGGCGGGCAGGACGAAGCTCGCCATGACGCGTTTGGTGCCGGCCTTGTCGAACTGAATCTCGAGCTTGTCGCCCTCGGCGACGGTCACCTTGCCGTAGCCGAATTTCAGATGGAACACCCGGTCGCCGACGCCGAAGGCGCCCGAGGAGCGCGACGAGGACGCGGATTCGATCAGCCGCGGCGAGCGTTCGCGCGCGAAGGCATCGCGCCGGGAGCCGAACCGCGCGACGGTCGAGCGCCCCGCATTCCCGCCCGAGAAGAAACGTCCGAATTCGCGTCCGCCGCTCTCGCCGAGCCGGCCGCGCGACCATTCGTCCGTCTCCTCGCCGCCACGACCGGCGCCGTAGAGACCGGGATCGACGACCCGGTCGATCGCGTCCTTGGGCAACTCGTCCACGAAGCGCGAGGGGATCAGGCTCTGCCACTGGTTATGGATTCGCCGGTTGGCGGCATAGGAGACCCAGGCGCGCTTGCGCGCCCGGGTCAGCCCGACATAGGCGAGCCGCCGCTCCTCCTCGAGCCCGGAGAGGCCGGTCTCGTCGAGGGCCCGCTGATGCGGGAACACGCCCTCCTCCCAGCCCGGCAGGAACACATGGTCGAACTCCAGGCCCTTGGCGCTGTGCAGCGTCATGAGCGTGACCTTCTCGAGCGAATCGGTCGCGGCGTTCTCCATCACGAGGCTGACATGTTCGAGGAAGCCGCCGAGGGTCTCGAACTCGGCCATGGCGACGACCAGCTCCTTGAGGTTCTCGAGGCGCCCGGCGGCGTCGGGCGAGCGGTCGTTCTGCCACATCGCGGTATAGCCGGATTCGTCGAGCAGCCGCTCGGCCAGCTCGGTATGGGACAGATCGCGCGCGAAGCCGCGCCAGCGGTCGAGATCCTCCATGAACCGGCCGAGCGCGCGCTTGGCGGCCGGCTTGAGCTCGTCGCTGCCGACCAGCCGCAGCGCCGCCTCGGTCAGCGGCATGTCGTTGGCGCGCGCGAAGCGATGCAGCAATTGCAGCGTGCTGTCGCCGATGCCCCGGCGCGGGAGATTGACCACGCGCTCGAAGGCAAGATCGTCGGCCGGCTGATGCACCAGGCGCAGATAGGCGAGCGCGTCGCGGATTTCCTGGCGCTCGTAGAAGCGTGGCCCCCCGACGACGCGATAGGGCACGCCCGCGGTCATGAAGCGCTCTTCGAACTCGCGCATCTGATAGCCGGCGCGCACCAGGATCGCGATCTGGCCGAGCGAGCCGCCGCGCCGCTCGATCGCCTCGATCTCGTCGGAGATGTAGCGCGCCTCGGCCTCGCCGTCCCAAAGGCCGCGCAGCAGCACCTTCTCGCCGGGATCGTCCTCGGTCCAGAGCGTCTTGCCGAGCCGGCCTTCGTTATGCGCGATCAGGCCCGAAGCCGCGCGTAGGATATGCTGGGTCGAGCGGTAGTTGCGTTCGAGCCGGACGATTCGGGCCCCGGGGAAATCCTCCTCGAACCGCAGGATGTTGCCGACCTCCGCACCGCGCCAGCCATAGATCGACTGGTCGTCGTCGCCGACACAGCAGATGTTGCGATATTTCTGCGCCAGCAGCCGCAGCCAGAGATATTGCGAGACGTTGGTGTCCTGATACTCGTCCACCAGGATGTAGCGGAAGCGCTGCTGATAGCGTTCGAGGATTTCGGGGCGCGTGAGAAAGATCGTCAGATTATGCAGGAGCAGGTCGCCGAAATCGGCGGCGTTCAGGGTCTTGAGGCGCTCCTGATAGGCACGATAGATCTCGGGCCCCTTGCCTTCGGCGAAATCGCCGGCTTCGGCCACGCCGATCTTGTCGGGCCCGAGACCCCGATCCTTCCAGCGCTCGACCTGATGCAGCACCGCGCGCGGCGGCCATTTCTTGTCGTCGATGTCGGCCGCCTGCACGATCTGCTTCATCAGGCGCAGCTGGTCGTCGCTGTCGAGGATGGTGAAGTTCGGCTTGAGCCCCACCACCTCGGCATGGCTGCGCAGAATGCGCGCGGCCAGGGCGTGGAAGGTGCCCAGCCACCAGCCTTCGACCGTGCGGTGAACCAGGGCCGCGACGCGGTCCTTCATCTCGCGCGCCGCCTTGTTGGTGAAGGTGACGGCGAGAAGATCGCCCGGACCGGCCTTGCCGGTGTTGAGGAGATGGGCGAGCCGCGTCGTCAGCACCCGCGTCTTGCCGGTGCCCGCGCCCGCCAGCACCAGCACGGGGCCGTCGAGCGCCTCGACCGCCTCGCGCTGGGTCTCGTTGAGCGCCGATAGATAGAGCGGCTCACGGCCGGCGCCAGGCGCCGAGCGCGGCTCGAAGGAGGGAGAATCGCTGTCGGAAGTCATCACGGACGGGCTTATAGCATGCCCGCCGGGCTCGATTTATGCGTTTTCGCGAGGGCTCCCCGCAGCCCCGAATCCGCTCAGGAGGGGAGGATCCTGGCGCCCGTCGCGAGATCGCCGAGCCAGAGATAGAGCGACAGCAAGGGCGCCGTCCCGGCTTCGGTCGCATGGACCATGCCCGAAGCGTGATGCACGAGATCGCCCGCCTGCCGCTCGCGCCATTTCTCCTCGCCGCGCAGCCAGCGCGCCGGCGCCAGCGGCACATAGAGCTCCTCCGCGGGATGCGCATGGGCCGGATAGAGCGTGCCCGGTGCCAGAAGCAGCACGCCGAAGGCGAGTCGATCGCTGACCATCAGGCTCGGCACATTGGCGGGACCGACGAACTGCGCGTAGCCGTAGCGGTCCAGGAAATCGCTGGAGGGCGGTCGATCGCGATAGCTCTGGGTCCAGCGCAAAGCGGGCGCCATCTTCGACAGCGGCTCGGCCAGATCGGGCACGCCTTCCCGCGCGGCCTCGAGCGCCTCGGGCAGCGTCTTCAGCACGGCCAGGGGGAATTCGGGGTGGGCGCCGCCATCGGGAATCTGGACGGGCCCGTGGAGCCCCGCGAGGCCGGCCTCGAAACGCTCACAGGCGTCGATCGGAAAATCGCTGCCCTGATGCAGCCGGGACCGCAAGGCCGCCACGAGGGCGTCGAAGGCATCCTGGGTTACGGGAGAGCGGCGCGATTCTGGTTTCTGCATCTTATCTGTGAATTAGGCGGCGAGGTGCGATCTGGCAAGGGAGGGATTCTATCGGCCTTCCAAAGAGACCATGAGAATGTCCGGCACCGTCATCACATCGACGTCACCTTTCCCGTTCTTGCCCCCGAGGCCCGCTGTTGCCGCGGCCGGTGTCGATTCCGCGCCGGATATGATAACGATGGATTCCAACATGGCCGCCACGGCGTTCGCCGGATTGGCGCCCACGCCATCTCCAACGCCGCACGCCCTCTGCGGTTCCACGGAATCAGGGACCCTGTTCCATGACCAAGACCACCGAACGCATCGCCCTGGTGTCGCCCAGCCCCGGCACCCAGCGTCACCTGCTGGCGCATCGCTATGGCCGGCCGGGGGCGCGGCCCAAGGCCTATCTGCAGGCCTCGATCCATGCCGACGAAACCCCGGCCATGCTCGTCGCCCATCATCTCATGAAATTGCTCGACGAGGCCGACGCCGAAGGCGCCATCGCCGGCGAGATCATCCTGGTGCCGGTCGCCAATCCGATCGGCCTGTCCCAGAGCCTGAACGATCACCTGCTCGGGCGCCACGAAGCCTCCGGCGGCGGCAACTTCAATCGCAGCTGGCCCGACCTTTATCCAACCCTGCCGACGCGTGTCGCCGGCAAGCTTGGGCGCGATCCGGCACGGAACATCGACGCCGTTCGCTCCGCTCTGCGCGAGATCGCCGGCGAGCTCCAGCCCGGCAACGAGTTCTCGAGCCTGCGCGGCGCCCTGACCCGCCTTGCCGTCGACGCCGATATCGTGCTGGACATGCATTGCGACGACGAAGCGCTGATGCATCTCTATCTGATCCCGCAGCACTGGCCCGAGGCACGCGACCTCTCGGCCGAGATCGGCAGCCGCGCGACCCTGCTGGCGGCGGACTCCGGCGGCCATTCCTTCGACGAGACCTTCAGCACGCCCTGGACGCGGCTGGCGGCGGCAGTGGGGCCCGAGACACCCGTGCCGCCCGCCTGTCTCGCCGCGACCATCGAGTATCGTGGACAGGCGGACACGGGCGACGAGATCAACCGGCCGGACGCGCAAGCCCTGTTCCGCTTCCTGCAACGGCGCGGCCTGATCGCGGGCGATCCGGGGCCCTTGCCGAAGCCCCTCTGCGATGCCACGAGCCTGGACGCGACCGAGGTGCTGCGCTCGCCTGTCGCCGGAATCGTCTGCTATCGCCGGGCCCTGGGTGCCAAGGTCGCCAAGGGCGATGTGATTGCCGAGATCCTGAATCCGCTGGCGGAAGACCCGTCCCAACAGCGCCTGTCGCTTGCCGCCGGGACCGACGGATTCCTCATGACGCGCCGGCAGCACAAGATGGTCCGGCCGGGCAATTCGATCGGCAAGATCGTCGGCACCGAGCCTCTGGCCTCGCGCCAGGGTTACCTGCTGGAAGACTGAGCCCGCGACGCGGCGATCAGGTCGGCCCCGAGGGCGGGCGCCGGGGGATCGAGATGCCGCGCCCAACCGGCGCCGGCAGCGGGATCGCGCGATGGGCCTCCAGCACGCGGGCCAGATGCGCCTGCAGCGTCGCCGGCATGACCGCGACCTTCCGCTGGTTCATATCGATATAGAGGATCAGCCATTCTACAGTAGCGGCCAGATATCCCTCGTCCGCATGGTACATGGCCTGGACGAAAGAGCAGCGTCGGGGATCGGCATCGATCAGCTGGGTGGCGATCCGCAGCGGCGCGCCCTCGAACAGCTCGCGCTTGAAGCTCAGATGCAGCTCGGCGGCGAAGGTCGAGGCCTGCTGCGTCTTGATCATTCCATGTTCGAATCCGAAACGTTCATAGACCCGGTCGAACGCCAGGTCGAAGCAATGTAAGTAATAGGCGATGTTGAAGTGGCCATTACTGTCGATCCAGGCCGGCAGGACCTTCAGTCCTTCGACCAGAAAGGGAGATTCGATCGGGGGAAGCTCGTCGCGCATGGCGCGGCACCATAGCGAAAGAGCAAAGCCGGTCAAGCTGTTACCGCGCTGCTCTGAAACATTGGAAACATCGGCGCGATGCAATCGGATGCTGTGATCACGGGGCTGCGAAGCCCGGTGCCACATTGACAATGCCGATTGGGGCCGCCTAGGGTCGCGGCCAAGGCGGTCGTCCGGGAACCAGTGTCTCGGAACGGCCGCCGCAATCACTTTCGGGGAGGTCAATCTCTATGAAACGTCAACTTTTGGGAGCCGTCGCGGCGTTGGCGATGATCGCCAGCTTTACTGTCGCGGCCGAAGCAAAGACCCTGGTCTATTGCTCGGAAGGCAGCCCTGAGGGCTTCGGGCCGCAGCTCTATGATTCCGGCACCACGCTCGACGTGGTGCGCCCGGTCTTCAACCGCCTGATCGAGATCAAGTTCGGCACCACCGATCCGATGCCGGCGCTCGCCGAGAAGTACGAGGTTTCGGATGACGGCCTGGCCTACACCTTCCATCTGCGGCCGGGCGTCAAGTTCCAGACCACGAAGTTCTTCAAGCCGACCCGCGCGCTCAATGCCGACGACGTGGTGTTCAGCTTCAACCGCATGCTCGACAAGGCGAACCCCTATCACGACGTCAGTGGCGGCTCCTACGCCTACTTCGAGGGCATGGGCATGCCCGACACCATCAAGAGGGTCGAGAAGGTCGACGACATGACGGTGAAGATCACGCTCACCCATCCGGAGGCGCCGTTCATCTCCGAGATCGCGATGGAGTGGGCCTCGATCCTCTCCAAGGAATACGCCGACAAGCTCGCCGCGGAGAACAAGAAGGAACAGATCGACCAGTTGCCGGTCGGCACCGGGCCCTTCACCTTCGTCGATTACAAGAAGGACGCGGTGATCCGCTACAAGGCGAACCCCGACTACTGGCGCGGCAAGCAGAAGATCGACGACCTGGTGTTCGCCATCACCAAGGACCCGGCGGTCCGCAAGGCCAAGCTGATGGCCGGTGAATGCGATATCATGCCGTACCCGGCGGCCGCCGACGTCGAAGCGCTGAAGGCAGATTCGAAGCTCAACGTGATGGAGGCTCCGGGCCTCAACATCGCCTATCTCACCATGAACGCCACCATGAAGCCGTTCGACAACGTCGACGTCCGAAAGGCGATCAACATGGCGATCAACAAAGAGGCGATCATCAAGGCCGAGTATATGGGCGGCGCCGTGGCCGCGAAGAACCTGCTGCCGCCGACCATCTGGGGCTACAACGACAAGGTCGAGGCCTATCCCTACGATCCCGCCAAGGCCAAGCAGATGCTGGAAGCCGCCGGCGTGACGGATCTCACGACCGACCTCTGGTACCAGCCGGTCTCGCGCCCCTATAACCTCGACGGCAAGAAGATGGGCGAGCTGATGCAGGCCGATCTGGCCAAGGTCGGCATCAAGGTCAATCTCGTCACCTTCGACTGGGGCGAATACCTCAAGCGCCTGCACAACGGCGAGGCGCCGATGGCCCAGATCGGCTGGACCGGCGACATCGGCGATCCCGACAACTTCCTCTACCTGCACGGCTGCAACGGCACCGGCCAGGCGCCGGGTCAGAACAACGAGAAGTGGTGCAACAACGACTACGACGCCATGCTGAAGCAGGCCAAGGAGACCTCGGACCAGGCCAAGCGGACCGAGATCTACGACAAGGCCGAGCAGCTGCTGCATGACGAAGCACCGGTCGTGCCGATCGTGCACTCGGTGGTCTACATGCCGATGAACAAGAAGGTCCAGGGCTACGTCATGGATCCCTTGGGCTTCCACAACTTCGAAGGCGTCTCGTTGAATTAAGGACGCCGGTTCTCGGACCCAGCACCGGCGGGGGCGCCCCCCGCCGGTGCGACTTTTTTCCGGCGACCGCATCCCCCATGGTTGCTCGATGATCGATCGATGATCCGTTTCGTCACGCGGCGAGTGCTGCTGATCATCCCGACCTTCTTCGGGGCGGCGCTGTTGGCCTTCGCGCTGATCCATGCGATCCCCGGCGATCCGATCCAGATGCTGCTCGGCGAGAAGGTGATCGATCCCGCCCGGCATGCCGAGATGCTGCGTCAGATCGGCCTCGACCGCCCGCTCTATGTGCAGTTCCTCGACTACATCCGGCACGTGCTGCAGGGTGATTTCGGCAAGTCGATCGTCACCAAGAACCCGGTGCTCGAGGACTTCTTCGCGCTGTTCCCGGCAACCCTCGAGCTTGCGATCTGCGCCATGGTGTTCGCCGTCGTGATCGCGATCCCGGCCGGCGTGCTCGCCGCCGAGAAGCGCGGCTCGGTCTACGATCACGCGCTGATGGGCACCGCCTTGACCGGCTATTCGATGCCGATCTTCTGGTGGGGCCTGCTGCTGATCCTGCTGTTCTCGGTCCATCTCCACTGGACTCCGGTTTCCGGGCGGATCTCCCTCGACTACTATTTCGACGAGGGCACCAACTTCATGCTCTACGACTCGCTGATGTCGGACCAGAGCGGTGCCTTCATCTCGGCGGTCAGCCATCTGATCCTGCCCTCGATCGTGCTCGGCACGATCCCGCTCGCGGTCATCGCGCGGATGACCCGCTCGTCGATGCTGGAGGTGCTGGGCGAGGACTATGTCCGCACCGCGCGCGCCAAGGGCTTGAGCCGGTTTCGCGTGGTCGGCATCCACGCACTCCGCAATGCGCTCATTCCCGTCGTCACCGTGATCGGCCTCCAGGTCGGCACCCTGATGGGCGGCGCGATCCTGACCGAGAACATCTTCTCCTGGCCGGGGGTCGGCTCCTGGCTGGTGAATTCGATCTATCAGCGCGACTATCCGGCGGTGCAGGGCGGCGTGCTGCTGATCGCCGGCTTCGTCATCCTGGTCAACCTCTCGGTCGACCTGATTTACGGCCTCTTGAACCCGCGCATCCGGGGGCGCCAATGACCGAGACAGTCGCTCCCGTCGTCGAGACCCCCGCCAGCGAAGTCGAGCTCCTGACCCCGCGCCGAGAAGTCTGGCTGTCGCTTCGCGCCAACAAGGGCGCGATGGTGGCGCTCGGCGTCATCGTGCTCTTGATCCTGTTCGCGATCTTCGCGCACTGGATCGCGCCCAACAACCCGATCGCCCAGGACGTGGACCGCAGCCTGCTGCCGCCGTTCTGGGAACAAGGCGGGCTCTGGCAGTTTCCCTTGGGGACCGACGGGCTCGGTCGCTGCGTG
The DNA here is from genome assembly GCF_008728855.1 of Hypericibacter terrae. Classification (GTDB taxonomy): domain Bacteria; phylum Pseudomonadota; class Alphaproteobacteria; order Dongiales; family Dongiaceae; genus Hypericibacter; species Hypericibacter terrae. The sequence goes on along the minus strand of NZ_CP042906.1, from coordinate 1,186,113 downwards.
CTCTCCCGCATCATCTACGGCGCGCAGTATTCGCTGCTGATCGGCTGCATCGTCGTCACGCTCTCGCTCACGGTCGGCGTGCTGCTCGGCCTCGTCGCGGGTTTCTACCGCGGCACCGCCGATACGATGATCATGCGCCTCATGGACATCATCCTGGCGTTGCCCAGCCTGCTCTTGGCGATCGTCATCGTCGTGCTGCTGGGCGCCGGCCTCGGCAACGCCATGATCGCCGTTGCCGTCACCAACATCCCGCATTATGCGCGCCTCACCCGCGCCGCGGTCCTGACCGAATTGACCAAGGACTATGTCGTCGCCTCGCGGGTCGCCGGCGCCGGCACGCTCCGCCTCATGTTCAAGACCGTGCTGCCGAACTGCCTGGCGCCGTTGATCGTGCAATCGACCCTCGGCATCTCCTCGGCCATCCTGGACGCCGCGGCGCTCGGCTTCCTCGGCTTGGGCGCCCAGCCGCCGACCCCGGAATGGGGCACCATGCTGGCCGATGCACGGCAATACATCGAGCGCGCCTATTGGGCGGTCACCTTCCCGGGCCTCGCGATCCTGATCACGGTGCTGGCCTTCAACCTGCTGGGTGACGGCCTCAGGGACGCCCTCGACCCCAAGCTCAAGCGCTGAGGATCGGGACCGCCGCCATGCCGCTCCTCGAGATGCGCAACCTCGTCGTCGAGTTCCAGACCCATCGCGGCCCGTTCCGCGCGGTCGACGGGATCGACATCACCATCGACGAGCGCGAAGTGCTGGGCATCGTCGGCGAATCCGGCTCCGGCAAGAGCGTCTCCATGCTGGCGCTGATGGGATTGATCAGTTGGCCCGGCAAGGTGATGGCCGACCGCCTCGACTTCGCCGGCCGCAGCCTCCTGGCGATCTCGGCGGCGGAGCGCCGGCGCATCGTCGGCAAGGATATCGCCATGGTGTTCCAGGAGCCGGGCACGAGCCTCAATCCCTGCTTCACCGTCGGCTTCCAGATCATGGAGACGCTGAAGGTCCATGAGGGCGGGACGCGCCATGAGCGCCAGCGCCGCACGATCGAGCTCTTGGGCCAGGTCGGCATCCCGGCGCCGGAGACGCGGATCGGGGCCTTTCCGCATCAGCTTTCGGGCGGCATGAACCAGCGGGTGATGATCGCCATGGCGATCGCCTGCAATCCGCGCCTCTTGATCGCCGACGAGCCAACCACCGCGCTCGACGTCACGATCCAGGCGCAGATCCTGGAGCTCTTGGTCGAGCTCCAGCGCCAGCGCGGCATGGCGCTCGTGCTCATCACCCACGATATGGGCGTGGTCGCCGAAACGGCGCAGCGCGTGATGGTGATGTATGCCGGCCAACAGGTGGAAGAGCAGACGGTCGATGGGCTGTTCCGGCGTCCGCACCATCCCTACACGGCCGCGCTGCTGGATGCCTTGCCGGAGCGCAGCGCCGCCAAGACACGCCTCGCGACCATCCCCGGCGTCGTTCCCGGCATCTACGACCGGCCGCAGGGTTGCCTGTTTCATCCGCGCTGCCGCTATGTGCAGGAGCGCTGCATTCGCGAGGTGCCGCAGTTCGACGGCACGATCGCCATGGGACGAAAGCGCTGCCATTTCCCGCTCAACATGGGTGGCGCGCGATGACCACCCCGGCGAGAGTCGCCTCGGCGCCGGCGCTGGTGGAGGCGCAGGACCTCGCCCGCGACTATATCGTCGGCGGCGGCATGTTCCACAGCGGGCACATCCTTCGTGCCGTCGCCGGCGCGAGCTTCACTGTCGCGGCCGGACGCACCTTGGCCGTGGTCGGCGAATCCGGCTGCGGAAAATCGACCCTTGCCCGCATGGTGACCATGATCGAGCGGCCGACATCGGGCCGGCTCCTGATCGATGGCAGCCCGGTCGAGAAGGCCGACGCCGAGACCTTGAAGCGCCTGCGGCCCGTCGTGCAGATGGTGTTCCAGAACCCCTACGCCTCCCTCAACCCGCGCAAACAGGTGGGAGCAATCCTGGAAGAGCCCCTGGTCATCAACACCAGCCTCGACGCCAAGGCGCGGCGCAAGGCAGCCCAGGAGATGATGGCGAAGGTGGGTCTGCGGCCGGAATTCTATCAGCGCTATCCGCACATGTTCTCGGGCGGGCAGCGCCAGCGCATCGCCATCGCGCGTGCGCTCATGTTGCGTCCGAGGCTGGTCGTCGCGGACGAACCGGTCTCGGCGCTGGACGTCTCGATCCGGGCCCAGGTGCTGAACCTGCTGATGGATCTCCAGGCCGAGTTCAACCTGGCCTATCTCTTCATCTCGCACGACCTGGGCGTGGTGAAGCATATCGCCGACGAGCTGATGGTGATGTATCTCGGCCGCCCCGTGGAGCAGGGTCCCCGCGACGTGATTTTCGCCCATCCGCGCCACCCCTATACCAGCGCGCTCCTGGCCAGCACGCCGGCGGTCGATCCCGCGCATCGCCGCTTGCGCACGGCGATCAAGGGCGAGCTGCCGTCGCCCCTCAACCCGCCGCCCGGCTGCGCCTTCCATCGCCGTTGCCCGCTGGCGAGGGAGCGCTGCGCCCGCGAACGCCCCGACTCCCGGCTGGTCGATGGCCGCCTGGTCGCCTGCCACTACGCCGAATCGGTCGGCGAAACGCCGGCGACGGCGAGGCCGCCGGCTTGACCTGGCAGCCCTTCCGGCTGTGGCCGGAGAAGGGCCACGGCCCGTTCCGGCTATCCTGCGACAGGCATTGCGACTTTTGCGCCACAGTCGGTCCCGGCAGCGGCCTCGGGAGCGCCTAGCCGTCTGATACGCCTTGGAATAAGATGGTTAATGAGGATAGATGGCGTGCTCCGGATCCGGGAGGAGCGACCGTCGGTTCGAGGGTGGGGCCTCGTGACGGCCGTTCATACAGGGTTGGTTAACGGTCAGATGCCACCCTCGCTAGGGGGATCACCGTGAACTCTGTCGCGGGAACATCAGGCGAAGGGGGCGGTTTTGCCCCGGCGCCCGGCGGTTTCGTCCGACCTTGAGCGTCACGAGGTTCCGCGACGGGTATGGGCGCGGTATTTGGGGATCGGCGTTCGATGCGGTGCGGTGGATTGAAGGCTATCGTGGCGGCGGCGGGGTTTGCGCTGCTCGCTTTGACCAATGGCTGCGCGACGGTCCCGACGGACCCGGACGAAAAAGCCGCCTATGACGAGCGCAACGATCCGCTCGAGCCGATGAACCGCTATTTCTTCGATCTCAACAACGCCATGGACGAGTTGATCCTGAAGCCGTTCGCGGGCTGGTACTACATCCTGCTGCCGAACTTCGCCCAGGACGGCGTGCGCAATGCGCTGAACAATCTGCGCACCCCCGTGATCCTCGGCAACGACCTGCTCCAGGGCGATCTCGACCGCGCCGGCATCACCGTGGCGCGCTTCTTCATCAACAGCACCCTGGGCATCGCGGGATTGTTCGACGTGGCCAGCGAGTTCGGCCTGATCTATCACGACGAGGATTTCGGCCAGACGCTGGCCGTGTGGGGGACCGGCGAGGGCCCCTATCTCGTGCTGCCGATCCTGGGGCCGTCAAATCCGCGTGATGCGACTGGCCGCGGGGTTGATATGGCGATGGATCCGCTTACCTGGATCCTGCCGATGTACGATCTGAGCTATCTGGGTTTCGTTCGGGCCGGATTGGATGCCGTCGATCTGCGCGCCCGCAACTTGAAGACGCTGGACGAGATCAAGCAGGGTGCCATCGATTACTACGCCACCATTCGCAGCCTCTACCGTCAGCATCGCGACGACGAGATTCGCAACGGCGCGCCGCCGCCCGATTCCGTTTCGGTCCTCGACTACATCACCGACCCCCAGACGTCCGAGGCGCCCTGATCCCATGATCGCCCGCCGCGCCCTTCTCATCGGGGCCACGGCCCTGTCCGCCGTCGCCCTTACCGGGCCTCTCGTCCGCAGCGCTTCCGCCGCGGCCGATCCGGCCGAATTCATCCGCCAGCTCGGCGACGAGGCCCTGGCGCAGCTGGTGGGCAGCGACATCACCAAGGCCGAGCGGGCCGAGCGCTTCCGCAAGCTGCTGGTCGCCAATTTCGACGTGCCGGCCATCGGCAAGACCGTGCTCGGACGCTATTGGAAGACGGCGACGCCCGAGGAGCAGCAGGATTATCAGAAGCTGTTCGAGGATTTCCTGGTCGGCAACTACGCCCAGCGCTTCGGCCAGTATGCCGGCGAGAAGTTCACCACCGCGGGCGTGCGCGACGAAGGCGAGGGCTTGCACACCGTCATGACCCTGATCGCCCGGCCCAACGGCCAGACCGCCCGCCTCGACTGGCTGATGCGCGACGACGGCGACAGCTACAAGATCCTCGATCTCAAGATCGAAGGAATCAGCATGTCGGAGACGCACCGCTCCGAATTCGCTTCGGTGATCCAGAACAATGGCGGCAAGGTCGCCAGCCTGATCGACGCGCTGCGCAAGAAGACCGCGCAGATGAACGCGGGGTGAGTCAGACAAGTTTCTTTCCTCTCCACCCGCGCAGCGGGGGGAGAGGGTCAGGGTGAGGGGGCGAGAAGCACCCTCATCCAGCTCCGGCTAAGTCTCGGCTTCGCCTCGACTAAGCCTGCGCAACCTTCTCCCTCACGATGTGAGGGAGAAGAAAGAAGAACCTTCCCTACCCCCGCGTCAGCGGCTTGAAATGGAGGCGGTGGGGTTGGTCGGCTTCGGCGCCGAGGCGCTTGTGGCGGTCGACCTCGTAGTCGGCGTAGTTCCCCTCGAACCAGACGACCTGGCTCTCGCCCTCGAAGGCCAGCATGTGGGTCGCGATGCGGTCGAGGAACCAGCGGTCGTGGCTGATGATCACGGCGCAGCCCGCGAAATCCAGCAGCGCCTCCTCGAGGGCCCGCAGCGTATCGACGTCGAGATCGTTGCTGGGCTCGTCGAGCAGCAGCAGGTTGGCGCCCGACTTCAGCATCTTGGCGAGATGCACCCGGTTGCGCTCGCCGCCCGAGAGCTGGCCCACCTTCTTCTGCTGGTCGGCCCCCTTGAAGTTGAAGTTCGAGACATAGCCGCGGCTGGGAACCTTGCGCCCGCCGAGATCGAGTTCGTCCGAGCCGCCGGAAATCTCCTCCCACACGCTCCTGTTGGCGCCGAGCGTGTCGCGCGACTGGTCGACATAGCCGAGCTTCACGGTGGGTCCGATCCGCAATGTGCCGCCATCGGGCGTCTCCTGCCCGACGATCATGCGGAAGAGCGTGGTCTTGCCGGCGCCGTTCGGTCCGATCACGCCGACGATTCCGCCCGGCGGCAGCTTGAAGCTCAAATTCTCGATGAGAAGCCGGTCGCCGAAGCCCTTCTTCAGGTCGGTGGCTTCGATCACCAGATCGCCCAGGCGCGGCCCCGGCGGAATGGTCAGCGTGCCGGCCTCGGCCGCCTGCTTGGCGCTGTTGGCGACCAGGCTTTCATAGGCCGTGATGCGCGCCTTGCTCTTGGCCTGGCGCGCGCGCGGGCTCTGCTTGATCCATTCCAGCTCGCGCTCCAGCGTGCGCTGCCGGTTGGTCTCCTGTTTCTCCTCGAGCTCGAGGCGCTTGGCCTTCTGCTCCAGCCAGGAGGTGTAGTTGCCTTCCCACGGAATGCCCTTGCCGCGATCGAGCTCGAGGATCCAGCCCGCGACATTGTCGAGGAAGTAGCGGTCGTGGGTCACGGCCACGACGGTGCCCGCATAGTCGTGCAGGAAGCGCTCGAGCCAGGCGACGGATTCGGCGTCGAGATGGTTGGTGGGCTCGTCCAGCAGCAGCATGTCGGGCTTCTGCAGCAGGAGCCGGCAGAGCGCCACGCGGCGGCGCTCGCCGCCGGAGAGCTTGTCGACCGCGGCGTCCCCGGGCGGGCAGCGCAGCGCGTCCATCGCGATCTCGATGGTCCGGTCGAGATCCCATCCGTTGACGTTGTCGATCTTCTCCTGGAGCTCGCCCTGCTCCGCGATCAGCTTATCCATCTCGTCGGCCGAGATGTCCTCGCCCAGCTTCATGCTGACGGCCTCGAATCGATCGACCAGCTTCTTGATCGGCGCCAGGCCTTCCATCACATTGCCGGCCACGTCCTTGGTGGGATCGAGCTGCGGCTCCTGCGGCAGGAAGCCGACCGAGGCGCCCTCGGCCACCCAGGCCTCGCCGGCGAAATCCTTCTCGATGCCGGCCATGATCTTCAGCAGGGTCGATTTGCCCGAGCCGTTCAATCCCAGCACGCCGATCTTGGCGCCGGGCAGGAAGCTCAACCAGATGTCCTCGAGCACCTTGCGGCTGCCCGGATAGACCTTGGTCAGGCCTTTCATCACATAGATGTATTGGTAGGCGGCCATCGGCCCTACGCTCCTCGGTTCATACCCTGGTCGGGAACCCGGAGGGCGCAGCCCGTCGATATCGGCGCCCGGCCCGGGAAAGGCGGTCTTCTTAACGCAAAGCCGGCCTTCCCGCAAAGCGGCCTTTGGGCAGGGCTGCCATCCCCAGATCTGCGGTACGGAGTTCGAGAAAGACGGTACCTGCCTTGCCTTCCATCCCAGTATCTCAGCGGATTTCGGCTAGAAAGCCGATTCGACCAGAGCAATCCCGACCATCCGGAGTCTTATGGGCACGCAGAGCGGTGTCCTGGCTCTTTCGCTGGAATCTCCTTGAGCACAGGGGACATTGGTAGACATAGGTGGGTCCGGAAGCCTGCCGCTTCGAGGTAGCGGATCTGTAGGGCGATTGTGTGGGAGAGCGCCTCGTCATTCCTCCAAAGCCTCTGCTGGAGGTCGCCCTCGAAGCGGGTTGTGCCATTGGGGGGATTTCCTGCTTGCCGCTTGGCGTGAGTTCCACCGCATACCTTGGAACGAAAACGCGCCCGGTCGCGCGCGCGCCGCGTATACGATCCGTCCGATAGCTTCTGTGATCATTCCTGCTAATGTCGAAGCCGTGCAGCACGATATCGCCGGCCTTCGTCCTGCGAAGCGAATAAGCTTCAATTTCCCGCGTCGTGCGTTCGCCGCTTTCCTTTACATAGTCGATCTCGGCTGTGAGTCGATTTGCGGCTGCAAATCGGACGATCTCCAATGCGGATGCCACCATGCCGGGACCAGAGAGAGCACCAAGTGGCTGCCGTAAAGTTTCTTCTCCGATAGCGAGCGGATAGGCTTGCGGCATGGCCGGACGGAAACCGCCAGCCAGCCATGCAAAGAATTCTGGTAGAGCGTTCCAAAACGACTCAAGCGGCGGCAAAGCAGGCAACTGGTGTGCCAGCATCGTCTGCCAGTCCCCAGCCAATTCCTCACGGAAAGCCCTGATTGTATCCAGAGTTGGCAACTGGATGCCTTTGTAGTCGCACTTTCGTTTCAGCACATCAAGAATGGCACCTGGCTGCGGCTGAAGATCGTCATGCCGGAAAAGGTTGATCACGTCATAGAGATCGCGCGGCCGGGCGCGCTCACCAAGCGCTCTCACCTTCTCGCCGAAGACTTCGTCAAAGGCGTAGCAACGGGCCGTAATCCCGGCCTCGGGCTCGTCGGAGAAGGTATGAACGACGGGCCGCTCGACCGGCGGCAACGCCAGAAGTTCGTCTGTCGTGAGATCAAGTTTGATGCGGGGAAGGTCACCGCCTCGGGGCGCAATAGGGCCACGATAATATACCCGTCCCTCGGCCGCCAATCGGCCCCGCTTATTGCGGAACACGTCAAACCGCAAACGTTCGGCGGGTATCTCGATGCCGACTTCTTCGTATATCCAGGCCGAAATGTCAGCGAACGCTTTGGTCAGGAATACCTGGTCGAGCAGGGCCTCGCTGGTGATCGTGAAGTCGAGATCCTCCGAGAAGCGGTATGTTTCGAAATAGCACTTCTTGAGGCATGTCCCGCCCTTAAAGACCCAATGTTCGCCAAGGTCGGCGTTGGCGCGAATGCCGGCCAGGAGCCAGCCGAGCACATAATCCTTTTCGACCACCTGCGGCTGCAAACCGAGGTTTTCGGCAAGCAGCATGAGTTCGCGGCGATCGATCATGATGGCCGCTCCTTTGCTGAGAGTCGCACCGCGGCCCAGGTTTTCGGAATCCAGAGCCGCCACGCCCTAACGAGACGTGGGCATTCAAGCCCTGGATCGAGCTTCGCGTTACCTTGCGTCAACCGCTCGCGGCAAGCTTCTATGAGTGCTCTATGGTTCGGAATCGTTTCTGCGAGGAAACCCATGCGCTTGAAGACCGCGCCGTTGCCGAGCTTCTCGGCATACTGGATGAGCGTTTCCGGGCTCGCCTCCTTGAGCTGGAAGTAAGCTGCGAAGCAATCGGCAACATGGCGGATACCACCGCCGACTGCTGGATCTGCGAGCATGTCGATGATCGTGCGGTGGGCATCCGAAACCTGCACCTTGACCTGCCCACGCCAGATATTGCGCGTGCCAAAAAGTGCGTTCGGTTGAATGTGCCGCAAGAGGAATGTGATGCCGTGAACATTGCGCCGGCGCGTGCGGATATTCTTAGTAGTGAATACGATGATGGCGCGGAAGAGCTGTTCAGTTAAATCCCAATGCTCGGCCGCGGTCCAACCACCCACGTAGGCAGGGTTGAACAATGGCGGCACAAGTATCCATGGGTCCTCCAGCACTTGCCCGGTGGCTCGGGCATCAAGTGGTATTGCCGTGTAGAGGCCGTGCCCGACGCGCTGCAACCACTGCTGCGCGTACCAGCGCGCCAATGTCTTGGCTGCGCTTTTTCGATCCATCGAGAGCGTCGCCATTACGTCTTCGACGCGGATCAGCCGGTCGGCGCCACTCAGGACGGCGGCGAGGCGTCCATGAGAGCGGGTCAGAGAAGGCCGAGGCGTCTTACGGTATATTTTAGTAGCCATAATTCCCTATATTAGGGAATTTTAGCACTAAAAGTATACCAGTTTCTCCCTCCTCGCTTTGAAATCGGTATACTGTGACCTCTAGAATTCTCTAATTCGTTGAACTTTAGCACTCACAATATATCTCCAAATAAACCTACTATTATCAATAGCTTGAAAAACTCCCGATAGCCCATGGAGTGAGCTTGTCGCACCGAACTCAACGCCTCGTCCGGCTCACCCCACGAGCGCGTTCTTGACGATCACATCGACCATGGCGATGAGCTTCAGGGCCCGTTTCAGGCTCGACCGCTGAAACCGCGTCAGGCGCCGCACCTCGACCAGCGCCGCGGGCTCGCGGCCGCCTTCGAGATCGACGATCTGCTGCTCGAGGATGGCCCGCATGATCAATTCCTCGGCCTCCTGCAGACCGGCCAGGTCGCTGGCGTTGATCAGCCCCGCCGTGGCCGCGCCCGCCAGCCGCGCCGAGGTCGAGGTCGCGGCGACACCGGCCTTGAGCGCCAGGATGCGGGCGCCCGAGGTAAGCGGGAGGAGACCGCCGCGTTTGAGATCGACGCGACCCTGGCTCATGCGGAACCCGCCGAACAGGGTGAGGGCCGAAACCCGCGTGTCGAGCGTGGCGCTGAGGCGGGCCAGCAGGGCCCGGTCCTGGGCCACCGCCATCGCATCCCGCCGCAGCGCTTCGGCCAGGCGGCGGTCGCCATGGACCGGCTGGAAGTCATAGAAGATATCGACCGACAGGAGCGCGCCGGGATCGGCCTGGCGGGCCCATTCCGCCACCTGCCCCTGCCAGCCCTTGAGGCTGTGCCGGCAGGCGGATTCGGAGGCCATCACCTTGCCCCGGCAATAGGGAATGCCGGCCGCGTCGAGCAGATCGGAGGCGCGCCGGCCGAGCTCGGCGAACCAGCCATCGTCCTCGATTTCGCGGCCCGCATGGACCAGCGCATTGTCCTGGTCCGCCGCCAGCAGGCTCTCGCCGCGCCCGCCCGATCCCAGGATCAGATAACACCAGGAAGCCGGCGCCGGGCCGCGGCCCTCGGCCACCATGTTCTCCGCGGCCAGCTCGGCGGCGCGCGCGCTGATATCGCGCAGGACCGCGCTCAGCACGGCGGCGACGTCGAGCACCGACAGCTTCTCCTGCAGCAGCGACCGGGCGAGCGCCGGCAACCGCGCCCGGATCCGGGCCATCTCCGCGCCGCTCCTGGCGTCGGCGATCTCGTCGCCCAGCATCAGCGCCTGATTGGCACGTTCCTTCAACAGCGCGCCGGCGCTGATCACGCCCACCAGCTCGCCGGTGACGGGATCGCTGACCGCGAGCTGGCGGATGCCGCGCCGGCCCATGCGGGCGAGCGCCGTATAGAGAAAGGCATCGGCCGGAACGCTGGCGACCGGATGCGCCATCAGACTCGCGAGCGGCCGATCGAGCGCGGCGCCGCCGTCCCTGGCGATCGCCCGGACCACGTCATACTCGGTCACGATGCCGACCAGGCGCTTCTCGCCGTCGACCACCAGCACCGAGCTCACGCGCCGGTCGCTGATCAATTGCGCGGCCTGGGACAACAGCGCCTCGGGCGCGGCCGTGACCGGCGGGCTCGACATCGCCTCGCCCACCCGATGACGGTAGGGATAGACGTCGACCCGTTCGATCAGATCGCGTTCCACTGTCTGCCGCTCCTACCAGCCCGCCGCCCGCTGCCGGCGCACCACTTCCTTCGGTCGCAAGGCGAATCCGATCGCCGCCGAGAGCGTCACGATCCCGGCGCCGGTCAACATCGGCACGAGCCGGCGAAAGATCTCGGCGGTCATCAGCGCGTCGCCCAGGGCCGTGTGCCGGCCCCGCACCTCGACGCCGAGATCGGCCGCGATCGTCTCGAGATCGAGCTTGGTCGCGCGGGGCCGGAGTGCGGCATAGAGATTGAGCGTGTCCAGCGTCACGGGCCGCACCCATTCCCGGCCCGCCAGCTTCATCTCGCGATCGATCATGGCCATGTCGAAGCCGATATTGTGCCCGACCACCACCATGTCCCGGCAGGCGGCCGCGAGGCGGTCGGCGATATCGGCAAAGCTGGGCGCGCCGGCCACCATCGCGTCGGTGATGCCATGGATCGCGGTCGAACGCGGCGGTATCGGCATCCCCGGATCGCAGAGGAGGTCGAAGACGTGGGTCGGGTAGACGCGCAAGCCCTGCATGCGCACGCCGCCCGCCGACACGATGCGGTCCTTGCTGACATCGAGCCCGGTCGTCTCGGTATCGAACACCAGGATCGGCAGCTCGGTCAGAACCATCTCGTGATGGACGGATCGGCCGGCCGGCGGCCGATCATGCAGCGCCAGATCATGTTCGAGATGACGCCGGAAGGCCGCCTGCCCCGGCGCGAAACGCAGGAGCGCGCCCATCTCCTCGCCCAGGTCGGTCACTGTCGCCGCGATCGGTGTGCCGCCGACACTCGGCAGTTCCACCTCCAGGGGCGCCGCCGCAGAGGCGGCCTCATCCAGGGTGCGGGCGAAGCTGCGCCGCTCGAACAGCTCGAACACGCTCAAGCCCGGCGCCACCCGTTCGCCGAACAGGCTTTTGGCCGCGGCATTGACCAGGCTGATCTGCCCTTGCGGGGTCACCACCAGGATCGCCTGATCGAGGGCCCCCAGAACGGCGCCCAGCCGGCGGTCGCGGGATTCGCGCCGGGCGATCTCATGGCCGCCCAGTTCGGCGATGGCCAATTCCAGCCGGTCCAGAGCGCCGGGGCGCCCCTTGCGCGGCGGCGGCATGGGCACACCCTGGTCGCCCAGCAGCAGGACGGTCGCACGCAGCCGCTCGAGATGGGTGAAATGGGCGGCGATTTGCCGCCAGGCCATCCCCAGTCCGCCGAGACCCAGCAGAACGCCGGCGGCAAGGAGAACACCGGTCCCCCCGCCCCAGGAGGCCGGTCCGGACCTCAATGCGGCCAGGACGACCAGCAGCAGCCCCAGCCCCGCCGCTGCCAAGAACAGCCCGAGCCTGCCCTTCCTGTCGATCATGCTGCGGATCCGTCCCCCCGCGCTTCCGCCCCCGGCATGGGCCGGGCTCCCGGCAATGATTGGGCCTTATCGCCGAAGCTTGGAATGCCGAATCGCCGGGCCATCATCACGTTGGTCAGGCATCCAATAAAGCGGGCGAAGAAATGCTGTTAAGACCAAAGGGTTGGATGACATGGCCGGTCGGATAGCCCATGCTTGACATCAAGTGTTGTTAACCGCCTTGACCATAACATTGGTCGGCCTGAGGGTGGGGGACAGGGCAGGCCCAAAATGCCGACAGCGCAGCAGAAGACGGTTCTCGTCGTCGACGACAATGCGGATTTCGCGGAGTTCGTGAAGAGCGCCGCCGAGATGCTCCATCTCAATGCCGTGATGCTGACGGATTCCAATCGCTTCCAGGACGTCTTCGAGGAGCTTTCCCCCGACATCCTGGTGCTCGACATGGTGATGCCGGGGATCGAGGGGACGGAGATCGTCGACTGGCTGGCCGAGCGCAAGGCCGACGTCAAAGTCATCATCGTCAGCGGCTTCAACCCGCTCTACTCGAAGATCGCCCGCACGCTCGCGGAGGCCAAGGGCCTCGGCACGGTGATGACCCTGCGCAAGCCGGTGCGGCTGGCGGAGATGCTGGCAGCATTGGGCGACGCGCGCTGAAACCGGCGCGGAAGAAAGACCGACACCCGATCTCGCTTGCCGGCACCGGTAGAAACCGGTGCAGTTTTTCCTGCGACCCGCTCTACGGCGTTCGCGCGGCCAGGGCCGCCGCAATCTGTTTCTTCGCCGCCGAGACCTCGCCCGGGAAGGTCGAGGCCGCACTGGATTTGGGATAGCCCTCGATCACCACCGTCTGCAGCCGGTCGAGCCGGTCCGACAGATCGAGCCCGGCCCCCGACGCCATCTTCACCGCGGCCTCGCGCACCGTCGACAACAGGCTGGCGCGGTAATGGTCGATATATTGGTCGCCGTCGGGGTTTCCCACCTTGGCCTCCTCGGCCAGCTCGCTCGTCAGGCGATCGATCGCCCGCGCCACCGGTTCCGAGAGGCGGTTCGAAGGCTGGAACGGCACGCGGCCGACGAGGGACAGGGCCTCCTGCACCCAGAGCGAGTTGCCGCTGGCCAGCGCCTCGGTCAGATCGGTTTCGAGCGTGGGCCGAGCCGCGATGCGCGTCAGCGCCCTCTCGCGGATGTCGTCGGGAATATTGTAGTAGCCGACATAGATGTCCCAGGTGAAGAGCGGGTCGGTGTCGGTGAGGGCCGCGAAGTTTCGCCGCGTCTCCTGGACTGCCTCGTCTTCGCGCGCCTGTTCGGCCGCGGCGTCGGCCGCCGCCTGCCGGTTCCAGCGCACCATCTCCTGGATGGTCACGAAGCCCGCCAGCGCGCCGAAAATCGCGATTCCGGCGAAGAGCCCATAGCGGCCGGCCGCGGCGGCGCGAAGCTCGAGCGGCGCGTTGACGACCCAGGCCGCATAGAGGATCAGGATCGCCGGCATGCCGATCGCGACCCAGCGGGCCGCGACCACCACGCCATGGCTCCAGCGCTGGTCCGAGCCGGTCGTCTCCATGGTGATGCTGATCGAGGCGAAACAGAGCAGGCCGATCGCGATGAAGCCCGCAATCACGATGACGAATCGCAGGCCGCGTCCGTCGACCGGGATCCAATCGAATCCGCCGGCCGCGACGCAGCCGATCAGGGCGACCGCCAGACCGACGGTGTAGAGAAAGGCCGCGAAGACAATGGCAAGGGCAGCCCCCATCTGCGCGTCGCCGCCCGCGGGCTTGTCCGACAGGACCGCGAGATAGAGGAAGAGGCCGGCGCCGAAGGCCGCCACGAGGATCGGAAGATTGAGGAGATAGCGCAAAGGAAGCGGGACCTGACTTGCGAAGGAAGGAATTTCCGTCGAATAATTCGCCGGCGGCACCGGCTCTCGTTCGATCGAAAGAGATTCTCGATCCGCCGCCGCCCGACGAATCAACCATGGATTCCATTCTTAACATGAAGAAGTTCCTGGGCCTGTGCGTTCTCGCATCGGCCGCAATCCTGGCCGGCCCGAGCCTGGCCCAATCCCTCACCGGCTGCCTTCCCATCACCATGAACGATGTCGCGCCGCTCGATCCGCCGGCGTTCTCGACCTTTCCGGCGCCGGTCGCTTCGATCGCCAAACCGGCGGCGCCGGACCTCGCCAGCAATCCGGAGGCCAAGGAATTCAAGACGGCGCTGCGTGAGGGGGCCAAGGACGGACCGAACTTCGCCGGCCATTTCACCATCGTCGGCTGGGGCTGCGGCGGTGCCTGCCTCGATTTCGGCATCCTCGACGCCAGGAACGGGCACGTCTATTTTCCGCCCGAGCTGCGGGCCATCAGCGTGATGAATGTCGGGACCGCGTCCGACGAGACGGCGCCGGATTACGATGCGCTGCGCTTCCGGCCCGACAGCGACCTCATCGCCGTGCTGGGCGCACCCAACGAGGACGAAAGCAAGGAAGGCATCGCCTATTATCGTTGGGACGGGAAGAAACTGATCGCGGTCAAGGCCTATCCCAGCAGCAAGACGAAGTGTGAGTAGCGGGATGCCTTGAATCGAGGTGAAGGATAAAAATCGCGCGATGGCGCAACCGCCCTATCGTCATCCCCGCGAAAGCGGGGACCCAACTCTCAACCGACGTCGCTGGATCGACGTGGGTCCCCGCTTTCGCGGGGATGACGATATGAGTTAACCGGCGCTCCTTCATCTCCCCGGCCTTCGGCGGGGTGACGATAGGGCGTTAGAGGGCGGTGACCTCTACCTGATGTCTCTCCGCCCCCTTTCCCCTCAGAGCTTCTCGGTCAGCAGCGCGCGGATCTCATTGTCGCTGAAGGCGCCATCGAGGCCCTGCGCCCAGGCGCACTGCATCTCGAGCACGCCGCCGGCGAAGCTCAGCTTCTTGGCGGACTTGTCGGCCACGTTCTTCAGCTTGATCGTCTTCAGCCCGTCGCGCACCGCTTCCTTGCCCATGTCGTCCTGGCAGATCATGCGCAGCGCCATGTTGAGGCGGTGGCAGGAGACATTGTCCATGAAGTTGAGAGCTTCCGCGCTGTCCTGAACGCTGGGCCAATCGACCTCGTAGGGAATGGCCTTGCCGCAGATCTCTTCGATTTCCTTGGACCGCCCCGGAAGGGTGACGTCCTGAAGCTCCTTCACCTTCCGCTTTTCGTTCAAACCCATCTCAAACCTCCTGAGGGGCGTGGGGGAACCCCTCGCCCGGTGTTGGACATCCAGCATCGGACATCGTGATGTCGGGTCTATGTCGACTCGCCCCGTCATCGGTTGCAATTGTTTCAACGGGCCCGTCGTTCCAGGCAAGGCGAAAAACCGAAACCGCGACAGAGCAGGCAAAAAACCTATCCACTCTGGCAGGATCGGCGGAATTTCCTCCCAGAGCCGCCCCTCGCCGGCCCCTCAGGCGCCTAATTTTCGCCCCAGACCGCCCCGATGCTTTATGAATGCGCCAGTTGCGAACCGGGCCGGAGCAACCGAGGATCGAGGCGGCGATGGCGGGGATCCCACGATCGGGACCTCGCGGCGCCGGCGGGGAACACGGCCGGGCTTCCGGGCCGAGGGGGATAGGAGTGGCGACGCTTTATACATTGAAGCCGCGCTTCCAGGCACTGCTGCGCCCGATGGTTGGGCGGATGGCGGCCGGCGGCATCACCGCCAACCAGGTGACATTGGCGGCCTGCCTCGGCTCGATCCTGGTCGGGCTGCTGCTGATCGTCTGGGGGCCGGGCCATCCCGTTCTCTTTTTGCTGATCCCCGTCTGGCTGCTCCTGCGCATGGCGCTCAATGCCGTGGACGGCATGCTGGCGCGCGAGTTCGGGCAGAAGAGCCAGCTGGGCGCCTATCTCAACGAGATCACCGATGTCGTCTCCGACGCGCTGCTCTATGCGCCTTTCGCGCTTGTGGCGCCCTTCGGCGCGCTCGAGGTCGGGCTGGTGATTCTTCTGGCTGCCGTCTCGGAAATGGCCGGCCTGCAGGGCCTCACGCTGGGTGCCTCGCGCCGCTATGACGGACCGTTCGGCAAGAGCGACCGGGCGCTGGCCTTCGGCGCGCTGGGTCTATGGATCGGCGTCGGGGGCCCCCGGCCCGACTGGCTACATTGGGTCATGCCGTTGATGGCGCTGGCGCTCGCGGTCACGATCGTCAATCGGGTTCGCGCCGGGCTCGCCGAAGCGCGCGGCAAGACACCCGCCTGATCCGGAGCCGTCTCTTGCCCTCCGCTCATTCCTTCGGAAAATACTGGAGCCGCCATGCGCCCCGTCGAAGAACATAAATTCCTGACTCATGACGGGGTCGAGCTGTTCTATCGGTACTGGCCGGCGGCGGGCGCCCCGCGCGGCGCCGTGGTGCTTTTTCACCGCGGCCATGAACATTCCGGCCGCGTCGCGCATCTGCCGGACGAGCTCGACCTGCCGGACTTCGCCTTCTTCGCCTGGGATGCGCGCGGTCATGGCCGTTCGCCCGGCGAGCGCGGCTTCAGCCCCAGCCTCGGCTCCTCGGTGCGCGACGTTCAGACTTTCATCGACCATGTCGCGACCGGGCATGGCATCGCGATCGAGGACATGGCGGTGATCGCGCAGAGCGTCGGCGCGGTGCTGGCCGCCACCTGGGCCCATGATTACGCGCCGAAGATCCGCGCCCTGGTGTTGGCCTCGCCCGCCTTCAAGGTGAAGCTCTATGTGCCCTTCGCGCGGCCAGGCCTCGGCCTCATGCGCAAGCTGCGCGGTCATTTCTACGTCCAGTCCTACGTCAAGGCGAAGTTCCTGAGCCACGATCCGGAACGCATCGCCTCGTTCGATTCCGATCCGCTGATCACGCGCGCCATCTCGGTCGACATCCTGCTGCAGCTCTACCGCACGGCCGAGCGGATCGTTGCCGACGCGCGCGCCATCACCATCCCGACGCAGCTCCTGATCTCCGGCGCGGACTGGGTGGTCCATCACGGGCCGCAGCACCGCTTCTATGAGAGGCTCGGCACGCCGATCAAGGAACGCCACATCCTGCCGGGCTTCTATCACGACACGCTGGGCGAGAAGGATCGCAAGCTCGCGATCGACAAGGCGCGCACCTTCATCCTGGCCCGCTTCGCCGCGCCCTTGAACCGCCCCTCCCTGCTGGACGCCGACAAATTCGGCTATACCCGCGACGAATCCGACGCGCTGGCCTCGCCGCTGCCGCCCCTGTCGCCGCGCGGCCTCTACTGGGCTGGCATGCGCAACAATCTGAAGCTTGGCGGGCTCATTTCCGACGGCATCGCGCTCGGCCACAAGACCGGGTTCGATTCTGGCTCGACCCTCGACTATGTCTATCGCAACAAGCCCACTGGCCTCGGGCCGATCGGGCGCGCCGCAGACAAATCTTATCTCGACTCGCCCGGTTGGCGCGGCATCCGCCAGCGCAAGATCCATGTCGAGGAGCTGATCCGGATCGCCATGGCGCGGCTCCAGGCGGCGGGATCGCCGATCCGGATGATGGACATCGCCGCCGGCCATGGGCGCTATGTGCTGGAATCGCTCGATGGCAGCCCGATCAAGCCGAACTCGATCCTGCTGCGCGACTACAGCGACATCAATGTCGCCGCCGGCCGCGCCCTCATCGAGCAGAAGGGCCTGGGCGCCATCGCCCGGTTCGAGCAGGCCGACGCCTTCGACCGCGCCAGCCTCGCCGCCGTGACGCCCCGTCCGACCCTCGCGGTGGTGTCGGGTCTCTATGAGCTCTTCGCCGACAACGACATGATCCGCCGCTCGCTGGCAGGCGTGGCCGACGCCGTCGATGCCGGCGGCTATCTGGTCTATACCGGCCAGCCCTGGCATCCGCAGCTCGAGCTGATCGCGCGGGCGCTGACCAGCCATCGCCAGGGCCAGGCCTGGATCATGCGCCGGCGCACGCAGGCCGAGATGGACCAGCTCGTCGCCCATGCCGGCTTCCGCAAGCTGGAGCAGCGGATCGACGAAGACGGCATCTTCACCGTCTCGCTGGCGCAGCGGATCGCCGGATGACGTTGGATCGATCCGACGCGGCAGGCGCGACGGAAGCCGGAGCGGCGGAACCACGTCCCTGGCGCCGCGCGATCCTTTGGCTCGCCTTCCTCGGACCCTTCTTCTTCGCCAGCTACGGGCTCGCCAATTATCTGGCGACGCAGCGCAGCGACGTCGGTTCCGTGGTGTTCGGCTGGGAACATCGGATCCCGTTCGTCCCCTGGACCATCATTCCCTATTGGTCGATCGACCTGCTCTATGCGATCTCGGTCTTCATCTGCGCCAGCCGCGCCGAGCTCGACACCCATGCGCGCCGGCTGCTGACCTGTCAGATCGGCGCCGTGGCCTGCTTCATCCTCTTCCCGCTGCGTTTCACCTTCGGCCGGCCCGACATGACCGGCATGCCGGGATTCATGTTCGACGCGCTCACCAGCTTCGACAAACCCTTCAACCAGGCGCCCTCGCTGCATATCGCCCTGCTGGTCGTGCTGTGGGTGGTCTATGCGCGCCACGTCCCGCGCTGGCTGGTCTGGCCGCTCCATCTCTGGATGGCGCTGATCGGCATATCCGTTCTGACCACCTATCAGCATCATTTCTTCGACCTGCCCACCGGTGCCGCGCTGGGCTTCTTCGCGCTTTGGCTCTGGCCCGACAGCGTGCCCAGCCCGCTGACGAACGTCAGGCTGGCGCGTGATCCGCTGCGCCTCGTGCTGGCGTTCTATTATGCCCTGGGCGCCGCCCTCGCGGCCGGCGCGGCGTTCGCCATCGACGGCTGGGGATGGTGGTTGTTCTGGCTGTCCTTCGCCCTGACCCTGGTGGCCGCCAACTACGCGCTGTTCGGGCCCGAAGGTTTCGGAAAGGCGACCGACGGGCGCATGAGCCTCGGCGCCGTCATCCTGCTGCTGCCTTATCTCCTGCCCGCCGCGCTCAATGGCTGGCTCTGGCGCCGCGGCCAGGGCCCCGCCGTCGAGATCCGCGACGGCGTTCATATCAGCGGCCTGCCGCGCCGGGCCGAGGCCGCCCGTTTCGCCACGGTGATCGATCTTTGCGCCGAGCTGCCGGCCACGGCCGCGCGAGCGCAATGCCGGGCTCTGCCGATGCTGGATCTGGTGGCACCCGAGCCCGACCGCCTGCGCGAGGCCGCGCGGTTGATCGAGGAGGCGCGCCCGCGCGGGCCCGTCCTCGTCTGCTGTGCCCTGGGCTTCTCGCGCAGTGCGGCGGCCATCGCGACCTGGCTGGCGATTCATCATCGCGATAGTGGAGAAGATGCAATCGAGGAAATCCGGCGCGCCTGGCCTCATGTCAGGCTTAAGATGGCGGCGCGTGCCGCCATCGATGAAGCCGCCCCGAGGAAGTCGTCATGATGACCCCGCCGGGCCGGGTCACCCCGCCCAGCAACCCCGCCCTGATGATCGCGACCGCGGCCTTCCTGGAACAGGGCCGGATCCTCGACCGGCTGTCGCGGCTCCTGACCGCCGCGGCCCTGATCCTGCTCCCCTTGCTCGCGCTCCTCGCACCCCAGATGCGTTCGGAAACCTGGAACGTGGTGGCCGGTGCCCTGGGCCTGGCCATCGCGCTGGGCCTGGCCGAGCTCTATTTCGCCTTCCGGGTCGGCTTCGACGCGGCGCTGTTTCGCGAGCTCGCCGCCGGCAGCGCGCTGACCGGCCTCGACCAGCTCGATGCCAGCCTGATCTGGCTGGGCTTGCGTCCCAAGACGGCCGGCTCGCGCCCGCTCGACGACCGCATCGGCGGCGCGCGCAAGCTGCTGCGCCGCCAGGCCCTCTGCCTCGGCTTGCAGCTGGCGACGATGGTCGTGGCGGCGGGCATTCTCGCGCTACAATGACAAGGCCCGCACAGGGCCTGATCGTATCAAGCCGAAACGGCTTGATACGTGAATCAGCCTCTGGTCATTTGAATCGGAGCCAGGTCGGAACGGCTTATTGAAGCCGGTCCGATCTGGCTCCGGCCGGGTTCGAGGGGAGACCACGCTTTGATCGACAATATCGTCGCGGTGGCGGCCACCACCGCGGCTCACCTGATCACGGGGGTCAGGGGCGATTGGTTGGGCTGCGTGCCGGAAGCGCGCCCCCGCATCTATTTCGCCAATCACTCGAGTCATGGCGATTTCATCCTGATCCGCACCGCCCTGCCGCCGGAGCTGCGCAAGACCACGCGGCCCGTGGCGGCGGCCGACTATTGGCTGAAGAGCCCGGCTCGCCGCTATATCGCGGTCAATGCCTTCAATTCCGTGCTGATCGATCGCAATGTCGTCACCCGGACCGTCGATCCGGTCGAGCCCATGACGAAAGCGCTCGACGAGGGCTCCTCGCTGATCCTGTTCCCCGAGGGCACGCGCAACACCGGCCCTTCGCTGCTGCTGCCTTTCAAGCGCGGCATCTACTACCTGGCCCAGCGCCGGCCGGATGTGGAGCTGGTGCCGGTCTGGATCGACAATCTCAACCGGGTCATGCCCAAGGGCGAGTTCGTGCCGGTGCCCCTCCTCTGCACCGTGACCTTCGGTGCGCCGATCCATCTCGAGGAAGGCGAACGCAAGCCCGATTTCTGCACCCGCAGCCGGGCGGCCCTGCTGGCCCTGGCGCCGGAGCCCGACGAAGAGACCAAGGCCGCGAAGGAAGCCGCCCGATGAGCCCCATGGCAAAATGGCTCTGGCTGGTCGCCGGCATCCTCGTCGTGCTGGTGACGGCGTCGCTGGTGGGGTATCTCCTCGCGCGCCGCCAGCAGGACCAGCCCAGCGCCACGATCGCGAACCTGAACAGCCGCATCAAGGCCTGGTGGGTGATGGTGGTGCTGATCGCCATCGCCTTCGCGCTCGGCAAGACGGGCGTACTGGTGCTCTTCGCCTTCTGTTCCTTCACCGCCTTGCGCGAGTTCATCACGCTCACACCGACGCGCCGCGGCGACCATATCGCGCTCGCCACCGCCTTCTTCATCGTGCTGCCGGCGCAATATCTGCTGATCGGTGATAATCAGTACGGGATCTATTCGATCTTCATCCCGGTCTATGTGTTTCTGGGGATGCCGATCATCGCCGCCTTGCGCGGCGACACCACCCTGTTCATCTCGCGCATTGCCGAGGTGCAGTGGGGCCTGATGGTGTCGGTCTTCTGCGTCTCCCACGCGCCGGCCCTGCTCACGCTCCATATCCCCGGCTATGAGGGCCAGAACGCGATGCTGATCGTGTTCCTGATCATGGTCGTGCAGGCGAGCGACGTGCTGCAATATGTCTGGGGCAAGCTGATCGGCCGGAACAAGATCGCGCCCCGCCTGTCGCCCTCCAAGACCATCGAAGGTTTTGTTGGCGGGGTCGCCAGCGCCACGGCGCTCGGCGCCGCCCTCTGGTGGATCACGCCCTTCGCCTGGTGGCAGGCGGGTCTGATGGCCCTGGTCGTCAATCTGATGGGCTTTTGCGGCGGGCTCGTCATGTCGGCCATCAAGCGCGACCGCGGGGTCAAGGACTGGGGCCAGATGATCGAGGGCCATGGCGGCATGCTCGACCGGCTCGACTCGGTGATCTTCGCCGCGCCCGTCTTCTTCCACCTGACCCGGTTCTGGTGGGCGGTGTAGACTCCGGCGGATATCTCGGCATCGGCGCCTCCGACCCTGAAGGCGCCCAGCCGCGGAACCGGTGAGAGCCGATGAGCCATCTGACGCCCGAGCAGGCGGTCGACCGCCTCGAGGAACTGCATCGCACCGCCTCGATGGCGCTGCGCAACGCCGTGGCACTCTACGTCGAGAAGGGCACCGTGCCCACCGCGGCCGAGCGCGCCCGGCTGCGCTATCCCGAACTGCGCGTCCACTGGCAGCCCGAGGGCGCGGTGCAGTTCACGCGCCGGGCCTGGGCCAAGTTCCAGTCGCCCGGCGTCTATGCCACCACCGTGACGCAGCCGGCCCACTTCCGCTCCTATCTGCTGGAGCAGCTCCGGCCGCTGGTCGAGGAGTTCGGCGCGCGGATCGAGGTCCGCGTCAGCGAGCAGGAGATCCCCTACCCCTTCGTCATCGAATCCGGCGACGAGTTCGTCCATGGCGACATTTCGGTCTCCGAGCTGGCGCGCCATTTCCCGACGCCGGCCTTGGCCAGCGTCGGCGACGAGATCGCCGACGGGCTATGGGAGACCAAGGAAGGCCAGCCGCGGCCGCTGGCCCTGTTCGACGCCGTTCGGGTCGATTTCTCGCTGCGCCGGCTGCTGCATTACACCGGCACCTCCTGGCGCTCGATCCAGCCCTGGATCCTCTGCACCAACTATCAGCGCTATGTGGATCAGTTCGTGCAATGGGGGCTGGAGGAGCTGGCGCGGCCCGACGGGCCCTATACCGAGCTGGTGCTGCCGGGCGGCGGCTCGGTGCGGCGCGGCGACGACAGCGAGACCGCGATGGCGACCGTGACGGCCGCCCCCTGGGAACGCTTCCAGATGCCGGCCTACAGCCTGCTGCGCAGCGACGGCCAGGGCGGCGTCACCATCATCAATATCGGCGTCGGCCCCTCAAACACCAAGAACGCGACCGATCATCTGGCGGTGCTGCGTCCCAATTGCTGGCTGATGATCGGCCATTGCGGCGGCCTGCGGCAATCGCAGACCATCGGCGATTATGTGCTGGCGCATGGCTATCTGCGCCGCGACCGCATCCTCGACGAGCTGGTGCCGCCGGAGGTGCCGGTCCCGGCGCTGGCCGAGGTGCAGCTCGCCTTGCAGGAGGCGGCCGGCCTCGTTACCGGCGAGCGCGGCGACGGGCTGAAGCGGCGCCTGCGCACCGGCACCGTCGTCAGCTATGCCGACCGCAACTGGGAACTGCGCTGGGCGCAGGAACGAAGGCGCATCAATCTGGGCCGCGCCATCGCCGTCGATATGGAGAGCGGCACGCTGGCGACCCAGGGCTATCGCCTACGGGTACCCTACGGCACGCTGCTCTGCGTCTCCGACAAGCCGCTGCATGGCGAGATCAAGCTGCCGGGGGCCGCGACCGCCTTCTATAAGCGCGCGGTGGGCGAGCATCTGAAGATCGGCCTGACCGCCGTGGAGCTGCTGCGCAGCCAGCTCGGCTCGCTCCACTCGCGCAAGCTCAGGAGCTTCGACGAGCCGCCCTTCCGGTAAACTCAAGACTAGCCATCAAGAGCCAGCCTTAAGCTTTCTTCACCTCCCCCCTTGAGGGGGAGGCTGGGGTGGGGGGTGGACGCACTCTCGATGCGGACTATGTTCGCGCGGCGGAAAGTTCTTCGATCATCGTGCTCTTCGATCACCCCCCACCCTAACCTCCCCCTCAAGGGGGGAGGGGTGAAGGAGGAGGATGGTGGAGCCGAACGAGGCTAGAGCATCACCGGCGCGAAATTCACCTCGAGCCCTTCGCGGGAGGCGAAGCGCTTCAGGTGATCGGCGACGACCGCTTCGAGCTTCGAGAGCGTATCGCCATCCGGCGCCTTGGCCAGCAGGCTGAGATGACCGGCGCTGACGGCGAACGCCAGGGCGCGGCCCTCGCCGAAATCGACGCGGCCGTTCCGCGCGGTGTACTGCACGACGAATTTGTGGGCCCAGTGCTTGCACAGCTGCTGCACATAGCGCGCGCCGTTTTCGGTGGCGACGCGGGCCTCGGACATCGAGATCCCGGACATCATGACTCCTAAAGGCGGCATCAGCCCGCGGGTGTAAAGGGTCCGCGGCAACCGCTCATGCGCGCAAGATGGGAACATCGAGGCGCGGAGTCACCGCGACCGTCTGTAGCAGCGCGCAGCCCGCTAACCACGTCGCGCCGCAATGCCGCCACGATCGGCGATCGCGTCGTCAGAGGATCAAGGACTTATGTACCGATCATTCCGAAGCGGGACATTCATGGTTAGTAACAAATGAAACAATCGGCCGCGACGCGTTGCCGCTCATGACGGCGCCAGCGCGATCAGCTCGCGCCTGAAGGCGATTTCGGCCTCCGGCTCGTCCATCTCGCGCGCATAGCGATGGCCGGCATAGACCGCGGCGGCGATCGTCGAGGGCGCGTGGCAGTCGCCGATGCGCGCGAGCGAGGTGATGCCGGCGGCCTCGAGCGCCTCGGCGCTTTCCGACAATTCGAGATAAATGCCGTCATTCGGCAGCCGCATCGTCACCAGCAGCAGCGTCCCGCATGCCATGCGCCGGCGGGCGCCGTTGTGGCTGTGCTCGAGCTCGATCTCGCCTTCCTTGGCGGAGGCCACGAGATGCTTCTCGAGGACCGACACGCCGATCTCATGGAGGCGCTGCTCGATCATCGGCTGCTCGAGCGTGAATTTGGTCCAGGTCGAGATGTCGGAGGCCGGCGTCACCAGCGTCACCTCATGGCCCTCCAGCCGCAGCTTCTCCGCCAGCACGCCGCCCATATAGTAATGGTCGTCGTCATAGACCACGACGGGACCCGTCACGGCCTTGCCGGCGAAGATGTCGTCGGGCGTCAGCACATGAGCGAGATCGAGGCCCGGGATCGGGGTCGAGCGCCAGCGAGCGATCCCGTCGCGCCGCCAATGGCCGCCGGTCGCGATCACCACCTTGGCGAAGCCGTAGCCGCGGATGTCCTCGGCGCTGAGCCGGCTGTCGAGATAGAGCTGCAGGTTCGGCATGCGCCGGATCTGCTGCAGGCGATAATCGCGCACGCGGCCCCAGGTGGCGAGGCCCGGCAGTCTGCTTTCCAGTGCGACGCGGCCGCCCACCTCTTGCCTTGCTTCGGCCAGGGTCACCTCATAGCCGCGCTGGCCCAGCGCCCGGGCGGCCTCGAGGCCCGCCGGACCCGCTCCCACGATCAGCACATTGTCGTCGGATTTCTTCGCCGCGATCTTCTCCGGATGCCAGCCCTTGCGCCATTCCTCGCCGGCGGTCGGGTTCTGGGTGCAGCGCATCGGCACCATGGTGAAGTCGGAGGAGACGCACATATTGCAGCCGATGCATTCGCGGATATCGTCGATGCGGCCTTCCTCGATCTTCTTCGGGAGGAAGGGATCGGCGATCGAGGGCCGGGCGGCGCCGATGAAATCGAGCAGGCCGCGGCGCACCTGCGAGACCATCGTGTCGGGCGAGGTGAAGCGGCCGACGCCGACCACGGGTTTCGTCGTCACCGTCTTGACGAAGCGGATGAATTCCTCCTGCGATCCTTCCGGCCCGAAGCGGGACGGCATGGAATCGCGGACCCATTCGCGCAAATTCACGTCCCAGAGATCGGGCAGCTCGGCCAGCATCTCGATCACCTCCCGGCC
The DNA here is from genome assembly GCF_008728855.1 of Hypericibacter terrae. Classification (GTDB taxonomy): domain Bacteria; phylum Pseudomonadota; class Alphaproteobacteria; order Dongiales; family Dongiaceae; genus Hypericibacter; species Hypericibacter terrae. The sequence continues at coordinate 1,161,022 of NZ_CP042906.1, read as the reverse complement.
CTCGGCGAGATCGGGCTGGCCGTCTGGTTTCATCGGGTCGTCGACGGTCCAGCGGATCGCGACGGCACAGCGCCCGCCCACCGCCTCGACCATGTCCTCGGTCACCTCGCGGGTCAGCCGCAGGCGATTCTCGAGGCTGCCGCCGTACTCGTCGGTGCGGTCGTTCAGCGTGCGCGAGAGAAAGTTGCCGTTGATCGAGGTATAGGCGCGGACATAGACATAGATGATGTCGAAGCCGGCGCGCTCGGCCCGGAGCGCGGCCTCGCGATGCCAGCGGCGGTAATTGCGGATATCGGCGCGGTCCATGCGGCGCGCCTGGGCCGGGTAATAGCCCTCGCCCGCCGGCGCGTGGCTGACATTGACCGGCACCTCGCGACTGAAGAGGCAGGCATCGCGGTTGGCGGTATGGGCGAGCTCGACGCCCGCCAGCGCCCCATGCTTGTGGATCGCCTCGTTCATGCGGGCGAAGACCGGAATGTCGAGATCGTCCCAGAGCCTGCCCTCGGCCAGCGGCGATAGATCGCCGCTCGGATGGATGTCGGTCTCCTCGGTGCAGACCACGGCCCAGCCGCCTTCGGCCTTCATGCCGCGCATGCCGATCATCGAGCTCGGATAGGTGATGCCCATGCCGTTGCAATGCGGCACCTGGAAGAAACGGTTCTTCGCGGTCACCGGGCCGATGCGGACGGGCTCGAACAGGATGTCGTAGCGGGGATCACGTGACATGGAATGCTCTCTCAGGGTCAGCAGGAATGCGAATCGGGGCACGCGCGGGCATCGCGGCACCGAGGTACCGCCATAACACACGATTCGCCAGGGGGCCCGCCAGGGGCGTTGTTTTTGAGACCAATGGCCCCTTGGTCTTGCCCCGGGTGCCGCGCCTCGCCACACTCGGGTCCGTTTCATTTCGCAAAGCCAGAGGACACGCGCATGACCGGGATGTTTTCGCTGACGGGCAAGGTGGCGCTGGTCTCCGGCGCCTCGCGCGGGCTCGGCTGGGCGATGGCGACGGGGCTGGCCGAGGCCGGCGCGCATGTCGTCATCAATGGCCGCGACGAAGCCAAACTCGCGCTCAAGGCGAAGGAACTCGCCGACCGCGGCCTCGGGGCCAGCGCGCTCGCCTTCGACGTCACCGACGAGGTCGCGGTCCGCGACGCGATTCCCGCGATTGTCGCGCGACAAGGGCGGCTCGACATCGTCATCGGCAATGCCGGGATCCAGCATCGCGCGGCGCTGGGCGACTGGAAGCTCGCCGACTGGCAGCGCGTGATCGACACCAATCTCTCGGCGTGCTTCGTGCTGGCGCGCGAGGCCTCGGCGCCGATGATCCGCCAGGGTGCCGGCCGGATCATCTTCACCACCTCGATCGCGGCCAATCTCGCGCGCGCCACCATCCCGGCCTATGTCTCGGCCAAGAGCGGGCTCTGGGGGTTGACCAAGGCGCTGGCGGCCGAGCTCGGGCCGCAGGGCATCACCGTCAATGCGATCGGGCCCGGCTATTTCGAGACCGAGATGAACGAGGCCCTCCTCGCCAACGACGAGTTCACCGCCTGGGTCAAGGGCCGCACGCCGCTGAGGCGCTGGGGCAAGCCGCCGGAAATCGCCGGCGCGGCCGTGTTCCTGGCGTCGGACGCGGCCTCATACGTGAACGGCCATCAGCTCATGGTCGATGGCGGCTTCGGCAGCGTGTTCTGAGACCGGAAGACCCGGCTCGGGTCCGGAGGCGGCAGCCCCCTTCCCCGCGCGGGGCCCGCGGCGGCTCGATTCATTGCGAGGCCGAGAAGAAGGTCCAGAGATCCGTGGGCTCACCCGGCGGGGGCGGCAGGGCCGCGGCCCAGCGCAGATTCACATGGATGGTGCCCGGATCGGCATCGATCGAATGGATGCCGATGGCAAGCGTGACGACGTCCCCCGGCCTCCGCATGATCCCGTCGATCAGAAGCGGCGCGTCGGACTCGAGGCGATAGTCGCCGCCGATGGCGATTTCGAATTCGGTGGCATCGCCGGAGACCGGCAGATCGAGATCCTTGCCGGCGACGAAGATCATGCCCCAATGCTGCAGATAGTTGGCCTGGAGGAAGGCGACGTCTTCCGGCAACAGCGCCCGCTCCGGGACCACGGTCACGCCGGGGACCAGGGCGCCGTAGAGCGACGGCGAATCCGCGAGGAGCAGCGGCGGCTGCGCCTTCGCCACGAGGTCCCGGAACACCGGCTCGCCCGCGTCGCGATATTTGTCAACGCCCCAGCTGCTCATGAAGAAACCCGCCCGCGGGAAACCCGACACGACGCCATAGCCGTCGATATAGGGAACCGGCTCGGGGAAGACGGCATGGACCACATCCAGGGTCCCGCGTTGCGGCCCGATCGCATCGGGCAGGTTCGCCGTCGTGCGAAGCAGCAAGATGCCGATCTGGAAAACGATCAGCAGGGCGAGCAGCCTCAGACTCCGAAGCTGTCTTGCGTCAGAGGCGCTCTGCCGAATCCGATCATAGACGAGGCCGACGAGGATCGCGGCCGGCGGCAGAATGAAGGCGTAGTAATAGGCGAACGCATTGCGATAGATGAGCGGCGTCAGGATCGGAACCGCGAGCAGCAGGGGAAGCCAGCGCTCCCATCCGCCGTCCGTGTCGCGCGCACGGGCCGCCCGCCACGCGATCACCGCGCCCTGGACCGCGAGGAACCAATAGAGGGGATTCTGGGCGATATCGACGAGCAGCTCCGGCCATCGGGGCATCGGGCCGTCCTCGAGGAACACCTTCGCTGCCGTTCCGCGCAGATACCCGGTCGCGCCGCCGATGGCGGGCTGCGCCAGGCTGAAGACATGCAGCATGTAGAGGCCGCCGAGGACCAGCCCGAAGCTCAGGCCGAAAGCGAGCGCGAGGCGGACGCGGTCGCGGGACCCGGCGCCGAGGCACCAGATCACCGGGCCGATGAGTGCGACGTAGAACGCCGTCTTGATCGTGACCAGCATGGCCACGGCCAGCGCGACGCCGGCAAAGGCAGCGCCGCGCGGTCCCCCCGGCTTTCGCAGCACGAGGAACAGCGACAGGAGAACGAGCAGCGTCGCGATCGAATCGGTCCGGAAGCTGGTGCCATGCTCGATGACTGCGGTGGTGGAGAGATAACCCAGCACACCGAACAACGCGGCCTCGCGCGAGAGGAAGCGCCGCGCGATGCCCAGCAGCAGCAGGGCGCTGCCGATCGCGCAGCACGCCATGACGGCCCGGGCGATCAGAATCTGTCCGATCTCGCTTTCGGCCACCGCCGGCAGCCAGGAGAAGAAATGGACATGGATCGTCTGGAACCGGTCGCTGACGGACCCGCGCAGATAGTCCTGCACGAAGGACAGATAGTAGAACTCGTCCCAGTTGATGTTGATGCGGAAGATGAGAACGAGCTTCAGCCCGAGCGCGAATGCGAGCGCGCCCACCAGCAGGAGCCTGGCTCGCAGGGCGATCCGACCGGAAACGCCGGCAGGATGCGGCAGCGCCGATACCGGGGTGACGGCCTCGCTCATGGCGATGTCGCCTTCAACTTCCTGGCCGAGTTCCCATCGCGGATCGGCAAGGACATGATGAGGTCTTTGAAGCTGCGCCCGATGGAATCGGGGCCGATCTGGCTCCGCAACCTTTCGAACGAGCCGGCATCGGGCTCCATTTCCCCCGAAGCGACGAGATCGCGGATGCCCGCGAGGAGCGCATCGGCGTCGCCGGCCCTGACGAGCCTGACGCCACGGGCCCCGTCGCCGATCCACTCCCGCATGGCCGGAGACTCCCGGGTGACCAGCGGACGCCCCGCCGCAATCACCTGGAACGCCTTGTTGGGGATTACCCGGGCTGCCTTGCCGGATTCACCGAAGATGCCGAGGCAGATGTCGGCCTCCGCCATTTGTTCCCGGAGCTCCGCATAGGGGACCCAGTCGATCCATGTCAGATGCGGCACCGGCCGCGCCGCAAGCCGCTCGCGAATCCGCGACGCCTCCTGCCCCGTCCCGATGATGGTCCAGGCCAGACTGTTCGGATCGGATCGCGCGGCGGCCTCGACGATGGTCTCGATGCCGTGCAGGGGAATGAACTGCCCGTAGAACAGAACCCGGCAGGGCTGGCCCGGCCGTCGCGAGCCGCGCTCCGGCAAGGGCGCGAATGACCCGGGCTCGGCACCGACGAAGAGCGAGGCCGTGCGGCCTGCCGGCAAGCCGAAGCTCGTCTCGAACCAGCGCGCATGGGCCGCTGTATCGAGCAGCACCAGATCGGCTGCCCGACAGGCGAGCCAGTCCCAGGCCCAGAGGAGGCGCGCCACCGGGTGCCGCGGCCGCAGCATGGCGCGATCCTCGACGACGGTCTCGTAGAGCGACAGGAAGGCGTCCCAGACAATCGGGATGCCGCGCAACCGGGCGAACGGCCACAGCATCAGCACGTCGAGATGACCGAGATATCCGACGATGACGACGTCATGGGACGGCGCGCGCAGATAGCGCCAGATCAATCCGGGATAGGCCGCGAGCATCCTCGCCATCCGGCCGAGGATGGCCCACCGATTGCTATGCGCCTTGTCCTCGACCCCGGCCCAGACCTCGGCATGGCATTCCGCGAGATCGACGCCCGCCTCGCGCAGCCCGCGAATGAGAATCCGGGTCCGGGGCTTGCCCAGATCATAGGTCCCCCAGATGACGGCGCGGACTTGCCCGGGACATGTCGGCATCAGGGAAGGTTCCCCTGCGCCACGCCCGCCAGGGAATCCCGGGGCGGCCTGGAAAGTATGCCGGCCGTGACCAGCGCCAGGGCGATTCCGCCGGCCCAGATCGACATGCCGATGCCGGTGGCCAGCAGCGCCCCGTGATAGGAGAAGGCCCGGGCCAGGGGCGCATAGAGCGCCACCATGGCGACGATGCCGACGATGGAGAAGATCGAGGCAAGGCCGAGATTGGCGCGGCAGGAGAACAAGACCTGCTGCAGGCCGATGGCGAGGCTGATCGGTATCAGCAGCCAGATCGCCTCGCCCAGGATGCGCCCAGCCTGGAGATATTCCAGGCCGAAGACCAGGGATGTCAGCGACGGTGCCAACCAGGTGCCCAGCAGACTGAGCGCCGCGCCGACGGCGGGAATGGCCACCAGCATCGCCCTCGCGGCACTACGAGTTTTTCCGTCGTCCCGCACCGCCGAGCGCGACAGGACCGGCAGTGCCACGCTTCCGACGAGATAGGGGATCGTGAGCAGATATCCGGTGATCTGCATGGACAGCGCGAAATGCCCCAGCGTGTCGCCGACGCCCGCGATCTGTCGAAACAGCACGATCGGTGCCTGCAGAAACCAGGTCACCGTCATGGTGTAGATGGCGCCGGGGACGCCCGTCCCGATCAGCCGAAGCGCCTTTGCCGAAAGGCCGGTGAAATCGATGCGCGTGACCTTCCTGGCGACGATGAAGACGCCCACGGCCGCCTGCATCCACCACAGCGTCGCGTGGATGATGCCGATCGCGAGGATATTTTGCGGCGCCAGGAACCAGAGCGTCAGCATGACGATCACGAATTCGAGCGGCCGAAAGAAGAGGTCTATCGGCAACTGACGGCGCGTGACCTCGAAGGCGACGAAAGCCGAGCTGCACCAGAGCCAGATCGCGCGGCCGAGAAGGGCGCCGGAAAGAACGAGGATCAAAGGGCGTGCCGTCTGATTCGGCTCGAAAACGCAGCCGGCGACCGCGGACAGAATAGCGACCAGGGTGGCAATCGCGGCGCGGAGGGCCAAGGTGGACCCCGCCAGGCTCGGGGCCCGCGCGGGATCGCGGCCGACTTCCCGAGCGAGCACCATGTCGAGCCCGAGATAGGTCAAGGTGATGAAGGTCAGGTACCAGGAATAGCCATAGGTCAGCGTGCCATAGAGGTCCGGACCCAGCAGCCGCGCCAGGAGAATGGCATAGCCGCACCCGATCAACGTCGTCAGCATCTGGCTGCCGAGAAGGAAACCGAAGTTCCGCAGGATGGAGCTGAGGCCGGGAGAGATTCTCATGGGGAGATCGGCCGATCCGCCGGCCCGATATCGGGGCCGGCAGCGAGGGCGCGCTCGATGGAGTTCCTGATATCCCTCATGGGCGCAGAAGCCATCCTCATTGGCAAAAAGACGACGCCGGCTGCGTCAGAAGGCTCGTTGCGCGGGACCCTTGCGCCCCAGGAGACCGTCCCAGAGTCCGGCGAGGCAGGCTCGCAGTTTGGAAGCCTTCCGATCTTCGAAGAGGAAAACGCCGATTATAATCTCAGACATGGCTAACAGCTGGTAAACGAGCCAGTGCGGAAAGGCCGCGCCATAGGCCCGCATCACATGCACGCCGTTCCGGAACATGTAGTATTTCCGCAAGGGACCGTGATGCATCGGCGACAGGGTCACAGCGGCGATCGCGCTCTGCCGTTTCGCGCCGATACGGTGCGACATCCGCGCCTCCGGGCTGACGAGAATCCGGTACCCGGCCTGCCGGGCGCGCAGGCAATATTCGAAATCAACCAGATCGATGAAGAATTCGGTCTTGAACGGTCCCAGCGCCTGGAACGCCTTCACGCTCGTCAAGGTACCGGAGGTGATGACGAGCGTGACACCGTTGGCTTCGATACGCTCGCAAGGAACGCGCTCGAAGAAGGGCGGCCGCTTCTTCGGCCGCAGCCAACGATGGGGGGCGAGGTCGCTACCCTCATCCTGGCGGTTCGAACCGACCATCGCGACCCGGTCCGGATCGGCATCCATGGAAAGTGTCCGCAGCAACGCGGCGACAGAGCCCTCTTCGATCATGCTGTCCTGATCCATCGTCAGAACCCAGTCATGGCCCTCCTCGGCCAGAAGCTTCATCCCGCGATTGAGGGCCTCGGCGATACCCAGATTTCGACCATTCTCGAGGATCGTGACGCCGCGGCGGCTGGCGAAGCCGCCCTTCCAGGCGAGACAGACGGGATCCGAGCCGTTATCGACCACGACCAGCCGATCGACCTGCGCCAACAACCGCTCCAGACGTGCCGGAAGGTCGATGTCGGGAAAGTAGGTCACAACCAGCGCGGCAACGGTCGGGCCGTCACGACGATGATCCGGATCGCGGGCGCTCATGTCCGGGTCCGCCGGACAGGCGTTACAAAGCGAAACCCGAACCGGAGGCAGCTTCCTGGCGGGTGCAGCGGCAGCATTCTGGGCATGACGCAATCTGACCCGCCGCGGTTAAGGTCGGATTACCGCCGCGCCGCGATCGGGCTTGCGATCCTCGCTCGCACCGGCCGCCAACGATCGTCCAAGTGATTGGATAGGCTGTAAGTTCTCCGAAGATGCCCAAGGTTGCCGAAGAACGGCGACCGATAATCTGGGCAAACCGGACGCTAGGCTGCGCCGGCCTCGGCCTGGAACACCGTCTTCGGGCGCCCATTCAGAACCCGCTTGGGGTCCTGCACCGGCGGGCGGGCCGGTTTGAAGGCGCGCGTCAGGTCCGCGAGGAAGAGATCGCGGGCGACATTGGGGGCGGCGTCGCGCCGGAAGATCGCATAGCCGGTGCTGCCGCAGCTGAGCCCCGGCATGTTGATCGCACGGATCTCGCCGCGCTCGGCCCAGGCGCGGGCGAGATCGCGCGGCAGAAAGCCGACATAGCGGCCGGTGAGGATCAGCATCAGCCGCGATTCCATGCTGGTCGCGCGCGCCGTGACCCGCATCCGCTCCACCGCCTCGCAGATCTCGGCACCCTGCGGGGTCACCACGTCGATGCAGTCATACTGCGCCAGGATGTCGGCCGTGATCTCGCCATCGGCGATCGGGAAGATCGGATGACGGGCGCTGCAATAGAGCGCCAGCTTCTCCGAAAAGAGCGGTGTCATCGTCAGCTCGGGCAGCCGGCGCGGAATCACATTGACGCCGATATCGGCGCCGGCCTCGAGCACGAGCTGCGTCACATGCTCGGGCGAGGAAGAGCGCAGATTGATGAAGACGTCGGGGTTGCGCAGCGTGAACAGACGGATGGCATCGGCCACCTGCGCCCGGGCGCCGACGATCAGATCGTCATCCATGGCGATGGTGAACTCGCCAGCGACCCGCGACACGATCCGGCCGACGCTGTCGCGGAAGCCCGACATGCCCCGGAACAGCTCCAGGCTCGCCTCGTGGATCTGCCTGCCATGATCGGTCAGGCCGAAGCCCGCCCGCCCGCGCCGGCAGAGCTTCACCCCCAGCCGCGTCTCGAGCGCCGCGATGTCGGTGCTGATGGCGGACTTGCTCTTGTTGAGTTTCACCTCGGCCGCGGTGAAGCTGCCCGCCGCGACCACCGCGTCGAACACCTGCAGCAGCCGCAGATCGAAGGCCGTGAGCTCGGGAAGCTGCCGGGTCATGGCCGCCGCCCCGCGCTCGGAACCGCCCGCCGCCCGCTCGAAGGGTTCAAATCCAAGGCCATTACCTGCCTCGCTGGAGCAGTCGCCTCCCACCCCGAATTGCCGGCCTGCTCGTGCCTTTTGGCTTCGGGATCTTGAATTGTTTAAACAGTTACATAATTAATTCCGAGGGTCAATAAGGCCTTCTAGAGAGACTCCAGCTTTTTGGAGGGTTTTCGGTGGGAAGATCGATAACGCTGGGGAATCCGGGGCTTGCCCAATGGCGGGCGCGGCGGGCGGCTACTTCCGCGGCATCGGGGCGGTGAGACCACCCACCAGGAAGGGCACGATCTGGCGGACGCATTCGTCCAGATCTTTGGTGCTGCAGCTGCCGCCGGAATAGGCCTCGAGCCGATCGGAGTCGGCCAGCGTGTAGAAGTAGGCGCCGATCAGGAAGATCATGCGCCAATAGACGCAATCCGGATGCATGTCGCCGAGCGCGCGTTTGAGCGCGTTGATGTAGCGCGTGGTGGATTCGTCGTAGACCCGCTTGCGCAGGTCCGACATGAAATCGGGCGCCTCGTCCTGCAGTCGCGCATGCAGGCGCATATAGGCCACACCGCCCGCGCCCTGCCGCTTGATCTCGATCGCCGGTACGATGAAGGCGCGGACCAGCTCCTCGATCGTCGGCGGCTGCCCAGGGCGCGCTTCGAGCGCATCGAGCAGCCGGATGCGCTCGCGCCCCAGCTCCTGGCCGCGGCGCAGATAGATCGAGCAATAGAGCCCCTGCTTCGAGCCGAAGTAATAGCGAATCAACGCCTGGTTGATCTTCGCCCGCTGCGAGATCTCGCGTAGAGACGTGCCTTCGTAGCCGCGTGCGGCGAATTCCTCTTCCGCCGCATCGAGGATCTTGTCGCCGGTCGCGTTGTCGCCCGGACGCCGTCCCAGTTTTGTCGGCCGGTCCGGCGAGGGCTCCGGCTCGGCCATGTGGGTTTGCTTCGATCTCGTTTGCAGGGTCATGGTCTGTCTGTGGGCCGTGTTCGGGTCGGCGGCAAGAATAGGATCGGGGTCGGATTACCGGTCGAGGAACCGGTGGCCCGAGCCTGCCCCCGAGTGGCTCGGACAATGGGCATTTCGCGCTGTCCGCAAAAAGAAACAAGCACATCCCTGCGCGCGACGACGGGGCATTGAAGCCGATCCCCCGCGAAGGCGCAATGCAGGGACTCTGCCGCCTTGGCCGAGCTTGCGAGTCGCATATCAGAGATGATCGGCGATCCAGGCGGCATGACCCATCAACCGGGCATCGCCATGGAGCGGACCGATCAATTGCAGGCCCAGCGGCAACCGCTCGGCTTCGAGAAGGGGCAACGAGAGGCAGGGAGCGCCCAGCAGCGATCCCGGCACCGCGAAAGCCGGATCACCGGTGTTCTGGATACCGAGGGGTGCCGCTCCCGAGGCCGACAGGGTGACGAAGCCCGAGGCCCGGGACAGCAGGCCGGCACTGATCTTGCGGATCTCATCGCGGCGCGCCAGGGCAGTCCGATATTCCTCGGTGGTCAGATGCTCCCAGGATTTGAGCCGGTTGCCCAGATCCTCGCTCAGCGATCCAGGCCCGAGCTCGCGATAGGGCTTGAGCGGCCAGCGCAGCTCGTAGCCGCAGATCGTGTGCGTCATTTCTCGCGCCTCGCGCAGCAGGACTTCGAAGGCCTCGACCGCGGGATCGGTCTTGCGCGAGACGATCTCGACGCCCTGCTTCACCAGACGCGAAAAGGCCTCGTCGAGCTTCGCCTGCACCTCGGGGTTGCAGAGCGCCCAGCCGGCAGTGTCGAGACGGATCAACCGCGCCGGCATGACCGGCGGGCTGAGCACGGCGTCGCCGAACAGGCCCGGCTGGCCGGGATCGCCGCCGGCGATGCTGGCGATGCGATGCGCGGTGGTCCAGAGGTCGCGGAGATTGCCGGCATGCACCCCGATGCAGGCTTGACTCAGGCCGGAATGGCCGCCCTGCCGGTTGAGCGCGCCCAGGGACGGCTTGAAGCCGTAATTGCCGCAATAGCTCGCGGGCCGGATCAAGGAGCCGACCACCTGGCTGCCGATCGCGACCGGCACGAAGCCGGCGCCGACCGCGGCGGCCGAGCCGCTGGACGAGCCGCCCGGCGTGCGCTTGGGGTCGAACGGGTTGCGCGTGGGCCCGGGACTGTAGAAGCCGAACTCGGTGGTGACGGTCTTGCCCAGGATCACCGCCCCGCTCTGCCGCAGCGCATAGACCGAGGCCGCATCGCGCTTGCCCTGCCAGCCAGCGAAGATCGGGCTGCCCATCTGGGTCGGCATGTCGATCGTCTCGTAGAGATCCTTGATGCCGACGGGCATGCCGTCGACCGCCGACAAGGGCTTGCCGACGCGATAGCGCGCGGCCGATGCGTCGGCCGCCTCGCGCGCGCCCGTGACGTTCATCGTGACGAAGGCCCGGATCTCCGGCTCGCGCGCCTCGATCCGTTCGAGGCAACGCTCGAGATAGGCGCGCGGACTGTCGCTGCCGTCGCGGAACCGATCCACGGCGTCGTGAAAGGACAGCAGGCGGGTTTCGCGCGGATTGTAGTTCGACATGAGGTTCCTGTGGCAGCTCGAGGTCGGGAACAACTCTGCCGAGGCCGGCGGCGCTTTGGGTTCGCGGACCCCCGAATTGGACTTTGCGAAACTTTGAACCGAAGCGGGAAGCGCCTATCTATCATTTCCGCGCGATGCGATCGGCGCGATGTCCGCCGCCGGCGTCGCGAAGGCCACCCGCAACTCGGGAGATCGGAATCATGGCTCACGGCGAATATGGCCCGAAATTGTCGCGCGCGGCCGATGTGCTGGTGCGCGACCTGATGTGCGTGAAGCGCGGTGAGAGCCTCTTGATCGCGGCCGACACCGGCACCGACCGGGCCGCCGTCGAGGCGCTGCAGGATTCCGGCTACCGCCAGGGCGCCAAGGTCGCGAGCCTGATCCTGGCGCCGCAACTGCCCTTCCAGGGTGCACTGGCGGACGAATACATGCCCAGCCATGTCCGCGCTGCGATTAATGAGTGCGACGTCTGCATCGATCTCTGCTTCCCCTATCTCGCCGGTTCGAAGGCCTACGACCATGCGATGCACAACAACCGCACCCGCTATTTCCTCGGTGCCGATGTCGGCACGGAAGAGCTGATCCGGCTGATGGGCAAGGTCGATCTCGACACGCTGCTCGAGGTCGGCGACGTGTTCGGCGCCTATGTCCAGGAACATACCGGCAAGGAATGCCGGATCACGACCCGGGAAGGCACCGATGTCACCTTCGCGCTGGCCAAGCCGGACGGGCTCGGTCTCGCCAAGGCGACCAAGCCCGGCGGCTATTTCATGCCCGGCACGGTCCTCTTGCTGCCGGAGCTGAAATCGGTCGAGGGCACCATCGTCGTCCGTCATTTCTTCCACGAATACTATACGGAGTCCGCCGAGCCCGTGACCTTAAAGATCAAGGGCAAGGTGCAGGACGTCATCGGCGGCGGCTCCGAGCACAAGGTCATGCGGCGCTCGATCGCGCGCGCCGGCAATGGCGATTACGGCTATGTCGTGCATTTCACCTGCGGCATCCATCCCGCGGCGCGGCTGACCGGGAAATCCTTCATGGAGGATCAGAGGGTGATGGGCTCCAACGCCGTCGGGCTCGGCCTGCCCCCCTGGGAACCGGGCGGCGGCGAGAATCATCCTGACATCGTCTTCACCATGCAGTCGATCTGGATCGATGGCCAGCCGATCGTGAAGGACGGCGTGGTGGTTGGGCCGCCGCATCTGCGCGAGGCGATGAAGAAGCTTCAGCCGGTCTTCACCTGACCCTCGCTCGAATTCCCGCCTGCCAGCTCCCCGGAGAAACCGCGAAATGCCGATCAAGGAACGTGACGTCGAGTTCGAAGGCACGACCATGCATTGTTATGAGGGCGGCAAGGGCTATCCCGTCCTCATGATCCACGGCTCGGGTCCCGGCACGGCCTCGGCCACGAATTGGGCGCATGTGATGGAGCCGCTGTCGAAGTCCTATCGCATCCTCGCCATGGACATGATCGGCTATGGCAAATCCGGCCGGAAGCCAGCCAAGCCCTATTTCGACATGGATATGTGGGTCCGCCAGGCGATCGCGGCGCTCGATCTCCTGTCGCCGAAGGGACCGGTCGGCATCATCGGCCATTCTCTGGGCGGCGCCGTGGCGCTGCGCACCGCGCTCGAAGTGTCCCGGGTCAACAAGCTCATCCTGCAGGGATCGCTGGGCGCCCAGAAGAAGATCACCCTGCCGATTGCGCGCAGCTGGGTCGTGCCCAAGGACGAGAAGGCCTTCCGGCACTACTACAAGAACGTCATCCGGGTCCGGATCCCGCTCACGGACGAGTTCGTGAAGGGTCGCATGGCGCTGCTGCGCAAGGACGGATACGACAAATATTTCAACGCCATGTTCGTCGGCAACAAGCAGCGTTACGTGGATGCGTCGCGGATTTCGCCGCCGGCGCTGCGCAAGCTCAAATGCGACGTGACGATGATCCATGGCGCCGACGATGCCTGCGTGCCCTTCGAGGAGGGCGGCATCGAGCTGGCGCACCTTCTGCCGCAGGCGGATCTCTTCCGGCTGGCGGATTGCGGCCATCCCTGCTCGTTCGAGCAGCCGCAGAAATTTATGGCCCTGGCGAAACTGGCGCTCGGCTGATGCGCCGCCGAGCGTCCTGTTACAATACCGGCGTTGATGTCGCCTTCGGTTGCTGCGATGGGTGACTTGCCGTTCAGGGTCCTCTGCGGTTGGCCAAATCCATCCCGATCCGGGTAATCTCGCGACATGAAGATCGAGAACAGTTTCGACGTGCCGCTGCCGGTCGAGCAGACCTGGGACCTGCTCCTGGATATCCAGCGCGTCGCCCCCTGCCTGCCCGGCGCCGAGCTGCTCGAGACCATCGACGGCGACGCCTATCGCGGCAAGGTCTCGGTGAAGCTCGGGCCGATGGCGGTCACGTTCCAGGGCATCGCGCGGTTCGAGAGCAAGGACCCCGTCGCCCGGCGCGCCAATGTCAAAGCGAGCGGCAACGAGACCAAGGGACGCGGCGGCGCGCAGGCCAAGGTCGATTTCGCGCTGACTCCGGCGCCCGGCAGCGGAACCCGCGTCAAGATCGACACCGACCTCAATCTTAACGGTGCGGTCGCGCAGTATGGCCGTGCCTCCGGCATGATCAGCGACATCGCTCAGCAACTGGTCGACAAGTTCGCCGAAGCGCTGAAGCTCCAGATTCAGGCCGATGCCGCCCGCGCGGTGCCAGCCGCTGCGCCGGCACCGACCCCGAGCGCATCACCGGCCGCGACGGTCGCTGCAGCGGCGGCGCTGCCTCCGCCGAGACAGCCCGCGCCGGCCAAGCCGATCTCCGCCACGGAGCTGCTGATCGGCGCGCTGAAGCGGCGATTCCGGCGCTGGATCGCCTCGCTGCGGGGCCGGGCCCCGGAGGACCGGCGGTGAAACCCGCGCCCTTCGCCTATCACGCCCCCACCTCGCTCGCGGCCGCCGTCGATCTCCTGGCGCTGAGCGAGAATGCCAAGATCCTGGCCGGCGGACAGTCGCTGGTGCCGATGATGAATTTCCGCCTCGCGATGCCCGATCACCTGATCGACCTCAATCCGGTGACCGAGCTCGACCGTCTCGAGGTCAAAGCGGATTCGATCGAGATCGGCGCCATGACCCGGCAGCGCCGCATGGAGTTCTCCGCCGAGCTGCGCCAGGCCTGCCCGATCATCGGCGAGGCGATGCAGCATATCGGCCATCGCCAGACCCGCAACCGCGGCACCATCGGCGGCAGCCTCGCCCATGCCGATCCGTCGGCCGAGCTGCCGACCGTGGTGATGGCGCTCGACGGCGTGATCCATATCCAGGGTCCGCGCGGCGCCCGCGCGGTCCCGATGGCCGAGTTCGCCCTGGGGTTCATGACCACGGCGCTCGAGCCCGACGAGATCATGAGCGGCATCACCCTGCCGCGCTGGCAGGGGCCGCATGGCTATGCCTTCGTCGAGTTTGCCCGACGCCTGGGAGACTTCGCCGTGGCCGCCGCCGCGGTCATGATCGCGCTCGACGGCAAGGACACCGTCACGCGGGCCGCGATCGCGCTTGCCGGCGTCGGGCCGGTGCAGACGCGGCTGACTGCGGTCGAGCAGGCGCTGCTGGGCCATCGCCTCGAGCCCGCCTTGATCGACAGCGCCGCCGCCCTCGCCGCCGAGGGCGAGGCCAACGAAGACATCCATGCCAGTGCCGATTATCGGCGGCATCTGGCGCAGGTTCTGACCGCGCGTGGTCTCGCCACCGCGGCGCGGCGGGCCCAGGCCCGGATGAAAGGCTCCGCATGACCGCGCCCTCGACCGTCGCCCTGACCGTCAATGACCGGGCTTACGAGAAGCCGGTCGATCCCCGCACCACCCTGGCGGATTTCCTGCGCCAGGAGCTGGGCCTGACCGGCACCCATGTCGGCTGCGAGCATGGTGCCTGCGGCGCCTGCACGGTGCTTCTCGACGGGCAAAGCGTGCGCGCCTGCCTGATGTTCGCGGTTCAGGCGAGCGGCCATGCCGTGACGACGGTCGAAGGTCTGGCCCATCCCGACGGATCGCTCTCGCCCCTGCAAGCGGCCTTCCGCGAGCATCACGGGCTGCAATGCGGATTCTGTACGCCCGGAATGTTGATGACCTTGACCGAATTGCTGCGCGACAACCCCACGGCGACCGAGGCCGAGGTCCGCGACACGCTGTCGGGCAATCTCTGCCGCTGCACCGGCTATGCCGGCATCGTGGCGGCGGCCCTCGACGTCCTGGCGCGGCTCGCGCCCGATGTGAAAGGCCGCTGACCCATGGGCATGAAAGCGATCGGCGCCCGCGTGCAGCGGACCGAGGATCCGGCGCTCCTATCCGGAAAGGGCCGCTATCTCGACGATATCGCGCTGCCCGGCATGCTTCATGCGGCCTTCCTGCGCTCACCCCTCGCCCACGGCGTGATCCGTTCGATCGACGCCGCCCCGGCCCTGGAGATGCCCGGCGTCCATGCCGTGCTCACCGCCAAGGACCTGCCGGAGATGCTGCGCAGCACGCGCCTGCCGGTGATGGGCTCGAGCCCGCAGCAGACCAGCGTGATGACCCCCTACGCGCTGGCGCCGGAAGAGGTCTGCTACGTCGGCGAGCCGGTCGCCATCGTCATCGCCGACAGCCGCTATCTGGCCGAGGACGCGGCCGCGCTGATCGCGGTCGACTATGACGAGCTGCCGGCCGTCGCCAATTGCCGCGACGCGGTCCAAGCCGGCGCGCCGCGGACCCATAACGGCAACAGCTCCAACAAGGCCACGAACTTCAAGGCGATCATCGGCGACGCCGCGGCGGCCTTCGCGTCGGCACCGCATGTGTTCCGGCAGGACATGTGGCAGCATCGCGGCTGCGGCCATTCGATCGAATGCCGCGGCGCGATCGCGGAACATGACACGCTGCGCGGCGGCCTGACCCTCTGGACCTCGACCCAGATCCCGCATATCGCGAAGCATGTCCTTTGCGACCTCCTGGCGATGGATTCGGAATCGGTCCGGGTCATCGCCCCGGATGTGGGCGGCGGTTTCGGGCCGAAGGCGGTGTTCTATCCGGAGGAGCTGGTGGTCGCCGTGGTCGCGATCAGGCTCGGGCGACCGGTCAAATGGATCGAGGACCGGCGCGAGCATTTTCTGACCGCCGTCCAGGAACGCGACCAATATTGGGACGTCGAGATCGCGGTGAACGGCGAAGGCCGCATCCTCGGTGTGCGCGGCTCGATGCTGCATGACGGCGGCGCCTATCTGCCCTGGGAGTTCAGCCTGCCCTATATCGCCGCGGTCACCATGCCCGGCCCCTATTTGCTGCCCGCCTACGATCTCGATGTCACAGTCGCCTATACGAATCTGCCGCCCGCCAGCGCCATCCGCGGGTCCGGCCGACCCCAGGCGGTGTTCGCGATGGAGCGGCTGCTCGATCGCGTGGCGCGCGAGCTCGACATCGACCGGGCGGAACTGCGGCGGCGCAATTTTGTGCAGCCCGCCCAGATGCCTTATCCGACGGGCCTCACCTATCGCGACGGCCGCGCGGTCGTCTATGACAGCGGCGATTATCCGACCACCCAGTCGATGGCGCTGGAGCTGGCGAACTACGGCAATTTCGCGCAACGGCAGGCCGAGGCGCGGGCCCAAGGCCGGCATATCGGCATCGGCATCGCCAATTATGTCGAGGGCTGCGGCGTCGGCCCCTATGAAGGCGTCAGCATCAAGGTGCTCGACAACGGCAAGATCAATCTGCGCTCGGGGGCGACGCCGACCGGGCAGGGCCACAAGACCATGCTGGCCCAGATCTGCGCCGAGACCCTCAACGTCGAGATCGAGGACGTGATCGTCACGCTGGGCGACACCAACGCCATCGCCATGGGCGTCGGAACCTTCGCCAGCCGCATCGCCGCCAATGCCGGCCCCTCGGCGCTGGGCGCCGCCCAGACCGTCAAGGCCAAGATCCTCGCCCTCGCCTCGCGCCTGCTCGAGACGCCGGAGCAGGATCTGGTGCTGGACAAGGGTCGCGTCGAGGTCACGCGCGGCAACCGCCAGGGCATGAGCCTGGGCGAGCTCGCCCGCCGGGCGCAGGGCTCGCCCGGCGTCTCCCTGCATCGCGGCGACACGCCGGGGCTGGAACATACGAGCTACTTCACGCCTGCCCAGGCCACCTGGTGCAACGGCACCCATGTGGTCGAGGTCGAGGTGGACATCGCCACCGGCGGCGTGACGCTGCTGGATTACGTGGTCGCGCACGATTGCGGCACCGTCATCAACCCGCTGATCGTCGATGGCCAGATCCAGGGCGGCGTCGCCCACGGAATCGGCAATGCGCTGCTGGAGTGGATGGCGTTCGACCCGAACGGCCAGCCGCTCACCACCAATTTCGGCGAGTATCTGCTGCCGAGCTCGACCGTGGTGCCGAAGGTCCGGATCGCGCATCTGGAGACGCCCTCGCCGGTCAACCCGCTGGGCGCCAAGGGGGCGGGCGAAGGCGGGACCATTCCCGCCGCGGCCGCGATCGTGTCGGCGATCGAACATGCGCTGGTGCCCTTCGAGGCCCGGCTGAACATGGCGCCCCTGACGCCGGAGACCATCATCAAGAGCCTCAGGCAAAGCCCGAATTACAAGGGCGCGCTGCGGCGCGCCTGCGCCGAGTAAGGGCTTAGGACAAGGGCCGACGCTGACCACCCGGGCAGACTTTGATCCTGTCGGTTCATGGCGGCGTGAAGTCCAAATCCGCATTTTCGAACCGTATATCGCGCAGGGCCGAGACATCCTGAATGGCGATCAAACCAAGAAGGTCCGTTCGGCTGTGCCCGCGGACACAGGAGAAAACGCGTGAACGTTCAAAAGAGAAAAACACGGGGGATCAACATGCTGGGTGGTCTGAAGCATCTCGCCGGCGCCGGTGCGGTCGCCGCACTCGCGCTCACTGCCGCACTGCCGCTGGCCGGGCCGGCTCAAGCCGCCGACACGATCGTGATCGGCGTGATCCAGCCCTTCACCGGCGCCATCGCCGCCTATGGCCAGAACACGATGAACGCGCTCAACCTCGTCCTCAAGGAAAAGGGCGACACGTTCGGCGGCAGGAAGATCGAGTTCGTCCAGCTCGACGATCAATGCACGCCGAGTAACGCGGTCGAGGCCGCCAACCGGATCATCGACCGCGCCGTCGCCGTGGTCGGCCCGAGCTGCAGCGGAGACATGGCCGCCGTCCAGCCGATCCTGAAGGAAGCGAAGATCCCACATTTCACCCCGGCCTATCTGCCGACCCTGAGCGCCCAGGGCGACGATTATTTCTTCCGCGCCACCCCCGGCGACGGCCCGCTGATCCGCGCGCTCGCCGCCTATATCAAGGCGCAGGGCAAGAGCAAGATCGCCCTCGCCTATGACACGACGGGCTTCGGCGTCGGCGAGAAGGATGCCTTCCTCGCCGCGCTCAAGGAGTTCGGCATGGCCGATCCGGTCGTGACCCTCTCCTACGACTTCTCGGTGACCGACTTCTCGGGGCAGATCGGCAAGATCCAGTCCTCCGGTGCCGATGCCGTTGTGGTGCTGAGCTACGAGAACCTGCAGGGCCTGTTCGTGAAGCAGGCGCAGCAGCTCGGGCTCGAAATCCCGATCTTCTGCGGCACGGCCGCGGCCGAGCCCGAGTTCCTCGACATCGGCGGCGCCAGCGCCAACGGTGTCGTTTACTCGGCAGCCTACTCGACGGACGATCCGGCGACGGCCGAGTTCACCAAGGCCTATCAGGCGGCCTACGGGAAGACGCCCAGCGTGGTGCAGGTGAGCGCCGCGATCGCCATGTATGCACTCGCCGACATCTGGACCCGCCAGGGGCCGGACGTGAAGGGCGAGGCGCTGCGCGACGAGCTGAAGAAGCTTCATCTGAAGACGCCGGCCGGCACCGCCGCCTGGACCGTCAATGGCGAGCCCGCAGACAGCTTCGCCATCCTGCAGACGGTGCAGGATGGCAAGGTGGTGACGGTCAAGCGCGAATCGATCAAGGCCGAGTGATTTCACCTCTCTGCGACGTCGGAGCTATGCTCGTCGACGACCGGTGGCGGCCATGGCCGCCACCGGTCTCGAGAGGATGATATGAATTCGACCATTCTGGTTCAGACGATACTCAGCGGCCTGGCGGCGGGCGGCCTCTACGCGCTCGTCGCCATCAGTTTCGGCATCGTCTATCGCACCACCCGCGTCTTCAATTTCGCGCAGGGCGATTTCGGCGCGCTCGGCGCCTATGTGGCCTTGAGCGTGCTGGCCGCCCTCCCCGGTCATTATTGGCTGGCGCTCGTGATCGGCTGCCTCGCGGTCGGGACTTTCGCCGCCGCCATCGAATTCGTCGCGATCCGCCCGCTCTATCGCCTGGGCGAGCTCTATACCTTCATCACCACGATCGGCCTCAGCTTCGCGATCCAGAGCGGCATCCAGCAGATATGGGGACCCTTCGTCCGCGTCATGCCGAACCCCTTCGGCGACCAGGCCATCAAGGTGTTGGGACTGCGCGTGGTCCCCGACAAGATCTGGATCTTCTCGATCGCGATCCTGTTGACCGGCGTGCTGTTCGTCTTCCTGGCCAAGACCAAATATGGGACGGCCATGCGCGCCTGCGCCCAAGACAGCCGCGTCGCCAATCTCCTCGGCATCAGGGTCGGGCGGATGTTCAGCGGCGCCTTCTTCCTCAGCGGCGTGGTCGGCGCCTTCGCCGGAATCCTGATCGCGCCCATCACCTATCTGCAGCCGACCATGGGCCTGCAGCTCGGCGTTCCCGGCTATATCGCCGCCCTCCTCGGCGGGCTGGGTAGCATGCCGGGCGCGCTCATCGGCGGCTTCATCCTCGGCATCGTCCAGGCAGTGTCGGTGCTGGTCATCGATCCGCGCTACAGCCCGGTCGCGACCTATGTCGTGTTCGTCGTGGTGCTGCTGGTACGCGCCCGCGGCCTCTTCGGCGAAGAAACCGTGCAGGGCCGCCTGGTATGACCGCGCGCCGCGCCTGCCTTGTCTCGGCCGCCCGGCGGCCCTCATTCGGCAACGGATTCCCCCGGTGATTCAGCGTCTCTACGCCTCCACCTTCTCGCTCGCCCGTTATCCCGCCCTGCTCGCGGCCTTGCTGCTGATCGAGCCCGTCTTCTCGAGCCAGTATCTGATCCGCATCGTCAACACCATGCTGATCCAGGCGGTGGCGGCGCTGGGCGTCAATGTGGTGCTCGGATTCGCCGGCCTGGTGTCGATCGCGCATGCCGCCCTCATGGCCTTGGGCGCCTACACCTCGGCCCTGCTGATGCTGAAACTGGGCATGCCCTTCCCGGTCGCCTTCCTGGCGGCTTGCGTCTTCTGCGGCATCGTCAGCGGTTTTGTCGGGCTGCTCGGCAATCGCGTCGAGACCAACTATCTCCTCGTCATCACGCTCGGCATCCATGTCGCGATCTTCCTGGTCATCGTCAACGAGAACTGGCTGACCGGCGGCGCCTCGGGCCTATTTAATGTGCCGAAGGTCGAGATCGGCCCATGGCGGCTCGCCAACGACCGCAGCTATTACTGGCTGACGGCGCCGGTCTTCGTGGCAGCGCTCTATTTCGCCGAGCGGCTGAGGGACTCGAAGCCGGGGCGCGCCATGATCGCGGCCCGGCTGCATACGCCGGCCGCGCGCATGAGCGGGATCAACGTGAACCGCTACAGGGTCTGGGCGATGGTCTTCGCCGGCGTCTATTTTGGCGCCTCGGGCAGCCTGTTCGCCCATCTCATCGGCTTCCTGGGACCGGAGGATTTCAGCCTGAGCCTGACCCTGCTGCTGACCTTGACCGTCGTGGTGGGCGGCCTCGGATCGAACATCGCGGCCTGCGTCAGCCTGGTGATCCTGACCGCGATCGCCGAGGCCTTCCAGCAGGCCGCCTCCTCCTGGCTGCTGTTCTACGGGATCCTGATCATGGTGGTGATGGTCGTGGCCCCGCGCGGCATGGCGGGCGTGGCCGAATCAATCGTGGAGCGC
Organism: Hypericibacter terrae; assembly: GCF_008728855.1. Classification (GTDB taxonomy): domain Bacteria; phylum Pseudomonadota; class Alphaproteobacteria; order Dongiales; family Dongiaceae; genus Hypericibacter; species Hypericibacter terrae. Next base: position 1,140,118 of record NZ_CP042906.1, on the reverse strand, counting down.
ATCAAGCGCGTCCGCACCCTGACCCGCCGGCCCGCCGGCGGAGCCCGGTTGTGAGGGCATGACCTTGCTCCTCGAGGTTCAGGACCTGTCCGTCACCTATGGCAGCTTCAAGGCACTGAACGGCGCTTCGCTGCGGGTCGAGAAGGGCGAGATCCACGGGCTGATCGGCCCGAACGGATCGGGCAAGACCACGATGCTCAATGTCGTCTGCGGCTTCGCCCGCGCGCGGGCCGGCAGCATCGCCTTCGCCGATGCCCGCATCGAGAGACTGCCGGTCCATCGCCGCGCCGCCATGGGACTCGGGCGCACCTTCCAGGGCATCGCCGTCTTCTCCGAGTTGAGCGTGATGGAGAATGTGCTGGTGGGGCTGCATCTGCGCGATTCCCAGTCCTTCTTCCGCTCCTGCATCCCCTTCCTGGGCCAGGCCGCGGAGCTCGAGAACCAGCAACGCGCCCTCGCGGCGCTGAAATGGGCCGGGCTCGAGGGCTCCACGGCCGTGCCGGCCGGCACGCTGTCCTTCGGCGGCCAACGTATGCTCGACCTGGCCCGGGCCATGGTGGCGACGCCGAGCCTGCTCCTGCTGGACGAGCCGGCGGCCGGCCTCAACCCCAACGAGGTCGCGCAGCTTGCCGCCATCGTCCGCGAGTTCCGCGCCCGCGGCTCGACCGTCGTGGTGGTCGAGCATCATCTGAAATTCGTGATGGGCCTCTGCGACCGCATCACGGTCCTCAATTTCGGCCAGACCATCGCCGCCGACACACCCGACAAGGTGCAGAAGAACCCTGCCGTCATCGAGGCTTATCTCGGACCCGATCATGTCAGTATTGACGCTCACTAAGATCTCGTCCGGCTACCACGCCCCCCAGCCCGCCATCGACAAGGTGTCGCTGTCGGTCGAGAGCGGCAGCATTGTGGCCCTGATGGGCCCGAACGGCGCCGGCAAGACCACGACGCTCGCAGCGGTTTCGGGCGTGCTGCGGCTCTGGTCCGGGAAGATCGAGCTCGACGGAAGGCGCATCGACCGCGGCAGCCCCGCCGAGATCGTCCAGGCCGGCCTGGCCCAGGTGCCAGAAGGGCGCCGCATCCTGCCGGGCCTGACGGTGCAGGAGAATCTGGCCATGGGGGCCTACACCATCCGCAGCCGCAGGCTGGTGGCCGAGCTCCAGGACAAGATGGTGACGCTGTTCCCGGTGCTGAAGCAGAAGCTCAAATCGCCGGGCGGGCTGCTCTCCGGCGGCGAGCAGGAAATGCTGGCGATCGCCCGCGCCCTCATGAGCAACCCCAAGATTCTGCTGCTCGACGAGCCGTCGATGGGGCTGGCGCCGCTGGTGGTGCAGCGGATATTCGAGTATCTCGTCGCCCTCAAGAAGGACGGGCTCGGCATCCTGCTGGTCGAACAGAACGCCACCATGGCGCTGCGTATCGCGAGCTACGCCTATATCCTGGAGCGCGGCAAGGTGGTCGCCTCGGGCGTGCCCGACACGCTGTCGCGTGACGAAGGCATCCGCCGCGCCTATCTGGGCGCCTGAGCGGAGTCATGGCGCAGCCTTGCGACGATCTTACAGGCCGGGTGGCGCTGGTGGTCGGCGGCAGCGGCGGCATCGGCGCCGCGACGGCCCGCCAGCTGGCGCGGGCCGGCGCCAGGATCGTCATCGGCTATCATCAGGGAAGGACGGCCGCGACCGCGCTGCTGAGCGAACTGCCCGGCACCGGCCATCGCGCGATGCTCGTGGCGATCGACGACAGCGCCAGCATCCGTCGCCTCGCGGACGAGATCGCGGATGCCTATGGGCGTCTCGATATCCTGGTCAATGCGGCCGGCATGACGCGCGCCATCCCTCATGATGATCTCGACGCGCTGGACGACGCCACGATCGACAGGGTCTTCGCCGTCAACCTGCGCGGGCCCCTGGCGACGATCCGCGCGCTCAAGCCGCTGCTGCAGGCGACGGGCGATGCCGTCGTCGTGAATATCTCCTCGACCTCGGCCTTCACCGGCCGCGGCAGCAATATCGCCTATGCCGCCGCCAAGGCGGGGCTCGATACGCTGACCCGATCGCTGGCCCGAGCCCTGGCGCCCGCGATCCGCGTCGTCGGCGTCTCGCCCGGAAGCGTCGAAACGGATTTCGTGCCCGGACGCGATCGCGAGGCTCTGCAGCGTCAGGCCCGGGCCTCGCCGCTGCAGCGCGTGATCGAGCCCGATGATGTCGCCCGGGCCGTCCTCGCCTGCGTGACGCACCTCAAGGCCGCGACCGGAATCAGGATCGTCGTCGACGGCGGCTCCCATCTCTGAGCATCGCAACTCTCGGCGGTGCGGCGCGTTCGCATTCGCCCGCGCGCATTCGTCATGGCCATCCGCGTCGGCAAAAACGCCACCCGGCCCTGAAGCAAAGATAAGCAGACGCCATACTTTGCGCGCGAGCCCGTGAAGTAGCATGCCGCTCGTGCAATGTGATTGCCGCGTCTTGAATTCGTGATCGAGGCGGGAACTCCGGCACCGCGGCGGATGACAGGCGCATTCCGTAACGGGTCCCGGCCCCCCGGCCTGACGGGAGAGAATAGGAATGGCAAAGAGCGCGCCGAGAATTGCGATCGTGGGTGGCGGACTGGGTGGGCTCGCGGCGGCGGCACTGCTGCAGGCCGAGGGTTACAGCGTCCATGTCTATGAGCAGGCCCAGACCTTCACGCGGCTGGGCGCCGGCATCCATCTGGGTCCCAACCTGATGAAGGTGCTGCAGCGCATCGGCATCGCGACGCGCGTCATCGAAACCGGCGTGTCGCCCGACCGCTGGGTCAGCCGGAAATGGGACGACGGCCGCGTGCTGCTCGATTTCGAGATCGGCGAACGCGCGGCGCGGCGCTATGGTGTGAACTACATGATGGTGCATCGCGGCGATTTCCATGCCCGGCTGTTCGACGCCATCAGGCCGGAATCGATCTCGCTGGGCAAGCGCGTCGTCGAGATCGATCCCATCGGATCGGCGGCGAAGCTGGCCTTCGAGGACGGCAGCAAGGCAGAGGCCGACATCGTCATCGGCGCCGACGGCGTGCGCTCGCGCATGCGCGAAGTGCTGCTGGGACCGGATGAGCCGCAATTCTCCGGTCAGGTCGCTTATCGCTCGGTCTTTCCGGCGGCGCTGCTGGGCCGCGACTTCAAGATGGCCGATTGCGTGAAATGGTGGGGCGAGGACCGGATCTTCCTCGTCTATTACATCACCCGCGCACATGACGAGATGTTCCTCGTCACCGCCTCCCCGCAGGCCGAATGGCCGCATCCGACCTCCTCCGTTCCGGGCGATCTCGACGGCATGCGCGCCGCCTTCGCGGGCTTTCATCCCGAGGTGCAGCGGATCGCCAGCCTCTGCCCGCAGGCGACCAAATGGGCCATGTATGACCACGAGCCCTTCCCGCTCTGGAGTCGCGGCCGCATCGTGCTGCTGGGCGACGCCTGCCACCCGATGCTGCCTTTCATGGGCCAGGGTGCCGCGATGGCGATCGAGGACGCCGCGATGCTGACCCGCTGCATCAAGGCCTCGCCGACCGATTTCGAGTTCGCCTTCCAGCTCTACGAGCTCAATCGCAAGTCGCGTACGGCCAGCATTCAGGAGGAATCGCGCAAGAACGTCTGGCTCAAGGACAGCGCCGATCCTGACTGGGTCTTCGGCTATGACGTCAACGAAGAGCCGCTGATCTATCCGGACAAGCGCTGACGCGCTGTCGTCGAAGCCAAGCCATCTTGGCTTTGCCCGTCTCAATGCAGCAGCATACGGTCGTCGTCACCTTCGTCTCCCTCTCTCGCAACCCACCGTTTCCCGGGAGCGAACCCAAGTTGCCCCGCTGGTACTCTCCGAGACTGACGTCGGGGCCGAGCCTCGTTTATTGACGTCCATTTTGCCGGCATCTAGGGTCGCGGTTCAGAATAACGCACCCGGTTCCGGTATTTTGGAAAGCTCCGCCGACCGCCATGGCCTATGTGCAGATCCAATCCCTCGTCAAAGCCTTCGGCGAGACGGAGATCATCCATGGCGTCGATCTCGAGATCGAGAAGCAGGAGTTCACCGTCTTCGTCGGGCCGTCGGGCTGCGGCAAGACCACCCTGCTGCGGCTGATCGCGGGGCTGGAAGAGGTCAGCGCCGGCACCATCCATATCGGCGGCGAGCGCGTCGACCATCTGCCGCCGGCCGAGCGCGGCCTCGCCATGGTGTTCCAGAACTACGCGCTCTACCCGCATATGAGCGTGTTCGAGGACATGGCCTTCGGCCTGCGCATCTCGAGGGTCGATAAGGCGCAAATCCGCCGCCGGGTCCAGGAGGCGGCGGAGATCCTGCAGATCACCGAGCTGCTGGAGCGCAAGCCCCGGGCGCTCTCGGGCGGCCAGCGGCAGCGCGTGGCGATCGGCCGCGCGATCGTGCGCCAGCCCAAGGTCTTCCTGTTCGACGAGCCGCTGTCGAACCTCGATGCCAAGCTCAGGGTGCAGATGCGGGTCGAGCTGATCCGGCTGCACCAGGCGCTCAAGGCCACCATGATCTATGTCACCCACGACCAGGTCGAGGCCATGACCATGGCCGACAAGATCGTGGTGCTGAACAAGGGCCATGTCGAGCAGGTCGGCCGCCCGCTCGATCTCTATCACCATCCCCGCAATCTCTTCGTCGCCGGCTTCATCGGCTCGCCCTCGATGAATTTCCTTCCGGGCCAGATCGCCGGCCTGTCCGAGACGGGCGTCGAGGTGGCGCTGGGCGGCGGGCAGAAGACCCTCGTCCGCTGCAAGCCGGACGCGCGCGCGGCCAAGGGCGCCGCGGTAACGCTGGGGCTGCGCCCGGAGGATCTGAAGCCCAACGCTCCGGGCGATTCCACCCTCGCCGGCAAGGTGCGCATGGTCGAGCGGCTCGGCGGCGACACCTATCTCTATCTGAGTGCCCTCGAAGGGGCCGACATCACGGTCCATGCACCGGGCGACATCGTTGTCTCCGCGGGCGATCAGATCCCGATCGGCGTCAGCGCGGCCAAGGCCTATCTCTTCCATGAGAGCGGCGAGGCCTTCGCACGATTCCCGGCATAGTCGACGCCGGCACCGGTCATTTGACCGAACCGGCCATCAGCCCCTGGATGAAATATTTCTGGAAGGCGATGTAGAGAATGATCATCGGCGCGCTGGCGATGACCATGCCCGCCATCGTCAGCGGGATCTGGTTGTCGTAGCGGCCCTGGAACACGCTGATGCCCGCCATCAACGTGCGCTTGGAATCGTCCTGCAGGAAGATGATGGCGATGATCAGGTCGTTCCAGACATAGAGCGCATTGACCACCACCAGCGTCAGCAGCGCCGGCAGCGACAGCGGGATCACGATCCGCCGGAGGATCAGCAGGTCCCCCGCCCCATCCATCCGCGCCGCCTCGAACAGCTCGCGCGGCAGGGTGCGGAAGAAGGTCGTGAGCAGATAGACCGAGAAAGGCGTGATCAGCCCCGCATAGATGATGATGGTGCCCTGATAGGTACTGATCAGCCCCAGCTGCGAATAGAGCACGAACAGGGGCACGATCATCACCACCGGCGGCACGGCCATGAGCGCGGTGCTGACAGAGAACAAAAGGCCCCTGCCGTTGAACTTCATCCGCGCGATCGCATAGGCGCCCAGGCAGGAGACCACCGTGCTCAGCAGGACCGAGCCGACGACGAGGATGATGCTGTTCCCCATCCAGGCGAAGAACGGGCTGTGGAACAGCACATTGTCGAAATGGTCGAGCACCAGGGCCTGCGGCAGCCCGGCTTTGTTGTAGGTGTATTCCTCGTCGCTCTTGAGCGAGGTCATGATCATGAAGAGCGACGGCACCAGGGCCAGGAAGACCGCGAACAGCAGGACCCCGTGCTTGAGCGCGCGATCGGGCTTCACCGGTTGGCTCCGGTTTCGAGCGGTGGGACATGTAAAGAAAACCACGGCCCCTCCCCTTGCGGGAGGGGCGGCGAGCGTAGCGAGCGGGGAGGGGAATGCCTGCCACGAGCGAAACAACGAATAAGGTGCGATTCGCGAGCGCGAAGACCCCTCCCCCTACCCCCTCCCGCAAGGGGAGGGGGCTTGAATTGTATCTTCATCCCACCTCCTCTTCATTGGCTCGCCGCCGGACCGCGAACAGGGGGACGATCAGCAGCAGCGAGACCAGGAACAGGAGCACGGAGACCGCCGACGCGATGCCGGGGAGGCTGATCTTGATGAGCGCGCTGAAGATATAGAGCTCCAGCACCATGGTGGAGGTGCCGGGACCGCCGCGTCCGCCGCCCATGATGTAGACATAGGAAAAGACGGAGGAGAGCATCGTGATCACGCTGATGACCACATAGAACTCGATCACCGTCTTCATCTGCGGGATCAGCACATAGCGCGCCCGCTGCCACCAGTTGGCCCCTTCCAGCTTCGCCGCCTCGATCAGCGATTCGTCGAGGCTCAAGAGCCGCGCCAGGAACAGGATGATGCCGAGCGCCGATTCCCGCCAGATGATGAAGATCATGACGGTCCAGAGCGCGACGTCCGACGAGCCGATCCAGTCGAGCGCCATGAAGTCGAGGCTCAGCCAGCGCAGCGCCTCGTTCACCGGCCCGCTGAACTGGAACATCTTCTTCATCACCACGGCGATGATGGGGATCGCCAGGATGTAAGGCAGGAACAGGACGACCCGGTAGAGCTTCCAGCCGCGGATCCGCTCATAGAGCACGATCGAGATCAGCAGCGCCCAGGCGACCATGACCGGGACGGCGATCAGCAGGAACAGATTATGGAGTGCCGATTCCCAGAACAGATCCTGATGCAGGATCAGCCGGTAGTTCTCCCAGCCGACCCAGGGACCGTCGATGCCGCGGACCTTCTTGAAGCTGAACTCGAAGATACGGACCAGCGGATAGCCGAAGACGAACCCCAGCAGGAGGACGAGCGGCAGGATGTAGAGATAGGGCGTGAACTTCGGCGAGAGTTTCATTGCCTGATCGTCTTCCCGGTGCAAGCGCGCTCGAGGTCATCCCGATCGGCAGAAACCGATGGGGACCCGGACCCGCGTCGCCCGCGGCCGGGTCCCCGATCATGGCTCAGGCGGACAGGTCCTTCGCCCACTTCTTGTAGTTCTCGACCATGTCCGGGTTGAAGTCGCGCCATTCGCCCAGCACCTTGGCGGCGAGCTCGCCGGCCTGCTCGCCGGTGATCTGGCCCTGCACCACCTGCTGGGCGGTCGGGAGCAGCGCCTGGTCGTAGAACTGACCCGGCACGACGTTCGAGACATAGGGGATGTTCTCGGACTGCCCCCAGATCTTCCACATCGACTTCACCACCTCGTCCTTGATGATCGAGGTATCGAAATTGCTGTTGGAGGGGATCCAGCCGGTCTTGTCCCAGAAGACCTGGAGCCGCTCGGGCGACTGCAGATATTCGAGGAAGGCCGCCGCCGCCTCGGGATTCTTGCTGTTGGTGGAGATGCCGAGCCCTTGCGAATCGAGGATCGGTTTCCCGGCCATCTTGCCTTTGCCATAGGTCGGCATGACCATGCAGCCGATGCGCCCGTTGCTGGTCTTGCTGTCGGCGGGCACTCGCGCGCCCACCGACACGCCCATGCCGAGCTTGCCGGCGACGATCAGGTCGATGCCGGGATAGAGCCCGAGCGAGGACATGTCCGGATTGAGGAAGTCGTGCTTCTTCAGCTCCTCGAGGCGCGTCCATTGCTCGTAATATTTCGGGTCCTTGAAGTCCCGCACGCCGGTGAAGAGGTCGATGGCTTCGCCGGTGCTGTCGATGTTCTGGGCCAGCGCATGGCCGAAGAACCATTCGCCCCAATAGCCGTCCTGGATGCCGCCGCCCAGCGGCGCGATGCCCTTGGATTTGAGCTTGTCGCAAGCGGCGAGCAACGCGTCCCAGGTCTTGGGCGGGCTGTCGGCATCGAGTCCGGCCTTGTCGAAGAGGTCCTTGTTGTAGATCCAGAGCATCGGCTGCGGATACCAGCCCATGCGATAGATGTTGTTGCCGAAATGGCTCAGCAGCGTCGGCTGCGACGCCTTCAGCACATCGTCCTTGAGGAGCCCGTTCAGCGGCTTCAGATAGCCGAGCCACACGCTCTCCATGTGATAGATGCCGTTCCAGAGATACTGGATGTCGGGCGCGTTGCCGGCGGCGGCCGCGGTCTGGAACTGCGAGATCACCACCGCCGTGTCCTGCAGCATCGTCTTCACGGTTGCCGCCGAGTAGTTCTTGACCGAATCGTCGAGGAAGGCCTGAAGGCCCGGCAGCTCCTGCTCGCCCCACCACCACATGTTCAGGGTCGTCGCGTCTGCCTGCGCCGAAAGCGCCGGCAGCAGGCCGCCGAGCGCTGCACCTGCGCCGAGGGCGGCGCTGCCTTTCAGAAGCTGGCGGCGTGAAAAACCGTCGGAGCCGTTGTTGTTCGTTGTCATGGTCGGGCGTCCCTGTTGGCTGCAGTTGTCACAATGTCGAATTCCGCCGCCGGGCCCCACCCGGGCATCCGCGCTCGGCCGGAATCCGGCGGCGTCAGAACGTGCTCATCAATCCGCCGTCGACGACCAGCAGCTGGCCGGTCATGTAACGGCAATAAGGCGAGGCGAGAAAGATCACCGTGCCGGAGACATCCTCGGGATAACCGGTCCGGCGCAGCGGAATCCGGCCCTTCGTCACATAGAGGTCGATGAATTCGGGCGTCTCGGTCTCGTTGACGCCGTTGATGACCGACATCGGCGTCGACATGTATCCCGGCGCCACGGCATTGACGAGAATCTCATGGGGCCCGAGCTCGACCGCCATCGATTTGGTGAAGGCGATGATGCCGCCCTTGGCGGCGTTGTAGGCCCCGACGGTGCCGCTCGAGGCGAAGCCCTGGATCGAGGCGATGCTGATGATGCGCCCCGCCTTCCGCTTCACCATATGCGGCGCCACCAGCTTCGAGCCCATATAGACGGCCTCGAGATTGATCTGGATGGTTCGGCGCCAGTCCTCGAGCCTGTCTTCCAGGATCGTCCGCGCGGGCGGATTGATCGCGGCGTTGTTGACCAGCACGTCGATCTTCCCGCGCTTCGCGATCACGTCGGCGACGATGCGGCCATAGGCGTCATAATCGGTGACGTCGAGCGCATAGGGCAGGGCGCTGCCGCCCTTGGCAGCGATCTCGGCCGCCACCTGCGCCAGCGTGTCGGGATTGCGTTCGAGCAGGACGACATTCGCCCCCTCGCCCGCCATCTCCAGCGCCACCGCGCGGCCCAGGCCCTGCCCGGCACCGCTGATGACGCAGACACGATCTCGCAGCAGTTGCATCCGGCCCCCCGACCGATCGGCTTGGTCTTTTGCCGGATATTTTCCGGCATTCTGGACTTTGCTCTAGTATCTTGGAAGTTACTCTGCGGTCAGATTGAATAGCGGTCAAGGGATTGGGATCGGGCAGGAAGCCCTCCCGACCGCGCCTGAACCGACGCCATGATGACGGAAAGAAACCTGACATGAAAATCGACAGCGTCGACTTCTTCTATCTCTCGATGCCCATCGTCACGACGGCGGGAGATGGCAGCCAGGACGCGCTGGTGGTTCGCGTCTCGGCCGGCGGCCATGCCGGATGGGGAGAATGCGAGGCGGCCCCCCTGCCCTCGATCGCGGCCTTCGTCTGTCCGATGTCGCACGGCGCCTGCCGTCCGGTCTCGGCCTCGGTCCTCGGCGAGAAGCTGGACGGACCCGACGATATCAAGCGCATGGCCGCGACCCTCGCCTTCAACAGCATGGATCTGCTGCAGGCGCCGCACACCTGGTCCGGCATCGAGATGGCGCTGTGGGATCTCCTGGGCCATGTGCGCGGCGAGCCGTCATGGAAATTGCTGGGCCATGCCAAGGCCTATCCCAAGACCCCTTATGCCTCCGTGCTGTTCGGCACGACGGCGCAGCAGACGCTCGAACGCGCGCGCGACATAAGGGCGAAAGGATTCAGGGCCGCCAAATTCGGCTGGGCGCCCTATGGCGATAGCCTCGAAGGCGACATCGCCCAGGTTGCCGCCGCCCGGGAGGGATTGGGCGCCGACGGAATCCTCCTGATCGATGCCGGCCAGATCTTCGCCGACGATGTCGAGGCCGCTTCCAAGCGCCTGGCCTCGCTCAATGCCAACAAGGTCACCTGGCTCGAGGAGCCGTTCGGCGGATTCTCCTACGAAGCCTATGGCAAGCTTGCCGCGCGCAGCGGTGCGGTGAAGCTCGCCGGCGGCGAGGCCGCCCATAACCGTTACATGGCCGAGCATCTGATCGATTACGGCCATGTCGGATTCATCCAGATCGATTGCGGGCGCATCGGCGGGTTGGGGCCAGCCAAGCAGGTCGCCGACTATGCCGTGAAGAAAGGCGTCACTTATGTCAATCACACCTTCACCTCGAACCTGGCGCTGAGCGCCTCGCTCCAGCCCTATGCTGGGATGAAGGACAGCTGGATCTGCGAATACCCGACCCAGCTCAGCAGCCTCGCCACCGAGCTCACCACTACGCGCATCGCCCCCAACGCCAAGGGCGAGATCGAGATCCCCGATGCGCCGGGTCTCGGCGTCGAGATCAACGCGAAAACGCTCAAGACCTACGCGGTCGATGTGGAGATCAAGGTGAAGGGTAAGACGATCTTCGCCCCGCCGATGGTTTAGGTGAGCCAATAGCCGCAGATCGAGCCAAACTGAGGTTGTGGCTTACTCATCATACTGATCGATCAGCGCCCCGGTTCGCACATCCCAGCGCTGCTGCTGAATGATCGTTGCCCTCAGTTCGTAATAAGGAAGAAAGCGATTCAGACGGATCGCGTCGGCGAGGGGCAGCTTACCAAGTTGCAGATGCCCGAACCGGGCGGTGCGATGGAGCACCCCATCCGCCGCCCGTGACAAATCGAACACCTCAAGTTTCCAACTGCTGTCGTCGCCCCAATGGCATCCGGCGACAAACCCGATATCCAGTGATCGCCAAGGTCCAAGGGAAAAGCTACTTCTGACGGAGCTGGAAGACGGATCCCGTCGCTCCTCGCCATCGGACTCAAACCATAGACTTTCACGCTCGGGGCCGGGGAATGGCTGCATCGCCGTCACCATCCGATAACGCGGGACAAAGAGCTCGACAGGACAGAATCCGTTTGAATGATGGTCTTCGCTCCCGATATCCCGGCATTCCGGCAGCTTCATAATCCGCGTCAATGTGTAATCGGGCGAGTAAAGAGCATACCACTCGCCACCCTGCTCAAACGGCTCGAACGTCGTTTCAGCGAAGCTTGGATAATTTCGCTGGTAATTCCCGATCTCGACATCTCCGTCGAAGATCGTGACAAGGCTAGAATCCATCGTTCCCGGTGTCGCACTGGGTATCGGCGTCGCTCTCGCCTGGAATCGCCGCGCTTGAATGGATTTCATCATTGCACCCGTCCAATGAATCTCGGTGCCAAAATAACACAACTGATAATAGAATGGGGCGTTTCCACAGACGAATGGGCGCACCGGTACCGTTATGGCTAAACGCAAACTAAACGAAGATGATAAAGGTGAACCCCGGCGAGTTGATGTCCAACTGCTCATCCGTCATCCGACAATGAATCCTGCGGAAATCACCGCAGCGTTGGGGATCGAGCCGTTGATCTCATTGGGTGTCGGCCAGCCGAGAAGGGGATTCAATGGGAAATTATTGGGAGGCACCTATCGGTTTACGGCGTGGCGGCACTCTATCCGCTATGAATTGAGTGCACAGTGGTTCGCTGACAAAATCACAATGTTGGTGGATCGTCTGCTGCCTCACGAAGCATTTTTGCTCAATTTGCGTGCAACGGGCGGCAAAGCGGAAATCAGTGTTACTTTCTTTAGCGATGGGCATCTGGGAGACAATGTGCCCATAGAAACGCTCGCTAAAATGGCCGATCTGCAGTTGGATTTCGGCATCGAGTGCTTCGTGGTCCCGCAATCTGACAGCCTGCATCGATCTGTCGAACTAGATTGAGTCTAAGAACAGGCGCCGGCGGGGCCCGACCGAAATCGACGTTCAGCCGAAGAAAATTTTCTATAGCGACGCAGGATTCGACCAGCAGGACCGTGTGATCCAGGGCGGAACTATGCCTTCTTCACGAGTATCCCTGCCATGCGTCACTCTTCGTCACCTATCCGGTTTGTCATCGCCGTTGCCGCCTTGCTGAGCCTGGGCGCCTGCGCCTCCGAGGCTCCCGTCGGGCCCAGCCTTCCGGTCATGCCGGGCGACGGCAAGACCCTGAGCCAGTTCAACCAGGACGACATCGTCTGCCGGCAATTCGCCGGCCAGCGGATCGGCGCGTCGCCGGGCGCCGCCGCCAATCAGTCGGGCGTCGCCACCGCTGCCGTGGGCACGGCGGTCGGGGCCGCCGCGGGCGCGCTGATCGGCACGGCGGCGGGCAATCCCGCGGCGGGCGCCGCCATCGGCGGCGGGGCGGGCCTCTTGACGGGATCGGCCGTCGGTATCGGCAACGCCAACGAAGCGGCCGGCGATGTGCAGCAGCGTTACGACCTTGCCTATCAGCAATGCATGGCCACGAGCGGCAACAAGACCTCGATCACCATGGCGCCACCGCCTCCCGCGCCCCCGCCGCAGACGGCCTATTACGAGCCAGCGCCCGTTCCTCCACCCGCGCCGGTCTATGTCTATCCGGCGCCGTCTTATTATTACCCGCCTTATCCCTATTACGCGCCCTACGGCTATTACTACCCGCGCCCCTATCCCCGCTATTACTACCCGGCGCCCTTCTGGGGGCCGCGATTCTCCTTCTATTTCGGCGGCGGTGGCGGGAACGGCTATCACCACTACCACCATTGAGGCCCGGCCCGGGGGAAGGGCGTCAGGCTTCGCCCGCCCGGATCGCGCGCCAGGCGCCGACGATCGCGCCAACGGCGCGATCGGCTTCGGCCTCGGTGGTGTACCAGGAGATGACGGAGAGGCGCATGATCCAGCGGCCCTTCCATTGGGCGCCGGCCGCAAAGCAGGTGCCGTCCCTCTGAACCCGTTCGATCACCCGGCGGGTCAGATCGTCGCCTGAAGGCCCGTCGCCGCCGAACCTGACCACGATTTGGTTCAGCTCGACCCGATTGAGCACAGCGATGCCCGCTTCGGCGCCGAGCGCCTCGGCCATCCGGCGCGCGATCCGGCAATGCCGTGCCACCATCTGCGCGACGCCGTCCCGCCCCAGCGCCTGAATCATCGCCCAGACGGGAAAGGCGCGCGCCCGCCGCGAGAGCTCCGGCACATAGTCGGCAGGAATACGCTCGCCCGCCGACAAAGCCGGCAGATAACTGGCGGTGATCGTCATGGCGCGGCGATGCGCTTCGGCATCGCGTACGATGGCGAAACCGCAATCGTAAGGCAGCTGCAGCCATTTATGGCCGTCGGTGGCCCAGGAGTCGGCGGCCTCGAGCCCCTGCACCAGCGACGCCGTCTCGGGACAGGCGCGTGCCCAGAGGCCGAAGGCGCCATCGATATGCAGCCAGGCCTTCCGCCGGTGGCCGATCGCCGCGATCTCCCCGATCGGATCGAAGGCGCCGCTGTTGACATGGCCTGCTTGTGCGATCGCGATGACGGGCCCCTCGGTCCGCGCCATCGCCGTCTCGAAAGCCCGGAGCTCCATCCGGCCCTGATCGTCCACCGGCAGGCGGGTGACCCGGTGATGTCCCAGGCCCAGGAGCTGCAAGGCGGCAAAGACGGAGGCATGGGCTTCTTCGCCGAGAATGACCTGGATCGGCGGCGCGCCGAACAGCCCGTCGGCATCGGCGTCCCAGCCCGCCCGCCGCAGCATCTCGCCGCGCGCAGCCGCGAGACAGGTCAGGTTCGCCATCGTCGCGCCGGTGACGAAGCCGACGGAACATTCGCGCGGCAGATCGAGCAGTTCCAGCAGCCAGCCCGCCGCAATCTCTTCGCAAGCCGCGACCGCCGGCGTGGGCGTGTGCCCCGCCGCGTTCTGCCCCCAGGCGCTGGTGAGCCAGTCGGCGGCGACGCCGGCAGGATGCGAGGCGCCGATCACCCATCCGAAGAAACGCGGCCCGGCCATGGCAGCGAGGCCGGGGTCGGCCCGAGCGACCAGGTCCTCGATGACATCGATACCGTCCCTGCCCTGCGCCGCCAGGGGCCCTGCAAAAGCCTGACGCATGTCGCCTAAGCTCTTCCGCGGCCGCTGCGGGCGCGTGGCGAGAGAACGCCGGAACTCGATGGCATGCTTTGCCGCCCGATCGAGCATGAGCTCGTCCGCGGCGCTCCAGCCGGCCGGCATCGCGCTTCCCTTCCCGGCCGTCTCGCGGGGATCGGTCATCGTCAAGACTCCCTCATCGCCATCACGTCAGCCGTCGCGGCCGATCGCGGTGAGCTCGGCGATCTTCCTGGCATGCGCGACCGCGGCCCGACCGCCGGTGGTCTGCGTCAGGAGGTCGAGCGTCTCGTCATCGTCCTCGCCCACCGGCGTCAGCGCGCGATCCGTATAGGACCCCGCCGCAGGATCGCGGGCGATCGCACGGCGCAGCCACAGCAGCCGGGCGATCATGCCCACGATGACCGCATGCTTGCCCAGGGTCTCCAGGACGAAGCGGGGCCAAAACCGCCAGGCGCTCTCGCGCGGCAGCCCGGGGCGGCGCTCGGACGGCCGCTTGAGCCGGAGGAGTCCGCCCTGGAGCGGATGCAAATTCTCGAGCCGGACCGTGGTCGAAAAATTGACCAGGAGCTTGATGAGGCTGCCGATCGGCACGCCCGTCGCGGCCGCGCGGCGCAGCAAGGTCTCCATATGCTCCGGCGTATAATAGAGCGACCAGGCCTCGCGATAGATGCCCTCCCATTCCGCCCGGCTCATTCTCGGATGCGCTGTGCAGACATGCTCGACGTCGTAATTGTTGAGATCGGCGTCCATCGCGACATTGTTCTTCCACAGGGTCTGATGATCCTCCGAGCCCGGCAGCGGCGTCAGGCAGAAGAACTCGATGATGTCGAGCGGCAGCTCCTCCTGGATGATCGCGATGTCGCGCCGGATCGTCGCCGGCGTGTCCGCGGGAAACCCAAGGATGTAGCCCGCCAGCGTGATGATGCCCTGCGCCTTCCAGGCCAGCAGCATCCGGCGATATTCGGTGATCTTGTTCTGGCGCTTCTTGGCGGCCGCGAGATTGTCGGGGTTGACGTTCTCCAGCCCGATGAAGACGCGGGTGACGCCGGCCCGTTTCGCCTTCACGATGAAGTTCGGGATCTTGTGGCAGAGCGTGTCCACCTGGATCATCAGGCCGAGGGGAATGCCGCCCTTCTCGCGCAACTCGATCAGGCGGTCGAAGATCGCCTCCCACTCGCGGTTGCGGGCGAAATTGTCGTCGGTGATGAAGAATTTGTGGATGCCCTGCGCCCAGTTGAGGCGCACCAGCTTCTCGACATCGTCGGCCGAGCGGAATCGCGACTTGCGGCCCTGCACATTGATGATGGTGCAGAAGGAGCATTGATAGGGGCAGCCGCGGCCGGCGTCGAAGCTGGTGCTGAATCCGAGCGTGCGCTGCACATATTGTTTCGGCATGAAGGGCACGGGCGTGCCTTCCATCGCCGGCAGATCCTTCATGAAATCGTAGAGCGGCGCCAGCCGGCCCGCGGCGGCGTCGCGCAGCACGAGATCGAGCCGTCCCTCGGCCTCGCCGGCGAACATGGCGATGCCCATCTCGCGGCATTCGTCCAGCCCCACCGCGTGCCCGTCCAGCATCGCCAGGCAGCCCGAGACATGGAACCCGCCCATGGCGACGGGAATCCCCGCCGCCCGGAAGGGGCGCGCGATGTCGAGGGCGCGCGGATACTGGTTCGACTGGACGCCGACCAGCGCCACCAGCCCGAAACCGCCCTGCCGCCGGAAACGGTCCAGCAATGACGGCAGGTCGATCCGGCTGTTGGTCTCGTCGATGACCGCGATGTCGATCTCGACATCGGGCCCGAGCACGCGCCGCCCGGCGCAGTCGGCCGCGATGCCGTAGACGGCGGCGAGAGAATTGGACGGGATCATCGCCCGCCACCAGCGAATGACATAGCCGTCGTCGTCGTAATGCGACGGCTTGATCAGGACCAGCTGGAAGCGGCGCTTCGCGGCCACGGGGATCCGTTCCAAGGGTGGAAAGCGCCAGCCTAGCATCCCCGGCGGCGGCAATCGCTGCCTTGCAATGTCCCTCGGTGGCCACGGCAGGCGCTCACGGTTGGGAAGATCAAACTGTCCATAGGTGAACAACCTATTTAACCTTGACCCTGATCCGTCGTTCCAGTTAACTGGACCTAAGCGCATGGGCTTGGCGACCGGCATCGATGCCGGCGGGGCTGTGAGAGCCCTCGTCCAAGCGGCCATCTGGCGCTGCGGGAGGCTGGGCATTGATGCGTCGGTCCGATGGTCCCAAAGCTGAGCGTCTCGTCGAGATCGACATTCCCGATCGCAATATCGCGCCGATGCCTGCCCGCGCCGCGGCGCCGGGCCAGAGGAGCTCACTGCTTTGACAACAGGGCGGCGCATTCCGATGCCGCCCGCGCTCGCCGGAGCTCGGTTCCCATGAGCCAGGAACGCCTGCCTGCCGGCCTCGAGCTCTCGACCTCGTCCGGCGCGGACGCGCCGGGAAGCCTCGCCGCGGCGATGGCGCGGATCACCGCCTACTGGGACGACGAATGCGCGCGCGATCTCGACAAGCTCATGACGCATTTCACCCGCGACGCCGAAGTGATCACGCCCGACGGTGCGTACCGCGGTCATGAGGCGGTCGCGGCGCTCTATCAAAAGAGCTTCGACAGTTTTCCGGGCCTCAAGGTCGATGTGAAGGCGGGCTTCGCGGGCCAGGGCGCGCACTGCGTCGAGTACCGTGCGGTGCTCACCGATACCGCCAACAATGACTGGCTGGTCGAGGGTATCAACCTGATGCGACTGGAACGCGGATTGATCTGCAGTCTGCGTTCCTTCGAGGACGCGCCGCGCCGGCTTCCGGCCGGAGGTACTTGACGAGGATCGAGGGCGATCGAGAGGCGGAAAAAGACCGATGACCGTAGAAATCGGCCCGCATCGACTGGGGTAAACGGCTTAGCGGCTCGCTATGTCCGACGCTGCATTCGTCTGCGCTGTGACGCAAACGACAAGGGGGAAGAAAGCTATGGCAAGCAACAACGCAAACCGAGGCTCGACCGGTTTCGTCGAGGCGAAGGGCAAGGACTACGTCGCCGTCACCGACCTGAAGCCGGGCGCCGTCGGGCTCGCCGGCGCGGTCATGCAGAACATCACGCACATCGCACCCGCGATCGCCGCGTTCTTCTTCACCCAGACGCTGGTCAGTTTTGCGGGCGGACAGGCGCCGCTCGCCTATCTCATCGGCCTCATCGTCGTGATCCCGCTCGGCGTCTGCCTGATGGAGCTCGCCAGGAAATTCCCGTCGGCAGGCGGGTACTTCACCTATGTCAGCCGCACGCTGGGGCCATCGATGGGCTTCCTCACCGGCTGGGTGTTCGTGCTCTATTCGCCCGTGGTGGCGGGGCCGTCGCTCGCCGTGCTGGGGCAGATCCTGCAGGACGAACTCGCCGCGAACTACGGCATCACCTTCCATTGGTGGTATGCGGTGGTCATCGGCATTCCGCTGGTGGCCTGGGCCGGCTACACCGGCATCTCGTTCTCGATCAAATGGATCGTGGTCGTCGGTCTGGCGGAATTCCTGATCGTGCTGGCGCTCGGCCTCACCGGCCTCGCCGATCCGGGCCCGGGCGGCTTCACCTTTGCGGTCTTCACCACATCGTTTAATCCCGGCGGCCTCGCGACAACCTCCGGATTCTTCATCGTGGTGGTCCTCACGGTGCAGGGGTTGACCGGATGGGAGGCTGCGGTGCCGCTGGCCGAGGAAACCGAGAATCCCCGGCGCAACGTGCCGCGCTCGATCATGGCGTCGATTCTGATCATCGGCGTCATGCTGGTGATCGCGCAGTGGGGCCAGGTCGTCGGCTGGGGCGTTGACGACCTGCCGAACCTGAAGACGTCAGCGAAAGTCCCGGGCCTGGTGATCGCGCACCGTGTCTGGGGCGGCATGTGGTGGCTGACCTTGCTCGCCATGATCACGTCGGTCCTGGGCGCCAGCCTCGCCTGCCAGAACGTCGCGACCCGCATGTGGTACAGCATGGGCCGCGTCGGCGTGCTGCCGCGTGCCTTCGGCAAAGTCCATTCGACACGCAAGACTCCGACCACCGCCGTGACCGCGCAGCTCATTCTGTCGGTCGTGCTCGGCTTCGGCGGGCCGGCGCTTCTGGGCGGCCCATGGCCCTTCTTCATCTTCCTGATCGCCTTCGTGCTGGTGCTCGGCGTGATCTTCGTCTACGTGGCGGCCAACGTCGGCCTCGTGGTCTACTTCTGGACCAAGGCGCGCAGCGAGTTCAACTGGATCAAGCACTTCATCTTCCCGGTCGGGACCAGTCTCGTGCTGATCTACTCGATCTACGCCGCCTTCGTGCCGCTGCCGGCGCCGCCCAACAACTGGACTCCGCTGGTTGCGCTGATCTGGCTCGGCCTGGGCATCGCCATCATCGTCTGGAAGAAGGCGACGGGCGACGAGGCCTGGCTGACGAAGACCGCCGAAGTCATCGGTGAGCGCGAAGACATCGAGCACCACCACCCGCTCTGAAGACAACGACAGCAACAGCCACTGGGGGAAACGCGATGGAGTTGCCGAAGAAGACGCCGGTCCGTTCCTACAAGACCGAGTTCAAGAAGAACGAGTCGCCGCTCTCGGAAGGGGGGCTGTGGCTCAACGGACGCAAGGACGGCATCGATTGGTGCGACGTCCTGGTGAAGGACGGCGTCGCCTTCGGCGAAGTCTCGCGCAACCAGGTGGCGGAACGCCGCGCCGAGCAGGCCAGTCTCGGCGCAGGTGCGGTCGAGGGCGGCGCGCCGGTCGGCGACTATGACGACCCCACCGCCGTCCTGACCGGACAATGGGGACCGAACCAGTATGGCAAGGTGAAGGTCTTCAGCCGGAACCAGACGAACAAGGTGTTCCAAGAGGTGCAGATCCGCTTGCGCCACAACATGAAGGCCAACTTCTGCAACGGCTACGAGGTGTTCTTCCGTGTGCTCGATACCGACGAAGGGTATGCCGAGATCGTGCGGTGGAACGGTCCGGTCGGCGGCTGGACCTCCTTGAAGAAACTGATCGGCAAGAAATACGGCGTGAGGGACGGCGCCATCATCGAAGCGTCGATCGTCGGCAACGTCATCACCGGTTATCTCAACGGCGTGGCGATGATCTCGGTGGTCGACGACAACATCAAGTCGGGCGCCCCCGGGATCGGCTTCAACTTCGGCGTCGGCACGACCAATGCCGACCACGGCGTGCGATCCTTCGAGGTGCATACCTACGATTGACCGGCAGATCCGGCATCGAAGGCGCGGGGCGAGAGCCCCGCGCCGCTGCCGTTTCAATGGAGATTGATGATGACGCGACAGCTGACCCCCGCCGCCCCCGTCTCCCTTGCGGCATTCGACAAGATGTTCGAGAGCATCAAGAACTGGGGCAAGTGGGGCGAGGACGACGAGCTCGGCACCCTCAACTACATCACGCCGGCGAAGATCGCCGCCGCCGCGGCGCTGGTGCGCAAGGGCCGCTCGGTCTCGATGGCGATCCCGATCAACAAGCAGGCCGGCCCCGACAATCCGAACCCCGCCGTGCATCTGATGTCGCTGATGCACGACATCCCCATCAGCAAGAGCGGGCTCTCCTTCGGCATGTGCTATCTCGCCATGGCGAGTCACGGCGATTGCCACACCCATGTCGATGCGCTCAACCACGTCGCCTACAAGGGCAAGCTCTATAACGGCAAGCCGGCCGAGCTGCTGACCTCGCGCGGCTCGGACTGGGGTAGCATCGCCGCCTATTACCACGGCATCGTCGGCCGCGGCGTGCTGCTCGACGCGGCGCGCCATCGCAAGGTCGATTGGCTCGAGCCCGGCGAGGCGGTGACGCGCGCCGAGCTGGAGGCGATCGAGAAGGAGCAGGGCGTGCGCCTGGGCGAGGGCGACATTCTCGTCTTCCGCACCGGCCATCACAAACGGCGCCTCGCGCTCGGCCCCTGGAGCAACGACTACCCGCCGGCCGGCCAGGGCAAGGCGGGGCTGCATGTGGACACCATCCCCTGGATGCATGAGCGGAAGATCGCGGCCTTCCTGCCCGACGGCGACGGCGAGACCGTGCCGAGCAATGTCGAGGACATGCCCTACCCGATCCACGCGCTGCAGCTGACCTCGATGGGCATGCTGGTCTCCGACAGCCTGCAGCTGGAAGAGCTCCACCAGGCCTGCGAGGAAGAGAAGCGCTGGGAATTCATGGTGGTCGGGTTGCCGCTCCGCCTGCCGGGCGCCACGGGTTGCCCGTGGAACCCGATCGCCCTGTTCTGATCGTTACGGAGATAGGAGACGCAGATGGAGCGCCGGTTCGCTGGCAAGGTCGCGCTCGTGACGGGCGCCACGACGGGCATCGGCCAGGCCACGGCGGTTCGGCTCGCCTCGGAAGGGGCGCTGGTCGCCGTCAACCGCAAGCCCGATCTCGACGCCGATGAGACCCTCGGCTTGATCAAGGCGGCGGGCGGCCAGGCGTTCGACGTCGCCGCCGACATGCGCGACCCGAAGCAGGTCCGGGCCATGGTCGCCGCGGTGGCGAAGCGAGGAGGACGCCTCGACTATGTCGTCTCCAACGCCGCGATCAATCCCTTCATGCCGTGGGACCAGACCTCGGACGAGGCCTTCGACAATCTGTTCGAGACCAATGTGCGCGGCGCCTGGGTGGTCTGCACCGAGGGTGCCCGCCAGATGATCGCCGAGGGCCATGGCGGCGCCATCGTCATGATCAGCTCGATCTCGGCCCATGTCGGAGCGCCCACCCAGGTCGCCTATTGCGGCACCAAGGGTGCCATCAGCATGCTGGGCAAGGCGCTGGGGGCCGTACTCGGCAAGCATGGCATCCGCGTCAATGTCATCGAACCCGGGGCTGTCCAGACCAATATGAGCGCCGGCCTGCTCGACGACCCGCCGGCGCTGAAATATTACCAGGAGCGCATCGCGCTGGGCCGCATCGGCAAGCCCTCGGAACTCGCCGCCAGCATCGCCTTCCTGCTGTCGGACGATGCCAGCTACGTCACCTCGGCGGCACTGCTGGTGGATGCCGGCTTCATCGTCAACGCCGAGCTCTGATCCGTCATCGCGCCTCGGCGACGAAGATCCGCACCGTGCCTTCGATCGAGCGATTGGGTTCGAGCACCCGGACGCCGTGGCTCGGAACTCCGGCGGTCATGCGGTTGAAGCCGTCATTGGCGTTGCTCACGGGCTCGACGCAGACATAGGGGTAATCCCAGGCGCTGTAGATCTGCATCTTGTCGAGCACGCCGTCGGCCTCGATCACGGTGCGGAACCCATCGGGGGCGATGATCTCCGCCGTCCCGTCCCAGCCTTCATAGAGACGGTCGACGACCATCTCCGACATGTCCGGGCCGTTGCCGAAATCGAGGCCCTCGATCAAGGGCTGGCAGCCGAGCCCGATCGCCTCGGGCGCATCGGGCGGCCAGACGCCGAGGGAGTGAAAACGCAATCGCGTGCCGGGATGTTTTGGAAAATAGGGATGGATGCCGAGCCCGGCCGGCATCGGCCGGTGATCGCGCGAGGTGATCCGCAGGAGAATGGAGAGGCCCGCCGCCGACAGCGAGTAGCGGACGAGGCCGCGATACCGGAAGGGAAAGGTCCCCGGCGTCGGCTCATGCGTCATCGCCAGCTCGAGCGTGTCGCCGCTCCGGTCGAGAATCCCGAAGGGCGAAATCCATGACTCGCCATGCGTGGCCGTCGGCTCCTCCGGAACGTTGCGGACCAGCGGATAGCTCACGCCGCCGAAGATGAAACCCTCCCCGAACAGGGGCCCGGAATAGGGCATCAGCGGAAAGCCCGCGAAGCCATAGTTGGTCGGCCGCGCGAGGGCCGCATCCGACGCCGGCCGCAGCACATCGCGGCCGGCATAGCGGAACGACACCATGCGCGCGCCGAAACCCGGCGCCACGGTCAAGGCGTAGGGACCCTTCTCGAGCGCGACGAGCGGCCCCGTTTCGGTGGGTTGGCGATAACGCGGGCTCATTCGTCCGGCAACCTTATGGTCCCGTCGATGACGAGGCTGCTTTCGCCGGCGATGGCGACCAGCTCGCCCTTGTCCTCGCACCACAGGTCGCCGCCCCGCGGCGAGAGGTGGCGGCTGTGAATCCGCTTCTTGCCCCGCCGTTCGGCCCAATAGGGAACGATGATGCGATGGGCCGTGCCGCAGACGGGATCCTCGGGCAGGCCCACCTTCGGCGCGAAGACGCGGATGACGATATCGGACTCGGAATCGCCCGGTGCTGTGGCGATCACGGCGTTCCGGTCGAAGGCCGAGACGCGCGCCAGGTCCGGCCGCAGCCGGGCGATCACGGCGGGATCCTCGAAGATCGCGACATAGCCGAAGGGCGCCACCCAGGTCTCCAGCGGGCGCGCGCCGAGGGCGGCCGCCATCTCCTCGACGCGGTCGATCCGGCTTCCCGGCATGACCGGAAAGTCGATGGAAATGCGGTTGCCTTCGATATGGGCGGCGCGGCTGTCGCCATTGGCCAGATGAAAGATGACCGAACGCGGCGGCGGGCCTTTGCCGGCGGCGGGTTCGGCCCGGAGGACGACATGCGCAGCGGCCAGGGTCGCGTGGCCGGCCCCCGCGTGCGGCCCGGCCGTGGTGAAAAATCGGAGCGGGGTATCCAGTCCGGAAGGCTCGCCCAGGACCGCGACGATGTCGGTGCGCAGGATCGCGCAGGCCGTCGTCAGGACCTGGTCGGAGGCGTCGCGCGCGCCGCTCAGCACGAAAGCGGGATTGCCGTGCCGCGCATCCGTCGCGAAGGTGACGACCTGGAAGAGGTTGGCTTTCGACGCCATCAGGTTTTCAGCGGTTTATAGGCCACGACCTTCATCTCGACCTTGCAGGCGAACATGAAGCGCATCGGGAAGATCGACCGGACCGGCGGATCCGCCTTGAAATAGGTCTTGTAGATCGCGTTGAAGGGAACGAAGTCGCGCGGGTCGGTCAGCCAGCATTCGCAGTTGACGACATCGTCGAGCGTGCAGTCTGCGACCGCCAGCGCTTCCTTGATGAAGCCGAAGGTGCGGTGAATCTGTTCCTCGAGGCCCATCGACTTGTTGCCCGTGCCGTCGTCGATGATGTTGCCCGCGTCGTCATAGGTGAGATTGGCGGGGTTGAAGAGCCAGGGACCGAAGGCGGAGGTGAAGATGAAATCGCCGGCCCGGATGGTCTTCGAGATCGGCACGGCATGATCGATCGGATAGGCTTTTTTCATCGCTTTATTCCCCTGATGGCGGGCCCCTAATAGCGGGCCCTGATCGGCCAGATGTCGACGACCTCGTCTCCGCGCACCACATGGAAGGCGCCATAGAGATTGACGGTCGGGTCGCAATGCGAGGTGAGAAACTCGACGGTCGCACCGAGCTTGGGTCCCCCGCCGCCCTCGAAATCCAGGGCGCCATGCTCGTCGCCCATGAAGCGGAAGCTGGCCCCGGGCGGGCCGCCGCGCAGCGCGACGGGCTTGCCGCTGTCGGCGGCGAAGGCCTTCCAGCCGGCATTCACCACCACCCGTCCCGGCTTGTTCGCCGACACGACGGTCGCGGCCACGAACAGCGACGGGACGAAGGGATTGTCGTTCTCGGAAATGCTGACCGCGCTGTAGCAGGAATCCATGAAGAGATAGGAGCCCGGCTGGATTTCCGTGAACAGGCCGGTCGCGGCGTCGATGCGGTGGCTGCCGGTGCCGCCGCCGCTGACGATCGCCGGCGGCAAGCCGGCCGAAGTCAGCGCCGCGATCACGGCGCGCACCCGCTCGGTCTGGATCGCGATCAGGCGCGCCCGTTCGGCGAACGGGCTGACATGCTGGAGATTGCCCCAATAGGCTTGGATCCCCGCATAGGTCAGGGCCGGTGCCGCCTCGATCTGCCGCGCCAGCGCCACCGCATCCGGGATTTCCGCGCAGCCCGTGCGGCCCATGCCGACATCGATGTCGACGACCACGTCCAGGGTTCGTCCGGCTCCCGCCGCCACGGCCGCGAGCTGCGCGACCGACGCCGGATGATCGGCGACGACGGCGATATCGGCACCGCGCAGAAGCAGCCTGTGCAACCGCTCGATCGCATCGGACGAGGTCAGGGGCGCCGTGACGAGGATGCCGCCGATCCCGCCCAGCGCCATGGTCTCGGCTTCGCCGATGGTGGCGCAGGACGCGCCGATCGCGCCGGCGGCCATGATCCGCTGCGCGATCTCCACGCATTTGTGGGCCTTGGCGTGGGGTCGCAGCTTGACGCCCAGGGCGGCGGCGGCGTCCCGCATCGAGGCGATATTGCGATCGAGGATATCGATGTCGACCAGGAGCGCAGGCGTGGGAACATCGGACCGGCGCATGAATGCTCAGCCTCCCCAGATGCCGGGAGACCGATTCGGCGGGCGATTTTCCAACCGCTTCCGGCCCCGATGCCCCTCGGCCGCCAAGCCCATGGCGCCGGTTCAGTAAACTGGATCGAGGGGTTGGGGTCAAGGATAAATAGGTTGAATACCTATTGACAGTTTGTTTCTTTTGCGCGAATTGCTGCGAGGTCACGCCCGCGCCCGCGAGATCGGAATTGTCGCCAGAGGGGATGCCCATCATTTTGATGGCGTGACCGCAATGGAGACACCCATGTCCACGATGCCTCTGGGCCGGCGAAAGCGGGCGGACGAGATCGCCGAGCATATCGAGCGCGCCATCTCCACCGGCGAGTTCAAGGAGGGCGCCCAGATGCCTTCCGAGAAGGAGCTGGCGGAGCGCTTCGGCGTCGGCCGCCCCTCGGTGAGGCAGGCGCTGTTCACGCTGCAGCAGCAGGGTCTGGTCGAGATCACCAGCGGCACGCGCGCGCGCGTGACGGCGCCCTCGGGGAAATTCCTCACCGGCCAGCTGGCCAGCCTGATCGCCCGCATGACGTCGACCGGCCAGGGCCAGGAACATATGGAACAGACCCGCCTGCTCTTCGAGGCGGGCGTGGCCTGGCAGGCGGCCCGGGTCGCCACCGACGAAGATATCCGGCGCCTGAAGGCGGCGCTCGATGCCAATGCCGCGGCCATCGGCAATACCGGCCTGTTCGTCCGGACCGATGTGGCGTTCCACGCCGAGCTGACGGTCATCACCCGCAACCCCGTGTTTTCCGGCGTCCACGACGCCCTGGTCGGCTGGCTGGTCGACCAGCGCACGACGACGATTCACATGCCCGATGCCGACAGGTTCTCGGTGCGCGATCACACCGCCATCTACGAGGCGGTGGCGGCGCGCGATCCCATGCGCGCCTTCCACGAGATGACCAGCCATCTGCGGCTGATCAGCGAGTTCTATCGCGAATCGAAGCGGCTCTCCGACGAGATCCTGCGCCAGGTCGCGCGCGACGTGGCCGGCCGGATCGACCGCGAGCGGGAATCCATGTGGGCCTCGGGCCCCAGGGCCGCGAACGAGCCGGGCAAGCCGCCGGAAGCCGTGACCGGGAAGAGTAAGGCGGGCCGGCGGTCGAAAGACGCGTGACAGCCGTGGCCGAAGCGCGGCGCGGCGGCGAAGACTGAGGCAGGCAGGGGGAAACGGGCGGTGACCACAATTGTTCTCGGCGCGGGCGCGGTCGGCACGGCCACCGCCTGGTACCTGCGGAAATCCGGTCACGAGGTGGTGCTGGTCGAGCGCCAGGCGGAAGCGGCGATGGAGACCAGCTGGGGGAATGGCGGCATCATCCATGCCAGCGAGGTCGAGCCCTGGTCCCAGCCCGGCATGCCGACCAAGATCATCAAATGGCTCGGCCAGGAAAATGCGCCGATGCTGCTGCGCTACGGCGCCATTCCGCACATCATAGGCTGGGGCATCGAGTTCGCCCGCAACTGCACGCCGGAGCGCTTCCGGGAGAACGCGAAGTCGAATCTCCATCTGGCGCTTCATTCGCTCAAATCCCTGCAGGAGATCGGCGCGGAGACCGGGATCGATTACGACCGCGCCACGCGCGGCGTCCTCAAGATCTACCGTTCGAAGGAATCGCTCGAGGGCGCGCAGCGCTCCAGCGACTTCCTGGCGCAACATGGCCTGCTCTATGAGCGGGTCGATGCCGACCGCTGCGTGGCGATCGAGCCGGCCTTGAAGGACACGAGATCCACCCTCGCCGGCGCGCTCTATTTCGCGCGCGACGAGGTCGGCGATTCCAACAAGTTCGCCCAGGGGCTGGCCGCCGCCTGCGCTGCGCGCGGCGTGCAATGCCGCTTCAACGAGACGGTCAAGACGATCGAGACCGGCGGCGGTCGGGTGCAGGGTGTCGTCACCGACAAGGGGAGGATCGCGGCCGACCGCGTCGTCGTCGCCCTGGGCAGCTTCACGGCGCCGATGCTCGCCCGGAACGGCATCCGCGTGCCGATCTATCCGGTGAAGGGCGTCTCGATCACCTTCAAGCGCGCCGGCTGGAACGGCGCGCCGACGGTGCCGGTGATCGACGACAGCAAGCTGTTCGGGCTGGTGCCGATCGGCGACCGCATGCGCATTTCCGGCTCGGCCGAGATCACCGGCTATGACGCCACGCCTGCGATGGCGCGGGCCGAGGCCATCATCG
Organism: Hypericibacter terrae; assembly: GCF_008728855.1. GTDB lineage: Bacteria > Pseudomonadota > Alphaproteobacteria > Dongiales > Dongiaceae > Hypericibacter > Hypericibacter terrae. Next base: position 1,113,433 of record NZ_CP042906.1, on the reverse strand, counting down.
CCAATGCCAGCTTCACCTTCCCCGAGATGACGCGCCATTTCGACATCAGGACGTCGAAGGTCTGGGCCGGCCTGCGACCGGTCAGCCCCTCGGGCACGCCGCTGATCGGCGAAACCCGCATCAAGGGCCTCTGGATCAATGCCGGCCATGGGCATCTCGGCTGGACGCTGTCCTGCGGCTCGGGGCGCGTGCTTGCCGACCTCGTCGACGGCCGCGATCCCGGCATTCCTCTGCCGCCTCCACAGGGCGTGGTGGTCGCGAGAGCGGCGTGAGCGGTCAGCCGGCGCTTGGCCTCACCATTCCGCTCGTCGGGATGACAAGGAAGTGATCGACGTCATGGCCGGAAAGTGCCCAGTCGCCGCTCGGATGCGCAGCCGGCCGGCTTGCATCGCGGCCGGGTCCTGGCCATATCCACGTGAACCGAGAACCGCTCGCTGGATGGAGCCACCGTATGCCGGAATATCGCAAGACTGCCGAAGCCGTCGCCGCCTTGACCGCGGAGCAATACCGCGTCACCCAGGAAAGCGGCACCGAGCGCCCCGGAACCGGGCCGCTTCTGAACAATAAAGAACCTGGAATCTATGTGGATATTGTCTCCGGCGAGCCCCTCTTCGCCTCGGCGGACAAGTTCGAATCGGGCTGCGGCTGGCCCAGCTTCACCAAGCCGATCGAGCCTGCCCATGTGAAGGAGCTGACGGACAGATCCCATGGCATGACCCGCACGGAGGTCCGTTCGAAATTCGGCGACAGCCATCTCGGCCATGTCTTCCCCGACGGGCCGCGGGATCGCGGGGGCTTGCGCTATTGCATCAATTCGGCTTCGCTCAAATTCATCCCTCGCGACCGGATGGAGGCCGAGGGCTACGGGGCCTATCTCGACCAGGTGGAGGATGTGCGATGACGCAGGAACGCGCGGTCCTGGCCGGCGGCTGCTTCTGGGGCATGCAGGATCTGATTCGCCGCTATGACGGCGTGATCTCGACCCGCGTCGGCTATACCGGCGGCGATGTGCCCAATGCCACCTATCGCAACCACGGCAGCCACGCCGAGGCCATCGAGATCCTGTTCGATCCGGCGCGGATCAGCTATCGCCGGCTGCTGGAGTTCTTCTTCCAGATCCACGACCCGACGACCTTGAACCGCCAGGGCAACGACCGGGGCTTGGGCTACCGCTCGGCAATCTTCTACACCAGCCCCGAGCAGAAGGCGGTCGCCGAAGACACCATGGCCGATGTCGACGCGTCGGGCCTGTGGCCGGGAAAGGTCGTCACCGAGGTCGTCCCCGCCGGGCCGTTCTGGGAGGCCGAACCCGAGCACCAGGATTACCTGGAGCGCATCCCCTACGGCTATACCTGCCACTTCATCCGTCCGGAGTGGAAGCTGCCGGCGCGGAAGACGGAAGCAAAGGCGAACGCCGCGGAGTAGACGAGTTCACGCAGCGCCGGGAGGTTCCTCGCGGCCGCCAGCTTCGCCGGCGCTACACCGGACACTGACGTTAACGGCCGCGACGCTGACCCTGACCTCGCTGGAGTTGAGCCGATGGAAGTCCACCAGACACTCCAGCCCGGCCCGCAGCGGCGCGGCTGTCGCACGAGGCAGCGATCGACCAGTTGTTCAAACGCATGCGGTCGTCTGGTTCAGCCCTAACCCAACAAGCGGTCAGTAATCCCAGTAGGCCGGCACCCAACGAAAGACGTCGCCGGCGGCCGCCACGCGGCCGTACGGGAACGACACGTGACAGGGCACCAGCGGCTGGCGGGTCGCCGCAAGCTCCCGCAAAAGACCGACGCGGACGCGGGCCGTCTCCTCGGGATCGGTGTCGAAGCCGTTATGCCACTCGGGGCACTCGCACCCGGGGGGGAACACGGCGTCGCCGCAGAACATGAGCCGGTCGCCGCCAGACGCCACGCGGACCACGCTGTGCCCGGGGGTGTGGCCGCCGGTGCGAGAGACGACCACCCCTGGCGCCACCTCGTACTCCGCCTCGAACAGCTGCAGCCGGTTGCGGTACTCGTCCAAGAACCGCGAGGCGACCGACCGAAGCGCGTCCTGCACCCCCGGCGGCATGGAGGTGCGGGACAAATCTGCGCCCGCCGCCCAGAACTCGACCTCGGCGGCCGCCACGTGGACCCGCAGGTCCGAACGCAGCCGGCCGCTGAACCCGTCGGCGAGCAGCCCGCCCACATGGTCCATGTGCATGTGGGTGAGCACCACGTCGGTCAGGGATTCGGGATCGATGCCGGCAGCCTCCAGTCGCAGACCCAACCGTCCGGCCCGCGGGTGGTTGTACACTCCCCCTAGCCCAGCGTCGATGAGTACGGTCCGGTCGCCGCTACGCACCACGCCCACGTTTACCGGCCAGTCGAATACTGGCGGCAGGAACATGCCGTCCAGCCAGGCCGCGAGGTCGGCCGGCTTGGCGTTTGTGGCCAACGTTGCGGCTGGCAGCAACATCACCCCGTCGCTGATCACCAGCACGTCAATCTCGCCGATCCGTATCGCGTAGCGCGACGGAACCGACTCGTCGAGGGCCGGTCTACCGTGGTGCGAGGTGTTGTCCAAGGTCATGGAGGTGTTGAGCAAGCTCATGTTTGTCTCCTGCTGACCGCCTTACCCACGGCGGTATCTTCTGTTGCTCCGCTAGTGGCGAAACCATGATCGCGCACGTACCGAGACCCCGATACTGTGCAGCCTGCTAGGCACTGCCCACCTGTGAAGCAGATAGACCTGCACTCTGGGATAAGTGCGCTGGTCGATACCAAGGGTGCAGATTCAGCAACACGATCGATATCCTCCCTGCGTATAGGTCGCTATCGCCGATCGTCAGATCTCCCTGTGCGTTGGCGTGAGCAATTCAATCTGACGTAGAGGGAATGGGCGCGCCGCGACGGTCGCACCGGCATGCTATACATGGATTTCCATGAGGTGCGGCTCGGGCGTGGCGGCAGTAGGGTGAGCCGGTGATTTCGCCAGCCCAGAAATTGACGACCAGCGATAGACTAACCGTCCGCGGTCCCTATGCTTTCCTTGCCTGGCAGGAGCAGCCGATGATGCGCATCTGGGCGCACCGCCCCCCACTCTTGCATCTTGGGCTTTTCATTGCGGCCTATGTCTTGGGCTGCGGATTCGCCCAGCTGCTCGCCATCGTGCCGGGAACAGGCATTTCCATTTGGCCCCCGAGCGGGCTTTTCATCGCCACGCTTGTCCTCGCCTCCAGGTCAAGCTGGCCGTGGTGGGTGCTGGGGGGCTGTCTGTCGGAACTGTTCAGCAATTTCCTGTGGTTCCACAGCCCGCTGCCGGCGGCCTTCCTGATCTATGTCGGCAACGCTCTTGAAGCAGTGGCCGGGGCATGGCTCGTGAACCGGACTTGCAAGCGCCCGGTTCGGCTGGAAACCTTGCAGGAGGTTCTCGCATTCGTCGTACTGGCCGCCGGAATTGCGCCAATCGTAAGCGCGACAGTGGGAAGTGCGACGCTTGCGTGGTTCGGCATCCAATCGCAGTCCTTCGTGACGGCTTGGCCGCTATGGTGGATCGGAGACGCCACCGGGGTCTTGATCGTAGCGCCGCTGGCGCTGGTCGTGTTTCAGAACTGGCGCGGCAAAGCCCAGTTCTCGACCGCGCGATGGATGGAAGCTTGCGTCCTGGGGCTGATCTTTCTTGGTGTCGCCGCCCTTTCCATGAGCGGCTACCTGCCCTTCGCTTACATCATCATGCCGCCTCTTCTTTGGGCCGCAGTGCGCTTTGAGTTCAAAGGCGCCGCCGTGACCTTGATCCTCCTCGCTTTGATCACGGCGATTTTCACAGTAACCGGCGCCGGCCAATTTGCCGGCGATCCCGAGTCCCAGAAGCATAAGCAGATTATGCTGCAGCTCTTTCTGGCGATCTCGGCATTTTCGGCGCTCATCGTGGCCGCCATATCCCGGCAGCACCACCTGGCAGTGCTCACATTGCGCCAAAGTGAGCGCTCGCTGCGAGAACTCGTCGAGGCGCTCCAGCATAGCGAGCAGCAGCTCTCGCAGTTCGTCAACATGGTCCCGGTCTACCTCTGGCGGCTGACTCCGGAGGGCGAACCGAACTTCTTCAACAAGCGCCTGACCGATTTTTTTGGCCTGGATATCGCGGATGCGGACAGGCCCGACAAAAGCCGGCTGGCGGCCATCATAGGGACCGTCGCCCATCCCGACGATGCGACCAGCTTAGGCGACGCGCTCAATCGCTGCGTCGTCACCGGCGAGAGCTTCTCGATGAAGTACCGCCTGCGTCGTGCGGACGGCATGTATCGCTGGATGGAGGGCAGCGCCGAGCCGATGCGAGACCACGGCGGACGCATCGTCCAGTGGTATGGCGTCAGCATCGACATTGACGATCGGCTGCACGCCGAAGAAGCGCTGCGCAACCGGGAGCGCGAGCTCTCGCTGCTCGTGGATATGGTTCCGAGCCATCTCTGGCGTGTGACCCCGGAGGGAGAACTCACACTCGTCAACAAGCGCATGGCGGACTTTCTCGGACTGGACTCGGGGAACAAGAGACAACTGGAAACGGTGTTTGACACCATCTTCCACCCGGACGAAGCGGAGGCGGTGTGGCAGGTTCTCCGACGCTGTCTTCGCACAGGCGAGACCTTCTCCATGAATTATCGCCTCCGGCGCGCGGATGGCGTGTATCGCTGGATGTCGGGCCGCGCGGACCCCCTGCGGGACGAGAGCGGGCGCATTGTCCAGTGGTTCGGCCTCTGTCACGACATAGACGATCGGGTGCACGCCGAAGAGGCGCTGCGGCGCGCTTCCGACCGGCTCGCACAGGCGACTCAGGCAGCAAGCCTCGCCGAGCTGTCCGCCTCGATCGCCCACGAAGTGAACCAGCCGCTGGCCGCGATCGTCGCCAACTCCCACGCATGCCACCGTTGGCTGTCCGCACAGCCTCCCAATATCGAGCGCGCGAAGATCACAGCGGAGCGTATCACCCGCGACGCCAACTCGGCAGCGGACGTCGTCGGCCGCATCCGCGCCCTATTCAGTCACACATCGCACGCCAGGTCGCCCGATGACGTCAACCGCCTCATCGGTGAAGTCTGCCGCCTGATGGCTGACGAGATCGCGGCGAAGGACATTCGTATCCAGAGGGATCTCGAGCAGGACCTGCCGTCGGTTGCGCTCGATCGCGTCCAGGTGCAGCAGGTGTTCGTGAACCTGATCCGGAACGGCATCGAGGCGATGGACAGCGTGGAGGACGATCCACGTGTGCTCCAGATATGTTCCTGCCGTGATGGTCGCGACGCAATCCGCGTCGAGGTTCGCGATACCGGCACTGGTTTTCGGGATCCCAACCGCGTCTTCGAACCGTTCTTCACGACCAAGCAGAACGGAATGGGCATGGGACTCGCCATCTGCCGTTCGATCATCGAATCGCACGGGGGCCGTCTCTGGACGACCAACAACGAGACACGCGGAGCGACCGTCGCCTTCCGGCTTCCTTTGGCGCCGAGCGAGGCGTCATGAGCCAGCGCGAGGAAATCGTCTTCGTCGTGGATGACGATGCCAGCGTGCGCGAGGCGATCGGCGAACTGCTGGAGTCCTTGGGATGGCGGGCCAAGACGTTCGCCGCGGCCGCGGACTATGTCGCCTATGCGAAGCCCGATCTCCCTGCGTGCCTGATTCTCGATGTTGAGCTGCCGGACATCAACGGACTCGATCTGCAGAGACAGATCGCGGAGGGCGATCATCCGCCGATCGTCTTCATAACCGGGCATGGCGACATCCCATCCTCGGTACGTGCGATCAAGCGCGGCGCCGTCGATTTCCTGACCAAGCCGTTCAGTGATTCGGATCTCATGGCCGCGATCCGAGCGGCAATCGCCCAGGACCGGGAAAGAAGATTGGAGCGAGCCGAACTCGGTGTATTGAGGCAGCGCTATCTCGACCTGACACCGCGCGAACGTGATGTGTTGCCGCTCGTGGTGAGCGGTCTTCTCAACAAGCAAGCCGCCGCTGAACTCGGGATCAGCGAGGTCACGCTCCAAATTCATAGAAGGAACGTCATGCAGAAAATGGCGGCGGCGTCGCTTGCCGACTTGGTGAGAATTGCCGAAAGGTTGCAGATCCCCATCACTCATTCCAGACGTACCGGAAGCTCTTGAAAATGCTCAAACTGAAGTCCGTGGTGGCGATCGTTGACGATGACAAGCGCTTGCTCGAATCGCTCGAGGATCTCCTTGAGTCAGCGGGGCACGTCGTCCGGACATTCGCGTCGGCCCAGGCCCTGCTCGACAGCGACGCCGTTCCAAAGATCGATTGTCTGATCACGGACATCGGCATGCCGGGCGTGGACGGCTTCGAGTTGCAGCGCGTGATGAGGCAGAGGCGCCCGGGCCTGCCGGTAATCATGATCACCGGTCGCCACGAGATCGCCGAGCCGCCGCAGGCAAAGCACGACTGGTTTTTCCGTAAGCCTTTCGACGGGCGAGCGTTGCTCGCTGCGATCGGCGCCGCTCTGACTGGAAAGGAGGACCGACCATGAGCGTGAGCGATCAGAGCAGGGTGCTCAACCAATCTCGGGCCGCGGGCAGTTCGGTCGAAGCGGATCGCCCGCTGGTCATCCTCGTGGACGACGACGACGCCCTCCGCGAGGCGCTGCACGAGCTCATGAGTTCTGTCGGCCTCGATGTGATCGGCTTCAGCTCGACGCGCGACTTGCTCGCGGCCGAGCTTCCAGATCGTCCAGGCTGCCTCGTGGCCGATGTACGGATGCCAGGCGTGAGCGGCCTGGATCTCCAGCGCCGACTGGCGAAAAGCGGAAACGCCAAGCCGATCGTCTTCCTCACAGCCCATGGCGACATCCAGATGTCGGTGCAGGCGATGAAGGCAGGCGCCGTCGACTTCCTTACTAAGCCGGTGCGCGACCAGGCACTGCTCGATGCGATCGCGACAGGCATTGAACGCGATATCGCGCAGCGGGCGAGATCGCGGGTCGTGAAGGACCACCTGAGCAAGTTCACGCTGCTCACTCTGCGCGAGCGCCAGGTGCTGCGGGAAGTCGCGCTTGGCCGGGTGAACAAGCAGATCGCTTTCGACCTCGGCATCAGCGAGATCACCGTCAAGCTCCACCGCGGCAACCTCATGCGCAAGATGCAGCTGACTTGCATCAGCGAGCTGGTTCGCGTTTGGGAGGCGCTGCCCGCCGAGGTACGCGAGGGCGTGGATGCCTAGGACCGCCCGGTTGAAGGGGAGCGGCGCTGGCCGAGGCGCCAATTGACCGTCATGGCCGGCCCCCAGGGTGACGGTGAGGGTGATGAGCTCGATGGCGGCAACCAAGCCGGCATCTCGTTCCGGAAGCGAGAGACCCTCCATCGACCCGCCGATCACGAGGAGCGACATCTGCGTGACCGGCCCGCCGATCGCCTGCCTGGCGGCGGCCTCGGCCACAAGGGACGCAGGATCGCGAGGCGTCGAAGGATCGCGCGGGGCTTAGACTCACCTAGCGATCGGCGATAGGAACCTATCCCGCCGTAGAGTATCGGCACCGTGGTCGCTTACGCCATTATCCCACCCGTTCCGGGCAGGCCGACAGCCACGGCTCGTCCCCGTGCCGACCGCCCGGCGCGGGATCGGGCAGAGGCATTTCCGAGAGCAGGTAACGGAGATCTGAATATGTCACAAAGACTTGTCATCATCGGCGCCGGATTTGCCGGAATGTACGCCACGCTTTCCGCGGCCCGCCTGCGCGACGCGGCCCGTGCTTCGATCGAAGAGCTCGAGATCGTCCTGGTGTCTCCGCAACCGACACTCGTGGTCCGCCCTCGCCTCTATGAACCCAATCCGGAGACGCTGACCGCACCGCTCGACGATGTCCTCAAGGCAATCGACGTTCGCTACGTCCAGGGTACCGTCGAAACCATCGATACGCGTGGCCGATCTGTGGAAATCGTGAGCAAGGCGGACGACCGCCATCACAGATTGACGTACGATCGATTGGTCCTCGCCACCGGCAGCCGCCTGTTCCGTCCGCCCATTCCGGGCCTGGCGGAGCACGGATTCAGCGTCGATCAGCTCGACGAGGCGATCAAGCTCGATCGCCACCTCCACAGCCTAGCCGGCCGGGCTGCATCCAAGGCGCGTGATACGGTGGTTGTGGCCGGCGGCGGTTTCACCGGTATCGAGGTCGCCACGGAATTGCCGGCGCGTCTGCGTAGGATTTTGGGGCCGGATGCGACGATTCGGGTCATCATTGTCGAGCGTGGTCCGGCCATTGCTCCCGACATGGGCGCCGAACCCCGCCCCGTCATCGAGAAGGCGCTGCGCGAATGCGGGGTCGAAAGCCGGCTCGGCGTCGGGGTGGCCGCATTGGACGACGCAGGTGTGACGCTGTCCGACGGCGCGCGCATCGAGAGCATGACCGTGATCTGGGCGGCGGGGATGCGCGCGGCACCTCTTACCGCGCAGGTTCCGGGAGAGCGCGACAACTTCGGCCGGCTCCTGGTCGATCGCACGCTGCGCGTCCTCGATGTCGACGGCGTTTATGCGACGGGCGACGCGGCCAAGGTCCCATGTGACGATCAGGGTAGGCATGCCCTGATGTCGTGTCAGCACGCGACGCGAATGGGGGCCTTTGCCGGCAACAACGCGGCCGCCGAACTGCTCGGCGTCCCGACGAGCCCCTACCACCAGAAGGTCTATGTCACCTGCCTGGACCTGGGCGAAGCCGGCGCGGTCTTCACCCGCGGCTGGGACCGAAAAGTGGAGATGATTGGCGCCAAGGCGAAAGCCACCAAGAAAGAGATCAATACCGTGTGGATCTACCCACCTCGGGCCGAACGCGCGGCAGCGCTCGCGTCGGCCGATCCGGAACGCGTCACGGACCTATAGAGCGTCACCCCCGTAGAAAAGCGGCGGATGTGCGGCATCTGATTGGCCCTTTGAGACGGTGAGTCCAGGCGATCGAGAATCTCACGACCCACGCCTGAAGGAGCAAGACGATGATCGATTTGGGCAGCGCGCGCCAGAGCTGCGCAGGCCGCAACAAACAATCGATCCGAGAGCAGCTTGGTCATCTCGCATGACTGAGTCGAGGAAGCTTGTTGCGGTGCTTGCGGCGGATGTCGTCGGGTTCAGTCGGCTGACCGGGGTGGACGAGGACCGCACCCTGGCAAGGCTGCGCGCGCTTCGAAGCGACCTGATCGATCCGACGATCTCCGTCCACAAGGGACGCGTCGTGAAGCGAACCGGCGACGGCGCCATTGTGGAATTCCGGAGTGTCGTCGAAGCCGTTCGCTGCGGCATTGAGATTCAGAACTCGATGATCGAGCGCAACGCCGGGCTGCCGCCGGAGCGGCGCATTGAATTTCGTATCGGCATTCATCTTGGTGACGTTGTCGAGGAGAGCGATGGCGACCTGATGGGTGACGGCGTCAATATCGCGGCGCGCTTGGAGGGCGTTGCTCAACCTGGCGCCATATGTCTTTCGGAGGATGCCTATCGGCAGGTGAGATCGCGGCTCGATCTCGCAATCAGCGATCTTGGCGAAACCAGGCTCAAGAACATCGCGGAGCCTATGCATATTTATTCGCTTCAGTTCGGAGGTGCGGCTGCGGCAAAGGCGACTGCGTCGGCCGGAACTGCGACGGCGGCCGCGCCCGGATTGTCTTTGCCCGACAAGCCCTCGATTGCGGTCCTGCCGTTTCAGAATATGAGCGGCGATCCCGAGCAGGAGTACTTTGCCGATGGGACGGTCGAAGACATCATCACGGCATTGTCGCGATTCCGTCAGCTCTTCGTGATCGCTCGCAATTCGTCGTTTGTCTACAAGGGCCGGGCCGTCGATGTGAAGCAAGTCAGCCGTGACTTGGGCGTGCGCTATGTCCTCGAAGGGAGTGTGCGCAAGGCGGCGAACCGCATTCGTATAACGGCGCAGCTCATCGATGCGCCAACCGGGCTCCATCTCTGGGCGGAGCGCTTTGACGGCGGATTGGAGGACATCTTCGACCTTCAGGACCAGGTCACGGCGCGCGTCGTGGGTGAAATCGCACCGAAGCTGGAGCAAGCCGAGATCGAGCGTGCGCGGCACAAACCGACCGAGAGCCTCGACGCCTACGACTACTACCTGCGTGGACGGGCGAACTTGAATCGGGGAACCAGGGATGCGACCGAAGAGGCACTGAACCAATTCTATCAGGCGATCCAGATCGATCCGGATTTCGCGTCGGCGCACGCGATGGCCGCGTGGTGCCATTTCTGGCGCAAGGTCAACGGCTGGATGACCGATCGATTGCAGGAGATCGCCGAGGGAACCCGATTGGCCCGTCGGGCCGTCGAGCTGGGCGAAGACGATGCCGTCGCGCTGACGCGAGGCGGCCACGCGCTCGGCCACTTTGCCGACGACCTCGATGCCGGCATCGCGCTGACCGACAGGGCGAATCTGCTGAATCCAAATCTCGCGTCTGCTTGGTTCCTCGGCGGGTTCCTGAGAATCTGGAACGGCGAACCGGACGCCGCCGCAGAGTACTTCGAGCGCGCGATGCGTTTGAGCCCCCTCGACCCCGAGAGGTATCGAATGCGGGCGGGAATGGCGATGGCACATCTGTTTGCCGGACGCTTTGATGCCGCGTCTTCATTGGCGGAGGAGGCATTGAGGCATATGCCCAGCTTCCTGATGGCCGTCGGCATCATCGCAGCGAGCCATGCGCTTTCGGGCCATCAAGACAAGGCCCGGCGGGCCATGGATCATTTGCGCCAGCTTGATCCCACATTGCGCCTCTCCAATCTTGCGGATTGGCTCCCCATCCGCCGACCGAAGGATCTCGCGACGTTCGCCGATGGCCTGCGAAAGGCGGGGCTCCCCGACTGAACCGCCAAGTCTGCTCCTGGCCCAAATGAGAAGTGCCGCGCCGCTCGTGAGGCGAAGCGGCCATCGGTTCGGGAGCGGCGGCGCCTTAAGCCCTCGAATCGGCCACTATCGCCGGCAAGGATGTGGCCAGGACAGTGGCGACCGGTAACAGGCCCGCGAGCCTTGGGGCACGGAGTCTCATCTCGCGCCTCTCACTGGAACCCCCAGCTGCCGTTCAGGACTTCCTCGGCGCAGGCCACGCCCGTCATCTTGTCCTCGATGGTGAGCTGATCCTCAGGCTTGCTCATCAGCGGGTTGCAGATTTCCGGAGTGACGAACTGTCCGCCGGTTGCCATGGCGGTGAACATCGCCCATTCCTCCACCGCTATGGGGCGTTCCTGGTTGGCGTCGGCCATCTTGAAGCCCACCAGCATGTCCGCCTGGCCCTGTGCGACCTCGGCCTTGTGCAGCCACACGGTCTGCAAGCCTCCCATGGCCAGCGTGGCCTTGAGCTTCTGGTCGCCCGAGAACATGCCGCCCCCGGTATATTCATGGACCGGGCTGCCGCTCGCCGTGAGGTTGCAGACGAAGACACCGAGCTTCGTGCCGGTCTTGCCGTCCCACACAAGCTGCTCAGCGGTATCGCCGCTGATGTCGAGCTCCTTCAGCAGCGCCATGCAGTTTTCCTGGTGCAGGGTCTCAATGATCGCGACGCTTCGATCATGGATAGCGGCGTGCATCGGCTGGAACGGGGGCGCCTTCTCGGTCTCGCTGACCCCCGTCAGGTCGAGGACGGCCGTTCGAACCTGGCCCAGTCCGGCCAGCGTTGCCGGCATCTCGTCGAGCTTCGCCTTGAATTCCGGCAGCAATCTGTTGATGTCCTCGTCGAGGGCCTGCTCGGCGGCCTGGCCGAAGCGCTGCCGATCGTTGGGGTCGGCGATGGTCATGGACGCCGCGCCCCAATAGTTCACCAGCTTGGCAAGGTCGCCGAGCGACGCGACCTGCACCTGGCCCAGCCCCTCCATCGCCGCGCTCAAGGCCCGCGCGTTGATCGCGTTCTGCTTGGCAGCGACGGCGGCCTTGAAGCTCTGGCGCCTGGCCTCATCCACGCTGTTTTGAGCGGGATCATTGGCGAGCTGATAGAGCTGAGGAAGCGAATCGGACGTGTCGGGAAGAGCGGCGATCTTGGCCTCGACGGCGGCGAGCGCCTCGAGGCCAGCGTTGTAGGCCTGAATGGTCGTGCGCGCCTGCGCGATCTGCGGGTCGGCCGCATCGATCCAGTTTCCTTTTGCCGCCAGCTTGAGAAGCTCGGGCGCTTCGGCCGGCGGGTTCGGCATCCTGGCGGCGCCCGGCATGGCGCGCCATGTCGCCTGGCACACCGTGCGAAGCGTCTGGAACCGGGTCAGGTCCTCGTCGCCCCAAGCGGCCACCGAGATCCCGAAAACCGGCACCACATGCTCGTCGAGGAAGGCTCGATAGGTGCTCTGGCTGCCGAGCGCCACCCCCTGCCGTGCATCGGCCGCACCGCTCCAGCGATAAAGCTCGACGCAATCCGGCGGTACCCAGCCGGGGGGTGTCGCCTGTCGCAGCCCGGCGCGGATCTCGTCGGCGCGCGCGGCGGCCTGACCGTCGATCGCCGTCAACGCGTCGCTCGGCACCATCGCGGCGATGCGCTGGCGCACCTTCTGCAGGCCGATGACGCCGTCGGCGGTTGCCGGTGCCGCGGCCACCTCCTGCCCCATCGCCTGGCCCGCGCCAGCCTGGATGGCCGCGCGGCGGTCCGCCAGCTCGGCCATGAGCTGCTGACGATCGCCGTCGGGGAGGTAAGGAAGGAATTTGGCGATGTAAACAAGGGGACCGGTGATCTCGCGCGGCAGGCCCACGGCCGCCTGGAGATTCGGCTTGGCCGGATCGGCGTCGATGAGCGCGGCCAGCCCACGGTCGAGCTCGGCCGTATCGGGCAGCCCGGCGATGGTCGGGCGCTGCGATTCGACCGCCTGGCGTGCCTTGGCGACGGCTGCCAGCGTCTGGCCGAGCGTCTTGACGAGGGCGGCGTTCGCGACGCCCAGCGCATCCATCGCCGGCTTGTCGCCCGCCTTCTTCGCCTCCCGATAACACAAGGTGAGGGCGCCACTCGCCGCCTTGATATCCTCGCCGCTCCAGGAGAGCGCGGTCGCGCCGAAGACCGGCAAGAGCGCCTCGTCGGCGAGCGCCTTCGGCAACGGCAAGGCAGGGGCGACGGTGTAGCTGTCGGTCGGAACGACCGTGGCCGACCACGCCTTCAGGGCGTCGCAAGCCGGCACGGTGATCTGCGGAGCCGCGACCGCGGCCTGCCCCCAGGCGAGCATGACAGCCAGAATGGTCCCGCCGAAACCACGGCAAACCGATCGTTCGTCCATGATCGCCCCCGCATCTAATCGGATTTTGATTTTTGTTAGTCTTGCCCCCGCCCCTTCGCGTGAAGGGCAAACCAGCCTTCCCGGTGCGGAGAGTATTCCCATGCCTGAACACTGGCAAGTTAGGGGCACTAACGTGGTCCGGCCTACGAAGTAGGCACCTCGCAGCCCAGGAGAAAAGTCGCTTTTTCGCGAACGCTCTTCCGGAATGCGACTTCAGATGCGTCGCCTTCCAGCGCGTTGGCTTTATCCGGAAGAGCACGATATCGGATCGCTATTGCGCCGGCTGCCGCTACAACCGCTTCTTTGCGAAAGCTCTGCCGGACGGTGACTTCAGGTACTTCTCGAAGGCGAAGGCTTGCTTTTCATCCGAGAAGGCAATGTAGGTCTTGACGACCCATGGCGCATATTTCGACGTATGAGGCACGTCGCCCGCATTGTGCTTCTCCAGACGGGCACGCAGATCAGCTGTAACACCGACATAGTAGCGGTCGGCGTCTTCCTGGCTGCGAAGAATGTAAACATAGATCATGCGCACTGCCCCGGCCTTCGCTCGCTTCGCACCCGAGAACACGACTCGGCTTGCCGAGCCGTAGCTCGCGAAGCGCTACAACTCGCACACGCCCGCCTTCGCCCTCCGGGCTTCGGCGCGGCAGCCTTCGCTCGCTTCGCACCCGAGAACACGACTCGGCTTGCCGAGCCGTAGCTCGCGAAGCGAGCGAAGGCTGGTGGGCCCGGCAGGACTTGAACCTGCGACAACACCGTTATGAGCGGCGCGTTCTAACCAACTGAACTACGGGCCCGATCCCAGGCAAGCGATCGGCACTAAAGCAAAAGCCAGAATGACAGGTCATTCTGGCTTTTGGTATCCGGCGAAGGGAACCTCGATCAGGTGTCGAGGAAGCTTCTCAGCTTGCGCGAGCGGCTCGGATGCTTGAGCTTGCGCAGCGCCTTCGCCTCGATCTGTCGTATGCGCTCGCGGGTGACCGAGAACTGCTGGCCGACCTCTTCGAGCGTATGGTCGGTGTTCATGCCGATGCCGAAGCGCATGCGCAGCACGCGCTCCTCGCGCGGCGTCAGGCTGGCGAGGACCCGGGTCGTGGTCTCGCGCAGGTTCGCCTGGATCGCGGCATCGAGCGGCAGCACCGCGTTCTTGTCCTCGATGAAATCGCCCAGATGCGAATCCTCCTCGTCGCCGATCGGCGTCTCGAGGCTGATCGGCTCCTTGGCGATCTTCATCACCTTGCGCACCTTCTCGAGCGGCATGCCGAGCTTCTCGGCCAGCTCCTCGGGCGTCGGCTCGCGGCCGATCTCGTGCAGCATCTGGCGCGAGGTGCGCACCAGCTTGTTGATGGTCTCGATCATATGCACCGGGATGCGGATGGTGCGGGCCTGGTCGGCGATCGAACGGGTGATCGCCTGCCGGATCCACCAGGTGGCGTAGGTCGAGAACTTGTAGCCGCGGCGATATTCGAACTTATCGACCGCCTTCATCAGGCCGATATTGCCTTCCTGGATCAGGTCGAGGAACTGCAGGCCGCGGTTGGTGTATTTTTTCGCGATCGAGATCACGAGACGAAGGTTCGCCTCGACCATCTCCTTCTTCGCGCGGCCCGCCTCGCGCTCGCCCTTCTGGATCGTGTTGACCACGCGCCGGAAGTCGGCGATCGGCAGGCAGACATGGTCGGCGATGGCGGAGATGTCCCCGCGGATCACCTTCACCTCGTCCTTGTGCTTGAGCGCGTAGTCCTTCCAGCCCTTGGAGGTCAGGCGGCCGACCTTGGAAAGCCAGCGCGGATCGAGCTCGCTGCCGTAATAGCGCTGGATGAAATCCTCGCGCTTCACGCGATGCTTCTCGGCCAGGCGCAGCAGCTGTCCCTCGAGCCCGACCAGCTTGCGGTTGAGCTGGTACATCTCGCCGACGAGGCTCTCGAGCCGGCCATTGTTGAGCTTGATGGGCTTCATCAGCTCGGCCAGCTCCTGCTTCAGCTTGTCGTAGCGCTTCTCGCTGGCGGGCAGGAACTTCTCGCCCTTCTTGAAGGCCTCGAGGCGCTTTTCCGCCAGGCGGTCCAGCTTCTGATAGGCGTTGGCGACGGCGTCGAAGGAGAGCACGACCGAGGGCAGCAACTCCTGCTCCATGGCCGAGAGCGACATGTTGTTCTCGTCGTTCTCCTCGCCTTCGGCCAAGGGCGCGCCGTCGGGGCGCGGCTCGGCCGCCCCTTCGACTTCCTCTTCCTCTTCCTCCTCCTCGACGGCGTTGCCGCCGGCGGGGATCACGGCGTCGCCCTCCGGCGCCTTGCCATAAGTGGCTTCGAGGTCAATCACGTCGCGCAGCAGCATCTGCCCGGCCTTGAGCTTGTCGCGCCATTCGATGATGGCGCGGAAGGTCAGCGGGCTCTCGGCGATGCCGCCGATCATCATGTCGCGGCCGGCCTCGATGCGCTTGGCGATCGCGATCTCGCCTTCCCGCGACAGCAGCTCGACCGAACCCATCTCGCGCAGATACATGCGCACGGGGTCGTCGGTGCGGCCGATATCCTCGTCGCCGAGATTGCCGGTGCGGCTGCCCTCGGGCGCTTCCTCGGACTCCTCGGTGGGCGCCGCGGCCGGTTCGGCCGCGACTTCCTCGTCCTCGGACTCGACGACATTGACGCCCAGCTCGTTGAGCATGGCCATCGTGTCTTCGATCTGCTCGGAGGAGACCTTGTCGGCCGGCAGCGCCTGGTTCAGCTCGTCATAAGTGACATAGCCGCGCTCTTTGCCGCGCGTGACGAGCTTCTTGACGGAGGCGCTGACGCTGTCGAGCAGGGGGCTGTCGCCACCTTCTTCGCGCGCCTCGCCATTCTCCGCCTTGGCTGCCGGTTTTGTCGCCATCTGCTATCGCCTCGATGCTGTCGTTCTGTTCGTTGCTGGCCGACCGCCCGGGCCGCCGCCCGATGATCCCTGCCCGATCTTCAAATATGGTTCACCCGGTCGCCCGAAAAACTCTCCGGCGCCCCCTGGCATTGTCGGCAAGCTCACTTCGCCCGTTTATCGATATCGCGTCGCCGACTCTCGCCCGAGAGGCTCTCGCGCTGCGCCGCCTGAAACCTGGCCCAGGCTTCGGGAGTCGCATCCGCGCCAAGTCTTTGGGCTGCGAGATCCGCTTCCAGACGCGCCTGTCTCTCCTTCATCAGACCGAGCAAATGGTCAAACGCCTCTTCCGCGGCCGTCATCTCGACCTCGGCGCGACAGACAGACAGACCCTTGTTGCGGGTGGTTAGCGCGTCCAGGACACCGCCAAACCCCGTATCCACCAAGTGGCGTTTCAACCCCTCGACGTCAAGGTCCGGCGTGCCAGCCGCGTGGTCTATAACGGCTTGACGAAGCTTGTCAAGTTGGGAGTCGGCTAGCACGAGGTGTGCCAGTTCCTCGGCCCTCTGATGGGCGATGCGCGGATGGCTCACGACGATGCTGAGCAGCATCTCGGGCTGGCGGCGCTCCGGGTCCGGAATCCCCTGGCGGAGTGCGGCCCCGCCGCGTTCCTGGGGTGCCCCGGAATAGCGGTTGGCCCCGTTGCGGCCCTGGCCGAAGCCCTTGGTCGCGCCCCGCGCGGCCCCGCCGCGGCGATCCGCCATCCCCCGGCTGCCCCCCGACCCGCGGTTGGCATAGCCGAACGCGTCGGCCAGCCGGCGCTCGAACTCAAGCCGGTAATCCTCCTGGACGGTCCGGTCGGCGATGCGCGCGGCCAGGTCCTTCAAATGCTGGCGGAGGCCCGATTTGCGCTCCGGCGTGTCGAATTGCCGGCCGGCGGTCTCGGTCTCCCAGAGCAGGTCGGCCAGCCCCATGGAGCGGGACAGGACCTCCTCCATCGCCGCGGCCCCCTTGGCCTTCACCAGGCTGTCGGGATCCTCGCCCTTCGGCATCATGGCGAAGCGCAGCGAGCAGCCGGGCTTGAGCAGGGGCAGCGCGCGATCGGCACCGCGCGCGGCGGCGCGCTGGCCCGCGCCGTCGCCATCGAAACAGAGGATCGGCTCCGGCGCCAGCCGCCACAGCAGCAGGATCTGCTCTTCGGTGAGCGCCGTGCCCAGGGGCGCCACGGCCTGGGCCAGTCCCGCCTGGCTCAGGGCGATCACATCCATATAGCCCTCGGCGACGACGACCTCGTTCTTCTGCCGGATCGATTCCTGGGCCTGGGCGAGGCCGAACAGCACGCGGCCCTTATGGAACAGCGGCGTCTCGGGCGAGTTCAGATATTTCGGCTCGCCCTCGCCCATCACGCGCCCGCCGAAGGCGATCACGCGGCCGCGCCGGTCGGTGATGGGAAACATCACGCGGCCGCGGAACCGGTCGTAAGAGGCACCGCCGCCGGCGCCGTTCTCGGCCGGCGGCTTGATCAGCAGCCCGCCTTCGATCAGCAGCGCTTCGGGAAACCCCTGCTTGGTCAGCGCTTCCTTGAGGCTGCCGCGGGAATCCGGCGCATAGCCGAGGCGGAAGCGCGCAATGGTCTCTTCGGTAAGCGCGCGGTTCTCGAGATAGTCGCGCGCGCCGCGGCCGCGTCCGCCTTTGAGCTCGGCCTCGAAGAACTTGGCGGCGGCCTCCATGGCGCCCAGCAGCGTGCTCTGGCGCTCGGCCTTCTCCCGCGCTTCGGGATCGGGCTGGGGCACCGGCAGACCCGCCTCGTTGGCGAGCCGCTCGACCGCCTCCGGGAAGCTCGCCCCCTCGGCCCGCATCACGAAGGTCATGGCGTCGCCATGGGCGCCGCAGCCGAAGCAATGGAAGAAGCCCTTCTCCTCGTTGACCGTGAAGGAGGGCGTCTTCTCGTTATGGAAGGGACAGAGCCCGACGAAATCGCGGCCGCGCTTCTGCAGCTTCACGCGGCGCCCCACCACATCCGCCAGCGGCAGGCGGCTTCTCAGCTCGTCGAGAAACTGTGGGGGGAAGGCCATGAGCGGCGCGAAACTCCTGAAGCGGCCGAAGGCCTGGCAGCCGCCCAGTATCCGACCACAGCCCCGAGTCGTTCAAAGCCTCACCGGTCCGGGAGGGCTCTGAGTCACGGGGATATCGCGTATGAAAGAGCGGTAGGGCTGATAAGTGGGCCGGCAGGGTCCCGCTTCAAGGGCGGCCGTCAGGCCCCGAGCTTCTGCTTCACCAGCGGGCCGGCCTTGCCGAAATCCATCCGGCCGGCGAAGCGCTGCTTCAGCAAGCCCATGATCTTGCCCATATCTTTGATGCTCGCCGCACCGGTCTCGGCGATCGCGGCGGTCACCGCCTCGCCCATCTCGGCCTCGGTCATCTGCTTGGGCAGGAAGCGCTCGATGACGCCGATCTCTTCCTGCTCCTGCTGGGCGAGTTCGAGCCGGCCGCCCTTCTCATAGAGCTCGATCGATTCGCGGCGCTGGCGCACCATCTTATGCAGCATCTCGACGATCTCCTCCTCGCCGATGCCGTCGGTGATGCCCTTCGGCCGGGCCGCGATGTCGCGGTCCTTCAAGGCGGCGAGGATCAGGCGCAGAGTCGAGACCGCGCGCAGATCGCGCGACTTCATGGCCGTCTTCAGGGCTTCGTTCAGGTCGGTGCGCAACATGGAGCCACTCGCGGGATGGGAGACGCGGAAACGCAGGGGCGATACGCCCGACTCCGGCCGATCTCGGGAAAGCGTTCAGGGTAGCGGATCGGCCCCGCGCAGGCAATTTCGCCGCGCTCTCGCAAACGCTTGATTTCTCTCGGAGAAACAAAACACTTCCGGCTTGACGCGCGCGGCCGCTTTGCTTAATAACCCGGCCAACTTGAGCGACGCGACGCGCGTGACCATATGGGTGTGCGCCGCGAACCTCCTCCCCCGCGATCGCCAGGATCCTTCCGCCGATGAGCGAGACCCAAAACACGCCTGCCCCGAACACGTCAGGGGGGCGGCGTTCCTGGGCTACGGCGGTGCTCGCACTGGCGGACGGGCAACTGATTTGGGGCCACGGCATCGGCGCGGTCGGAAAGGCCGTCGGCGAAGTCTGCTTCAACACCTCGCTCACCGGTTATCAGGAGATCCTCACCGATCCTTCCTATGCCGGCCAGATCATCACCTTCACCTTCCCGCATATCGGCAATGTCGGCACAAATCTCGAGGATATCGAGACGACCACGCCGGCCGCGCGCGGACTGATCCTGCGCGCCGACATCACCGAGCCCTCGAACTGGCGCGCGACGCAGCATCTCGATGGCTGGCTCAAGGCGCGCGGACTGATCGGCATCGCCGGCGTCGATACGCGCCAGCTCACGCGGCGAATTCGCGACGCGGGCGCACCCTCGGGCGTGGTCTGCCACGCGCCGGACAGGAAGTTCGACGAGGCGGCCCTCGTCGCCGAAGCCAAGGCCTGGCCCGGCCTCGATGGCATGGATCTCGCGATCGAGGTCAGCTGCCGGCAGAGCTATGGCTGGGACGAAACGCGCTGGACCCTGGAGAACGGCTATGGCCGCCAGGCGAACCCGCGCTTCCATGTCGTCGCAGTCGATTACGGCGCCAAGCGCAACATCCTGCGCTGCCTGGCCTCGATCGGCGCCAAGGTGACGGTGGTGCCGGCAACGGCCACGGCCGAAGACATCCTGCGGCACAAGCCCGACGGAATCTTCCTCTCGAACGGCCCGGGCGATCCCGCGGCCACCGGCGAATATGCGGTCCCGGTGATCCGCAATCTGCTCAAGACCGAGATCCCGCTCTTCGGCATCTGCCTCGGCCATCAGCTTCTCGCGCTGGCGCTGGGCGGCAAAACCAAAAAGATGGCGATCGGCCATCGCGGCGCCAATCATCCGGTCAAGGACCTCGCCTCCGGCAAAGTCGAGATCACCAGCCAGAATCACGGCTTCTGCGTGCTGCCGGAATCGCTGCCCGCCGGCGTCGAGGTCTCGCATGTCTCGCTGTTCGACGGGTCGAACGAAGGACTGCGCCTCAAGGACAAGCCGGTCTTCTCGGTGCAATACCACCCCGAAGCCTCGCCCGGACCGCAAGACAGCCACTATCTCTTCAAGCGCTTCGCCGATCTCATCGAGAAGAAGCAGCGGAGCTGAATCCAGAGATCATGCTGAAACATCGCGACATCGGTATTCTTCTCCCTCCCCCCTTCATTCTTTCCTCTCCACCCGCGCAGCGGGGGAAGAGGATCAAGGTGAGGGGGGTGTCGCCGCAAGACTCGCTGCTTCAGCACCGCGCTCCCCCGTCCCCTACCCTCCCCCACAAGGGGGGAGGGGATGATTTGTTGAACGCGAGTCCTGCCTGATGCCGAAGCGCACCGACATCAAGTCGATCATGATCATTGGCGCCGGGCCGATCGTGATCGGGCAGGCTTGCGAGTTCGATTATTCGGGGACCCAGGCCTGCCAGGCGCTGAAGCAGGAAGGCTATCGCGTCGTGCTGGTGAATTCGAACCCGGCCACGATCATGACCGATCCCGGCCTGGCCGACGCCACCTATATCGAGCCGATCACGCCCGAGATCGTCACCCGCATCCTGGAGAAGGAGCGGCCCGATGCGCTGCTGCCGACCATGGGCGGGCAGACCGCGCTCAACACCGCGATGAAGCTCGCCAAGTCGGGCGTGCTGGAGCGGCTCGGCGTCGAGCTCATCGGCGCCAAGGCCGACGCGATCGAACTTGCCGAGGACCGGCTGCTGTTCCGCCAGGCGATGGAGCGCATCGGCCTCAAGAGCCCCAAGAGCCATCTGGTCAACACGCTCGAGGACGCGATCGAGGCGATGGAGCAGATCGGCCTGCCCTGCGTCATCCGCCCCTCTTTCACGCTGGGCGGGACGGGCGGCGGCATCGCCTATAACCGCGACGAGTTCGAGAACATCGCGGCGGGCGGCCTGCGCGCCTCGCCGGTCAGCCAGGTGCTGATCGAGGAATCGGTGCTGGGCTGGAAAGAATATGAGATGGAGGTGGTGCGCGACCGCAACGACAACTGCATCATCATCTGCTCGATCGAGAACATCGATCCCATGGGCATCCATACCGGCGACAGCGTGACAGTCGCCCCGGCCCTGACGCTCACCGACAAAGAATACCAGATCATGCGCGACGCCTCGATCGCGGTCCTGCGCGAGATCGGCGTCGATACCGGCGGATCGAACGTGCAGTTCGCGGTCGATCCGAAGTCGGGCCGCAT
The DNA here is from genome assembly GCF_008728855.1 of Hypericibacter terrae. Taxonomy (GTDB): domain Bacteria; phylum Pseudomonadota; class Alphaproteobacteria; order Dongiales; family Dongiaceae; genus Hypericibacter; species Hypericibacter terrae. Next base: position 1,092,086 of record NZ_CP042906.1, on the reverse strand, counting down.
GGTCGTGATCGAGATGAATCCGCGCGTATCGCGCTCGTCGGCTTTGGCGTCCAAGGCCACCGGCTTCCCGATCGCCAAGATCGCCGCCAAGCTCGCGGTCGGCTACAGCCTCGACGAGCTCAAGAACGACATCACGCGCGTGACGCCGGCCTCCTTCGAGCCGACGATCGATTACGTCGTCACCAAGATGCCGCGCTTCACCTTCGAGAAATTCAAGGGCGCGGAACCGCTGCTCACCACCGCGATGAAATCGGTCGGCGAGGCCATGTCGATCGGCCGCAATTTCCAGGAATCGGTGCAGAAGGCGCTGCGCTCGATGGAGACCGGCCTGACCGGCTTCAACGAGGTGGTGGTGCCGGGCGCCGATCCGATCCTGTCGATCCGCGCCATGCTGGCGCGGCCGACGCCCGACCGGCTGCTGGTGATCGCCCAGGCCTTCCGCCTCGGCCTCACGGTCGAGGACATCAACAGCATCACCCATTACGACCCCTGGTTCCTGCGCGAGGTCGAGGCGCTGGTCGCGACCGAGGCGAAGATCCGCAAGGCCGGCCTGCCGCAGGACGCCACGGGCTGGGTCCGCATCAAGAAGATGGGTTTTTCCGACGCGCGCCTCGCCGAGCTTGTCGGCAAGGACGAGGCCGCAGTCTCGCAGGCGCGCCGCCGCGCCGGCGTCACGCCGGTCTATAAGCGCGTCGATACCTGCGCCGCCGAGTTCGCCTCCGACACGCCCTATATGTACGGCACCTATGAGGGCGATGGCGTCGATGCACCCGAATGCGAGGCCAATCCCACCAACCGGCGCAAGATCATCATCCTCGGCGGCGGCCCCAACCGCATCGGCCAGGGCATCGAGTTCGACTATTGCTGCGTCCATGCGGCCTATGCGCTCAAGGAAGCCGGGTTCGAGACCATCATGGTCAATTGCAACCCGGAGACCGTCTCGACCGACTACGACACCTCGGACCGGCTCTATTTCGAGCCGCTGACGGCCGAGGATGTGGTCGAGATCGCGCGGGTCGAGCAGCGCAAGGGCAAGCTCGAGGGCGTCATCGTCCAGTTCGGCGGCCAGACGCCGCTGAAGCTGGCGGCGGCGCTGGAAGCGGCCGAGATCCCGATCCTCGGCACTTCGCCCGATGCGATCGACCTGGCCGAGGACCGCGAGCGCTTCCAGGTTCTGCTGGCGAAGCTGAAATTGCGCCAGCCCGCCAACGGCACGGCGCGCTCCGGCGCCGAGGCGCTCAAGATCGCCAACCAGATCGGCTATCCCGCCGTGATCCGTCCTTCCTATGTGCTGGGCGGCCGGGCCATGGAGATCGTCCATGACGACACGGATCTCGAGCGCTACATCAAGACCGCGGTGATCGTCTCGGGCTCGAGTCCGGTGCTGATCGACTCCTATCTGCAGGACGCGGTCGAAGTCGATGTCGACGCGGTCGCCGACGGCACCGACGTCTATGTCGCCGGCATCATGGAACATATCGAGGAGGCCGGGATCCATTCCGGCGATTCCGCCTGCTCGCTGCCGCCCTATCACCTGTCGGCGGAGATCATCGCCGAGCTCGGGCGCCAGACCGTGGCACTGGCCAAGGCGCTCCATGTCGTCGGCCTGATGAACACGCAGTTCGCGGTCAAGGACGGCATGATCTATGTGCTCGAGGTCAATCCGCGCGCGAGCCGCACCGTGCCCTTCGTCGCCAAGGCGACCGGCCAGCCGATCGCCAAGATCGCGGCCCGCGTCATGGCGGGCGAGAAGCTCGCCGACCTGAAGCCGGTCCCGATGAATGAGGGGCATATCGCGGTCAAGGAAGCGGTATTCCCCTTCGCGCGCTTCCCGGGTGTAGACGTGATCCTGGGGCCGGAGATGAAATCGACCGGCGAGGTGATGGGCCTCGACCGCGACTTCGGCCGGGCCTTCGCCAAGGCGCAGCTCGGCGCCGGGGTCGATCTGCCGACCAAGGGCACCGTGTTCATTTCGGTCAAGGATCGTGACAAACCGGCCATGATCGAGATCGGCCGCAACCTGGTGGCCATGGGCTTCAGCCTGATCGCCACCGGCGGCACCCAGCGCTTCCTGGAAGCCGAGGGGCTGCCGATCACCCGCATCAACAAGGTGCTGGAAGGCCGGCCCCATGTGGTCGATGCCATGAAGAACGGCCGGGTTCAGCTGGTTTTCAACACCACCGAGGGGGCCGCCGCCATCGCCGACAGCGCCTCCATCCGCCAGAGCGCGCTTTTGGGAAATATCCCTTATTATACAACGGTTTCAGGGGCGCGGGCGGCCGTGGCCGCGATTGCCGCACTGGCCTCGGGGCCGCTTGAAGTCGCGCCCCTGCAATCGTACTTTAAGCGCGGGTTCTGATCATCGGCCCAACACGGGTTGCGGCCGAGGGTGTGCTTTTGCCTCTGCGGAAACCGGGTTTCCGAGGCGGCGGGCCATGGCCCCATCCCGTTGACATCACCGTTCTTTTCTTCGATTTCGTGGTTGGAATGGCATGACCAAGATTCCCATGACGGCGGACGGCTTCACCCGTCTCGAGGACGAGCTGAGGCATCTGAAGTCGGTCGAACGGCCGGCGGTCATTCGCGCCATCGCCGAGGCGCGCGAACATGGCGACCTGTCCGAGAACGCCGAGTATCACGCCGCGCGCGAGCGCCAGAGCTTCATCGAGGGCCGGGTGGCGGAGCTCGAGGACAAGATCTCGCGCGCCGAGGTGATCGACGTCAGCCGGCTTTCCGGCAAGGAAGTGAAGTTCGGCGCGACCGTTACGTTGCTGGACGAGGACACCGAGGAAAAAGCCAGCTACCAGATCGTCGGGCAGGATGAGTCCGACATCGCGGCCAAGCGGCTCTCGATCTCCTCGCCGCTCGCGCGCGCGCTCATCGGCAAGCATGTCGGCGACACCATCGAAGTGACCACCCCCGGTGGGTCCAAGTCCTACGAAATCACCAAGGTCGCGTTCAAGTAAGGCGGCCTCTTCGGTAACGGACACGGAACCGCCCGACGGTTCCGCGGCGCCGGAGCCGCGCGGTTTCTTCGACATCGCCTTCACCGATGCGGTCAAAACCGTGCAGACGCGGCTGGGCTCGCGCGGTCGCAACGAAGAGATCGAGAAGAGCCCCGCCCGCAACCGGATCACGCCCGAGCTGGCGGCGTGGCTGGCCGAGCGCAACAGCGTCTTCCTCGGCACCGCCAGCGCCGATGGCCGCCCCTATATCCAGCATCGCGGCGGCCCGCCGGGCTTCCTCGTCGCGCTCGACGACCGGCATCTCGCCTTCGCCGACCTGCCGGGCAACAAGCAATACATCACGCTCGGCAATCTCAGCGAGAACGACCGCGCCATCATCTTCGCGGTCGATTACGCCCACCGCCAGCGCATCAAGCTCTGGGGCCGCGCCGAGGTGATCGAAGGCGACGCGGAGCTGCTCGAGCGCCTGACGCCGCCCAAATCCCGCCTGCGCCCGCAGCGCGTCATCAAGTTCCGTCTCGAAGGCTGGGACATCAATTGCCCGCAGCACATCCCCCAGCTCTTCAGCGCCGAAGAAGTCGAAGCCGCTGCCTCGGCCATGCTGGCGCGGATCCAGGAGTTGGAAGAGGAAGTGGCGGGGCTGAAGGGCACACGCTCCTGATGTCACCCCCGCGAAAGCGGGGGCCCATGCCGATCCAGCGCGCCGAGTGGAAAGTTGGGTCCGCTGAATTTTCAAACGAAGTGCAACACCAGATTAGGGTGTTGCCATGGGAACAAAATACACTCAGCTCTCGGCCGAAGAGCGCGCCATCCTTGCCAGCCTTCAGGCCAAAGACCACTCGATCCGCCAGATCGCTGCAGCTCTGGATCGCCCAGCATCGACGATTTCTCGGGAGCTGAAGCGAAACACCGGCCGTCAGATCGGCTATCGGGCCGTCTACGCCCAGCAGCAGACCCGGGCCCGGCGCTGGCGAGGCTCGCGTCTGGAACGTGACGCCAAGTTGCGCCGGCAAGTCCTCGACGGCCTGAAGAAAGGCTGGTCGCCCGAGCAGGTCTGCGGCTGGCTCGAACGCCAGCAGGGCCGGCACGTCATCAGCCCGGAGAGCATCTACCGCTTCATCCAGGCCCAGATCACCCGCCACAAGGACTATCGCTGGCGCCATTACCTGCCCCGCGCCAAGAGCAAACGCGGCCGCCGCGGCCGCAAGGGCGGCAGCTCGGCCCTGCACATCCAAGATCGTGTTTCCATTGCAGAAAGACCCGCCGCCGTCGGGGACCGTTCGGTCGCCGGCAACTGGGAAGCCGATCTCATGATGTTCACCCGCTACGGCCAGGCCCTCCTCGCCTTGCATGAGCGATCCTCCCGCCTGCTCATCGTCGGCCGGTCCAACGGCAAGCATGCCGAGCCGATCGCCGACGCTATCGCCAGCTTGCTCGGGCCTCTGCCCCAATCCCTGCGCCAGACCATCACCTTCGACAATGGCACCGAGTTCGCCCGTCACTACGAGCTCCACCGCCTCGATATCCAGACCTTCTTCTGCGACCCCTATGCTCCCTGGCAGAAAGGGGGCGTCGAAAACGCCATCGGGCGATTGCGCCGCAACATCCCCAGAAAAACCAACCTCGACACCCTCACCACACGCCAACTCTCAAATCTGGTCCGCGCCTACAACAACACCCCGCGCAAATGCCTTGACTGGCACAGCCCCGCTGAAATCTTCTGCAGCCAAGTGTTGCACTTGGAGTGTGAATCCATCTCCCCGCTTTCGCGGGGATGACGTTTGGGCGCTACTGCGCCGCGACCAGCTCGTCCTCAACGTCGATCGGCACGCCGGGTGCGTTCTTGCAGGTGCGGATGGCCAGGGCCGACTTCACATGGCTGACGTTCGGCGCGGCGGTGAGTTTGGTGGTGAGGAAACGCTGATAGGCGTCCCAATCGACCGCGACCACCTTCAGCAGGAAATCCATCTCGCCCGCCAGCATGTGGCACTCCCGCACTTCCGGCCAGGAGTTGGTCAAGGCCTCGAAGGCCTTGAGGTCATGCTCCGCCTGGCTCGACAGCCCGACCTGGGCGAACACCGACACGCCATAGCCCAGCGCCTCCGCATTGAGGTCGGCATGGTAACCGCGGATGAAGCCGGCCTCCTCCAACGCGCGCACGCGGCGCAGGCAGGGCGGCGCCGAGATGCCGGCGCGGCGCGCCAGATCCACATTGGTCATGCGACCGTCCTGCTGGAGGTCGTTGAGGATTTTCCGGTCGATTCGGTCGAGCTTGACCCGGCGCATGATTTCCCTCGGTCGGGCGGTGGCGGGGTATGCGCAATTATATTGCCGAAAGGCCGGGCCCGCCAGCCATCGCCGCCCGAAAACGGACCCCGGACGGTAGGGCCAACCGCCGTTTATCCCTGAGGAAAGCAAGGATTTTGACCGAAATTCGCAGAGGTCCGCGTTCCGGGCATGGCTTGTTTCCACGCGTGCCCCACCCTTATTGTGGGGGGACCGGTTTTCGCATCTCCCGGCGCCGCCCGAGCGGGTCCCTTCGAGGCAGGGTCCCGTAACAGCGGCGCTCCGCTATCCCGAGGCCGATTCGGCCCGCTAAGTTCGCCTCCATCCGGAAACGACGAGCCCAAGGATCGGCCCATCATGGCGCAGCAGCATCACGTCAAACTCCTGATCATCGGTTCGGGCCCTGCGGGCCTCACGGCCGCGATCTATGCCGCGCGCGCCAATCTCAAGCCGACCCTGCTCGAGGGCATACAGCCCGGCGGCCAGATGACGATCACCACCGACGTGGAGAACTATCCGGGCTTCGCCGACGTGATCCAGGGGCCGTGGCTGATGGAGCAGATGCGCGCGCAGGCGCTCCATGTCGGCACCAGGATCCACACCGACACCATCACCTCGCTCGATCTGTCGCGCCGGCCGTTCCGCTGCGTCGCCGACAGCGGCGATGTCTATCTCGCCGACAGCATCATCATCGCGACCGGCGCCCAGGCGCGCTGGCTGGGGCTCGAGAGCGAGCAGCGCCTGCGCGGCGCCGGCGTCTCGGCCTGCGCCACCTGCGACGGCTTCTTCTTCCGCGGCAAGGAGGTCGTGCTGGTCGGCGGCGGCAACACGGCCGTCGAGGAGGCGATCTATCTGAGCCATATCGCCGAGAAGGTGACGGTGGTCCATCGCCGCGACAGCTTCCGCGCCGAGAAGATCATGCAGGATCGCCTGTTCAAGAATCCGAAGATCCATGTGGTCTGGGACAGCGTCGTCGAGGAGGTCCTCGCCGCCGGCGACCCGCCGGGCGTGACGGGCGTGCGGGTGCGCAATGTGAAGACCGGCAAGACGGGCGAGATCGCCTGCGACGGTTTCTTCGTCGCCATCGGCCACACGCCCGCGACCGAGCTGTTCAAGGGCCAGATCGAGATCGACGAGGAAGGCTACATCGTGACGAGGCCCGACAGCACCAAGACCTCGGTCCGTGGCGTGTTCGCGGCGGGCGACGTGAAGGACAAGGTGTTTCGCCAGGCCGTGACGGCGGCCGGCATGGGCTGCATGGCGGCGCTCGAGGCCGAGAAGTTCCTCGCCTTCGAGGCCGCCGAAAGCGAGCCGGCCGCGGCGGAATAGCCGGGCCGGTTCAGGGGTGCCTGCCGAAACCCGAAGGGACGGGCGACGGCCGGTCAATCGCTATTGCGTCAGGGGGCCGGTCCGGCCATGGCTATGGATTGGGATAAGCTCAGGATCTTTCACGCCGTCGCGGAGGCCGGCAGCTTCACCCATGCGGGCGAAGTGCTGAACCTCTCGCAGTCGGCGGTGAGCCGTCAGATCAGCGCGCTCGAAGAGAGCCTCAATGTCGTGCTGTTCCATCGCCATGCGCGCGGGCTGATCCTGACCGAGCAGGGCGAGCTTCTCTACCGCACCGCCCACGACGTCTTCGCCAAGCTCGCCATGACCGAGGCGCAGCTGGCCGAGAGCAAGGAGCGGCCGAAGGGCCGGCTCAAGATCACGGCCACCGTGGCGTTGGGCTCGACCTGGCTGACGCCGCGCATGGCCGAGTTCGTCGATCTCTATCCCGATGTCGGCGTCGATCTCGTGCTCGAGGATCGCGAGCTCGATCTCAGCATGCGCGAGGCCGACGTCGCGATCCGCATGGCGCCGCCGCGCCAGCCGGGGCTGATCCAGCGCCATCTGATGACGGTGCGGATGCCGATCTATGCGGCACCCGACTATATCAAGCGCTTCGGCGCGCCCGAGAGCGCCGCCGATCTCGACAAGCATCGCATCATCGTGTTCGGCGAAGAGGTCCGCCCACCCGTGCCGGAAGTGAACTGGCTGCTGCGCGCCGGCACACCGCCCGACCGGCCGCGCCAGGCAGCCCTCACCGTCAATAACAGCTATGCAATCCTGCGCGCGGTGCAGACCGGCATTGGAATCGCCAGCCTTGCGACCTATATGGTCCATGACACACCCAACGTCGTGCGGGTCCTCCCCGAGCTGGAAGGGCCCCGAGTCGATGCCTATTTCGTCTATCCGGAAGAGCTGCGCAACTCGAAACGCATCCAGGTCTTCCGTGATTTTCTCTTGAGAAAAGTGGCCGCAACGGAAGCTTGATCCGCCGACCAACAATCGCCCGCTGCTTCAATCGTTCTTTGATGTCAATAGGATGACATTCCGGCCCGACCTCGCCGCACCGGTCTTTCGGGGTTGGGAAAGTGGTATGCGATTGGCGCATATCTCGCCTGTGTTTTTGACTCTGGTCCAAGCGGACAGCTTCGCTACTTATTCTCATATCTGCTGCATCGCACAATCGCGAGGTGGCAGGACGAGTTTCGGCGAAACCGCTGGTTTCGCCACATCGGATCCGGGTGCAAGGCCCGGATGAGGGTCTTCGGACCCTTACGTCTCCCAGACGTGAAGCCTCCCTGTTTAACTTGCCGGGCCCTTGGGCCCGGCTTTTTCTTTTCTGAACATTCCCTGTTCGCATTGGCCCCGTGGCCCGCGCCAACCGGCCGCGCGAAGTGGCTTCTTTGCCCCCTGCCCGACGCATAGCCGGTTAACCGGGCGCGAACGATCGAGCAACCGCGGCCAGGCGACGCAAGGGCCGGCGCTTATCGTTAACGCGCAGCACACTTGCTCCCTGCCGGGAAACGCCCACTATCAGGGACGAGTGCTGGACCTGCCGGCCGCCGGCTGGCGTTCCCACCCAATCCTCGGACCCGGGACGAACGCTGGCGTGACATCGGCCGCCCCCCAGACCGCCATGGCGAACTCGCCCCACAGCGAAGCCGAGATGCGCGATCCGCGCCTGAAGGCGCTCTTTGCCTATTGGAAAGCCAAGGCCGGCGGCCGGCGCATGCCGGCGCGCAAGGATCTCGATCCGCTCGAGATGAAGGAATGGCTCGGCAATCTGATGCTGATCGAGTTTCCGACCGGCAAGTTCATCGAGTTCCGCTATCGGCTGGAGGGCACGAATATCGAGGCGTTCTATGACGCGCGCCGCACCGGCCGCGGGGTCGAAACCATGACCGCCGAGAGCGAACGCAGGAGCGTGCTGCCGCAATGGGAGAGCGTGTTCGATCAAGGCCGGCCTGCCTATTACGAGTCCGATATCCTCTCCAGCGAAGGCAAGCTCGCGCGCCAGAGCAAACTGCTCCTGCCGCTCTCCGAGGACGGCGAGCATGTGAACATGATCCTCGGCGCGATTTATTTCCGGCCGCAGTACGAGTTCGAGAAATAGGGCGCGCCGTGGCAGTGACGGGCGGCAGCGCCTCGCCGAATCAGATTGCCATGCCGCGGTCGGGATTGAGCTCGATCAGCCGCGCGATCTGCGCCCGTGCCTGCGACAGGACCGTCTCGACCGAGGCGCGATCGTGGCTCGGGGCGCCGTCCTCGAACTGCGACTGGATACAGAGCAGCAGGGTCCTGCGGCCGATCTCGGTCACACCGAACAGGGTGACGATGCTGCGTTCGACCGACAGGCCGCGCCCGGTGACCCAAACGCGCTGCAGCACGCCGTAATAGACCGCCGCCGAATCCTGGGCCACCTCGCCGAGATTCGCCGGATCCTCGACATGAAGCGTCAGCCCCTCCTTCTTGAGGGCGGCCATTTCTTCGTCCATTTCCGACAACGCCTGATCCTGCGCCTCGCGGAAGACGTCGGTGAGATCGAAATCGCCGAGCTGCCTGGCGGCCTCGGCAACGAATGCCGCCCGATCGTCGCCGATATCCAGGGTCAGGAGGTCCTTCGGCGTGCCGACGACGCCAAAGCGCTGCAGGTCCTTCTTCGCCACGCCAGCCTTCAACTCCGCGCAGCCGGCGAAGATCGCGTGAATCTCGACCTCCGGCCCCGCAGCCTCGATGAGCTCTCTCGCATCTTTCTTCGGGAGAACGCACCAGCCCTCGACCGGAGCCAGATGGATCGTTTCCCCGCCGACGTCGACGGACATGACGGTGCTGGAGTCGGCCAGGGGCGCCGTGTGGGGTGCCGTCCTGGCGCAGCCCGCAAGCGCCAGGCAGCCCCAGGCCACAACCACCGAAAGGGACAGGAGGAACGCGGGCCGACCGAATTTGCGCGACAAGGAGACATCCCGGACAGGCCGCATCGTCCCTCCCCGCTCGCTCGGTCCCGCGGCGGGTCCACGCACCGGCATGGGACGCGAAGGCCGACGCCCCGTTTCTACCGGAGGATGTCGCGAAAAGCCAGTCGCGGAAAATCCTTCAGGTCCGCCAGTCCAGGATCACCTTGCCGCTCTGGCCCGACAGCATGGTGTCGAAGCCGGCGACGTAATCCGCGACCTTGAAATGATGGGTGATGATCGGCGAGAGATCGAGGCCGCTCTGCAGCATCGCCACCATCTTGTACCAGGTCTCGAACATCTGGCGGCCATAGATGCCGCGGATTTCGAGGCCCTTGAAGATCACCTGGTTCCAGTCGATCGCGGTGTTGGCAGGCGGGATGCCGAGCAGCGCCACCTTGCCGCCATGGTTCATGACGGCCAGCATGTCGGAGAAGGCATTGGGCACGCCGGACATCTCGAGCCCGACATCGAAGCCCTCGACCATGCCGATCTCGCCCATCACGTCCTTGAGCGATTCCCGGGTCACGTTGACGCTGCGGGTGGCGCCCATCTTCTTGGCGAGACCGAGGCGATAATCATTCACGTCGGTGATGACGACATGGCGGGCGCCGACATGGCGCGCGATCGCGGCCGCCATGATGCCGATGGGCCCGGCCCCGGTGATCAGCACATCCTCGCCGACCAGGTCGTAGCTCAGGGCCGTGTGGGTGGCATTGCCGAAGGGATCGAAGATCGAGGCCATGTCATCGCTGATCTCGGGCGGGATCTTGAAGGCATTGAAGGCCGGGATCACCAGGAAGTCGGCGAAGGCGCCCTCGCGGTTGACGCCGACACCGACCGTGTGGCGGCAGAGATGGCGCCGCCCGGCGCGGCAATTGCGGCAATGGCCGCAGGTGATATGGCCCTCGCCCGACACGCGATCGCCGATTTTGAAGCCGCGCACCTCGACGCCCATATCGACGATCTCGCCGACATACTCGTGACCGACATGCATCGGCACGGGAATCGTCTTCTGCGCCCACTCGTCCCATTTCCAGATATGGATGTCGGTGCCGCAGATGGCCGTCTTCCTGATCCGGATCATCACGTCGTTATGACCGACCTCGGGATCTTTCACGTCGGTCAGTGTCAATCCGGGCTTCGGGGCCGTCTTCACGAGCGCGCGCATGTCCGTACTTTTATGTCCTCAAAAACCAGGCTGGGCGTCTCAGATCGCGCCCAGCGCCTTGCCGACCTTGCCGAACGCCGCGATGGCGCGATCGATCTGTTGTTCGCTGTGGGCGGCGCTCATCTGGGTCCGGATCCGGGCCTGACCCTTCGGCACCACAGGATAGCTGAAACCGATGACATAGACGCCCTCCTCGAGCAGCGCCTCGGCCATCGCCCCGGCCAGCCGGGCATCGCCCAGCATCACCGGGATGATCGGATGCTCGCCCGGCACCAGCTTGAAGCCGAGCCTGGTCATCCGCTCGCGGAAATAGGCGCCGTTCGCCCGCACCTTTCGGCGCAGCGCCGCCCCCTCCTCCGTCGCCAGCAGCGCCAGGCAGGCGAGCGAGGCGGCCGCGATCGCCGGCGCCAGGCTGTTGGAGAAGAGATAGGGACGCGAACGCTGGCGCAACAGCTCCACCACCGGGCGGCGGCCGGCGACATAGCCGCCGCTGGCCCCGCCCAGCGCCTTGCCGAGGGTGCCGGTATAGATGTCGATCCGGTCCGCCACCCCGCAATGCTCGGGCGTGCCGCGGCCCTTCTCGCCGATGAAGCCCACCGCATGGGAATCGTCGACCATCACCAGCGCACCGTAGCGGTCGGCCAGCGCGCAGATGCCCGCGAGGTTGGCGATGATGCCGTCCATCGAGAACACGCCGTCGGTCGCGATCAGCTTGAAGCGGGCGCCGGCGTCGTCCGCGGCCTTGAGCTGCACCTCGAGATCGGCCATGTCGTTGTTGGCATAGCGATAGCGCTTCGCCTTGCAGAGCCGGATGCCGTCGATGATGCTGGCATGGTTGAGCGCATCGCTGATGACGGCGTCCTCTTCCGACAGCAGCGTCTCGAACAGCCCGCCATTGGCATCGAAGCAGCTCGAATAGAGGATCGTGTCCTCGGTGCCCAGGAAGCGGCTCAAGGCCGCCTCCAGTTCCTTATGCAGCGTCTGCGTGCCGCAGATGAAGCGCACCGACGCCATGCCGAATCCGTAATCCTCCAGGCCGCGCGTCGCCGCCGCGATCAGCCGCGCATCGTCCGCCAGACCCAGATAGTTGTTGGCGCAGAAATTCAGCACCTCCACGCCGTTCTCCAGCCGGATCGCGGAATTCTGCGGCGTCGCGATGCGCCGCTCGGCCTTGTAGAAGCCGTCGGCACGGATCTGCGCCAGGATGTTGTCGAGGTGAGCCAGGAAAGCAGCAGTCATGGCGGCATCCTTACTGGGATCCGGGCCTCAAGCCCGGAAACGGGACGTTTCCCCCCGACCTTGGCCAGTACCGATCGAACCGGCAATGAAGTTTCGGCAAATCGGGCCGGAAGCCGGGCCCTCCCGTCCGAAGCAGGGATCCTGGACCGGTCCCGGAACCCCGGGGCCCGGTCGGGCGTTATTCCTGTCGTTTCGCCTGGAATTCCCTGCATTCCCAGGGCTGGCATGATTTTACGAAGTTTTAGACAGGCCGCCATGCTGCAAACAGCCCCTTTCCCTTGGCGGTGGCGGCGAGAGCCATCGCAGCAGAAACTCCTCGCTCTCCTGTTCGGCGCCGTGCTGGCCGTTCTTTCGGCCTGCGCGCCCGTGCCGCCGATGGACGGTATCATCGCGCAAGCGCCGACGACGACTGTGACGCCGCGTCTTTTTGATGCGCGGGGCCCCCTGACCGAGGAACAGAGCCGGGCGGTGCTGGCCAAGCTCGAGGCCGAGGCCGGCGGCGACATCCTGCGCCGTCATCTCGCGGTCGAAGAATCCGTGACCGAGAGCCCGATGACCGTGGGAAACCGGGTCACGCTGCTGCCGGACGGGCTCAGCAGCTTCAAGGCGATCTTCGCCGCGATCCGCAACGCCAGGCATCAGGTCAATCTCGAATATTTCATCTTCGAGGATGTGGAGAGCGACGGGCAGAAGCTCGGCGACCTGCTGATCGCGCAGCATCGCAAAGGCGTCGAAATCAACGTGATCTATGACGCGATCAGCTACGCCAACACGCCCCAGGCCTTCATCGACCGGCTGGAGAAGGCCGGGATCAACATGGTCGAGTTCAACCCTCTCAATCCGATCGACGCCACGGATTCGCCGAACGACCGCGACCATCGCAAGATCCTGGTGGCCGACGGACAGATCGCGATCCTCGGCGGCGTCAATCTGAGCCAGTCCTATCAGAGTTCGCCCTTGAGCGGCGCCAGCCCGATCGATCCCCAGAGCCATCAGTTCTGGAGCGATACCGACGTCGAAATCGAAGGCCCGGTGGTCACCGAGATTCAGAAGCTGTTCATCAAGACCTGGCAGCAGCAGAAAGGCCCGCCGATCCTGGCGGCGGAGGCCCTGCCGCAGCCGACCATGCCGGACGATCAGATCATGCGGGTCATCGGCAGCGGGCCCAGCGAGCCGCTGCCGCGCTATTACGCGACCCTGCTCTCGGCCATTCGCTACGCCGAGAAGCGGGTCTGGCTGGTGACAGGTTATTTCGTGCCGACAGAGGAGGAGATGCGGGAGCTTGTTGCCGCGGCGCGCCGCGGCGTCGATGTGCGCCTGCTGCTGCCCGGCATCAGCGATTCGCAACTGGCGCTCGCCGTCGCCCATTCGAACTACGAGGATCTGCTGGAGGCCGGGGTGAAGATCTACGAGATCCGCGACTCCTATCTCCATTCCAAGTTCGCCGTCATCGACGGAGTCTGGTCGTCGATCGGCTCCTCGAACATCGATCATCGCAGCGTGCTCTTCAACGACGAGGTCGACGTCGTGATCCTGGGAACCGACAGCGCGCGCCAGTTCGAAGGTCATTTCGAGACGCAGCAGCAGAAGGCGACCGCCATCGACATCCAGAGCTGGGAAAATCGCCCCATCCAGGACCGGGTCGGGGAAGGCTTCTCGCGGCTCTGGGAGGATCTGCTCTAACGCCGGCGGCTCAAGCGTAGAGCCGCTCCTTCTGCAGGTCCTTGTAGAGGTCGGTGACCTGCTCGGCATAGCCGTTGAAAAGCTGGGTCGCCACCACATCGTCGGAGCCGAGCACGCGCTCATGCGCCTGGCTCCAGCGCGGATGGGGAACCTCCGGGTTCACATTGGCCCAGAAGCCATATTCGCTCGCCTGCAGCGACTGCCAGAAATTCATCGGCTGCTGGTCGGTGAAGCTGAAGCGCACGATCGACTTGATCGATTTGAACCCGTATTTCCACGGCACGGTGAGGCGAAGCGGCGATCCGTTCTGCGGCGGCAGCGGCTTGCCATAGACGCCGGTCGCGATGAAGGCCAGCTCATTCGTCGCCTCGGCCATGGTCAGCCCCTCGACATAGGGCCAGGGATACCAGGTCTGAGTCTGGCCCGGCGCCACGTCGGGATTCTCGAAGGTCTCCATGCGCAGATAGGTGGCACCGGCCGAAGGTTCCGCCATCGCCACCAGCGCCTTCAACGGAAAGCCGCTCCAGGGGACCGCCATCGACCAGGCTTCCACGCAGCGGTGGCGGTAGAGCCGCTCCTCGAGCGGCATCTTGGCCAGGAGATCGTCGATCCCGATCTCGACCGGCTTGGCCACCATGCCGTCGATCTTGATGGTCCAGGGCCGGATCGGCAGGGCCTGGGCCTCGGCGACGACATCCTTGCTGTCGTTGAACTCGTAGAAATTGTTCCAGCTCGTCGCCCATTTCTCGGCGGTGAGCGGACGGTCGAGCTTGTAATTGTCGTTATGCGGGAACGGGTAGAGCTTGGCCGAGGGATCGGCCATGGCCTCGGCCCGGGCCGGCCGGAGGCCTGCCATGCCGGCGCCCGCCAGCAGGATCGGTCCCAGCGCCAGACCGGCGACCAGGCGCCGGCGATCGCGAAAGACCGCTTCCGGCGTCGCCGTCCGTTCCGGCAATTCCCAGCTCCGTCGGGTCCGAATCAGCATGGTGACGCTCCTCTGTTGGCTCTCGACGTCCCACAGACCTAAGCCCGGCCTCCGCTCCGCTCAAGTCAAGAAAGGGTGAGGTCCATGCGAGGGTCGAAAAGGGAGCGCCATCCTCAAAAACCAAACCTCTCCCCACATTGTGGGGAGGGCCCCACCGCGTAGCGGTGGGAGGGTGAGGGGCGCGGTGCGAGCCGTGCGAGAGCACCCTCACCCAGCCCCCAAATGTCATCCCCGCGAAAGCGGGGACCCATTTTGATCCAGCGCACTAAGCTTAAAGATGGGTCCCCGCTTTCGCGGGGATGACCACTATAGAAGCGCCCGCTTCAATCCAGCAGGCTGCGCAGCATCCAGGCGTTCTTCTCATGGACCTGCATGCGCTGGGTCAGCAGATCGGCGGTCGGCTCGTCATGCGCCTTGTCGACGACCGGGAACACGCTGCGCGCGGTGCGGGTGACGGCCTCCTGGCCGGCGACCAGCTGACGAATCATTTCCTCGGCGTCGGGCACGCCGTCCGCTTCCTTGATGGACGAGAGCTTGGAATAGGCCTTGTAGCTGCCAGGCGCGGGATGACCCAGCGCACGGATCCGCTCGGCGATGAGATCGACCGCGAGGGCGAGCTCGGTGTACTGCGCCTCGAACATGAGATGCAGCGTATTGAACATCGGACCGGTCACGTTCCAATGAAAATTGTGGGTCTTGAGATAGAGCGTGTAGCTGTCGGCCAGCAGATTCGACAGGCCGTCGGCGATCTTCTTTCGATCCTTCTCCGCGATGCCGATCTCGATCGGCATCTCGCCCTTCTTTCCCATACTTCCCCTCCGAAAGAATCGATCGACGATGACAAATGGGCCAGCCTGACCGGGCGGCAGGCAAGTTATAGACGCCTAGATCGGCGCTTCAAGTCCGATTTGGATTGTTTCCAATCTGTCGCAGAGACGTGAACGTGACAAGAAGATCTCACCCCCTCCCGCACGCCGCCTTTGGCGGCTGGGAAGGGAGTGAATCGTTCCGCTCTTCTTCGCTCGGTCAATGCGCCGGCTGCAGCCTCTGCTCGACCACCTTGTCGGCGATCCGTCCGATCAGCTCCTGGAGATGATCGAACTTCCAGGCGAAGGTGCCGACGCCCAGCGTCAGCGAGCGCAGCTCGATGATCAGGTCATGGAGCTCCGACTGCGGCAGATGGGCGCTGACCTCGTCCCAGCCCGGCCAGCCCTCCTTGGCGTCGAAGCCCAGGATCTGGCCGCGTCGGCCGCTGATGAGCCCGTGCACGCGCGAGGTAAAATCCGTCGGCACCGTCACCGTCACCGCGAAGATCGGTTCCAGCAGCACCGGCTCGCAACTCGGCATGGCCTCGGTCATCGCCATGCGGGCCGCGGTCTTGAAGGCCATGTCGGAGCTGTCGACCGAATGGAACTGCCCATCGGTCAGGGTCACCGCCACATCGACCACGGGGAATCCGAGCGGGCCCCGGCCGAGATAATCGCGCACGCCCTCCTCGACCGACGGGATGTATTGCCGCGGCACGGCACCGCCCACGATCTCGTCATGGAACTCGAACCCCTTGCCGCGCGGCAGGGGCGCGATGCCGACATGGATGTCGGCGAACTGGCCATGACCGCCGCTCTGGCGCTTGAAGCGCGAGTGATGCTTGGTGCCCTTGCGGATCGTTTCCTTGTAGTTCACCTGCGGGCGATGCGATTTGACCGGCAGGTTGTATTTGAGACGGAGCCGGTCGATCGCGATCTGCAGATGGATCTCGCCCTGGCCCCACAGCACCATCTCGTGGGTATCGGGGTTGTGCTCGACCGTCAGCGCCTCGTCCTCCTCGACCAGCTTGTGCAGCGCCGCCGTCAGCTTGACCTCGTCGGCGCGATTCTCCGCGTCGATCGCCAGCGAGAAGAGCGGCGCCAGCTTGGCCGGCCAGGGCGTCGCGGTCTTGGCCTTGCCGCTGGCCGAGAGCAGCATCCCGGTGGCGGCCTCGTCCATGCGGCCCAGGGCGACCACGTCGCCCGGGCCGGCGGCCGCGAGCTTCGCCAGCTCATGCCCCTTCATCCGCGCCACGCTGCCGACGCGGAGGCCGGAGAGCATCATGCCGTCCTGGAGCTTGCCGCCCCAGATGCGCGCCAATGAGAGCTTGCCGGTGTGGGACTGGTGGTAGGTCTTGAACACCTGCGCGACGGTATCACTCGCATCGGCCGCGATCCCCAGCCGCTTCGCCGTCTCGCGCGCATCGGGCACCTCGTGGCGCAGCGCCTTCAGCAGCCGGCGCACGCCGTGATCCCGATCGGCCGCCCCCATGAAGACCGGCACGATCAGGTCGGCGGCCAGATCCTTGGTCAATTGCTGATAGATGCTGTCCTTCGACGGCACCGCATCCTCGAGCAGCTGCTCGAGCAGCGCGTCGTCGAAATCGGCCAGCGATTCCAGCATGGAGCGGCGGGCGGTCTGCTCGCGCTCGAGCACCGTCTCCGGCATCTTCATCAGGTCCGACGGCTGGCCCGGCTTGTACTGATAGGCGCGCTCGCTCACCAGATCGACATAGCCCGTGACCTGATCGACGCCGTTCTTGTCGGGCGTGCGGATCGGCACCTGGCGCAGCACCAGCGGGCGCGCCGAGACCGCCTGCAACGCCTCCAGCAGCTCGCTGACGCGGTGCGGGGCGATGTCCATCTTGTTGATGAACAGCAGGTGGGGAATCTTGCGGTCGTCGAGAAACTTCAGGAGCGGCGCCAGGATCAGCGCCTTGGCCGGCTCGGGCTCGCACACCACGACGGCGGCATCGGCCACCATCAGCGCCTGCTGCGCTTCGCGCGCGAGCTCGACGGAGCCGGGACAATCGAGAAAGCACCAGGACTCGCCGAGGAACTCGGTCGTCGCGGCGGAAATTTCGACCGACATCTTGCGCGCCCGCGCCTCGGGGGCGCTGTCGCCGACCGTATTGCCTTCCTTGACGGTGCCTTTCCGGGAAATCGCACCGGTGACGAAGAGGAGACTCTCCAGCAGCGTCGTCTTGCCGCTGAGATAGGGACCTACCAAGGCGGCGCAACGGGGCGCCGCCGTCGTTTTTTCGCCCATGGCCATACTCCCTGATTCGCGTGTCTGTCGCGTTCGGGGCGGTTCGGCCCTGGGCCTTCCGCCCTTGGTTGGCACTCATCATTCCGGGGTGGGCGGCGCGGTGGCAAGCGGAATTCGCCCGGGGGACCGCCGCAGCCCGTGACAAGCTTAAATCGCGGACAGACCGGCTCTCCCGGAAATGGGGGGAATCCGCGGGAACCGAACACAAAGATGTCGCGTTTACCCTGTCTATTGGGTCCGTCGGCTTCGCGACCTCGACCCCTGGTGGTCGCTCCCTCGAACTGTCCCGCCGTACCAGTTTTTCCGAAATTAGGGTCGCCCGATGACAGCGGACTCCACGGCCCGTCGCTCGCGCGCTTCTTCCCGCCGGGAGAGCCGCGCCAAACGCAAACGGCCGCCGCGGAGCCGCGGGACAGGCCGCACCGACAGCGTGTCGCGACGGCTGGTCGGTTTCGGAGAAGAGTGGAAGTCGGAAACCATCACCCTGGGCGATCTGATGCAGGCGCTGGAGCATCGCGGCTACGGGCTGCTGCTGATCCTGTTCGCGCTGCCGAACCTGATCCCCAACCCGATCCCGGGCGTCTCGGCGATCTTCGGCATCCCCCTCGCGATCCTGAGCGTCCAGATCGTCCTGCAGCAGCCCCGTCCCTGGCTGCCCTCCTGGCTCGGCCGGCGCGGCATCAAGCGCGAGGCCTATCAACGCGTCATCGGCCGCGCTGCGCCCACCCTGACCAAGGTCGAGCGCATCCTCAAGCCGCGCCTGCCGAGCATGCTCGAACCGCTGACGATGTCGCTGATCGCGGGGCTCTGCCTGGTGCTGAGCCTGCTGCTGGTCCTGCCCATTCCGTTGACCGGCATGGTGCTCGCGATACCGATCGTGCTGTTCGGCCTGGCGCTCGTCCAACGCGACGGCTTATGCGCGTTGATCGCCGCCCTCCTCGGCAATGCCGCGATGATCTTCGCGGTCGGCGCCGGCTGGGCCGCGATCAAGGGCGTCGCCGCCGCCGTTCCGGGCTGAATGCCCTCGCGCGCTAGCGCGCCGTCGTTTCCCGGATGAAATCGAGAATGATCTTCTGGACGTCCTTGTCGGACGAGAGCCAGTGCTTGTCGGCAAGATAGCTGGGAGCGCGATAGACGACCGATCGCTGCGCCGGATGGCCCTGCATGAAGGCGCCGCAATCGCCGGCGAGTTCGGGATCGCGGAACCAAGGGTCCTTCTCGCTCGAGAGCGCCAGCACAGGCTGGTCGGGTGGCGCATTGAGACCGCGATATTCCGGCCAGCCCGCATGGCAGGTCCAGCCTTCGATGACCCGGCCGGCCGCCGGAACGTCGGCAATGGTGGCGACCGTGATGGCGCCTTCGGAGTGCCCCATCAGAATGACGGGGACGCCTTTGAGAGAAGGGATCTGCTCGACCTGATCGAAGGCGAACTGCATTTCGGCCTGGCGCCAGCCGAGCACCGCCCGGTGCAGACCGCCTTGATGGCTGATGGGCTTGCAGCTCACCGGTTTGTCCTGGCGCGCGAAGCCGTCGGGCGCCACCATGAGATAACCGGCCTGGGCGAGGAACCGCCCCGTGGCCGCCGAGATCTCGCTGAGTCCGTCGCAGCCATGCGCATAGACGACCACCACGGTCGGGGGCGACGGCAGCGACGAGAGATAGGCCGCCAGCCCCGCCGTATCGAGCCGCTTGTAACCGATGCTGCTGGTCGCGGGGGCGAACACCCAGGCCTTGTCCCAGGTGCGCTGCAGCTCCGCATCGGCCGACCGAGCGCCTGGCGATGCCAACAGCAGCAGCGGCAGCAGCAAGAGCGCCGCCCAGGCGCGGTTCGCCATATTCATGTTCCCTGGCCTTTCATGCGACCGCGCTCAAAAGGTTGCGGCTGTAGGGATGTTCGGGCGTTCCGTAGAAGCGCTCCGACGGCGCCACCTCGACCAGCTCGCCCTTGTACATGACCGCGATGCGACGGCAGACATAACGGGTCGCGGCGAGGTCGTGGGAGATGAAGAGCGCGCCGAACCCGTGCCGCTGCTGCAGGTCGAGGATGAGATTGAGCACCTGGGCCTGCACCGAGACGTCGAGGGCGCTGACCGCCTCGTCGAACAGGATGAAGCGCGGCTCGGTGATCAGGGCCCGCGCAATCGCGACCCGTTGGCGCTGGCCGCCGGAGAGCTGACCGGGATAGCGCTCCGCGAAGCTGGAGTCCAATCCGACGCTGTCGAGGATCGCCTTCACCCGGTCGCGGCGGTCGCTGGCGGGCCGGCCCAGCACCAGCAGCGGCTCCTCGATCGAGCGGCCGCAGCGGATCCGCGGGTTCAAGGCCCATTCCGGCTGCTGCAGCACCACCGAGAGCTGCCCGCGCCGCTCGCGCAGCGATCCGAAGGGCTCGCCGCCGAACAGCATCGCGCCGCGCGTCGGCTTCAGAAGCCCCAGACAGACCCGGCCCAGGGTCGTCTTGCCGGAGCCCGATTCGCCGACCAGCCCGACGGTCTCGCCGGCGCCGATGTCGAGGCTCACCTTTCGGACCGCATCGAAGCCGGTGCCGCCCTTGAACGGCCCGGCCGCATAAGTCACGACGATATCCTTCAACTGGACCACCGGATCCATCGTCATGGCGCCGCTCCCGATGTCCGCGGCAAGTTCTCGAGCACGCGCTCGGCGAAGTGACAGACCACCCGGCGCCCTCCTACCTCGCGTTCCTCCGGCCGGACTTCCGCGCATTGGCGTTGCGCAAAGCCGCAGCGGGGCTCGTAAGCGCATTTGTCGCAGCGGCCGATCAGAACGGGCGGCGAGCCGGGGATCGGTTCCAGCCTCTGGCCGGGACGCTCGTTGCCGGCGGCCGCCGCCATCAGCGCGCGGGTGTAGGGATGAGCCGGCTGCGCCAGCACGCGCCGGCTCTCGCCGGTCTCGACGATGCGCCCGCCATACATGACCGCGATGCGATCGGCATGGCGGGCCACCATCCGCAGATCGTGCGACAGGATCACGAGGCTGGCCTTGGTTTCGTCGCGCAGCCGCCGCAAGGTCGCCATCACGCGGTCCCGGATCGAGGCGTCGAGCGAAGCGGTCGGCTCGTCCGCGATCAGCAGCCTGGGCCCCCGCGCGATCGCCATGGCGATCACCACGCGCTGCGCCATGCCGCCCGAAAGCTCATGCGGGAAGCTGTCCATGACGCGCTCGGGGTCCGGGAGCTCGGCGCGCGCCAGAAGCGCCGAGATGGCGGTCCGGCCCGGCTGACCGCCCATGGCGCGCGCGACCTGCCGGCCGGTGCGCATGGTCGGATCGAGCGCATTCATGGGGTTCTGGAACACGAAGCCGAGCCGGTCGCGCCGCAGGGCCCGCAACTCGTCGGCGCCGGCCTCGAACACGGCGCAGCCATCGACCAGGAGACGGCCGCTTTCGCAGATCGCCTCGGCGGGCAGCAATTTGCCCGCGGCCATGCCGAGCGTCGTCTTGCCGGAACCGCTTTCGCCGACGATGGCCAGGGTTTCGCCCGGCAGGATCTCCAGCCGGGCTTCGTCCAGAGCACGAACGCGGCCCTGCGGCGTCTCGTAGCCGATCACCAGATCCCGGGCTTCGACCAGGCTGCTCATGTGAGCGACCGGCCCTTGAGCGGCTCCAGCGCGTCGCGCACGGCGTCGCCGACGAGATTGACCGACATGATGGCGGCCGACAGGACCGCGCCCGAGGACAATACCAGCCAGGGCGCGATCGTCAGATAGGCGCTGCCCTGGCGCAGGAGCGAGCCCAGCGAGGCGTCGGGCGGTTGCACGCCCAGTCCGAGGAAGCTCAGCGCGCTCTCGATGATCATCCCGATCGAGAGGGCATAGCTGAGCTGCACCACCACCGCGCCCATGATGTTGGGCAGGATATGGACGAACATGACCCGCCAGGAGGAGGCGCCCGCGACTTCCGCCGAGGTGACGAAACCGCGCCCCGCCACGCCGAGCGTGACCGAGCGGACCACCCGGATGAAGAGCGGCAGGGTCGCGACCGAGATCACGGCGACCACGGAAATCTCGCCCGGGCCCATGACCGCGGCGATGAGAAGGCCCAGCAGCAGCGCCGGGAAGGCAAACAGGATGTCGGCGCCCCGCGCGATCAACTGGTCGGACGCGCCGCGGAAGTAGCCCGACAGCATCCCCAGCAGCGTGCCAATCACGGCGGTGATGACGACCGCGATCGCCGAAATGAGGAAGGTCGAGCGAATGCCCTGCACGACACGCGGCAGGAAGGAGCGGCCGAGCTCGTCGGTCCCGAAGGGCAGATGCCAGGAGGGTGCGAACAGGCGAGGCCCGGTACCGATCTTTGTCGGATCGCCCAGCGGCAGATAGGCGCCGAACAAGCCCAGCAGGACCAGGACCACCAGCAGGACGACGCCGAAGAAGGAAAGCTTGTCCCGCCGCCAGAGCCGCGCCAGAAGCCGGGGGCTGTCCCGCCAGACGCTCACCGGCCGCTCCCCGAACCGATGCGCGGGTCGATGATGGCATAGAGCAGGTCGGCCAGCATGTTGATCGCGATGAAGACGGCGGCGGCCAGCAGCACGCCTGTCTGCACGATGGCATAGTCGCGATTGAGGAGGCCGTTGAAGGCGTAGAGGCCGACACCGGGGATGGAGAAGAGGACTTCGACCACGACGGCGCCGCCCAGCAGGAAGCCGAAATAGGTGGTGACGACGGTCACCACAGGAATGGCGGCGTTGCGCAGCACATGCAGGCGGATGATGTTGCGGGGATTCTCGCCGCGCGCGACCGCGGCGGTGATATAGCCCTCGGTCATGACCCGCAGCACCGCGTCGCGCGTGGTGCGCAGCACCAGGGCGATGCCGAAGACCGACAGCGTGACCGTCGGCAGGATCATCACCCGCATGTTGGTTACCGGATCGTCGAAGAAGGGCACATAGCCGCCGACGCGCAGCCACAGCGACCAAACCGAGAAGACGAAGATCAGGGCGCTGCCGAGGACGAAATCCGGCACGCTGGCGCCGAGAGCGCCGACCAGCCGTGCCAGGCCGCCCTGCGGCCTGTCCGACGCGGCGGCGCCGGCCGCAACGCCCAACGGCACGCCCACGAGGAGCACCAGCCCCAGCGACAGCGAGGCCAGCTCCAGCGTGACCGGTGCCCGGCGGAGGAACTCGGCGATGACCGAGCGGCGCGTCACCATCGACACGCCGAAGTCGCCCTGCGACATCGCCAGGAGCCAGCGCCCATATTGCACGATCATCGGCTGATCGAGGCCGTAACGCTCCGCGATCACCTTGCGCGCGTCAGGTGTCGCAAAGGGCCCGAGGAGAATGTCGGCGTAACCGCCCGGCAGGAACCGCAGCGCCAGGAAGACCAGCACCGAGACGCCCAGCATGGTGACGAGCGCCAGCGCGAGCTTCGGGGCGAAATAGACGAGAAGGCGCATCCGCGGGTCCCGGGAGTCCTGAAGGGTCCGGGGACGGGCGGGGGCTCGATCGCCTGCCCGTCCCCGGAGTCACCTTGGCTTCAGTCGAGCGACTTGAAGGCCGCGATGTATTGGAAGGTGTTGGAGGAGCCGGAATGCGCCGGCACCTTCAACTCGATCTTGTCGGAACGATAGGCGATGTAGTCGGTCTTGCTCACAAGCGCGAGAAGGTTCGAGCTGTCGTCGATCAGACTGCAGATCTCCTTCAGCTTCCCGTCGCGGGCGGGCCCGTCCTCCATGGTCTTGACCTCGTCCAGCGCCGCGCTGAGCGCGGGCACTTCCTCCTGGAAGACCTGGTTCCACACCGCGAACTTCGGATTCCACCAGGCGATCACCATGGTGGGATCGGTGTAGCCGGCAAGCCAGGAAAGAGCCATGTCGAAATCGCCGTCGGTGAAGACCTTCTGCAGATATTCGGCTGTCGGCGGCTGCTCGATAGCGACGGTGAAGCCCGCCTCCTGAAGGCTCTGCTGCATCACCTGCGCGATCCGTCCCAGCACCGGATTGGCCGAGGTCGCCATCAGCCGCACCGTGGGATGCTCCTTGCCCGCTTCCTTGAGCAGGGCCTGGGCCTTCTTCACCCGCTCGTCGCGCGAGAGGGCATAGACCGGATCGGCATGACAGGCATCCTTGCCGAAAGCGGCCGGCACCGGATAATCCACCCGCGTCGTGCCGCCGAAGACCAGATTGTTGATCGCGTCGCGATCGAGCGCCAGGTTCATCGCCTGCCGGATGCGCTTGTCGTGGAAGGGCGATTTCTCGCTCAGCGCGTTCACGTCGACGCGGTAATAGTTCGTGGTCTGCTGCGAGATCACCTTGATGTTGGCGTCCTTGCCCAGCATCTGCACCGCATCCGGATTCTCGAAGGTGGTGAAGTCGATCCGCCCGTCGCGCAAGGCGGCCATGCGCGCCGATTCATCGGGGATGATCGGCACCTCGAGACGATCCGCGACCGGCTCGCCCGACTGCCAATAGTTGGGGTTCCTGACGAAGGTCCAGCTTTCGTCCTGCTTATGCTCGGACACCATGAAGGGGCCCGAGCCCAGCAGATCCTTGGTCGGATCGAAGCTGCCGTCCTTGAGCTCCTTGATCGGGATGATGGCGGCGGTGATGTGGGCGAGTGCCGCGAGCAGGGCCGGATGGGGCGATTCCAGCTCGATCGTCACGGTATGGTCGTCGGGCGCCTCCATCTTCGCGATATTGCCGAGCTGCGCCGACCAATAGGAGGCGGTCTCGGGATTCTTGATGCGCTCCAGGTTGCCGATGACGTCGTCGGCCGTGACGGGGCGCCCGTTGGAGAATTTGGCGTTGGCGCGGAGCTTGAAGACATAGGTCGTGGGCGAGGTCTGCTGCCAGCTCTCCGCCAGGCCCGGCTGCAGCTTCAGGTTTTCGTCCGTGGTCAGCAGCGTCTCATAGACCATCTGATACATTTCCCAGGACGCGACGGTGCCCGCGACATGGACATCGAACCCGGTGATCTCGGCGGGTTTTCCCCAGACGATGGTCGCGTCGGCGGCCAGGGCCGACGCCGCCAGTCCGGCGCTCCCGGCAACGCTGATCGCCAGGGCGAACGCGATGCCGCCAATTCTCTTTCCGAAACTCATTGGGTCCTCCTCATGCCTGCTTCCTCCTCCACGTCCCGAGTTATGTTCCCGGGAACTGAACGCGGCACGGATGCTGTTATGAATATCCCATGAAGTCAAGTTATGGTACTTTCAAAACAGTACACCTTATGGGGGCATCGTGAACCGGTTTCCGGACTATCGCGACCATGACGGCCTTGGTCTGGCGGCCTTGCTGCGCAAGCGTGCGATCTCGCCGCGAGAACTGCTCGAGATGGCGATCGAATGGGCGGAGCGGGTCAATCCGTCGATCAACGCTTTGTCGCAGAAGCTTTATGACCATGGCCGCGAGGCGTTGGACCGTCCGCTGCCGGACGGACCCTTCTCCGGCGTTCCCTTCCTGCTCAAGGATGTCGGCGCGCAGCTGGCGGGGACCGTGACGACGCAAGGCTCGCGCTTCTTCGCCGGCATGCGCGCCAAGGCCGATTCCACGCTGGTGGCGCGTTACAAGCAGGCGGGCTTCGTCATTTTCGGCAAGACCGCCACGCCGGAGATGGCGCTGGCGCCCTCGACCGAAGGCAGCTTCGGCGGCGCCACGCGCAATCCCTGGGATCTGTCGCGCACGGCCGGCGGCTCGTCGGGCGGCGCCACCGCGGCGGTCGCCGCCGGCATCGTCCCCGTGGCCCATGCCAGCGATGGCGGCGGCTCGATCCGCATTCCGGCCTCCTGTTGCGGCCTGTTCGGCATGAAACCCACGCGCGCCCGGACCCCGGCCGGGCCCCTCGCCGGCGAGGGCTGGGGCAGCCTGTCGGTCAGCCATGTGGTCTCGCGCTCGGTGCGCGACAGCGCGGCGGCACTCGACGCCACGCAGGGCCCGGCGCCGGGGGATCCCTATTGCGCACCCTACCGCGATCATCCCTTTCTCGCCGATGTCGGCGCGCCGGTCGGCAGCCTCAGGATCGCCTTCCAGCACGAGCCGCTCTCGGGCGTCGCCGTCGCCGCGGAATGCATCCAGGCGGCCGAAGAGGCGGCGCGGCTGCTGGAATCGCTGGGCCATCGCGTCGAAGAGGCCCGGCCGCCCGGCGACAGCGAGGAGCTCGGTCGCGCGTTGTGGGTGCTGGTCGCCAGCAACGTGTCCCGCTCGCTGCAGGCGCGCGCCCGCTCTCTCGGGCGCGAGCTCGTCCCGAGCGATGTCGACCCGGTCACCTGGGGCGCGGTCGAATTTGCCCGGACGCTCAAGGTCGAGGACTATCCCGAGGCGCTGGCGACCATTCACCTGCAGGGCCGGCGCATGGCCGATTTCCACGACCGGTTCGATATCGTGATGAGCCCGACCTTGGCGCAGCCGCCGATCCGGCTCGGGACCCTGCGCACCGACAATCCCGACCTCGACGCTTACAGCCGCGCTCTGCGCGACTTCATGCCCTTCACGCAGCTCTTCAATATCTCGGGACAGCCGAGCATGTCGGTCCCGCTGCATTGGACCGCGCAGAACCTGCCGGTGGGCATCATGTTCAGCGCGCCCTTCGGCGACGAAGCGACATTGTTCCGCCTCGCGGGACAACTCGAAACCGCGAAGCCCTGGTTCCACCGCGTGCCCGAGGTGCCTTCATGAAAGCGGGCCTGACCAACCGGCTGCGAAAGGAATTCTCGGGGCTTTCGAAGGCGGAGAAGGCCGTGGCGAGCTATATGCTCACCAACATGAGCAGCCTGCCCTTCGAGACGGCGGCATCGATCGCCGAAAGCGTCGGCGTCAGCCAGATGACGGTCAGCCGCTTCCTTCGGGCGCTGGGCTATCGGGGGCTCAGCGATCTCAAGGACAAGATGCGCAACGAGCTCGACACCACGCCGCTGCTCATCTCCGACCGCGTCGACCGGATCCGCAAGCAATCGAGCCGCGACAGCAAGCTGTGGGACAATTTCGAGCTCGAGATGCAGGCGACGATCGGCGTCTATGAGCTGCGCGCCACCCGCGCCTGGAAACGGAGCATCGAGATCCTGGCCAAGCGGTCGGACGTCTATGTCGCCGGCTTCCAGACGATCGCCGGAATCGCTTCCGACTTCGCGGCGCGCCTCGACTATGTGCGCCCCAATGTGCGCCTGCTCGACCGCGGCAACGGCACCTTCGCCGAATTGCTGGCCGGCCAGGCTTCCGCGCCCTGCCTCGTCCTGTTCGAAATGCGCCGCTATACCAGGCTCAGCCACCAGCTGGCGCGCAGCGCCGTCGACGCCGGGATCCCGGTCATCATCATCTGCGACAATCACTGCCACTGGGCGCGCGACTACACCGAGGAGGTTCTCTCGGTCAGCACCGATTCGCATCTGTTCTGGGACTCACAGGCGCCGTTTCTCAGCCTCGTCAATCTGCTGTTCGACGATCTGATCGCGCGGCTCGGCGACAAGGTGGCGGAGCGCATCCGGGCGATGCGCGAGCTCCAGGACCGCTTCGAGGCGTTCCAGGATTGAAGGGAGCTCGTCTGCCGCGATCTCCGAACGACCGGAAGATCGCGGCGGAAGGCCGATTCTCAGCTCAGCTTCGCGCAGGCGCGCTGGATGCGCGTGCAGGCATCCTTCAGCGCCTCGGTCGAGGTCGCGTAGGAGATGCGGAAGAAGGGCGACAGGCCGAAGGCCGAGCCCTGCACCGCCGCCACGCCCTCGGCCTCGAGGATGTAGGCGACGAAATCGTCGTCGCTGGCGATGACCTTGCCCTCCGGCGTGTGCTTGCCGATCGTCCCGGCGCAGGACGGATAGACATAGAAGGCGCCTTCCGGCTTGTGGCACTTGATGCCCTTCGCCTGGTTCAGCATGTCCACCACCATGTCGCGACGCTGCTTGAAGACGGCGTTATGCTTGGCGATGAAATCCTGGGGGCCGCTCAGGGCCTCCACCGAGGCCGCCTGGCTGATCGAGCAGGGATTGGAGGTGCTCTGCGACTGCACCTTCGCGATCGCCTTGATCAGCGCCACGGGCGCCGCCGCATAGCCGATGCGCCAGCCGGTCATGCAATAGGCCTTGCTCACGCCGTTCATCGTGACCGTGCGGTCCTTCAGGCGCGGCTCGATCTGCGCCGGCGTGGTAAAGACGAAATTGTCGTAGACCAGATGCTCATACATGTCGTCGGTCAGGATCCAGACATGCGGATGCTTGACCAGCACGTCGGTCAGCGCCTTCAGCTCGTCGCGCGTATAGGCGGCGCCGGTCGGGTTCGACGGGCTGTTGAGGATGATCCATTTGGTCTTCGGCGTGATGGCGCGGTCGAGATCGCGCGCGTTCAGCTTGAAGCCGCTTTCCTGGCTGCAAGGCACGAACACCGGCTTGCCCTCGCAAAGCAGCACGATATCCGGATAGGATACCCAGTAGGGCGCCGGGATCACCACCTCGTCGCCCGGGTTCAGCGTCGCGACCATCGCGTTGTAGATGATCTGCTTGCCGCCCGACGCCACCGTGATCTCGTCGATCTTGTAGCCGAGGCCGTTCTCGCGCTCGAACTTGGCGCAGATCGCCTTCTTCAGATCGTTGGTGCCGTCGACGTTGGTGTATTTCGTGTCGCCGCGGCGGATCGCTTCGACCGCCGCTGCCTTGATGTTGTCGGGCGTGTCGAAGTCCGGTTCGCCGGCGCCCAGCCCGATCACGTCGCGGCCGGCCGCCTTGAGCTCGCGCGCCTTCATGGTGACGGCGATGGTGGGGGACGGCTTGATCAGATCGAGACGGTCGGCGAGGAAGGCCATGGCGAATTCCTGGGCTCGAAGATGAAGGGAAAATCGGGCGGCGACTGCCGGGCTCATACTGGCCAAAACGGTCCGCCCGCAGGCGGCGCGAAGATAGTAGCGGCCCTTCCCTGGCGCAAGACTGTAACCCTTTTGGGCGGCTGTCAAAATTGTCACCGCGACGCCTTGCCCCGCACTCGGCCCTTGAACCTTCCCTCGCGGGAACCCTTAGGCTGAGCGCCGTTATCCCGGGCACGCGGGCGGGCGGCCCCAACAAGGAGACCGACATGACCGATTATCCAATCAATTCAGGCGCCGTCCGGCGACTAACCCACAGGCTCTGCGGCGCGGTCGTCATTTTGGTTCTCGGCCTGGCCGTGACGGCGCCCTCGGGAGCCGCGGCGGCGGAACAGGACCAGACCCAGCAGCAGATTCAGGACCTGCAGCAGCAGATGCAGGGCCTTCGCCAGCAGATGTTCGGCATGATGCAGCAGATGACGAGCGGCGGCGGGATGCCGATGATGCGTCAAGGCTGGGGACCGGGAATGATGATGGGACCGGGCATGATGGGCTGCAACATGATGGGCTGCGCCTATGGCAGCGGTCCCGGCATGATGAACGGACCCGGCTACGGCATGGGCCCCGGCATGATGTATGGCGGCATGATGGGCAGGCAGAGTTACAACGCGGGGCCCGGGATGATGAATGGCGGGATGATGAATGGCGGCATGATGAACGGCGATGGCGCGCACGGATCCCAGGCGTTGTGGCAAGCCGAGATGCAGATGCATCAGGCGATGAACCAGCCCTATAGCGGAGACGCCGATCGCGATTTCGTCGCTCACATGATCGCCCATCATGAGGGCGCCGTGGCGATGGCGCAGGCCGTGCTGCAATACGGCAAGGATCCGCAGATCAAGCAGCTTGCCCAGGACATCGTGTCGGCCCAGCAGAAGGAGCTGGACATGATGAAGGACTGGCTTGCCAAACATCCGGCGTCGCAATAGCGCCATCGAAAGCCGAGGCGATTGCGTCCGCAAGGGCGCCGATCGTTTCATCTGTTTCGCGCATTGTTGCGAAGACTTCAGCGGCGTGGCGTCGGGTCTCCCCCTGATGGCGGAGACCCGACGAAATTTTCTCGCAGCCCCTCGACAGGACCAGGTTCCTTCCCGTAGAAGGCGCGTCCGCGGCGCGATCCATCTCGCGATCCGCATCCGTCCGAGGGGAGAAGCCCGACTATGACCAAGACACCGTCTCTGGCTCGTGGCGCCGTCTTCGGCGCGCTGATCGTGACCCTGGCCGGCTTCGGCGCCGCACCGGCCCTGGCCGAAGGCACGAACGAACGCGGCCGCTATCTGGCGACCATCATGGATTGCGGCGGCTGCCATACGCCGGGCGCGATGACCGGTCAGCCCGACATGGCCCATGCGCTGGGCGGCTCGGATATCGGCTTCGAGATCCCGGGAATGGGGATTTTCTATCCGCCCAATCTGACCTCGGACAAGGAAACCGGTCTCGGCAATTGGAGCGCGGCGGAGATCGTCGCGGCCGTTCGCACCGGTGTGCGGCCCGATGGCCGCGAGCTGGCACCGGTCATGCCCTGGCACTCCTATGGCGCGCTCACCGATGCGGACGCCAAGGCGCTGGCGGCCTTCATCAAGAGCCTGCCGGCCTTCTCGCATAAGGTGCCGGGACCCTTCGGCCCCGGCCAGACGCCCACGGCGCCCTACTTCACGGTGGCGGTCCCGAAATAACGGCCGCGCCGTCTTCGCAGATGCAGCCAGCCCCGCTCTCGCCTGCGGTCGAGAGAGCGGGGTTTTCTTTTGGCGGAGCCCACGACGCCGGAGGGTCGTCCTGCATTCGCGGCAAATGCATCGGTTGCAATGCCCAGGAAAAAATCCCGCGCGTTAACCACGGCCCTTAACGCGGCCGAAACAGCATTGGCCGCAATTATGAGACTCCAGCGGAACGGCTGGGCGAGGTGACGGCGGGCGACGGATCCAACGCATGGCAGGATGGGCGCCACATTTCCGCCGCAAAGAATCACGGAAACGCCCCAGGAGGGGGCGTGTCTCGCCACAGCGACTGACCATATCTGCATTGTCCGAGCGACCAAGGGGGTCGCGACGGAGAATGCCGAAGGATTAGGGGGTGCAGGATGCGCGGTAATGCCAGGTTTGCGCAGGACAACGGGTCGATCCCGGGCGGCAAGGGCCGCAAGCTGATCGCCAGCATCCGGGTCGGTCTGATGTCGGGCGCCATGTTGTTGGCGCTGCTCGTGCTGTCGGTTCCGCGTGTGGCCGAGTCTCTCGGCCTGAAACCGCCGCCGGGTCTCGTCAGCGTGGCCCAGCTGGGACCCTCGGTTCCGGCTTGGTCGCAACACCCGAATGAGCCGGGCCGGTGACAGGGCCCGACCCGTTCATGACAGTCGGTTCCCCTTAGAGCGGTCCCATCCGCCCTCCCGGCCTCCTTCATCAGGGGCCGGGTTTCTTTTTGCCCGGCCTTTCCCGTGGAATCGCCGGGTTTATTTTGCCCGCCGGCGGAGCCCGCCCGCCGCCTGGCCAGGAACATGGCTGGGTCGCGGGCCCCACCCCTACCCAGGGTCGGAGCGGCTCGCTATATCTGGGGCCATGTCGACAAAGCCGAATTCCGTCAAAGGGGCCCCCTGGGGATCCGACCCGATCGTGCTCGAACGCCCGACCGCGGGCGAGGGCACGCCCTTCAAGCTGGTCTCCCCCTTCGAACCGGCGGGCGACCAGCCCCAGGCCATCGAGCAGCTCACCGAGGGGCTGGTCAAAGGCGAGCGCGACCAGGTGCTGCTGGGCGTCACCGGCTCCGGCAAGACCTACACCATGGCGCATGTGATCCAGCGGCTGCAGCGCCCGACCCTGGTGCTCGCTCCCAACAAGACCCTCGCCGCCCAGCTCTATGGCGAGATGAAGAGCTTCTTCCCCGAGAACGCGGTCGAATATTTCGTCTCCTATTACGACTACTACCAGCCCGAGGCCTATGTCCCGCGGACCGACACCTATATCGAGAAGGAAAGCTCGATCAACGAGCAGATCGACCGCATGCGCCATTCGGCGACGCGCTCGCTGTTCGAGCGCCGCGACGTGATCATCGTGGCGTCGGTCTCCTGTATCTACGGCATCGGTTCGCCCGAGACCTACTCGACCATGACCATCACGATCCATAAGGGCGACACGCGCGAACGCCACGAGCTGCTGCGCCGCCTGGTCGAGATCCAGTACAAGCGCAACGATGCCGCCTTCCAGCGCGGCTCGTTCCGGGTGCGCGGCGATTCGATCGAGATCTTCCCGGCCCATCTGGAAGACCGCGCCTGGCGGCTGTCGCTGTTCGGCGACGAGGTCGAGAGCATCGTCGAGTTCGACCCGCTGACGGGCGAGCGCATCGCCGCGCTCAACGAGATCAAGATCTACGCCAACAGCCATTACGTCACGCCCAAACCGACGCTGAACCAGGCGATCGAGCAGATCAAGGTGGACCTCAAGCTGCGGCTCGAGGATTTCAACAAGGCCGGCAAGCTGCTGGAGGCCCAGCGGCTGGAGCAGCGCACGCAGTTCGACATCGAGATGATGGCGGCGACGGGCTCCTGCGCGGGCATCGAGAACTATTCCCGCTATCTCACCGGCCGCCGGCCGGGCGAGCCGCCGCCGACTTTGTTCGAATATATCCCCGCCGACGCGCTGCTGATCGTGGATGAGAGCCATGTGACCGTGCCGCAGGTGGGCGGCATGTATCGCGGCGACTTTCAGCGCAAGAACACGCTCTCGGAGTTCGGCTTCCGCCTGCCCTCCTGCATCGACAACCGCCCGCTCAAATTCGAGGAGTGGGACGAGATGCGGCCGCAGTCGGTCTATGTCTCGGCCACGCCGGGCCCCTGGGAGATGGAGCGCACCCATGGCGTCTTCGCCGAGCAGGTGATCCGCCCGACCGGCCTGATCGATCCGCCCTGCCTCATCCGCCCGACCGAGACCCAGGTCGACGACGTGATCGCCGAATGCAAGGCGGCGGCGGCCAAGGGCCAGCGCGTGCTGATCACGACGCTCACCAAGCGCATGGCCGAGGACCTGACCGAATATATGCACGAGGCCGGCGTGCGGGTGCGCTACATCCATTCCGACGTCGAGACGCTGGAGCGCATCGAGATCATCCGCGATCTGCGGCTGGGCGCCTTCGACGTGCTGATCGGCATCAACCTGCTGCGCGAGGGGCTCGACATCCCCGAATGCGCGCTGGTCGCCATTCTCGACGCCGACAAGGAAGGCTATCTGCGCTCGCAGACCTCGCTGATCCAGACCATTGGCCGTGCGGCGCGCAACGTCGACGGCCGCGTCATCCTCTATGCCGACGTGATGACCAAATCGATGCAGGCGGCGCTGGGCGAGACCCAGCGGCGGCGCGACAAGCAGACCGCTTGGAATGCCGCCCACGGGATCACGCCGGAATCGATCAAGAAATCGATCGGCGACATCCTCGAGAGCGTCTATGAGCGCGACCATGTCACGGTCACGACCGGCGACAAGGGCGCCTTGCATCATATCGGCCACAATCTCCAGGCGACGGTCGCCGATCTCGAGAAGCGCATGCGCACCGCCGCAGCCGATCTCGAATTCGAGGAAGCAGCCCGGCTGCGCGACGAGATCCGCCGGCTCGAGGCCATGGAGCTGGAGATCCCGGCCGGATCGCCGGGTTCGGGCGGCCGTTCGATCGGCGGCCGCGCGGGCCAGCCTCCGCAGGTCGGGCCCCGTCCGCCCCGCATTTCCAAGGCCGCCGAGCCCGCCCTCACGCCCTGGGACCGTCCGGCGGGGGCGGCCAAGGCCGGACGGCCGAAGCGCGGTGGCGGCTTCAGGGGCCGCAGCAAGCGGGGATGAATTGGAGACGTGAGATCAGAGATATGTCCCTTCCCCCGGAACGGGGGAAGGTTAGGAAGGGGGCTGCTCAGCCCCTCGTGACCCGAATCCTCCCGCCGGCCCATCATCCGTCCCTGGCAATCCCGCACCCCCGAGCACCCCACCCCGATGGCTGACCTCTATGCCTGGCCCGCCTTGGCGACGATCGCCGCGCTGGCCGTCTATCTCGCGAGTTTCGTGCTGGCCGGACGGATGCGAGGCAAGCATCGCGTCGTCGCGCCTTCTACAGACGGACCCGAGGAGTTCAAGCGGGCCCAGCGGATTCAGGCCAACACGCTCGAGCAGATCGTGCCGTTCCTGGCCTCGCTCTGGCTGTTCGCGATCAATGTCTCGCCGCTCTGGGCGGCGGCCCTGGGCGCGGTCTGGATCGCCGGCCGTGTCTTTTACATGGTCAGCTATTTTCGCGATCCCGCGAAACGCGGACCCGGCTTCGTGCTCGCCGCGGCAGCCTGGATCGCCTTGCTGGCGGGCGCGCTGATCGGCGTGATCTGCCGGCTCGCCGTCCTGTCTTGACGAGGAACCCGCTGCGCGGCGCATCTGGGCCACATCTTCCCCGACGGCCCGGTGCCAACGGGCTTGCGCGACTGCATCAACTCGGCTTCCCTCCCCTTCGATTCGAAGGACGAGAAGAAATAAATCACCACGCCTGGGGGAAGTCTCGATGCAAGTGCTGACCGTTCTCTGCCATCCGCGCTCCGATTCCTTCACGGCCGGCGTCGCGCATGAATTCCGCGCGGGACTGGCGGAGAGCGGCCATGGCGGCGAGCTGGCCGATCTCTATGCCGAGGGCTTCGATCCTCTGGTCTTCCCGCCCGACGAGCCCGATTGGTATCAGCCCAAGCGCTTTTCCGATGCGGTCCTGGCGGAACAGGCCCGGGTCGAACGCCACGACGCCATCGCCATGGTGTTCCCCGTCTGGTGGTGGTCGGTCCCGGCGATGCTGAAGGGGTGGATCGACCGCGTCTGGAATCGCGGCTGGGCCTATAGCCAGAGCCAGCTCCGGCTGGAGCAGGGATTGCTCATCGGCGTCGCCGCGGGCACGGCCAAGAACTATGACGGACCCCGCGGCTATCGCGGCGCCATGGAGATCCAGCTGGTCCAGGGCGTGCTGGACTATTGCAAGGTCCGGAACGGCCGGCTGGAGCTGCTGATAAATTCGAAGGAGTCCGATGCGATGCGCGCGGAACTGCTGCTGCGCGCGCGGGCGCTGGGTCGCGACTTCGCCCGCGAGACGGTCGAGCCCTCGTGATTTCCGAGCGGCTTCAGCGCCCGGCGGCCGTCGGATCCGACAGGGTGGAATAGTCGGTATAGCCGCGCTCGTCGCCGCCATAGAAGGTCTTGCGGTCCGCCGGGTTGAGCGGCGCCTGGCGGCGCAGCCGCTCGGGAAGATCCGGATTGGCGAGGAAGGCCGCCCCGAACGAGATCAGATCGGCCTCGCCGGACGCGATCGCCGCCTGGGCCAGCGCGTGGGTGTATCCCCCGTTCAGGATCAGCGGCCCTTGGAAGGCGCGCCGCAGCAGCGGCGCAATGAGCGGGGCCTGCCCCGCCTCGCTGCCGGTCACGGCTTCCACGACGTGAAGATAGGCGAGCCCGAGCGGCGACAGTTCGCGCGCCGCATGGGCGAAGGTGGTGGCCGGATCGGAATCGCTCATATCGTTGAAGCTCTGCGTCGGCGACAGCCGCACGCCGACGCGCTCCGCGCTCCAGCCGCCGATGACGGCCTCCGTGACCTCCCGCAGAAAGCGGACGCGATTGGCGACGCTGCCGCCATATCGATCCGTCCGCCGGTTCGACCCGTCGCGCAGGAACTGATCGATGAGATAGCCATTGCCGGCATGGATCTCGACCCCGTCGAAACCGGCCATGCAGGCACGCCAGGCCGCCGCATTGAAGTCGGCGACGATCTCGGCGATCTCGCCCGCCTCGAGCGCTCGGGGCGTCGGGAAGGGCAGGAACCCATCGGCCGTGAAGGCTTTGCCATTGGCCGGAATGGCGGAGGGCGCCACCGGCAGGGCCCGCTCCGGCAGCAACGACGGGTGCGACGCGCGGCCCGCGTGCCAGAGCTGCAGAAAGATCCGGCCCCCCGCCGCATGGACGGCGTCGGTGACGCGGCGCCAGCCGTCGATCTGGGCCTCGTTATGGATGCCCGGTGTGCGGGGATAGCCGACGGCGTGGTGCGAAATCTGGCTGGCCTCGGTCACGATCAGGCCGCCGCTGGCCCGTTGCGCGTAGTAGGTGGCCATGGCCGGCGTCGGCACCTGATCGTCGCTCGCGCGGTTGCGCGTCATCGGCGCCATGACGATGCGGTTCGGCAGACGCAAGGGGCCGATCGTGATCGGCGTGAAAAGATCCATCGTCACGGTCTCTGGGATGCGGCGCGGCCTCTCTTTGTAGCGCTTTCCGCCCATTTGGGGCGCCACGAGATTTTCTCAAGCACCGCGGAAGTAACCCCGCTTTCACGGAGGGCATCAGATATGTGCGTGGGGTAAGGGACGAGATCGCCCGACAATCGCTGCCGAGCTCACTTATGCGGATGGCGGTGGATCGGATCGATCCAGGCGACGGACTCCGGGCGCTCGACCGGTTCGATGTCGAGATTGACCACCACCGGTTCCTGGTCGCTGCGCACGAGCACGCATTCGAGCGGCTCGCCGGGATCGGCGTTGATTTCCTGATGCGGCACATAGGGCGGGATGAAGATGAAATCGCCGGGTCCCGCCTCCGCCACGAACTCCAGCTTCTCGCCCCAGCGCATGCGGGCACGGCCGCGCACCACATAGATCACGCTCTCGAGGGCGCCGTGATGATGTGCGCCGGTCTTGGCGTTGGGCGCGATGGTGACGGTACCGGCCCAGATCTTCTGCGCGCCGGCCCGCGCGAAATTGATCGCGGTCGCGCGCGACATGCCCGGCGTCTGCGCGGTGTTCGGATCGAGCGAGGAACCGGGGATGACCTGCACGCCGTCGGTGCGCCAGGTCCTGGCGGGCGTCTCGGTCATGGGCGGCTCCTTCTCGATGCGCGCAAGATATCCGGCAAGCTCGACATCGTGGGCCGGCGCCCGGGGCCAAGGCAAGCGAGGGATTGTTTCGCCGGACCCAAGCAAAACCGCCGGCGGAACGTCAGCTGTTCAAGACGTTGTAGCCGCGCCCGCGCAGGCAGTTGTTGATGATGCGCTTCTGCTCGCTGACGCCGCTGACGCCGCCGGCACCGGCGCCCACCGCACCGCCCGTCGCGGCACCGATGGCCGCACCCGTTCCGGCACCGCCGGAGAAGGCGCCGACGATGGCTCCCAGCGCGGCACCGCCCGCCGCCCCGAGCAAACCCGTCGTCGCCGCTTCGCCCGCGGGACTGACCTGCTCGGCATATTGCCGGCACTCCGAAAGATCCTGCTGATATTTGGCGTTGTCGACACCCTTGGTATCCACCACCGGCTGGTAGGACTGGGCACAGCCGGCAAGGATGAGGATTAGCGCCAGTGAAGCCACGCGTCGCATGCGTCCAAACCCTCCTGCAGAATTTTCCCGCGGCCCGAGGGCGCGGAACATCGAGGCCCGCCGACGTTCGGCATGACGGCGGCGCGTCCGTCGCCTCCCGTCCCGACCGTCTCACTCCCTGAAGGATTTATACCATGATCGTTTTGTCGCGGGGCAGGCCCGAATCTCGCGGTCCCATCAGGGGTTTGCAGGGTTGCCACCGGCGGGGACCCGGGTCATTCTCCCGGCCATGACGAAATCCGCCCCCACGCCCGTTCGTGTTGCGCTCGTAACCGGCGCCGCCAAGCGCATCGGCCGCGCCATTGCCGAGGACCTGGTGCAGCAGGGCTGGGCCGTGGCCATCCATTACAACAGCTCTCAGGCCGAGGCCGAGGCGCTGGTGCAGACGATCGAGCGCGGCGGCGGGCGCGCGGTGGCGCTCCATGCCGACCTGCAGCGCGAGGCCGAGGTCGAGAGCCTGCTGCCACGCGCGACCAAGGCCCTGGGCCCGCTCTCGCTCCTGGTCAACAACGCCTCGCTGTTCGAGATGGACAAGATCGACACGGCCACGCGCGAATCCTGGGACGCGCATATCGAGACCAATCTGCGGGCGCCGCTGGTGCTCTGCCAGGCCTTCGCGCGCCAGCTCCCGGCGGGCGTTCCGGGCAACATCGTCAACATGCTGGACCAGCGGGTGTGGAAGCCGACGCCCTATTTCCTCTCCTACACGGTCGGCAAGATGGGACTCTGGACCTTGACGCGGACCCTGGCGCTGGCCCTGGCACCGCGGATTCGCGTCAATGGCATCGGGCCGGGCCCGACCTTGCCGAGCCCGCGCCAGAGCGCCGAGCAGTTCGAGCGCCAATGCGCCGCCATGCCGCTGGGGCGCGGCACCACGCCTCAGGAAATCTGCGAGGCGCTCCGCTTCATCCTGGCGGCGCCGGCGATGACCGGCCAGATGATCGCGCTGGACGGCGGCGAGCATCTGGGCTGGGCCGTGCCGTCGCGCGGCTTTGTTGCGCAAGAATGAGCGGCGGCGCTACAGTTTCCGAGCGTCGGGCATGGGGCTTTCCGAGACCCTGCCGGCTCCCCAACTTTGACAGGACCCGGCGCCCGGTTTGAGACTTGGCGCACCTTCTTCGATTGACGATCTCTCTGACAGACAAGGCGAACGCCATGGCCATCACCAAGCCCAAGAGCGCGACGACGAAGAAGGTGGTGAGCGCGTTCCCGGCGCGCCGGTCCGAACCCGTTCCCATGCGCCTCTTCATCCGCGACCTGGTGCTGTCGGCGCGGATCGGCGTTCATCAACATGAACGGGTCGCCAACCAGCGGATCCGCCTCAATCTCGAGCTCGAGGTGGAAGCTGATGGGCCGATCAATGACGAGCTGGAGAACACGGTCTGTTATGGCGAATTGATGACAGGAATCCGTCATGTGGTCGGCAACGGCCATGTGAATCTGGTCGAGACGCTGTGCGAGCGGATCGCCGACATGTGCTTTGCCGATCGCCGCGTGCTGAATGCCAAAGTGCGGATCGAAAAACTCGATGTTTTTCCCGAAGCCTTGAGCGTCGGGATCGAGGTGGAGCGCCGCAGACCGGGCCATTGAGCGGCGGCGCCGGTCGTTAACCTGCAGCGCCAATACAACCCGCAGGATATTTGGATCTGCATACTCCGGGATGCGAGGCCCCTGCTGAACCCCTTGAAATGCCGGAACTATTGGTTAAAGGCTTGACAGGGGTTCCGGGGGTCCGAGTTGTGCACAGCGGGCGGGAGCGCAAATTGGGCTTGCAACCGCGCCTGCGGCCGAGCCGGGCCTTCATCAAGAGTTCATGCAAATATTTATTTTTGTAGCTTGATTTCAACCAGTTACGATTTATGCCTATTTTATAGGCAATGACGTGAAAGGGACGGATTCGCTGGCTCGAACCCTAAGCCGGCCCCCATTATCAACAGCGTTATGCACCGATTCCGTGGATATCTGAGAGCGCCCCA
Organism: Hypericibacter terrae; assembly: GCF_008728855.1. Taxonomy (GTDB): domain Bacteria; phylum Pseudomonadota; class Alphaproteobacteria; order Dongiales; family Dongiaceae; genus Hypericibacter; species Hypericibacter terrae. The sequence continues at coordinate 1,053,283 of NZ_CP042906.1, read as the reverse complement.
GGATTCCCGCGCGATTCCTTCGCCAGAGGACCTCGCCGACCGAGACAGGCGCCATGAAGCCTGACCGCCCGGACGACACGCCGGACCCCGCAACGGGACGCAACCCGTTGGCGCGCGAAGCCGCCGATCCCGCTGCGCCGACGCCCAGACGCGCGCGAGCGCCCAGCCTCGCCGAAGGCGTCGCGCTGCTCGAAGCCCATCTCAAGACCCTGCCCTCCTCGCCCGGCGTCTACCGGATGCTGAACGCCGCCGGCGACGCGCTCTATGTCGGCAAAGCGCGCAACCTGAAGCGTCGCGTCACCTCCTACACCCAGACCGACCGCCTGCCGATGCGCCTCAAGCGCATGGTGGCCGAGACACAGAGCCTCGAAGTGGTGGTGACGCACACCGAGGTGGAAGCGCTGCTGCTCGAGAGCAATCTCGTGAAGCGGATGCGGCCCCGCTACAACGTCCAGCTTCGCGACGACAAAAGCTTTCCTTACATCCTTGTGACAGCCGATCATCCGGCGCCGCAGATTACCAAGCATCGGGGCGCACGCTCGCGGCCGGGCGAGTATTTCGGACCCTTCGCCTCGGCAGGCGCGGTCAACCGCACTTTGACCGCGCTGCAGCGGGCCTTCCTGCTGCGCTCCTGCTCCGACAGCGTCTATAGCGCGCGGACCCGGCCCTGCCTGCTCTACCAGATCAAGCGCTGCTCGGCGCCCTGCGTCGGCCGGATCAACCAGGCCGACTATGCGGAGCTGGTGGCGGAAGCCCATGATTTCCTGTCCGGCCAGAGCCGCGCCGTGCAGCAGCGCCTGGCCCTGGCCATGCAGGGCGCCAGCGAGGCGCTCGATTTCGAGACCGCCGCCAAGCTGCGCGACCGTATCCGCGCGCTGGCCCAGGTGCAGGCGCACCAGGACATCAATGTCGAGGATATCGACGAGGCCGACGTCATCGCCGCGCATCAGGCGGGCGGCCAGACCTGCATTCAGGTGTTCTTCTTCCGCGCCGGCTCGAACTATGGCAACCGCGCCTATTACCCGTCGCATGACCGCGAGACGGCGCTCGAGGAGGTGCTGGCGGCCTTCATCGGCCTGTTCTACGAGAACAAGACGCCGCCGCGGCTGATCCTGCTCAGCGACAAGCCCGCCGAGGAAGAGCTGCTCGCGGAGGCGCTGACCGTGTCGGCCGGCCGCAAAGTCGAGCTGCTGGTGCCCCAGCGCGGCTCGAAGCGGCGCGTGATCGACCATGCGCTCGCCAATGCGCGCGAGGCCCTGGCCCGGCGCATGGCCGAGAATGCGAGCCAGCGCCAGCTGCTGGACGGGGTCGCCCAGGCGCTGGGCCTGGATGCGCCGCCGAACCGCATCGAGGTCTATGACAACAGCCATATCCAGGGCCGCCATGCATACGGCGCCATGATCGTGGCCGGACCCGAAGGCCTCATGAAAAACGCCTACCGCAAATTCGCGATCGTCGGGCCGAAGGGCGGCAGGGACCGGCCCAAGCCCTCGACCGAGCCCGCCGCGCCCGCGACGCTGCATGAACCTTCGCCAGCCTTCCAGCTCGAGAGCGAGCCGACGCCGGCCGAGGCGGTGGCGGCGCTGCCGGCGCCCACGGGCGGCGACGATTACGCCATGATGCGCGAGGTGATGGAGCGCCGCTTCGCCCGGGCGCTGAGGGAAGATCCGGAGCGCGAGCGCGGGACCTGGCCCGACCTGGTCATGCTCGATGGCGGCCAGGGGCAGCTCAATTCGGCGCTCGCGGTCTTTGCCGAGCTCGGCATCGACGACGTGGCGATTGTCGCGATTGCCAAAGGTCCCGACCGCGATGCCGGCCGCGAGCGGTTCTTCATGCCGGGCAAGCCGCCCTTCAGCCTCGAGCCCAAGGATCCGGTGCTCTATTTCCTGCAGCGTCTGCGCGACGAGGCCCATCGCTTCGCCATCGGCACCCATCGCGCCAAGCGGTCGAAGCAGATCGGCCATTCGCTGCTGGACGAGGTCGCCGGCATCGGCGCCAAGCGCAAGAAGGCGCTCCTGCTGCATTTCGGATCGGCGCAGGCGGTGGCGCGCGCTGGCCTGACCGACCTGACCCAGGTCGCCGGCATCAATGAAGCGGTCGCCAAGAAGATTTACGACCATTTCCACGGCCAATAAGGCGTTCCGGGACGCGCGCAGGAGGGTTCAGGGCTGCGCCGGGGCGGCCATGACAAAACCGGTGCCAGCCCCTAAACTCCCCCCGCCCGCCGACCCCGCCGGGGCGATTCGGAATTCCCGTCATAAATTTGTCGATTCAACGTCATGATCACCAGCCTGCCCAACCTTCTGACACTCTCGCGGATCGTCGCCATCCCGCTCCTGGTGGCGCTGCTCTATCTCCCGGGCGATGTCTGGCGCTGGGCTGCCTGCGCGGTCTATGCGGTCGCCTGCATCACCGACTATTTCGACGGCCATCTGGCGCGCAGCTGGAGCCAGACCTCGGCGCTGGGCCGCTTCCTCGACCCGATCGCCGACAAGCTGCTGGTGGCCGCCGCCATCGTGGTGATGACGGCGCTGGGCTATATCTCGGGCTGGACCGTGCTCGCCGGCGTGGTGATCCTGTGCCGCGAGATCCTGGTCTCGGGCCTGCGCGAATTCCTGGCCGAGCTGCGGGTCGGCGTGCCGGTCTCGATGCTGGCCAAGTGGAAGACCACGGTGCAGATGGTGGCGCTGGGATTCCTGATCCTCGGCGATGCCGGCCCCGCCGCCCTGCCGATCCGCCTCATCGGCGAGATCGGGTTCTGGGTCGCGGCCCTGCTGACGCTCGTCACCGGCTATGATTACCTGGTCACGGGCCTGCGCCATATGCAGAGCGAGGGCGAGGGCTCGCGATGAAAGTGATGGGCCTCGCCGGCTGGAGCGGCAGCGGCAAGACCACCTTGATGATGCGCCTGCTGCCCGAGCTGATCGGGCGCGGCCTCACGGTTTCGACCATGAAGCATGCCCATCACAACTTCGATATCGACCAGCCCGGCAAGGACTCCTATGTCCATCGCTCGGCAGGAGCGACGGAAGTCGTGGTGTCCTCGATCAATCGCTGGGCCCTGATGCATGAGAATCGCGGCGGGCCGGAACCGAGCGCGGCCGAGCTGATGCGGCAGATGACGCCGGTCGATCTGCTGCTGATCGAGGGCTTCAAGCGCGAGTCCCATCCCAAGCTCGAGGTCTATCGCCGGGCTAATGGCAAGCCCCTGCTCCATCCCGAGGATGCGCATATCGTCGCGGTCGCCAGCGACGGCCCCCTGCCGGAGGTGACGCTGCCGGTGCTGGCGCTGAACGACACCCGGATGATCGCAGATTTCATCCTGGATTATTGCGGGCTGACGGCGCGCCGACCGGCCGGATGACCCCGTCGCTCGATCGCGATTGCTTTTCCAACAGCGAGCCGCTGATGCCGCTCGAGACGGCCCTGGCGCTGCTGCGCCAGCGCGTCCACTGCGTCGTCGGTACCGAGACGCTGCCGCTCGAAGCGGCGCAGGACCGGATTCTGGCGGCCGATGTCATCGCCGGATTCGACGTGCCCGGCCATGACAATGCCGCCGTGGATGGCTATGCGGTCTATGCGGAAGACCTCGGTCCCCCCGGCGAGACGCGCCTGCCGATCGCGGGTCGTGCCGCCGCCGGCCATCCCTTGAGCCATCCTCAGCCGCGCGGCACCGCCGTGCGCATCTTCACGGGAGCCGCCATGCCGACGGGCCCGGACGGGACGTCCGGCCCCGACACGGTGGCGATGCAGGAGGAGTGCCGGGTCGAGGGCGACAGCGTCGTGATTGGTGCCGGTCTCAAGCGCGGCCAGAACCGGCGCCGGCGCGGCGAGGACGTCACCGCCGGCCGCAAGATTCTCGAAGCCGGGACCCGGTTGCGTCCCCAGGAGATCGGCCTCGCCGCGGCCGCGGGACAGGCCCGGCTCGCCTTGCGGACCCGGCTGCGGGTGGCGCTGTTCTCGACCGGCGACGAATTGGCGGAGCCGGGACAGCCGCTGAGCAGCGGCACGATCCACGATTCCAACCGCTATATCCTCGGCGCCCTGCTGCGCCAGAGCGGTGCTTCGGTCAGCGATCTCGGCATCCTGCCGGACCGGCCCGACGCGGTGCGGCTCGCGCTGCAGGTCGCGGCACGCGATCACGATCTGCTGCTGACCTCGGGCGGCGTCTCGACCGGCGAGGAAGATCACATCAAGGCGGCGATCGCCACAATGGGGCGGCTGCATTTCTGGCGCCTGGCAATCAAGCCCGGCCGGCCCGTGGCCCTGGGCCAGATCGATGCGGGCGGACGCGCGGTCCCCTTCGTCGGCCTGCCGGGGAATCCGGTGGCCGCCATGGTCACTTATCTGCGGATCGCGCGGCCCTTGATCCTGGGGCTGATGGGGGCCACGGATCTGGAGCCGGTGCGCTACCGCCTGCCCGCCGCCTTCTCCCTGCGCAAGAAGCGCGACCGGCGCGAATTCCTGCGCGGCTGGATCGAGACCGATGCGACCGGAAAACAAGCGGTGCAGCGCTTCGAGCGCGAAGGCTCCGGTATCCTCACCTCGATGACGACGGCCACGGGGCTGGTCGAGATCGCCGAGGAAGTGACCGCGGTGGCGCCGGGCGACCTGATCGATTTCCTCCCCTTCAGCGATCTGCGATGACGATCTCTCCGGTCAAGCCGCTCTTCACCATGATGGCCGCCTACAATCAATGGGCCAACCGGCGGCTCTTTGGCGCGGCCTCGACGATTCCCGATCGCGATTACCGTGCCGATCGCGGCGCCTTCTTCGGCTCTCTGCACGGCACCTTCAATCACCTTCTGGTCGGCGATCTCATCTGGATGCGGCGCTTCACCGGCGAGGGCGAGGCGCCGGCCGGGCTCGATGTCATCGTCCATCACGATCTCGCCGATCTGCGCCAGGCCCGGGAGACGCTTGACCGTCGGATCATTCTCTATATGGGCGGTTTGACGGACACGGCACTCGGCGCCACGATCCGCTACCGCTCCACCCGCAGCCCGGCCGAACTCGAGCAGGAACTGGCACCGCTGCTGCTTCATTTCTTCAATCACCAGACTCATCATCGCGGCCAGGCCCACACGCTGGTCACCGAAATCGCCGGCGAAGCGCCGTCGCTCGATCTCCTGATCTACCAGCGCGAGACCGGCGTCAGCATGATCGAGGGCGCCGGCGGCGATTTCTCGAAGCCCGAAAAGCGCCCCTGAGCAGGCCATGCGGCCCGTTGCAGCGGGCTGAGCCACAAACTCGCCACATCGCAGGGGTTGCGAAACACCCTCGGCCTCGATATTTGCCCTTAAGAGAATGTTGTGCGTTCGTAAACCGAAGCGGGGATGCGCTTCGGACAGTGATGGTTATCGGCTGATCACAACGGGCCGCAGCGATCGAATTCAGTCTCGTTCCGATCAGGATCGCTGATCCATGTCCCTCGAACGACCCCAGCTCGACCCGACGCTTCTCGGTCCGACGCCGCCCTTCGGCACCGGGCGGGATCGGGGTGGAGAAAGGCTGCGCCTGTCGGCGCCGCCGGCCGATGCGGAGCCTTCGCGGACAGGCGCGATGATCTTCACGCTCTGCTGCTGCTTTCTCGCCTTTGTCGGCGGCGCCTACGTGGTGCTGGACAAGCTGCCGCCCTATGGCCTGCTGAAGGACGCCTACAGCGCCGGCATGGCGCTCTATGACAAGGCGATTCACTACCAGGAGCCGCTGCAGACCGATCTCTGGGCCGATGCGCGCAGCGAGCAGCGCGGCGTGACCGTCGCCGACAGCGGCAAGGCCTTCCCCGGCTTCACGCTCTACAGCTCCGGCCACGATGCCGCCGCCTATCTGATCGATATGAACGGCCGCATCGTCCATGAATGGCGCCTGCCCTTCAGCCAGGTGTGGGATTCGAGCTCGGTCGTGGCGAAGCCGCGGCCCGACAGCTTCGTCAGCTTCGACAAGGTCCATCTGTTCCCCAACGGCGATATCCTGGCCGTCTACAGCGGCGTCGGCGATACGCCCTGGGGCCTGGGGCTGGTGAAGATGACCAAGGATTCGAAGGTCATCTGGAAATATCTCGACCGCGTCCATCACGATGTCGAAGTCGGCGCGGACGGACGGATCTATACCCTCACTCACCGGCTCCGCGACCAGCCGGTCGGCAGCATGCCCCAGCTCGAGACGCCGATGCTGGAGGATTTCCTCGTGGTCCTCTCGCCCGACGGAAAGGTGGAGCAGAAGATCTCGCTCCTGGACGCGATGGCGGCCTCGCCCTATCGCAAGTTCCTCGCGGCCCTGTCCGACTATGGCCGCCAGGATCCGCTCCATGCCAACGCCGCCAAGCCCATCGACGCGAAAGCCGCCGATGCGCCGGCCGCGTGGCAGGCGGGCGACGTGCTGCTCTCCTTCCGCGAGGCAAGCCTGCTCGCGGTGCTCGATCCGCGCCAGGGCCGCTTCGTCTGGGCTGCGCGCGGGCCCTGGCTGGGACAGCATGATCCGTCGCTGCTGGCGAACGGCCATCTTCTGATGTTCGACAATCTCGGCAATGTCGGTCCGCTGGGCAGCTCGCGCCTGCTGGAAATCGATCCCGCCGACATGACCATCGCCTGGGAATATGACGGCGCGGCAGGCCATCCGCTCGAGAGCGTGCTGCGATCCAACGTGCAGCGCCTGCCCGATGGCAACAGCCTGATCACGGAATCCGACGGCGGCCGTCTCGTCGAAGTCACGGCGCAGGGCGAGATCGCCTGGGAATACATGAATCCGGTGCGGGGCGGATCTGCCGACCGGCGCATTCCGATCGTCACCGGGGGCGCGCGCTTCACGGCCGACCAGGTCGGCGGCTGGCTCGCGCCGCAATAGAAGGGGAACCGTACGGCTCAAGAGAAACTGATCAAGCAAGGAGATTGGGAATGAACAAGCTTATCGTCGCCGTCGCGGTCATCCTCGGGGCTGCGACCCTCGCCCAGCCCGCCTTCGCTTATGTCGGCCCCGGCGCGGGCCTCAGCCTGCTGGGCGCGCTCTGGGGCCTGCTCCTCGCCCTCTTCGCCGCCATCGGATTCGTCGTGGCCTGGCCGGTCCGGCGCTGGCTGAAGCGCCGCCGCAAACCGGACGCACAATCCGATCCCCGCCCGACCGTCATTGCCGGGTCGGAGGTTCGCCGCACCCCCCAGCACCGCTGATCGTCACATTGGACGGAGGAGTCGCTCATGGGCGCGCTCGATTGGCCGGGACTGGCCTTCGGCTGGCTCGACCAGATGATGCAGGCGCTGCCGGCCCCCGGTCGTCTGGCGCTCTGGGCGATGATCGCGGCCGCGCTCTCGATGGCGATCTATCGCTTCGCCTCGCCGCAAGCCCGGATCGTCCGGGCGCAGAGCGACGCGCTGGCCGCGCGCCGCGCGCTCGACGGCTATGACGGCGAGTTCGCCGAGGCCTGGCCGCTGATCCGCAACCTGCTGAAGACGGCCCTGCGGCGCATCGGGCTGGTGCTGCCGGGTGTGCTGCTGGCGATGCTGCCGATCCTCGCCCTGCTGGCCTGGCTCTCGACCAGCTATGGCTACCGCTTCCCTGACAATGACACCGCGGTGGACGTGGCCGCCTCGCCCGCCGCCGCCGGTGTCGCCGCGGAACTCTCGGTCGTGCCGCATCAGGCGATGCGGCCCGAACAGCATCGCCTCCTGCTGCGCGACCCCAGCGGCGCGGTCGCGACCTCGATTCCCTTGCCGAAGCCGGTGCCGGTCGTGGAGAAGCGGCGCTGGTGGCACGCGCTGGTCGGCAATCCCGCGGGCTATCTTCCCGCCGACAGCGCCGTCGACCGTGTCGAGATCGCACTGCCGGCCCAGGAAATGCTGCGGATGGGACCCGCCTGGCTGCGCGGCTGGGAGCCGCTGTTCTTCGCGGTCATGCTGAGCGCTTCCCTGGCCATCAAGCGCGTCTGGCGGATCGCATGAGCGATCGCCCGGCCGCGGGCGACCGCCTCGCCAGCTTCAAGGTGGCGGGGTGGATGGATGCGCTCGGCACCGTCCTGTGCCAGCGCAGCGCCGTGATGCGCGCCGCCGCAGGCTGGGAAAGCCGCCTGCTGCGCGACCGGCTGGATCGCCAGCCGATCACCGCCCCGGTCTGGATCACCGGCCTCGCCCGCAGCGGCTCGACCATGCTGCTCGAGCTTCTGGCCTCGCACCCGCAGCTCGCCAGCCACCGCTATCGCGATTTCCCGCCGGTGCTGACTCCCTATCTCTGGAACCGCCTCCTGGGATTCATGCCGCTGAAGGCGGAGACGCCGGCGGAGCGGGCCCATCACGACGGAATCATGGTGACCTCGGACAGCCCGGAAGCCTTCGAAGAGCCGGCCTGGATGGCCTTCTTTCCCGATCTCCATGACGCGGCGCGTTCGGCCCTGCTGGATGCGCGCGTCGACGAGCCCGCCTTCGAGAACTTCCTGCGCGACCATTTGCGCAAGCTGATGCTGGTGCGCGACCGGCCCCGCTATCTCGCCAAGGCCAATTACGACAGCACGCGCCATGGCTATCTGCTGAAGCTCTTTCCCGACGCGCGCTTCGTCGTGCCGATCCGCGAGCCGCTCTGGCATGTGGCCTCGTTGATGAAACAGCATCGGCTGTTCTGCGACGCGCAGACGCGCTACCCGGCCGCCAGGCGGCATCTGGCCCGCGCCGGCCATTTCGAGTTCGGGCTCGATCGCCGGCCGATCCATTGCGGCAATGCCGACGCGACCGCGGAGATCCGGGCGCTGTGGCAGGCCGGCTGCGAGGCGGAAGGCTGGGCCCTGCAATGGGCCGAGCTCTATGGGCTGATGGCCAAGGAGATCGAGACCGACGACGCGCTGGCGAGCGCGATCCTGATCGTCCGCTACGAGGATCTCGTGGCGGCGCCGCGGGAAACGGTTGGCGGCATCCTGACGCATGCGGATCTCGAGCCCGACGATGCGCTGCTGCGCCAGGCGGAGGAGCGACTGCGCAAGCCGGATTATTACCGGCTGAAATTTTCGCCGGCCGAAGTCGGGACCGTTCGTGAACGAACCGCCACCGTGGCGAGCGTCTTCGGTTACGCGTGAGACGCGGCCCGGCTCGCTGTCGCACCGATGCTGCACTGCGGCAGCGTGACGATCGCGTAACGCACCGCCCTCGCATCATCACAGAGAAATCACCTGAGATCGGCAGCACTGCCACATTCCGGCCATCGATCCGCAGTTGAATGGGGACGCCCTATCGATGACGACCGCGTTCCTTCCGCTGCCCCTTGGATCCATCGGACTTCGATCCCATCGGGCCGATCTCCACCGGAAGGACGCGAACAACACCGAGGCAGGAGTGCGCCGATGACCGATCATAGCCCCTCCCTGTTGCCGAGCTTCGCCGACGACCAGAACGAGGCCGGCCATGCCATGCCGCTCCCCACGATCTCGCTTCCGGCCGTCTCCGCTCCCGTCATTCGCCACGTCACGGTCTCGAAACGGGTCCGCCCCGGCGCGACGATCGAACGGGCGAATCGCTCGGGCCTCTGGCTTGCCGCCACCGGCCGCTGGATGGACCGCAGCTTTGACCCCGCCGGCGCTGAGGCTATTCGCCAGAACTACCGCGCCCTGCCCGCGGCGGCGGACGAGGACGACGAGCCCTGATCCTCAGAGACTGGTCGCGCCGGGGCCGAGGGGCTAATCTGGCCTCATGAAACTGCTCTATTTTGCCTTGTTCCGCGCCCGGATCGGCTGCGGCGAAGAGGAATTGGCGCCGCCCGCCGAGGTCAAGACGGTGGGGGCCCTGGTCGATTGGCTGGCCCAGCGCGGCCCCGGCTATCGCGCGGCGCTGGCCGACCGGAAGCTGGTGCGCGTCGCGGTCAATCAAGACTATGTCGATTTCGACCATCCGGTCGCGGCCAACGACGAGGTCGCCCTGTTCCCGCCCGTCACCGGCGGCTGAGCGGACGCTGCCATGATCCGTGTCCAACGCGAAGATTTCGATCCCGGCGCCGAGATGGCGACGCTGACGCGCGGCCGCCACGACATCGGAGGGCTTGCTTGCTTCGTCGGGCTCGTGCGCGACATGGCGGGCGACAAGCCGATCGGCGCCATGACGCTCGAGCATTATCCCGGCATGACCGAGAAGAAGCTCGGCGAGATCGAGACCGAAGCGCATCGGCGATGGGCGCTCCAGGGCAGCCTCGTCATTCATCGCTATGGCCGGCTCGAACCCGGCGACCGGATCGTGCTGGTGATCACCGCCTCGGCCCATCGCGCGGCCGCGCTCGAGAGCTGCCAGTTCCTGATCGACTGGCTCAAGACCGACGCGCCTTTCTGGAAGCTCGAAGAGACTCCCGACGGCGGCGAATGGGTGAGCGCGCGCGACAGCGACGACACCGCGAAGAAGCGCTGGCTCTAGTCCCGCGCGTTCTTCTTCTGCCTGCTCCTGGTTTTCCCTGAGTCCGCAACCCGCTTGGGTGACCGGCGTTCCCTGTGCTATGACCGAATCCAATCTTGTCGGCGCGGTCAACGCGCCGTGAAAAATCCAGGGGATACGGCATGACGGATCTCGATCTTTGCTATCTGTCCGCGACCGAAGCGGTACGGCGCTTCAAGACCAAAAAGCTGTCGCCGGTGGAGCTGGTGCGGGCGCTGGTGGAGCGCGCCGAGCGAGTCGAGAGCAAGGTCAATGCTTTTACCTATACCTTCTATGACCGCGCCATCGACCAGGCCAAGAAGGCCGAGGCGAAATATATGCGCACCGACGGCCGCACCCGGCCGCTCGAGGGCCTTGCGATCGTCATCAAGGACGAGACCACCATCAAGGGCGAGCGCACCACCTTCGGCTCGCTGGTGTTCAAGGACAATGTCGACACGGTCACGGCGCCGCCGGCGGAGCTGATCTTCAAGGCGGGCGCCATCATGCTGGCGCGCTCCTGCGCGCCCGAATTCTCCTGCGCGCCGATCACCCACACCAAGCTCTGGGGCACGACCCGCACGCCCTGGAATCTCTATTACACCTCGGGCGGCTCGTCGGGCGGCGCCGGTGCCTCGCTCGCGGCCGGCACCACCACGCTCGCCAATGGCTCCGACATCGGCGGCTCGATCCGCATCCCGGCTTCCGCCTGCGGCGTCTATGGTTTCAAGCCGCCCTATGGCCGCAATCCCGATTCCGGCCCCTTCAATCTCGACTGGTACAACCATGCCGGCCCCATGGCCCGCTCGGTCTCGGACGTGGCGATGCTGCAGAACGTCATGTCGGGCCCGCATCCGCGCGACATCGTGCCGGTGCGCCCGAAGCTGCGCATCCCCGACAAGTTCGAAGGCATCAAGGGCTGGCGCATCGCGCTCTCGGTCGATCTCGATTTCTACGAGGTCGACAGCGAGGTCGTGGCCAACACCAAGGCCGCGGCGGCCGCCCTGCGCGACCTCGGCGCCAAGGTGGAAGAGGTCAAGATCGGCTGGACCAAGGACGTGAATCGCGCCACCTGGGCCCATCTCTCCGGCCTCTTCGGCGCCTGGGTCTCGCGCCTGATCCCCGAGCATGGCCGCAAGATGATGCCCTATACCCGCGAGTTCGCGCGCCGCGCCAAGAAGACGACGCTGGTCGATTTCGTCGAGGGCATGGAGATCGAGAGCGCCATGTATGAGAAGCTGGGCGCGCTGTTCCAGACCTACGACCTGCTGATCTGCCCGACCCTGGCCCTGCCGGCGATCAAGGCCGACGCCGATCTCGGCGATCCGGGCATGAAGATCAACGGCGTCAAGATCGACGGCTATCTCGACTGGTGCATGACGCCGCCCTTCAATGCCATGAGCCGCTGTCCGGTCATGAACGTGCCCTCGGGCTTCGCCAAGTCGGGCGTGCCGACGGGCCTGCAGATCGTCGGGCGTCCCTATGACGATGTCGCCGTGTTCCGCGCCGCGAGCGCCTATGAGCGGCTGCGGCCGATGTATGACAGCGACGACCGCCGGCCGAAGCTGTGAGCGAGAACACCATCAATACGATCTACGACCGCGATGGGAAGCGCCGGGTGATTATTTTTCGGCGTGACGACGGAACTTACGGCTTCGAGGAAGAAAGATTCAGCGACGAGCCGCTCGAAATGGCCTGGATCAGGCTTCGAAAGTACACGGCATCGCTCTTTGCTTCCGCGATCGATGCGGAACGAGACGCACGAGGCCGGGTCGAGTGGCTTGGCAACTCCAGCCCTGAAACCTAGGTACGTGCTATCGGGCCGGCAGATCGTCGGCCGCCCCTATGACGATGTCGCGATGTTCCGCGCCGCCAGCGCCTATGAGCGGTTGCGGCCGATGTATGACAGCGACGACCGCCGGCCGAAGCTCTGAGACCTCGCGTTCAGCCCCGAGCGGACGACCGTTCCCAAAGGGTTTTTGCGGCGGCCGCAAGCAGCACCAGCGCAAGCAGGATCTTGAGGGCCAACACCGGCGCGGCGGCGGCGGCCAATCCGCCGATGAGGCTGCCGAGGATCGAGCCCAATCCCATCGCAATCGTGATGCGCTGCGGACCGCGTCCGCGCGGGATCGCACCGAGCCGCCCGTAGCGCCAGATTCCGATCGCGACGATCGCGAGAGAGATTATCAGGCTCGCGGTCCCCGCAGTTTTAATGTCTGCGCCAAAGACGAACATCAGGCTTGGAATCAAAAGCTCACCGCCAGCCACGCCCAAGAGACTGCTCACCAGCCCGATACCGAGACCCAACAGCATAGCGAGCGGAAGGCGTAGTAGGAGGCCGCCAGGAAGATCGACCGGCTGAAAGGGGAAGAGAACCTCGATCAACAGAAGCCCGCCCAACGCCGCCAGAAGGATCGCAATGGCAGCGATCAAGCGTCCGCTCTTCAAACGCTGGACCAACCCCGCGCCCCAAAAGGCGCTGATCATGCCGCCGACCATCAACCCGACGATCTCCGGCAGATGCTGTTCCAGGGCGCCAGCCGGCACGACATGGCTGCGAAACAGCAGGGCCGCCGCCAGTGTGGTCAGACTGACGATCAGGTTGAGCGGGATCGACGCCTTCGCCGGAAAGCCGATGACGTGCATCAGCACCGGCAGGCGAAACTCGCCGCCGCCGAGCCCGATCAGGCCGGCGAGAGCGCCGATCGGCGCCGAATAAGCAAAGGCCCTCTGAGCGTAGGGGCAACCGAGCGCCGTGCGCATGTTTCGTCTCGCGAACGATATATGCCGTCAAGCATATCGGCTCGCGACTTCTCGTGCGAGAAAAACAAGCGAATGGGTCGTTTCTCTGTTGGAACGCCGCCCTTGGCCTGGGGTGGGCGTTCTGGGACGTTCGGCTGAGAAGCGTTGGCTTGTGGGCTTTCCTACCCCATGCCCGCGATCGCTTCGTCGGTCGTGAGCACGGCATGGGCGAGGAAGCGGTAATTGATCATCGCCGCCTGATAGCCGTCGCCCCATTCGGGATGGCGGGGACCGGCGGTGGCGTCCTTCACCACCGCAATCTCGAAGCCCTGCTCGAGGAGCTCGCGCAGATGCGATTCCACGCAGATGTTCGCCAGCATCCCGCCGAGGATGATCTTGCCGATCCGCCGCTTGCGCAACTGCAGGACCAGATCGTTGGTCTGCGGGCCCCAGACCTTGTGCGGACTGACGATGACCGTCTTTCCATCTTCGATATAGGGCTTGAAGCGATCCAGCCAGTCCGCGCCCGAATTGGGGAAACCCGCCAGAGTGAGCGGGCCGCTTCGGGCAAAGGTGTGCGTCCGGAACTCGTCGCGCTCCAGCGGCCCGTTGAACTTCCAGCCGCTGTCGGTGGGATAGAAATAATGCGGCGATATGAACACTTCATATCCTTTGGCCTTCGCCGCCTTGAAGATCCGCTCCATGTTCTCGACCGTGCGATTCTCGGTCACGCTGGCACCGACGGCGCCCCAATTCGCGCCCTTCTCGCTCAGCACGTCGTTCTGCGGGTCGATGAACACCACCGCGGTGTCGGTTTTCTGAAACTGCAGGCCTGGCGTCTCCGCCGCGACCGCCGTGCCCGACACGGTGGATGCCGCCGTCGCAGCGATGATGGCAGCGCCGCCGATCAGCAGCTCCCGGCGCGACGGCAGTGCTTTCTCTTCCTCCGACATTTGTGACCCCCTTGTGTCGGGTGATCCCGTCGGTACGAGCTCACCCTCATGACGAGTTCTGGGGTTATAGGGCGTTCGCCGAGCCCGCCACTAGAATGAAACCCGCTCGATCGACCTGACGGGAACGCAATCCGGCCCTGGCAGGAATCGAAAAGGGCCGCGTCCCTCCCGGGAGCGCGGCCCTTTCGTCTCCGAAGCGTCGGTGGGGTTATTCGGCGGCGCTGCGCTGGCTCGCGGGCTTGCGCACCTCGGCGCTGTAGTCCGCCATCATCTGGCGGGTGACGGCGCCGACCGTGAACTTATGCTCGGCAATCTCGCCCACCGGCGTGACCTCGGCCGCGGTGCCCGTGATGAAGAACTCCTGGGCCTTCTTCAGATCGTCCGGGAAGATCGCGCGTTCCACCACCTTGATCCCGCGCCGGCGCGCCAGCTCGATCGCGGTACGCCTTGTGATGCCGTCGAGGAAGCAATCGGGCTTGGGCGTGTGGATCTCGCCATTGATGACGAGGAACACGTTGGCCCCGGTGCATTCGGCGATCTGGCCGCGATAATCCAGCATCAGCGCGTCGGCATAGCCGTTGCGCTCGGCCTCATGCTTCGACAGCGTGCAGATCATGTAGAGGCCGGCCGCCTTGCTCGATGTCGGGGCCGTGTCCGGCGCCGGGCGGCGCCATTTCGACCACTGGATCTTGATGCCCTTCTCGCGCAGCTCGGGCGAGAAATAGGAGGGCCATTCCCACACCGCGATGGCGAGGTGGATTTTGCTCTGCTGGGCGGAGACGCCCATCATCTCGCTGCCGCGCCAGGCCACGGGGCGCACATAGGCGTCCTGCAGGTTCATCGCCTTCAGCACCTGGTTGGTGGCGGCGTCGATCTCGGCGGCGCTGTAGGGGATCTTGAAGCCCAGAATGTCGGCGGACTTCACCAGCCGCTCGCTATGCTCGGTCAGCTTGAAGACCTGCCCGCCATAGGCGCGCTCGCCCTCGAAGACGCAGGAGGCGTAGTGCAGCGCGTGGGTGAGGACATGGATCTTCGCCTCGCGCCAGGGCACCAGCTTGCCATCGAACCAGATGACACCGTCGCGATCGTCGAAGGGGAGAACACTCATGACCGTAGAAACCTCTCTTTGAAGGGCGCCGGGTGAGCGCCTGGTCGATCAACCTGTCCGCGGGATCCAGACCGGGGCTCCCGCCGTCCTGCGGGGACCCCTTCGAGCCTTGATTTTTTTTGGCGCGGTGCGGCCTGAACCGGCGCACTATAATAGCAGCACTGTCCCGATCGCTTTTAGACGAAAACCTGGAAATATGTCAATATTCCTGACGTAAACCCGTTCCGCTGTGCGCCATGGTTGACCCTCGCCCGCCTGCCAACCCTTTGTTTTTGCGCGAAGAGGATCTTCGCCAAGGCATGGAGCTCCTGTTCTACGCCTACCGCGATTTTACCTTCGTGGCGGATGCGATGCTGGAGGAGTTCGGCTTCGGCCGGGCCCATCACCGCGTCATCTATTTCGTCGGCCGCAAACCCGGCATGACCGTGTCGGAATTGCTGGCCATCCTCAAGATCACCAAGCAGTCGCTGTCCCGCGTGCTGGGTGCCCTGGTGGAGCAGGGTTTCGTGAGCCAGCGCCCCGGCGAACGCGATCGCCGGCAGCGCCTGCTGGAATTGACCGAGAAGGGCGCCGAACTGGAGCGCCGCCTCTCCGAGCGCCAGCGTTCGCTGATCGCGGCGGCCTATCGCAGCGCCGGCGCCGATGCGGTCGAAGGCTTCCGCAAGGTGCTGCTGGGCCTCATCAATGAAGAAGACCGTGCCGCCCTGGCGCTGCCGCGCCGGCAGCCCTGACCGGCGGATCGGGCCCTCCGGGGCAAGGCTCGCCCGGCTGGCCGGGGCCGGGAGCGCCGGCCTATAATCCCGGGGCAATGACCGCCGAAGCGCCCCACATCCTCGTCGTGGACGACGACAACCGGCTGCGCGAGCTGCTCCGCAAATACCTCGCCGACAAGGGCTTTCGCGTGACCGCCGCAGCCGACGCCAGGCAGGCGCGCGAGCGGCTGGCCGGGCTCGCCTTCGACCTGATCGTCTGCGACATCATGATGCCGGGCGAGAGCGGGCTGGAGCTGACCCAATCCCTGCGCCAGGAGAGCAACGTGCCGATCCTGCTCCTGACAGCGATGAGCGAGGCGCAGCATCGCATCGCCGGCCTCGAGCAGGGCGCCGACGACTATCTGGCGAAACCCTTCGAGCCGCGCGAGCTGGTGCTGCGCATCCAGAACGTGTTGCGCCGCAGCCGCGACGCCCAGGCGCAGGCCGCCCCGCGCCGGCTGCTGCGCTTCGGCCCCCACGCCTTCGATCTCGACCGGCGCGAGCTGAAGCGCGGCCAGGAGGAGATCCGGCTGACCACGGCCGAGGCCGAGCTGCTGGCGGCCCTGGCGCAGCGCGCCGGCGAGGCCGTCAGTCGCGAGGAGCTGTCGCAGCAGCCCTCGGCCGAAGGCAGCGGACGCGCGGTCGACGTGCAGATCACGCGCCTGCGCCGCAAGATCGAGCCCGATCCGCGCTTTCCCCGCTATCTCCATACGGTGCGGGGACGCGGCTATATGCTGCGGCTGGACTGAGCCATGGTGACCTCGACCTTCCCCGCCGAAAAGTCCCGCAAGCCCGATCGCGATTTCGCGCGGCTGTGGAACGCGGTGCTGCCGCGCTCGCTGTTCGGCCGCGCCGTCATGATCATCGTGACGCCGCTGATCCTGCTGCAGGTGATCGCCACCTGGGTCTTCTATGACGACCATTGGGACACCGTGACCCGCCAGCTCGCCTATGGTGTGGGCGGCGATATCGGCGCCATCATCGAGATGATGCAGATGGCGAAGGGACCGGACGAATATCCCCGCATCTTCCAGATCGCCCACGACAAGATGCTGATCGATGCCGAGCTGCTGCCCGGCGCGGTGCTTCCGAACGAGCCGATCCTGGTGCAGCAGATGTCGACCGACCAGAAGCTCGCCAATGCGCTGAACGCCCGCGTGCAGCGCCCGTTCCTGATCGACAGCCGTTCGCTCAAGAACCTGGTCGAGGTCTATGTGCAGCTGCCCGACGGCGTGCTGCGCGTGATCGCGCCGCGCAAGCGGCTGTTCAGCTCGACCACCTATGTCTTCATCCTGTGGATGGTCGGCACCTCGCTGGTGCTGTTCGGCGCCGCGACCTTCTTCATGCGCGCGCAAATGCATCCGATCCGGCGGCTGGCGCTGGCGGCCGACGCCTTCGGCAAGGGTCACGACGTGCCGGATTTCAAGCTCCGGGGCGCGGAAGAGGTGCGCCAGGCGGGGGCCGCCTTCAACCTGATGCGGGCCCGCATCCAGCGCCAGATCCAGCAGCGCACCGAGATGCTGGCCGGCGTCAGCCACGATCTGCGCACGCCCCTGACGCGGATGAAGCTCGAGCTCGCCATGATGCCGGAGAGCGCGGAGGTCAACGAGTTGCGCGCCGACGTCGCCGAGATGGCGAAGATGGTCGAGGGCTATCTCGCCTTCGCGCGCGGCGACAGCACGGCCAAGCCCGAGCCGGTGGATCTGGCGCAGTTGCTGCGCGAGGTCGCCAACGGAGCCGCGCGCGCCGGCCAGCCGGTGGAGCTCAAGGTCGAGGGGCCGATGCCGGTCTCGATCCGGCCCGACGCGATCCGGCGCTGCCTCGACAATCTCATCGCCAATGCGCGCCGCCATGCGCGCCGCGTCACCATCACCGCCGATTATGTGGGAGCGGCCATCGAGATCGCGGTCGACGACGACGGCCCGGGCATTCCGGAGGATATGCGCGAAGAGGTGTTCCGCCCCTTCTTCCGGCTCGAGAACTCGCGCAACCGCGAAACCGGCGGCGCCGGCCTCGGCCTCACCATCGCCCGCGACGTGATGCGCAGCCACGGCGGCGAGCTCACGCTCGATCGCTCGCCCATGGGCGGGCTGAGGGCGCTGCTGAGGTTGCCGGTGTAACAGCCTGAAGCAGCACCCCTCCCCCTACCCCCTCCCGCAAGGGGAGGGGGCGTGAATATTTCCAATCGAGCGATTCGCGTCGCAGCAGAAAGATAGAACCAAGCCCCCTCCCCTTGCGGGAGGGGGTAGGGGGAGGGGTGGCTACCGATGAGGTGAGCGCCGCGCGAGACTCAATACAGCTTCCCGCCATTCGGCACCGGCCGCTCCGGACTGATCAGCACCACCTCGCCGTCGGGATCGGGAAACCCCAGCACCAGCACCTCGGACAGGAACTTGCCGATCTGCTTGGGCGGGAAATTCACCACCGCGGCGACCTGGCGGCCGACGAGGCTGTGCGGGTGATAATGCTTGGTGATCTGCGCGGATGTCTTCCGCGTGCCGATCTCGGGACCG
Organism: Hypericibacter terrae; assembly: GCF_008728855.1. GTDB lineage: Bacteria > Pseudomonadota > Alphaproteobacteria > Dongiales > Dongiaceae > Hypericibacter > Hypericibacter terrae. Next base: position 1,034,842 of record NZ_CP042906.1, on the reverse strand, counting down.
AAATCGACCTGCAGCTTGAAGGCGGGCCGCCGCGCCTCGGGATAGGGATCGACGGCGACGATGGTGCCGACGCGGATATCGACCCGGTCGAAATCGTCATAGGTGATGCTGGCGCGCAGAGGCGGTACCGCCGGCTTTTTGGATTCGGTCATCGCATCGGACCCCTTCGGTTCCTATCGGGCTCTCGGCCCGCAAGACCATAGGAACATATCGCCCCCGTGCCCATTCGGCGAAGCGGCGCATGCGAGAGGCCGTCTCGCGCCCCGCAAACGAAACGAGGCCGGCTCCGCCCGCGAATCAAAAAGAAAGGCCGTTTCGCCTTGCGGCGAAACGGCCTGGGGAGGAAACCGACTGTCTAATCGGTGTTAGTTCTTCGCGGCACCGTTCGAGACGGTCTTCGGCTGGAGGGCCGACTTGACCTCATCGAGATTGTCGCTCACGCGCTTGCTGATCAGGGTCGCCACCTTGTCCTGCGACTTCTGCGCGATCTCGCGCAGCTCGTTCAGGTTGGTCACGGCCTGCTCGAAGATTTCCTTCGCGGCCTGGGCCTGCTTCGCAAAGCGGTCCTCGACGCTGACGGCGCCGATTTCCTTGGCGAACTTCGAATAGGTCTCGACCGCTTCGCGGGCGATCTCGGACTGGCGCTTCGCGAGCGACTGGACGCTCTCGAGGGCCGCCTGGTTGACCTGCGTCAGCGCTTCGATGTTCTTGCGCTGGAAGGTCATGGCCGCCTCGATGTCGAAGCCCGGGAACTTGCCGTTGGTGAACATCTTGCTGAAGTCACCGAAATAGCGGCTGTAATCCTGCTGGAGCTGCGTGAAATCGGGCAGCTTGGGGAACTCATAGTCGAACACAGTGTTTTGCGCCTTGGCCATGGTTGCTCTCCGCATATCTGGGGGTGCGGCCCGGTTGAGGACCGGTACCGAAATCTCTTTGTTGCACTGCACAATATGGGAGCTGGCCGCGCTCCGTCAAGGGTTATTTTGCAGTGCAACAAAAATGAAATTACACGTTGTGTTTCAATAACATGAATTTCATGTTTCCGGTTTGATCCGGCCCCGGATCCAATTCATGACACTCTCGATGCGCTGCAACCGGCCATCGAGCGCCGCCATGGTCCGCGTGAGATCGTCGCTCTCGTCCCGCAGGAACACAGGCAGAACCGAGCCGTAAATTCCCGCCAGTCCCTTGACCCGGATCAGGCCCCGCAACCCGTCCGCCGAGAGGCCCGCGAGCGCGAGCGTCGTGCTCATGGAATGCAGCAGGCGGCCCCAGCCGCAAAGGACGCCGACCGGATCATGGGGTGCGGCGGCGGCGATCGAGGCCAGCGCCTTGCGATGGGGCGCCAGCGCCTCGAGCCGGCGCATCAGCAACTCGAACAGCCGGTCCCGCGGGCTGCCCTCCCCGACTTCCCCGGCCCCCAGCACGGCCCGGTCGATTCCGCGCTGAAAGGCGGCCAGAATCGCGGTCTTCGACGGAAACACCTGCATCAATACGGCCAACGGCAGGCCTGCTTCCTCGGCAATATCGCCCAGGGCGACCCGGGTCCAAGGCTGGCGCTCGGCCAGGGCCAGGGCAGCGGCCACGGCTGCTTCCTCGACCGAATCGCCGCCGGTAACGCCCGAGTCGTAAGGCTTCGCGGCCCTGGGACGGGGCCTGCGGCCCGCTCTGGCCCGCGTTCCCGCTGTCCCGGTTTCCGCCTTGCCGCCTCCGCGCCGTGCCTTCGCCCTGCGTGCCATGGTTCTCGCGTCCCGTGCCGAAGCTGCTGCCTATCAATGTAGGGCGCCGAAGCCGGCATCGAAAGGCGGCCCCCCAAAGACCACCCGTCCGGGCAGGCTCAGAGGACGGCGATGACCTCGCCCCCGGTCATCCGCACCAGTTCCTCGGGCGTCAGCTGGAAGACCGCATGGGGCGTGCCGGCGGCGGCCCAGATTCCGGGATAACCGAGGAGATCGCGGTCGATGAAGATGATGGGCGGGGTGGCATGGCCGATCGGCGCCACGCCGCCGATGGCAAAGCCCGTCTTGTCGCGCACGAAATCCGCATCGGCGCGAGCAAGCCCTTCGCCGAGCCCCTTGGCCACCAGCTGCTGCACCACGAGCTTCTCGTTCACGCGGTTGCGGCCGGACGCGATCACCAGGACCGGCCGGTCCGAGGGGCGGGCGCGGAAGATCAGGGATTTCGCGATCTGCGCCACGTCGCAGCCGATGGCCGCCGCCGCTTCGGCCGAGGTCCGCGTGGTTTCGGCGAACTCGACCACCTCGCCGCTATGGCCGGCGGCGCGCAGCAGGGCCTGGACGCGTTGGGCGCTCGGATGCAAACCCGACATCGCGGCCTCCGTTCAGCTGGCGAGTTCGCGCGACCGGCGCGTCGCCGCGGCGATCGCCTTGGTCAGGAGCGGCTTCAAGCCGTCATCCGCCATCAGCACCTTGAGCGCCTCGAGCGTCGTACCGGCGGGGCTGGTCACGTTCTGGCGCAATTGCTCGACCGACTCGGCGCTCTGCCGCGCCAGCTCGCCGGCGCCCGAGACTGTTACCCGGGCCAGCCGCCGGGCGAGCTCGAGCGGCAGTCCGGAGGCCGCCCCGGCTTCGGCCAGATATTCCATCAGCAGGAAGACATAGGCCGGCCCCCCGCCGGAAAGCGCCGTGACCGGGTCGATCAGGGCTTCCTGCTCGACCCAGGCGACCTCGCCCACGGCTTTCAGCAGCAGGTCGGCCTGCTCCTTCTGATCCGCGGTGACGCCCGCATTGGCGACCGCGACCGAGATGCCCCGGGCAATGGCGGCCGGGGTGTTGGGCATGGCGCGCACCAGGGGCCCGGGGCCCAGCTCGCGCTCGAAATAGGCGATGGTCTTGCCGGCGGCGATCGACAGGAACAGCGTCTTGGGCCCGACGAAACGCCGGCAGCCCGGCAGGGCCGAGGCCATCATCTGCGGCTTCACCGCCAGCACCACGACGCGGGGCGTCAGCACCGCCGGCAGGCTGGAGAAATCGACGTGATGGCGCACCTGGCCCGCAAACTCGCCCAGCGCCGCCTTGTTGGGCTCGACGACATGGGCCTCGGCCGGATCCAGACCGCGACCCAGCCAGCCCGCGAGCATGGCGCCGCCCATCTTGCCGCAGCCGACCAGCAGCAGCGGTCCCTCGAGATCGCGCATGGGAAACCCCTCCTTCAGATCCGCCGAGGTCCGGCCGGTGATCGGCCGAACCTCGGGGACGGCGGCTTATCAGGCCTCGCCGACCGTGTCGAGAAGCGCCGCCTCGATCGCCTGATCGGGCTTGCGGCCACCCCACAGCAGGAACTGAAAGGCAGGATAGAAGCGCTCGCATTCACTGATCGCGATATCGACCAGGTCTTCGAGCTGTTCCGGGCTTACGCCCCCGGCGCCACGGAGGAGGACCGTGTGACGGAACATCGGCACCAGCTCGTCGGAACAGACGTCGAAATGGCCGAGCCAGAGCTTTTCGTTGATGAGGGCGAGCAGTTCGGCGACGGCGCTGCGTTTATGCGCCGGAACCCGGAGATCGAACGTGCAGGAGAAGTAAACCGCTTCCAGATCTTCGTGCCAGACGAAGAACATACGGAAATCGCACCAGCGACCCGGCAACTCCACCACCATTTCCTCGTCGGCATTCCGGTCGAAACGCCATTCGTTGGCGCTGACCAGTTCTTCGAGGATATCGAGGGGGTTATGCCGGGGCTCGGTCCGCTCAAACCTGGCTGTCGCCATCAGGCGCCCTCCTTGCCAAGAGCCGGCCTCGGGGCACCGAGACGTAGGCGGTGACGGAATGGCCCTGGTCGGATCGAAATGCGCTGGGCGCGCAGTTTCCGGGCGACGGGACATCCGGGTAGGTCTTGTGGTGGCCCCGATATGTAGAATGACAGCTCAATCTACCCACCAGATTTAGCGTGCCAAATCAGGACTCCGGGCGCAACTGCTATCTGATGGGATAAAGGGGAAATCGCCCCAGGGCTCCGGCACTCCCTGTGGACAACTGGTCCCGGGAGCTTCCCACGTCACATTTCCGCAACGGCACAGGAGGGAGACCGCTCCCTCGCGGACGACCGGAGCGCGCAGAGGGAAGGAGGCGGGTCGCGTCAGGCCGGTGGGGTCGAAGCGGGCGTCGAGGGAGAAGCCGCCTTGGCATCTTCGCGCGCCTTGGCGAGTTCGGCCTCGAGCTGGGCCAGGCGGCTGCGCAGCCGCTCCTGGTCCATCCGCGCCTCGGCCGCCATCGCTTTCACCGCATCGAATTCCTCGCGGTTCACGAGTTCCATGCCGGACAGCAGACGCGCGAACTGCTCGCGGATCCGCCCTTCGATCTCCTGGCGCATCGAACTCATGCCCCCCAGTGCACTCGCCGCCACTTTGGCGAGGTCATCGAGGAACCGATTTTGGGTTTGCACGCGAAGGCTCCTGCTGTCGGCGTTCTGGCTCATGGCGGCGACGATGTTATACGGCTCGCGTTGCAGAACAAGTCCGTTTGGACCGGTGCCTAAGCATAAGCCGCGTGAGTAGTTTCACCTAGAAGGCGAGGATCGGCGGGATTCCGCCAGGAACTCGATTCGACTCGGCGCGCCGCGTGGTTATGGCGCAGCGGCCCCGATCGCGTCGAACAGGGCGAAGCTCTCCTTTGCCAGGCGGTTATCCCAGAATCGGGGCCAGACATTGGTCATGACGATCACCAGTTGCCTGGCGGGATTCACATAGATGAACTGGCCATTGACGCCCTCGGCGGCAAAGGCGCGGTCGGGACCCTCGAGGACCCACCATTGATATTGATAGCCGAGCGAGCTGCCGGGATAGAGCTGCCCGAACGCCACCTGGCTTCGATCCGGCTGCGTCGCCTCGGCGACCCAGCTCGCCGGCAGGAGCTGCTTTCCGTTCCAGGCGCCGCCCTGGAGCATGAACTGGCCGAAGCGCGCATAATCGCGCAACCGCGCATTGAGACAGCAGAAGGGGGCTTCGAGCGCCCTGTCGCTGCGATCCTCGAGGAGCCAGCTGGCATCGTCCTCCATGCCGAGCGGACCCCAGATCTTCTCCGCGAGATCGGTCGCGAGATTCTTGCCCGTGACCCGTTCGACCAGCATGCCCAGCACGACGGTATCGAGGCCCTTGTAGTTGAACTTCGCATAGGGCGCGAGGTCGCGCTTCGACTTGACGGCGAAGTCGCTCAGGGTCCGCTTGTTATATTGCAGCACCGCATTCCACATGATCAGCGCGTCGGATGCGCTGTTCTCGTAATCCTCGTTGAACGCGACGCCGGACGACATCTGGAGGATCGCCTTGATCGGCACGCCGTCGTAACCGCTGTCCTTGAGCTCGGGCAGATAGTCGGTGACGGGATCTTCGACATTCTTGATCAGCCCGTCGCCGATGGCGAAGCCCACGAGCGTGGAAACGAAGGACTTCGCCATCGACCAGGACGCGAAGCGCGATGTCGCGTCGGCCCCATGCCAGTAGCGCTCGAGCACGATCTTGCCGTCCTTCAGCGCGATCAGGCCCGTGGTGCGCGCGCGGGCGACGTAATCCTCGAGATTCATCGCCACGCCGCCGACCGGAAAGCTGTCGATCGTCAGAGGCTCGCCGGCCGGGAGTTCGGAGACCGGCCCGGCACGCGGCACGCGCCGCGAGGCGTAGATGTCGCCCATATGGCGATAGGAGCCGATGAGATAGGGATCGGCCCACATGCTGCCCTTGTCGCCGACCGGAAATTCCTCGGCATGCGCAGGCAGGCCGACGCCGAGGAGCAGCCATGTCAGCGCCAGGCCCCACATCGCCGCGCGTTTCATTCCGTCCATGGCCATGCCCCTTCCTGAGATCGCCGCGCCGCGGCCGCCCCGGGATTGTGGCGGCGAAAGGGGATCGGCGCCAAGGGTGAAACCGGGGGACGCTTGCCGCGACCGCGGGCCAGCACCTATAACTTGCGAGGACCCTTAACGGCGTCAGGCCATCCCATGCTGTTCGCGACTCTCTATCCTCATCTGGATCCGGTCCTGCTGCAGATCGGTCCCTTCGCGATCCGCTGGTACGCGCTCGCCTACGTGCTGGGACTGCTCGCCGGCTGGCGCTACTGCGTCTGGCTCGGCAGCCTGCCGCCGATGCCGCTGGGCCGCGGCCTGTTCGACGATTTCCTGGTCTGGGCCGTGCTCGGCGTCATCCTCGGCGGACGCGTCGGCTATGTCCTCTTCTACAACGGCGCGGAATATCTCGCCGAGCCGCTCAAGATCTTCATGGTCTGGCAGGGCGGCATGTCGTTCCATGGCGGCCTCGTCGGCGTGATCCTGGCGATGATTCTGTTCGCCCGCAGCCGCGGCCTGCCCTTCTTCGCGCTGGCCGACGTGATCGCCTGCGCGACGCCGATCGGCCTCTTCTTCGGCCGGCTCGCCAACTACAACAATGGCGAGCTGTTCGGTCGCGTCAGCGACGTGCCCTGGGCCCTGGTGTTCGATCGCGGCGGACCGGAGCCGCGCCATCCGAGCCAGCTCTATGAGGCGGCGCTCGAGGGCGTCGTGCTGTTCCTGATCCTGCTGTTCCTCGCCCGCTTCACGCCGGCGCGCGGCAAGCTGGGGCTGCTCTCCGGTGTGTTCCTTACCGGTTACGGGCTGTCGCGCTTTCTGGTGGAGTTCTTCCGCGAGCCGGATCCGCAGCTCGGATTTCTCGCGATGCACACCACCATGGGCCAGCTGCTGTCCTTGCCGATGATCGTCATGGGGCTGATCTTCATCTGGCGGGCCAAGCCCGCGCCGCAATGAGGCACGCGTGCCGGAACGCGACCGGACAGAGGCGATGACACCGCTCGAGACTCATCTCCGCCGCCGCCTTCGCCTGACCGGACCGATGACGGTCGCCGCCTTCATGCAGGAGGCGCTGCTTCATCCCGAACATGGCTATTACCGTAGTCGGCCGGCGCTGGGGGCCGCGGGCGATTTCGTGACCGCCCCCGAGATCAGCCAGATGTTCGGCGAGCTCCTCGGCCTCTGGTGTCTCGACTATTGGGAGCGCATGGGCGCGCCCGATCCTGTCCTGCTGGCGGAACTGGGGCCCGGCCGCGGCACGCTCATCGCCGACGCGCTGCGCGCGACGCGGCTGCGGCCCGCCTTTCACAAAGCGCTGCGGTTGCACCTCGTCGAGGCGAGTCCGGTGCTGCGCCAGCGCCAGGCCGAAGCCCTGGTGCCCTTCGCCGGGCAGATCGCCCCGCCGCAATGGCATGAGACGCTGGCGGATCTGCCCGAGGGGCCGTTGCTCCTCCTCGCCAACGAGTTCTTCGACGCGCTGCCGGTGCATCAGTTCGAGCGCACCCGCGAAGGCTGGCGCGAGCGCGCCGTGATCGAGCCGGCGGTCGATGCCGGCCTGGCTTGGACATTGATCCCGGCGGGACCGCAGATCGGGCTGCTGGACGACGAGACCCGCCGGGCGCCGGTCGGAACGCTGGCCGAGATTTCGCCGCAGGGTCTCGCCGTTGCCGGCGAGATCGGCCGCCGGCTGGCGCAGCAGGGCGGTGCGGCGCTGCTGGTGGATTACGGCCATGGCGAGGGACAAGGCTGGAGCCTGCAGGCGGTCCAAGGCCACCGCCGCATCGACAATCTGCTGCTGGAGCCGGGCCGGGTGGATCTCAGCGCGCATGTGGATTTCGGGGGCCTCGGCCGCGCCGCCCGGGAGCGCGGCGCGCGGGCGCACGGCCCCATGACGCAGGGCGCCTTTCTGGAGGCGCTCGGCATCCGGCTTCGGGCCCAACGCCTGACCCGCGATGCGGATGCCGCCGCCCGTGCCGGCGTCGAACGCGCCCTCGCCCGCTTGCTCGATCCGCGGGAAATGGGCACCTTGTTCCAGGCGCTGGCGCTGACGGCGCCCCAGGGCCCCGCGCCCGCCGGATTCCCGGCGACCGCCGACTGATTCTCACGAGGCTTGGAACGCTCCCCATGATCACGCTGGGCCGCCTCAACGATCTCGACGCTGTGCGTCACGGCTTCATGACGCGGCTGGGCGGCGTCAGCGAGGGTCTCTATGCGTCGCTCAATTGCGGCTATGGCTCGGGCGACGATCCCGAGCGCGTGACCGAAAACCGCAACCGCGCCTTGTCGCAGGCCGAGCTGCAAGGGCTGCCGCTCGTCACCTGCTACCAGGTCCACAGCGCCAAGGCGGTCCATGTCACCACCGCCTGGAAACGCGAGGAGGCGCCGCAGGTCGACGCGATGGTGACCGACCGGCCGGGCATCGCGCTCGGCATCCTCACCGCCGACTGCGCCCCGGTGCTGATGGCCGATCCGCAAGCGCGCATCGTGGGCGCCGCCCATGCCGGCTGGCGGGGCGCCATCGGCGGCGTGGTCGAGGCCACGCTCGACCTCATGGTCAAGCTCGGCGCCAAGGTCGACCATGTTGTCGCCGGCATCGGCCCCTGCATCGCCCAGCGCTCCTACGAGGTCGGTCCGGAATTTCCAGCGCCCTTCCTGGCGCAGAATCCGCAGAACGAGGACTATTTCGCGCCCTCGCGCCGCGCCGGCCATTATCTCTTCGACCTGCCGAGTTATGTCGCCTCGCGGCTGGGCGCCGCCGGCGTCAAGCGGGTGAACCTCGCCTATTGCGACACCTGCGCCGAGGCCGACCGCTTCTTCAGCTATCGCCGCACCACGCTCGAAGGCCGGAAGGATTACGGGCGGCTGCTCTCGCTGATCTGCCTGGAGCCCTGAGCCCGGGCACCGGCTCCGATCCCGGGCCCCTTCATTTCGAATCCGAGGAACCGTCATGGCACTGCATTTCACATCCGAAGAACTGGCCGGCCGGCGCGCCCGCGCCGTGGCGATGCTGCAGGCGCGCGGCCTCGACGGGCTGCTGATCTTCCGCCAGGAGAGCATGTTCTATCTGACCGGCTACGACACCTTCGGCTATGTCTTCTTCCAGTGCCTCTATCTCGGCGCCGATGGCCGCTTCTTCCTGCTGACCCGCGCGCCCGATCTGCGCCAGGCCCAGCACACCTCGGTGATCGACGATATCCGCATCTGGGTCGACGGCCCCGAAGCCTCGCCTGCGCTCGAGCTCAAGGCGATGCTGGCCGAGCTCCATCTCCACAACAAACGCCTCGGCGTCGAATACGAGGCCTATGGCCTGACGGGGCGCAACGCGATGCGCCTCAATGCGGCGCTCGAGGATTTCTGCAAGCTCGAGGACGCCTCCGACCTGGTCAGCCGCCTGCGCCTGGTGAAGAGCCCGGCCGAGATCGTCTATGTGCGCCAGGCGGCCGAACTCGCCGACCGGGCGCTCGAGGAAGCCCATCGCACCGCCGGCCCCGGCGCCTTTGAGGGCGACATCCTGGCGGCGATGCAGGGCGTCATCCTGCGCGGCGGCGGCGACGACCCGGCCAACGAGTTCATCATCGGCTCGGGGCGCGACGCGCTGCTCTGCCGCTATTTCACCGGCCGGCGGAAGCTCGACCCCAAGGACCAGCTCACGCTCGAATTCGCCGGCGTCTATCGCCACTACCATGCCTGCCTCATGCGCACGATCCCGATCGGCGAGCCGCTGCCGGGACAGCTCGAGATGCACAAGGTCGCGGTCGAAGCGCTCGAGGCCTGCAAGACGGCGCTCAAGCCGGGCCGGCCGATCGGCGAGGTGTTCGACGCCTATGCGCGGGTCTGCGACGCCCATGGCCATCGCGAGAACCGGATGAACGCCACCGGCTACAGCCTCGGCACCACCTTCGCGCCCAACTGGATGGATTGGCCGATGTTCTATCACGGCAATCCGGAGCCCGCTGTGCCGGGCCAGGTCTTTTTCATCCACATCATCATCTTCGACAGCGCCAAGGGCGTCGCCATGACCAACGGCCAGACGGTGCTGGTCACCGAGCAGGGCTGCGAGGCGCTGTCGCGGATGCCGGTGGATCTGGTGGTGAAGTGACGGGCATTCTTATGCCCGTCACCCCCGCGCAAAGCGGGGGTCCATGGTGGGTTCCAAGCGTTGGATTGGCATGGGTTCCCGCTTTCGCGGGAATGACTGGGTAACGGCGCCAATGCCCTACCTTCTGATGCTCGCCGGATTCGCGCTTATCGCATTGATATTTTTTATGTTTCTGTGAATTTGTCGCAGCCGGCCAATTTCGTTTACAGCCCTATGACGGATTGATACTCTCCGGCCGCCTTCGCGGGGGGCAGGGTGCGGGTTCTGCCCTGGTTCGGGCGCCCGCGGGCGCATTCGGGTGTAAGCAATGAAGATTCTGACCGGCAACAGCAATCGGCCGCTGGCCGAAGCGATCTCGGCCTATCTCAATCTTCCGCTCACCCAGGCGGCGGTGCGCCGCTTCTCGGATATGGAAGTCTTCGTCGAGATCCATGAGAACGTCCGCGGCGAGGACGTGTTCGTGGTGCAGTCGACCTCCTTCCCCGCCAACGACAATCTGATGGAGCTGCTGGTCACGCTCGATGCCTTGCGCCGCGGGTCGGCGCGCCGCGTGACCGCCGTCATCCCCTATTACGGCTATGCCCGCCAGGACCGGAAGTCCGGCCCGCGCACGCCGATCTCGGCCAAGCTGGTGGCGAATCTGATCACGGTCGCGGGCGCCGACCGCGTCCTGACCCTCGACCTCCATGCCGGCCAGATCCAGGGCTTCTTCGACATCCCGACCGACAACCTCTTCGCGGCACCGGTCCTGGTGAAGGATATCGAGCAGAATTTCGGCCGCGGCAACATCACCATCGTCTCGCCCGACGTCGGCGGGGTGGTGCGCGCGCGCGCCTATGCCAAGCGGCTCGACGCGGATCTCGCCATCATCGACAAGCGGCGCGAGAAGGCCGGCGTGTCGGAAGTGATGAACATCATCGGCGATGTCGACGGCAAGCGCTGCGTGCTGGTGGACGACATCGTCGATTCGGCCGGCACCCTCTGCAACGCCGCGGTGGCGCTGAAGGAAGCGGGCGCCGTCTCGGTCAGCGCCTATGTCACCCATGGCGTGCTTTCGGGCGGCGCCGTGGCCCGCGTCTCGGCGGCACCCATCGACCGTCTGGTCATCACCGACAGCATCATGGCGACGGAGGCCGTGCGCGTGTCGCAGAACGTGCGTCAGGTCACGATCGCGCCGCTCATCGCCGAGGCGATGCGCCGGATCAGCGAGGAGCGCTCGGTCTCGACGCTGTTCGATTGAGTTTTTTTACGGCGTCCGCGGGTCAGGTGACCCGAGGACGATGGAGGCCCGGCGACACCCCTGGAGGTCGACGGGATTGGTCAGGAAAAAGGAGTTATACCCATGACCGACGTACATACCCTTCGCGTTGAAGCGAGGGAGCGGGCCGGAAAGGGGGCCGCCCGCGCCACCCGGCGTGATGGCCGGGTGCCTGCCGTGATCTACGGCAATAAGGAAACCCCGCAACTGGTGAGCATCGCCCCGCTCGACCTCTCGCGCGAGCTGCAGAAGAAGGCGTTCTACGCGACGCTGTTCGATCTGGAGCTCAACTCGAAGAAGATCCGCGTGCTGCCGCGCGACGTGCAGTTCGATCCCGTGACGGACCGTCCGCTCCATGCGGACTTCCTGCGGGTCGGCGCCGGCACCAAGGTGCGCGTGCAGATCCCGGTGAAGTTCAAGAACGAGACCACCGCTCCGGGCATCAAGCGCGGCGGCGTGCTGAACATCGTCCGGCACGAGATCGAGTTCATCTGCGACGCGGACAACATCCCGCCCTATATCGAGGTCGATATGGACGGTCTCGACATCGGCGACTCCGTGCATATCAGCATGGTGAAGCTGCCGGCGGGCATCCGTCCGACCATCACCGAGCGCGACTTCACGGTCGCTTCGATCGCGGCGCCGACGGCGCAGAAGATCGAGGCCCAGGAAGCCGCAGCGGCGGCAGCGGCAGCGGCGGCGGCTCCGGTCGTGGCCGAAGGTGCGGCTCCGGCGGCGGGTGCTGGTGCGGGTGCGGCGCCCGGTACGGCCGGTCCGGCCGCGGGCGCGAAGCCCGCAGCGGGTGCGGCTCCGGCGGCCGGTGCCAAGCCGGCGGCGGGTGCCAAACCGGCAGCGGCTGCGAAGCCGGCTGGCGGCGACAAGAAGAAGTAAGACCCGAGGTCCGGAGTTCCCTGCCCGATGCGATTGCTGGTCGGGCTCGGCAATCCGGGCCCCTCTTACGCCGCGAACCGGCACAATATCGGCTTCATGGCGGTGGCTGCGATCAGCCACCGCCATGGCTTCTCGGCGCCGAAGAGCCGGTTCGACGGATCCTTCCAGGAAGGGGAGATCGCCGGCGAGCGGGTGCTGGCCTTGCGTCCCCTCACCTACATGAACGATTCCGGCCGCTCGGTCGCGGCGGCCTCCGGCTTCTTCAAGATCGATCCGGCGGACATCCTCGTCTTCCATGACGAGATCGAGCTGGTGTTCGGCAAGATCCGGGTGAAGCGCGGCGGCGGTGCCGCCGGCCATAACGGCCTGCGGTCGATCGACGGCGCGATCGGACCGGATTATTGGCGGGTGCGCATGGGCGTGGACCATCCGGGCCATCCCGATCTGGTGCGCCGCCATGTGCTGTCGGATTTCTCGGCCGAGGAGCGGCCGGTGGTGGAGAAGTTCTGTTTCGCCGTCGCCGACGCCATGCCGCTGTTGCTGCGTGACCTGGCGAAGGGCGAACCGAACAACTTCCTGAACAAGGTGAACGTCACGCTGAACCCGCCGGTCCGCCGCCCGCCGAAAGAGAAGAAGGCGAAGGACGGAGAGGCGGAGAAAGACGAGAAGGACACGGACGGCAAGACGTCGTAATCGCGCCCTGCACTCCCCTCCCCCTACCCCTTCCCGCAAGGGGAGGGGGCGTGGAAATGTCGATAGGCCTCTCTTGCTTGCGGGCTTCTCTCAGGGAAGCGAGAACCAGCAATAATCTCGCCCCCTCCCCTTGCGGGAGGGGGTAGGGGGAGGGGTGATACCGCTCCCTGTCACCAATCGAACCAACGGATCCAAGTTCCATGGGCTTTACCTGCGGCATCGTCGGCCTGCCCAATGTCGGCAAATCGACGCTCTTCAACGCGCTGACCGCGACCCAGGCCGCGGAAGCCGCGAACTATCCCTTCTGCACGATCGAGCCCAATGTCGGCCGCGTCTCGGTCCCCGACCCGCGCCTCGAGGTGCTGGCGAAGATCGCGGGCTCGGGCAAGATCATTCCGACCCAGCTCGAGTTCGTCGACATCGCCGGCCTGGTGAAGGGGGCGAGCAAGGGCGAAGGGCTGGGCAACCAGTTCCTCGGCAATATCCGCCAGGTCGACGCGATCGTGCATGTGCTGCGCTGCTTCGAAGGCGAGGTGACGCATGTCGAGGGCAGTGTCGATCCGATCCGCGACGCCGAGATCGTCGAGACCGAGCTGATGCTGGCCGACCTGGAAAGCCTGGAGAAGCGCTATGACAGCGCCCTCAAGAAGGCCAAGGGCGGCGACAAGGAAGCCAAAGCGTTGGTCGACGCGGCCGAGCCTGCCCTCGTCGCCTTGCGCGCCGGCAAGCCCGCCCGCACGGCGACGATCGCCAAGGAGCATGAAACCACCTTCAAGCAGTTGCAGCTCCTGACCTCGAAGCCGGTTCTCTATGTCTGCAATGTCGACGAGGGCTCTGCCGCAGAAGGCAATGCCTTCTCGGCCAAGGTCGCCGCGATGGCCAAATCCGTGGGCGCCGAGACGGTGGTGATCTCGGCCGCGATCGAAGCCGAGGTGGCGCAACTCGAGCCTTCGGAGAAGCAGGAGTTCCTGGCGAGCCTCGGCCTGACCGAGCCCGGCCTCGCCCGTGTCATCCGCGCCGGTTACAAGCTCCTCGACCTCCTCACCTTCTTCACGGTGGGACCGAAGGAAGCGCGGGCCTGGACGGTCTATCGCGGCGCGAAGGCGCCCCAGGCCGCCGGCGTCATCCATACCGATTTCGAGCGCGGCTTCATCCGCGGCGAGACCATCGCCTATGACGATTACGTCGCCTGCAACGGCGAGCAAGGCGCGAAGGAAAAAGGCCTGATGCGCGCGGAAGGCAAGGACTATGTCGTCAAGGACGGCGACATCTTCCACTTCCGGTTCAACGTCTAGTCGCCGGGGAGCTCCGCCGGTCGCAGTCGATCAATTGACCGGCAGGGCGTATCTCGGCGCCGCTTCTTCGTACTCCAACGATTTCTCCCGCGACGCTTGGTCGAGATAGCGCAGCAGCCCCGCAACGTCGGAATTGACGGGGATATTGATGGCGACCATGTCCGGGACCGCGCCGAGCTCGTACTCGGCCCCGGATTTCTCGATCTCGCCGAAGAGCGTCGGCCGGACCTCTTCGCGAATGACGAAGACGCGGATGGTACTATTCGAGGAGCGCTCGCCCATTCCCCGAAAGACGAAAACTCCCGCCTCTGCGGCTTCAGCGGAAACCCTGTCCCCCAGGCTGAGGTCGCGCACGAAAAAGGGGATGTTGTCGATCTCATAGAGATCTTCACCGAGCTTGCGGGCCCAGAGTCTCTCGGAGGTGAAGGGCGGATAGCCGTCCTCGTCCTTTTCGAGAGTGAACCGGATCTTGACCGATTCATTCACCGCCACCGCCTCGGGCGGCAGCGATTCCGACTCCGGCGGCGGTCGTCGAACCCAATCTCCCGTCGGTGTCTCGCGCTCGGCCTCCCAACCCGCCGGGAGGTCCAGCAGCGGCAGGATCGTCGGATCGCGATCCAGGATATGGCCGATGCCAACGACTTTCGCGCCGAGCATAATATCGTCGTGCCCATGCCCGCAGAGAAGAGACCAGGCGCCGCCATTCCGGCTGACGAGCAGCACCGGCCGCGTATCCTCGAAGATATGGACACAGACATAGGCCTTCTGGTGCCAGGGGATGGGCGAGGGTTGCGTCACGGCTGGCTCTCCTGCTCCGACACTATATCGCCTCAGCCCGACCGAATTCGATCTGCACCAGTTTGGCCGTCAACGCTCCAAAGCCCGGGATCGCAGCTGCATAATGCATATAGTGCGGCCCACCGAGATTGCCGACAAGGCCCGTGGCCGTTCCGTAGAGAATTTTCGCATCGGCGCCGAGCTCCTGCAGCAGAGCGGCGGACAAGCGCCGCCCATTCTCGATCGAGGGCCGTTCGGGCACCGATGCCCATGCGCTGCGCGGGAAGCCGAAGAAGACGAGCATGAGTGACGACATCATGTGGATCATGCCGCCCGAATCGCGAACCTTGGTCATCGCCCGGGCGAGACGCGGTCCAACATCCTCCGCCTTGTCGTCACGAACCTGCAGCAGGACGAACGGAATCTCGCCGCTCTCGAACAGGGCGGCTCCGCTCGAACCGCTGGCGAGCGCCTTCACCGCCTCAAAGGAGACATAGGACGCAAGGTTGCGCAGCCCCTCCTCGGCGCCCGGCTTCTTACGATTGAACGGCCACATGCGCCTGCCCTCCTCTGGGTAGCAGTCTGCAGCCTAAGGCTGTTCTCGGCTGCCATCAATGAAGCCGGCGGACGCCGCAGCGTCCACCGGCCTCGACTCAGAGTCAGGCGAGCTTTTCACGCCATCGAGCCGGCAGGAGCCGGTCGATCGCCAGCATCGCCAGCAGCGACGCGCCCACCAAGGGGAACAGGATGCCGATGGCGGCGGCGATCACGAGCACGCCCTTGGCGATCTTGTAGTTCTCCGGAATGCGCGGCGCGCCAAGCGAGCCCTTCGGCCGTCGCTTCCACCACATCACGACGGCCGAGACCGCCATCAGCACGATCGCGACACAGGTCGCCGCCATCACCAGCTGGTTGGCGCGGCCGAACTCCTGGCCCTGATGCACGCTGATGCCCCACTCGATCGCCTGGGCGCCCGCGCCCAGCTCGTAGAAGCCACCGTCGAACAGCGGCTTGCCGGAATATTGATCGAGATGGATCACGCGCTCGTTCTCGGCCTGGTCCGGAAAGAGCGAGGCCGAATAGACGCCCTCCGGCCCGCTCGGCAGATCCACGACATAGCCCTTGGCGAGCCCGAGCCCGGCGAAGGTCCCGAGCGCCTTGTCGATACCGATGGACGTGGCCCCTGTTTCCGTGGAGGCCGGCATCGGCTCGTTCTCCAGGCTCCAATTGACCTGATGCATCTCATGGCCCATCGGCAGCTGCGACTTGGGCACGCTCTCCCAGAACTCCGGCGGATAACCCAGGCCGTTGCTGGCGATGAAGCTGTTGAGCTTGGCGCCCCAGAAGCCAGACCAGGGCATGCCGGTGGCCGCCATGAAGAGGATCAGCACGCCGATATAGAGGCCGGTCACGGCATGGAGATCGCGCCAGAGCACGCGGCCGCCGGGCTTGAGTCGCGGCGCCCAGACGCCGCCCCTGCGTCTGCGCGGCCACCAGAGATAGACGCCGGTGATAACCAGCACGATGGCCCAGCCGGCGACGATCTCGATGATGCGGTTCGGGACCCAGCCGAAATATTCCAGGCTGTGGATCTTCTTGAGGATGGGCATCAGCTTCGCACTGTCCGCGATCGAGCCCAGCACCCGTCCATCATAAGGATCGACATAGACCGAGACCGTGCCGCGATCCGCCGTCGCCACGCCGACCTCGACCGACGATGCCGCCGTCGCCGCCGGCACGTAGCGCACGGGATCGCCCGGAACGGCCCCGGTCGCCTTGGCGATCAGTTCGCTAGCGGCCAAAGGCGCCTTATCGGCCGGCGCCACGGTCAGGTAATTCCGATAGATCAGGCCATTGATCTCATCCTTGAAGAGATAGAGGCCGCCGGTCACGGCCAGCAGGATCAGAAAAGGCAGCACCAGCAGGCCGGCGTAGAAATGCCAGCGCCAGACGGCGCGATAGAGCGAGGAAGCGGGCGGCGCGGCGTCAGATGCCGCGGGAGCGAAGCTGGACATGAATCTTCCCATGGAGGAACGACGCCTCCGGACGAGGGCCGGGGACGATCGATTGCAAAGCAGGCGGTGGCTGTCCGGGCGTCAGGCCCGAAGCGGCGGCGCTTGCGAGGCGATGTCCGAGGGATAGAGAAGCGAGCTGGGCGGGCGGTCGGCGAAGAATCCCGAGCAGCGGTATGCCGTCGCGGCGGCACCGGCAAGATCGAGGCGCGGGCCGGTCGTTGGCGGCAACGACACCGCCCCGCCCATCGGGCAGGCGCCGCTGACGCAGAGAGGGCATTCCTGATGGTGATGCGCGGGAGGCGCCCCGGGCTTCGCCGGCTCGCCCTGCATGGCGCAATGCCCGGGCATGCCCGCGGCCATGTCCGTGGCCGCGATCTCCATGGCGACGCCGGCCGCAGCCGACAGGAGCGTCTGGCAGAACAGCGCCAGGGCCAGGAACAGAGTCAGACCCGTCCTGCGCCGCCGTCGACCTTGGAAGGAGATCCATCCGCCCATGGCCGAAGTTGGCCATAGCGACGGCAGGCGGACAAGACGGTTTGCGTCAATTCATTCGGAGATTTTGTCGCGTGTCCGGCGGCGCCTGATCGCGGGAGTGCAACATCACGCGGCAGCGGACTTCCCGCTCGCGGCCGGCGGGCTCACCGGCAGCCGCACGGTGAAGCGGCTCCCCTTGCCGGCCTCGCTCTCGACCTCGATGCGCCCGCCCAGCCCTTCGATCAGCCGCCGGGTGAGGGCGAGGCCGAGGCCGATCCCGTCGCTGCGGCGGGTCCAGACATTCTCGCCACGCCAGAAGGGCGTGAAGAGCTTGGCCCGGTCCGAAGGCGCCATGCCGATGCCCTGGTCGGCGACGGTCAGCATGATGAAGTCGGGCCCGTCGGCGAGGCCCCCGACCCGCACGGCGCTGCCTTGCGGCGAGAACTTCACCGCGTTCGAGACGAGATTGGCCACGATCTGCCGGAAGGCCCGCTCGTTGCAGACCATCCGCGCCGGCAGGCCGCCGGTCTCGAGCTCGATCGCGACGCCGGAGGATTGCGCCGTCCCGCGAAGCATGGCGACGGCGCTCTCGATTGCCGCCCTGGGGTCCATCGGCCGCCGGTCGAGCCGATCCTTGTTGGCCTCGATCGACGCCATGTCGAGCAGCTGGTTGACGATGCTCAGGAGATGGCGGCCCGACTGCAGGATGTCGGTGACATAGCCGCGATACCGGTCGGAGATGGGCCCGAAGGCCTGGCGCTCGATCAGCTCCGAGAAGCCGATGATGGCATTCAAGGGCGTGCGCAGCTCATGACTCATGTTGGCGAGGAACATCGTCTTGGCCTGGTTGGCCTCGTTCGCGTGGGCCAGCGAATCGCGCAGGCTGTCCTCGCTCGACCGCAGGCGCCGATAGAACGAGCCCAACTCGATCGAGAGGAACACCACCAGCGCCAGGACCACCAGCATCAAGGCCGAGGAGGCGAGCACGATCTTGTCCCAGCGAAGAAACAGAGCTTGCCGGTCCAGCCGGGCTTCGACCAGCAGCGAGGTGCCGACGACGGGCCTGCTGCAGGCGATCTGATCCGGCGACGATGGCGCCCCGGCCGACGGCCCTCCCAGGAGGGCCTCCGACGCGACCTTCTCCGTCCCCTCGTCGGATCCATTCTCGATGGCCCCGACGAGCACCCTGTCGCCGCTCTTCAGCAACAGGCTGCCGTGATAGTCGGCCAGGAGCGACGTCATCAGATCCTGCACCCGGCCCACGGAGAACGCTGTGGCGATCACCAGCTCCCGCCCTTGCACGGCGATCTTGTAGAGCGCGGGAACCGTCAGCTCATTCGTGTCGAGGTTCCGTACCGGTGGGGCGAACAGCAGGGTGCCTTCCGGACCGTCGCGCGCGACCGGAAAAAAAGACCGGGCGGAGACATCAAAGGCAAGACCCGCCCTGGCGCTATCGAGCATCACAGCCTGGCCGGTGGAATCGACGACGGCGATGGCGCGCGTCTGGCCCGGATCGATATTGAGCACGTCGGCGAGGGCGATCAGATCGGGAGAGTCGAGCGGCGCGCCGGGGTTGCGCTCGATCCATTGCGCGATCACCCGCAGGCTCCGGCCGGATTCTTCGGCGATGCGGCCGACATGCACGGCGGCGACCGCCGCCATGCGCTGGCACTCGTTTTCGGCGCGATGCAGCGTGTCGCTATGGGTGGTGACGGCGAACAGCACGCCCATCGCCAGGATCGAGGCGAAGGAGACCGCCGCCAGAATGGGAACCACCGTGCCCGCACCCCAACGGGGGCGGGTCCAGATCCGGTCCTGAGGAGGGGTCGGCTGGGGGCCGTCGGCAGGCGACATGGAAGTCCGGTCTCTCCGCTACCGCAGGTCGAGATCCGGGAACGCAAATCCCATCGGCGACCGAGGCAAGGCTGGTTGGAAGGGCGTCCGGGCCCGGCGCGTCCGAGACCCGGCGGCTCCCAGGATCAAAGTCCGTTAACCATGACACGGACCCGCTCATAATGGGTTAAGCGGACGAAGGTTCCCGGGAAAAGAAGGGGACGGCCCCTGAATCGGCGCGCCGGGAGCCCGTCCCTCCGGAAAAACCCCGAGCGGGACAGAGGGATCCTGCCGCCGGCCGTCGGTCACTGCCCCGGAACGGCGGCGGCGTCAATTCAGGTTACGCATCCAGCTCGTCGCGCACGCCTTCCAGCAGGAAGGCCCCGAAATCCGCCGCGGCGATCTCGGAGTCCTGCTCCTCTTCCTCGAGGCCCGGCGAGTAGAAGATCACCGGCGGTTCCTTCTCCTGGCCGAGCTTGAGGCAATAGAGCGGCCCGTCTCCGGCGGCGGCGATGACCAGCAGATGCTTCGGCAGATCGTATTCGTCGCGTTCGCTGAGCGTGTACCAGACGGCATCCGGAACCGAGGAGCCCTCCCATTCGTCGTCGATCACGCCGTAGATCTCGAGAGCGCCGAAGCTGCCGGCTCCCAGCCGCAGCAGGAACTGGCGATAGCTGGGCGGAAATTTGATCCCCAGCGCCTTCTCCGCCTTGTCGACCAGCGCCGCGTCGCGGGGGCCGACGAAATCCGCCTGATCCTCGTTTTCCTCGATCAGCCGCATCGCCGTTTCGAAATCCTTCAGGCTCATGAGCATTCCTTCATGATTCGGTGCGGGGCCGTCCCCGCGTCGCATCCAGCATGGAATCGATGATCTCGCTGGCGAACGCGGCGCCCAGCGGATCATGCTCGAAGGTCATGGCGAACAGCTCGCCGCAGAGCTGGACGACCGCCTGCGTTTCCGCATCGTCCGCGCCGGCCGTGGCCTGCTCGGTCAGCCAGCGGTAGAGCTCGGCCAGCAGGAGATAGGGCAGCAGATCGCCCCGAGCCTGCCCGGGATCCGCCGCCAGCAGCGCCTGGAGCTGCGGAAACTTCGGCGCCAAGGCGGCGGCCAGGGCATCGGCGGACGCCGCCTGGACCTCATCGGATGGGGTATCGGGCTCGCTCATGGCGGCCATCTTCCGACATATCCTGTGACAAACCGTTGAACGGGCCATGGCTCCGCAATGACGTGGCATCATGCTTGCCGCTTCCCGGGCGTTCCGTCAAATACGGTCACCTCGCAGTGACCGCGTTTCGGGAAGGTGCCGTCTTGCGGAACGCGTCCGAACCCGACATACCAGGGGCGCCACGACATTCCCCAGACCGAAGAGGTTCCCCATGAAGCTCTATTACAGCCCCGGCGCCTGCTCGCTGGCTCCCCACATCATGATCCGCGAGGCCGGTCTTCCCGCCGACATCGTGAAGGTGGATCTCGGCACGAAGAAGACCGAGAAGGGCGAGGACTTCTCCAAGATCAATCCGAAGGGCTATGTGCCGACGGTCCAGCTCGACAACGGCCAGATCATGACCGAGGTGGCGGTTCTGTTGCAGTACATCGCCGACCAGAAGCCGGATGCGAAGCTGATCCCGCCGGCCGGCACGCTCGACCGCTATCGCGAGCAGGAATGGCTCAATTTCATCGCCACCGAGGTCCATAAGGGTTTCGGGCCGCTCTGGAACCCTGCCACGCCCGACTCCTTCAAGGCGATCGTGAAGAAGAAGCTGGGCGACCGGTTCGCGCTGCTCGACAAGCATTTTTCGACCAACGACTTTCTGATGGGCAAGAGCTTCACGGCAGCCGACGCCTATCTCTTCACCATCACCAACTGGTCGGCGCATGCCGATGTCGACATGACGCCCTACAAGAACCTGAACGCCTTCCGCGAGCGCGTCGGCAAGCGCCCCGCCGTCCAGGCCGCGCTCAAGGCCGAGGGATTGGTGTAAGCGTTTTCTAAAGCCGAACGCCGGACTTCCCGACTCTCAGCCCTCTCTTCTGCCGATGGCAGGAGGGAGGGCTTCGACTTTTGGGTATGATCGCTTCGATCGATTTCGAAACTTTGAGCGCGATTGTCATTCGACATGACCAATGGTCCTGCGACACCCCTCCCCCTACCCCCTCCCGCAAGGGGAGGGGGCGTGGTCCAATTTTTCTAGCCCCCTCCCCTTGCGGGAGGGGGTTGGGGGGAGGGTTTCCTTCCGCCGCGACAGCCCCGCCCCGCGCCGCTAAGATCGGCCCCCCTTCTGCGAGTGCGGGTCCCATGCCTGTCCGACTGACCGACGAAGAACGAGCCATTGCCGCCGGCAGCGATGCCGCCGCCATGTCGATGCGCATCCTGGCCGAGATGGGCGCGATGCTGGGCGCCGAGCGGCTCATCCGCGTGACCTCCTCCCATATCGATGGCGGCCTCTATCACGGCGACAGCGGCGTCCATTTCGCCGAGCGGCTGGTCGGCGAAGGGGCCCGCGTGGCGATCCCCTCGACCATGAATGTCGGCGGGCTCGATCTCATCACGCCCGCGACGGTCAAGGCCGATCCCCACCGCCACGAGATGGCGCTGCGGCTGATGAAGGCCTATGAGGCGATGGGCTGCTGGCCGACCTGGACCTGCTCGCCCTATCAGGCGGGACACCGGCCCAAATTCGGCGAGCAGGTGGCCTGGGGCGAAAGCAACGCGGTCGCCTTCTGCAACTCGGTGCTGGGGGCCCGCACCAACCGCTATGGCGATTTCCTCGACATCTGCTGCGCGATCGTCGCGCGCGCGCCCGATTACGGCCTCCATCGCGCCGAGAAGCGCCGCGCCACGATCCTGGTCGATACCTCGGCTCTCTCGCACGCGCTCAAGGCCAGCGACGTGTTCTATCCGGTGCTGGGCGCCTGGTATGGCGCCGAGATCGGCAATGCCATCGGCGTGATCGAGGGGCTCCCGCCCTTCACCAGCGAGGACCAGCTCAAGGCGCTGGGGGCAGCCGCCGCTTCCAGTGGGGCCGTCGGCCTGTTCCATGTGGCGGGCGTGACACCCGAAGCGCCCACGGCCGCGGCGGCGCTGGGTAACCAACCGCCAGAAAAGACCATCCGGCTCGATGCCGCCATGCTGCGCACTGCGCGCGACCGACTCTCGACCGTCAAGGGCGAGCGGATCGATGCAGTGGCACTGGGCAGCCCGCATTTCTCGCTGGAGGAGTTCGAGGCGCTGGAGGATCTGATCGACGGGCGCCATGTGAAGCTGCCCTTCTTCGTCTGCACCGGCCGCCATGTGGTGGCCGAGCTCGAGCGGCGGCGGCGCCTGAAGCCCCTCCAGCAGGCCGGGGTGACGGTGGTGGCCGACACCTGCGTCGTGGTGGCGCCGATCCTGCCGAGCCGGAGCGGCGTGCTCATGACCAACTCGGGCAAGTTCGCGCATTACACCCCGGCCAACACCGGCTACGAGGTGGTCTATGGCAGCCTCGCCGATTGCGTGAAATCCGCGATCGAAGGCCGCGTCAGCCGCGACGAGGGTTTGTGGTCATGACCGCGGTGCTCGACAGCAAGATCCAGGTCGAAGGTGAGGCGCGCGGCCGCGTGCTCAAGCTCGCAAAGCCGATCAGCTTCTGGGGCGGCGTCGATCCGGTCACGGGACGGATCAGCGACCCGCGCCATCCCAACCACCAGGCCGAGCTCAAGGGCCGCGTGCTGGTGCTGCCCGGCATGATCGGCTCCTCCTCCTCGAGCTACATCATGCTGGAGCTGATGGCCAAGCGCCTCGCGCCGGCCGCCCTCGTCGTCGCCGAGCCCGACGCGATCCTCGGCCTCGGCGTCGTGGTCGCCCGCGAGATGAATTACGGCTCGATCCCGGTCCTGGTGGTCCCGCGCGAGCAACAGGCGGCGCTGGCCGATGGGGCGGAGGTGACGATCGGAAGAGACGGGACGATCAGAGTGGCGTGAGATTCGCCACTCACAAACTGGTTGTCGTCGCCGCTTGATTGTCACCCTCGCTTGGTTGTCACCCCCGCGAAAGCGGGGGCCCAACTCGATCCAGCGGTGTCGGTGGAGGGTTGGGTCCGCTGAATTTTCAAACGAAGTGCAACACCAGATTAGGGTGTTGCCATGGGAACAAAATACACTCAGCTCTCGGCCGAAGAGCGCGCCATCCTTGCCAGCCTTCAGGCCAAAGACCACTCGATCCGCCAGATCGCTGCAGCTCTGGATCGCCCAGCATCGACGATTTCTCGGGAGCTGAAGCGAAACACCGGCCGTCAGATCGGCTATCGGGCCGTCTACGCCCAGCAGCAGACCCGGGCCCGGCGCTGGCGAGGCTCGCGTCTGGAACGTGACGCCAAGTTGCGCCGGCAAGTCCTCGACGGCCTGAAGAAAGGCTGGTCGCCCGAGCAGGTCTGCGGCTGGCTCGAACGCCAGCAGGGCCGGCACGTCATCAGCCCGGAGAGCATCTACCGCTTCATCCAGGCCCAGATCACCCGCCACAAGGACTATCGCTGGCGCCATTACCTGCCCCGCGCCAAGAGCAAACGCGGCCGCCGCGGCCGCAAGGGCGGCAGCTCGGCCCTGCACATCCAAGATCGTGTTTCCATTGCAGAAAGACCCGCCGCCGTCGGGGACCGTTCGGTCGCCGGCAACTGGGAAGCCGATCTCATGATGTTCACCCGCTACGGCCAGGCCCTCCTCGCCTTGCATGAGCGATCCTCCCGCCTGCTCATCGTCGGCCGGTCCAACGGCAAGCATGCCGAGCCGATCGCCGACGCTATCGCCAGCTTGCTCGGGCCTCTGCCCCAATCCCTGCGCCAGACCATCACCTTCGACAATGGCACCGAGTTCGCCCGTCACTACGAGCTCCACCGCCTCGATATCCAGACCTTCTTCTGCGACCCCTATGCTCCCTGGCAGAAAGGGGGCGTCGAAAACGCCATCGGGCGATTGCGCCGCAACATCCCCAGAAAAACCAACCTCGACACCCTCACCACACGCCAACTCTCAAATCTGGTCCGCGCCTACAACAACACCCCGCGCAAATGCCTTGACTGGCACAGCCCCGCTGAAATCTTCTGCAGCCAAGTGTTGCACTTGGAGTGTGAATCCATCTCCCCGCTTTCGCGGGGATGACATTGGGGAGCGGTGGAGGGTCAGCGGCACTTCGCGATCAGCTTCTGCAGCACCTCGACAAGCTCTTCCGCCTCGTGCTCGGCCATCTCGACAGGATCATTATGGCTATTGACCGTCTTGATGCAGATCGGGCCGCCCGGCCGGTCCATCCAGACCATGATCTCATCGCCGGCCAATTTATGAACGTCGCTGATCTCGCTCATCACCCTTCCCCTTGCGCTTACGCCTTCACGAACTCCAGCACCAGCCCGTTCGCTTCGGACGGCCCGACCCAGATTCGGTCGCCGTCGCGGTCGGCACGGATGGCGCGGTTCCAGAGGTGGGTCATGGTCCGCGACGGCTCGCGCACCGTGACCGTCATCGCGGCCGGCAAGGGGGCTGGAAAGGGCGGCCAGGCGCCCTGGCCCGGATAGAGCGCGGCGAAGCCTTCGCGGGTGACGAAGCGCAGGCTTTCGGGGCCGCAAGCCACCTCCGCACCACCCGGAATCGCGCGCACCGCCGTCTCGCCGAAATAGGCGCGATAGCCGGAGGCACTCTTGTCGGGCGCGTCGCTGATGACCGTGATTCCGCGCAGCGCGACCGCGCCATTGTCATGGTCGAGCCAGGCGGGGCGGCGCACCAGCCCCGGCGTCAGATGGCAGCAGACGAAGGCCGAGAGATCGGGCGTCTCGGCCTTGGGCAGGAACAGCAGCCGGAACTCGGGCAGCACGTCGCCCTCGGGCAGCTCGAGATAGCGCTTCAGATCCTTGGGACCGTCGGGATGAAGCCCCAGCGCCTCGAGCCGCGCCTTGGTCGCGGCCGGATCGTCGCTGGCGAAGGCGAGACCCATCAGCCCTTCCCGGGTCTCGAGAAATTTGTCGAGATTGTTGGTGAATTGGCCCGGATCGAGGATGCCCAGGAGCTCGATATAGCCGCGCTCCAGCATCACGCAGTAATTGGCCGTGCCCCAGCCGATATGCCGGCCGCGCGGCGTCACCGTAAATCCCAGCCGCGCCCAGCGCTCGCGCGCCGCGTCGAGATCGCGCACGCCGACGAGGGTGTGGTCGATACCGGAGAGGGCGGGTGGGGTCATGGGAGAAAGCCTTTCACGATCACATTCTATGAATACCCCTCAAGTTAACATGATCGCTTCGCTCTACTTCAAAGCTCCAATCGAGAGCTACGCCATCCACGCCCCCTCCCCTTGCGGGAGGGGGTAGGGGGAGGGGTGCCGCAAACGCGCTGTGTCAGCAAAAGAAAAAGGCCGGGGCGAAGCATCGCTTCGCGCCCGGCCTTCAATCGAGAACCGCGATCAGTCGGTCAGTGAATATCCTTCCAGACCTTGCGCTTCACGGCGTAAGCGAGGCCGGTCAGCACGATCAGGAACAGGATCACCTTCACGCCCATTTTCTTGCGGGCGTCGAGCTCCGGCTCGGCGGTCCATTCGAGGAAGGTGACGACGTCATGCGCCTCCTGATGGACGCTCGCCTCCGTGCCGTCGGCATAGGTGACGGAACCATCGGAGAGCGGCGGCGGCATCGCGATCTGGTGGCCCGGGAAGGCGGCGTTGTAATACATGCCGTCCGGCACCGTCACGCCCGCCGGCGGCGGGACGAAGCCGGTGAGGACGCCATAGACATAGTCGGGCCCGCCTTCGCGCGCCTTGACGATGAGCGAGAGGTCGGGCGGCAGGGCGCCGTTGTTGGCGGCGCGCGCCGCGTTCGCGTTGGCGAAGGGAGCGACGAACTTGTCCGAGGGCTTGGCCGGCCGCTCGAACATGTCGCCCGCGTCGTTGGGACCGTCCATCACATTGTACTGCGCTGCGATCGCCTTGATCTGGTCCTCGCCGATGCCGATGGCAC
Organism: Hypericibacter terrae; assembly: GCF_008728855.1. Taxonomy (GTDB): domain Bacteria; phylum Pseudomonadota; class Alphaproteobacteria; order Dongiales; family Dongiaceae; genus Hypericibacter; species Hypericibacter terrae. The sequence continues at coordinate 1,008,736 of NZ_CP042906.1, read as the reverse complement.
CCAGATTGCGATAGGCGACCAGCGACAGCGAGTGGCAGGCCGCGCAGACTTCCTTATAGACCTGGAAGCCGCGCTGCGCGGCCGCCTGGTCGATGGTGCCGAACAGCCCGTCGAAGGACCAGCGCTGATGCTCGAGCGAATGCTCGCTTTCCGCCGCGCGGGCGGTCGTGACGGCGAGGCCGGAGGCGACCAGGGCCGCGGTGGCGAAGGCCAGGAGCGCGTTGCGACGCATCATGCCTTCTCCATCGGCTTGGTAGTGGCGCCGGCGAGCTTGCCGCCGCCTTTGAGCACGGGCTCGCTGATGCTCGTGGGCAAAGGCTTCGGTTTTTCGAAGAAGCCCAGGAGCGGCAGCACGATCAGGAAGTGGATGAAGTACCAGGCGGTCGCGATGCGGCCGATGATCAGGAACGGCACGCCATGGAAGCTGGCGTCGGGCGAATTCGCGCCGACCCAGCCCAGCACCAGGCAGTCCGCCAGATGGATCCAGAAGAACCATTTGTAGGTCGGACGGAAGCGGGCGCTGCGCACCGGCGAATGATCGAGCCAGGGCAGCACGAACAGCACCAGGATGGCCGAGAACATCGCCAGCACGCCGCCGAGCTTGGCTTCGATGAACCAGATGTCCGGCACCGCGCGCAGGATCGCGTAGAAGGGCAGGAAGTACCATTCCGGCACGATATGCGTGGGCGTCGCCATCGGGTTGGCCGGGATGTAGTTGTCCGGCTCGCCGAAGAAGTTCGGGCTGAAGAACACCAGCGCGGCGTAGAAGATCAGGAACACGCCGACGCCGAAATAGTCCTTCACCGTGTAGTAGGGGTGGAAGGGGATGCTGTCCTGCGGGCCCTTGGTGTCGATGCCGAGCGGGTTGTTCGAGCCGTGCTTGTGGAGCGCCAGCACATGCAGGACCACCACGCCCAGGATCGCGAAGGGCAGCAGGTAGTGCAGCGAGAAGAAGCGGTTGAGGGTCGGGTTGTCGACCGAGAAGCCGCCCCACAGCCAGGTCACGATGTACTTGCCGACGATCGGCAGGGCCGAGAACAGGTTGGTGATGACGGTGGCGCCCCAGAAGCTCATCTGGCCCCACGGCAGCACATAGCCCATGAAGGCGGTCGCCATCATCAGCAGCAGGATGACGACACCGATCATCCACAGGAGCTCGCGCGGCTTCTTGTAGGATCCGTAATAGAGCCCGCGGAAGATATGGACATAGACGACGATGAAGAACATCGACGCCCCGTTCATATGGATGTAGCGGAGCAGCCAGCCGTAATTCACGTCGCGCATGATGTGCTCGACGCTGTTGAAGGCGAGCGTGACGTGCGGGGTGTAGTGCATCGCCAGGATGATGCCGCTGACGATCATGACCACCAGCATGAGGCCGGCGAGCGAGCCGAAGTTCCACCAGTAGCTCAGATTCTTCGGCGTCGGATATTCATGCATCTCGTGGTCGAGGAAGCTGAATATCGGCAGCCGGTAATCGATCCAGCGGACGATCGGGTTCTTGAACTTTGGCGTGCTCACGACTTCTTGGCCTCCGCCCCAACCAGGAGAGTGGTGTCGGTCTCGAAGATGTAGGCCGGGATCTCGAGATTGCGCGGCGCGGGGCCCTTCCGGATGCGGCCGGAGGTGTCGTATTGCGAGCCGTGGCAGGGGCAGAACCAGCCGCCGAACTCGCCCTTGGGATCGGTCGGCTTCTGGCCCAGCGGCACGCAGCCCAGATGGGTGCAGACGCCGACCATGACCAGCCATTCCGGCTTCTGCACGCGCTGCTGATCGGTCTGCGGATCGCGCAGTTCCTTGATGTTGACGTCCTCGGCTTCCTTGATCTCTTCCGGCGTGCGGTGGCGCACGAAGACCGGCTTGCCGCGCCAGAGCACGGTGATCGCCTGGCCGACTTCGACATGGCTGATGTCGATCTCGGTGGTGGAGAGCGCCAGCGTGTCGGCCGATGGATTCATCTGATCGATGAAGGGCCAGACGAGCGAGGCGACGCCGACGGCGGTCACCGCACCTGTGGCCAGGAAGAGGAAGTCACGCCGTGTCCCCTCGCCATGCGCGCCGGGGCCATGCCCCGCGCCCACGCTGGCCTGAAGGCTTTCCGCCATCTCTCTCTTACTCCTTTGGTCGCGCCCCACGCCCGAGGCCCGGATCAAGAAGCTCCTTGCAGCGCAGGACCGATCAGGACCGACGGTCCGTTCCCTCCCCGCAAGGCATTATCCAGGTGGGCTCGCGCGCCCTTATAACACTCTGCCGACGAAGCGGTCTTCGGCTCTCTTGCGACAATCCGCCGCATAAATCGGGAGCCGCTAACCCCTTCGACGGCAAGCGGTATAGTCGAATTTCGGGGGTTTGCCTAGCGCTCCGGGGCCCGGCCAGATGCCGCATCCGGAACAGATCGGCGACCGCGCCCGAGCCCGGTCGCGCCACGACCTCGCGGCTTCGCCCTCCAGGGACATTCGATGCGCCTCGCCCTCTATGAGCCCGACATCCCGCAGAACACCGGCGCCATTCTCCGCCTGGCGGCCTGTCTCGGCGTCGCCGTCGATCTGATAGAGCCCTTCGGATTCCCCTTCGATGACCGCAGGATGCGGCGATCCGGCATGGACTATCTCGACCGGGTCGAGATCCGTCGCCATGAAAACTGGGCCTCGTTCCAGGCGGCGAGGACCGGGCGGATCGTCCTCCTGACCACGGCCGGCGACCACGCCCTGCCCGCCTTCGCCTTCGAATCGAGCGACACCCTGTTGCTCGGCCGCGAAAGCGCCGGGGTCCCGGCCGCCATCCACGAGGCCGCCGATATCCGCCTCCGGATCCCGATGCAGCCGGAGATGCGCTCGCTCAATATCGCCCTCGCCGCCGCCTTGGCCCTGGGCGAAGCATTGAGGCAAATCAACGCCTGGCCCGGCTGAATCCGTCAGAAAGCCGATATCGCCACCCAAAAGGGAGAAGGGGTCGCTTGCCCTCGCGGCCCCGAACGCAGCACCATGTCCGTTGTCGTCAGAGAGCCCCAGCAACTCATGAGTTCGATGTCATCCCGGCAATCGCGCGCCGCCGCCTGGTTCCAGGAACTGCGCGACCGGATCTGCGCCGAGTTCGAGCGGCTCGAAGACGAGCTGACCGGAACCCACGCGGAGATGCCGGCCGGCCGTTTCGAGCGCAGCGCCTGGACCCGGCCCGATTCCGAGACGGGCGACGGCGGCGGCGGCGTCATGTCGGTGATGCGCGGCCGTGTCTTCGAGAAGGTCGGCGTCAATGTCTCGACCGTCGAAGGCGTCTTCTCCGAGGAGTTCCGCAAGCAGATTCCGGGTGCCGGCGAGGACGGACGCTTCTGGGCCAGCGGCATCAGCCTGGTGGCCCATATGCGCTCGCCGCTGGTGCCCGCCGTGCATATGAACACGCGCCATATCGTGACCAGCAAAGGCTGGTTCGGCGGCGGCGCCGACCTGACGCCGATGTTTCCCGACGATGCCGACACGGCAAGCTTCCACGCCGCGTTCAAGGCCGCCTGCGACAAGCATGACGACCGCTACTACGAGAAATTCAAGGAATGGTGCGACCGCTATTTCTACCTGCCGCACCGGAACGAGCCGCGCGGCGTCGGCGGCATCTTCTACGACAATCTCGACAGCGGCGATTGGGAGAAGGACTTCGCCTTCACCCGCGATGTGGGGCTGGCCTTCCTCGAGGTCTATCCCGCGATCGTGCGGCGCCACCTGAACCAGCCCTGGACGCCCGAGCAGCGCCGCCACCAGCTCATCCGCCGCGGCCGCTATGCCGAGTTCAACCTGCTCTACGACCGCGGCACCACCTTCGGCCTCAAGACCGGCGGCAACACGGAAGCGATTCTCATGTCGCTGCCGCCCGAGGTGATCTGGCCGTAACTCCCCCGCTGTCATCCCCGCGAAAGCGGGGAACCAACTCGATCCAGCGCACCAAGCTGAAAGTTGGGTCCGCTGAATTTTCAAACGAAGTGCAACACCAGATTAGGGTGTTGCCATGGGAACAAAATACACTCAGCTCTCGGCCGAAGAGCGCGCCATCCTTGCCAGCCTTCAGGCCAAAGACCACTCGATCCGCCAGATCGCTGCAGCTCTGGATCGCCCAGCATCGACGATTTCTCGGGAGCTGAAGCGAAACACCGGCCGTCAGATCGGCTATCGGGCCGTCTACGCCCAGCAGCAGACCCGGGCCCGGCGCTGGCGAGGCTCGCGTCTGGAACGTGACGCCAAGTTGCGCCGGCAAGTCCTCGACGGCCTGAAGAAAGGCTGGTCGCCCGAGCAGGTCTGCGGCTGGCTCGAACGCCAGCAGGGCCGGCACGTCATCAGCCCGGAGAGCATCTACCGCTTCATCCAGGCCCAGATCACCCGCCACAAGGACTATCGCTGGCGCCATTACCTGCCCCGCGCCAAGAGCAAACGCGGCCGCCGCGGCCGCAAGGGCGGCAGCTCGGCCCTGCACATCCAAGATCGTGTTTCCATTGCAGAAAGACCCGCCGCCGTCGGGGACCGTTCGGTCGCCGGCAACTGGGAAGCCGATCTCATGATGTTCACCCGCTACGGCCAGGCCCTCCTCGCCTTGCATGAGCGATCCTCCCGCCTGCTCATCGTCGGCCGGTCCAACGGCAAGCATGCCGAGCCGATCGCCGACGCTATCGCCAGCTTGCTCGGGCCTCTGCCCCAATCCCTGCGCCAGACCATCACCTTCGACAATGGCACCGAGTTCGCCCGTCACTACGAGCTCCACCGCCTCGATATCCAGACCTTCTTCTGCGACCCCTATGCTCCCTGGCAGAAAGGGGGCGTCGAAAACGCCATCGGGCGATTGCGCCGCAACATCCCCAGAAAAACCAACCTCGACACCCTCACCACACGCCAACTCTCAAATCTGGTCCGCGCCTACAACAACACCCCGCGCAAATGCCTTGACTGGCACAGCCCCGCTGAAATCTTCTGCAGCCAAGTGTTGCACTTGGAGTGTGAATCCATCTCCCCGCTTTCGCGGGGATGACGAGAGGAGTTGCGGCGACTCTTTCGCCGGGATGACTAAGAGGCCCTCTTCTTCGCCTCTTCCAGGCACGCCTTCCGATCCGCGCGGAAGTCGCCCGCGATCCACCAGGCTTCGACTTCCTTCAAGAGCTCGCCGACGCGACGGCCGGCGGGCACGCCGAGCGTCAGGAGATCGCGGCCCTGCAGCGGAAAGGCCGGCGGCGGGTTCTCGCTGAGGGCGAGCAGTCCCCGCCATTGCGGCGCGTCCGGCATGTCGCCGCTCGCCGCCCAGCTCAACAGCACGCAGTCGCGGAAGGTCTCCCAGCCCAGGCGATAGAGCGCGAGGCGGCAGGCCTTGCCGTCGAGCGAGGGCGAGAGCGGCGGCGCCTCGAGCGCCGCGATCATCCGGTCGCGATCGGCATTCGACAACCGAAGCCGCCAGGCGACCGCGCGCGCGCTCTCCGGCCCGCCCTCGATCAGCGCCGCCAGCCGCAGCAGCGGATCGAACTCGCGCCCGAGAGCGCGTTCGATCATGACCAGCGCCGCGAGCTTGGCGACGCTCTGCGCTTCCGGCAGCAGATGCGTCAGCACATGCTGATCCTGCATCAGCGCCACCACGGGTGCGGGATTGCCCGCCGCCAGCAGCTTCAGGGTCTCGGCCTGGAGCCGTTCGCCGGAGAGCGTCGACAATTGCGGCGCCGCGAACCGGCAGGCGGCCAGCGCCTCGGCATCGGGCGGCGGCTTGCCGTAATGCGCGAAGAAGCGGAAGAAACGCAACAGCCGCAGCACATCTTCCTTGATGCGCATCGCCGGATCGCCGACGAACCGCACCCGGCCCGCCTGAAGATCGTCATAGCCGCCGAAATAATCATGCAGCGTGCCGTCGGGCGAGAGCGACATGGCGTTGAAGGTGAGATCGCGCCGCGCGGCGTCTTCCCGCCAATTGTCCGTGAACTCGACCTTGGCATGGCGCCCGTCTGTCTCGACGTCGCGGCGCAGGGTCGTCACCTCGAAGGGATGGCCCTCCATGACGGCCGTGATCGTGCCGTGCTCGATGCCCGTCGGAATCGCGCGAATGCCAGCACCCTTCAGCAGCGCGATCACCGTCTCGGGCGAATCGGGTGTCGCCAGATCGATATCCTTGATCTTGCGGCCGAGAATCGCGTCGCGCACGCAGCCGCCGACGAACCGCACCTCCGCCTCGTCCGCGCTCAAGGCGGCGATCACGGCCTGCGTACGCGGCTGCGTCATCCAGGGCTGCGGCGTCAGGCGCCGGTCTGTCATCAAAATTCCCTTCGACATTGAAATCAAAAATCTAATCCCCTCCCCCAAAAGTTGGGAGAGGGGATGGTTTTTCTTGATACGCCCGCATCAATTCGAGAATCCGCCCTGGTTGATCTGCCCGTTCTCGAGGCTGGGCGGCTGATAGTGGCTTCCGGGCGCGGCGCCGCCGAACAAGGCCGAGGCCGCCAGGGTCACGGCGAGCAGAGCGACCCCGGCGCCGGCGAGCCAGCTCCAGGGCATGTCCTTGAAGACGAGGGTCGGTGCCGCACCGGTGGCCTGGGCCCGGCGGCGGGCGATCGCAAGATAGAGAAAATAGATCAGCGTCGGCAGCAGCAGCGGGATCAGGATCTCGAGGAAGCGTCTCATGAGGCGCCGGCCCGCGGCGCCAGGATCTCGGCCAGATTGACCAGCATCCCGGCGGTGGCGCCCCAGATGAAGCGGTTCTGCCACGGCACCGTCCAGAAATGCCGCTCGACGCCGTTATAGACCCTGCTCTCCATCCGGCGATTGGCTGCGTCCAGCAGATAGGCCAGCGGCAACTCGAAGGCGTCGGCGACCTCGAGCGGATTGAGCACCAGATCGAAACGCGGCTGCACCAATCCCACCACCGGGGTCACCTCATAACCGGTGCGCGTCACATAAGTGTCGAGCTGCCCGATCGGCTCGACCAGCCGGCGTGCCAGCCCGATCTCTTCCTCGGCCTCGCGCAGCGCGGCCGCGATCGCATCGGCATCCTCGGGATCGACGCGACCGCCCGGAAAGGCGACCTGGCCCGCATGTTCGGCCAGATGCTCGGTGCGCTGGGTCAGGAGAATGGTGAGCCCTTCCATCCGCAGCACCAGCGGCACCAGCACGGCCGCCGCCGTCAGCGGCAGCTTCGGCATCATGTCGGGGTTGAGATCGTGGTCGCCGCGCGTCTCGTCCGGCAGCTCCAGCGCCACGGGCCCGCGCGGCGCGCGGCGCACGCCGGGCGGCTTCGCCGTCAAGGCATCGCGAATGGCGGCGGGGCTCAGGCTTCCGCGTCGGTCCGTCCCAGAAGAAAGAATTGTCCGCTGCTCCATACGCCCAGCTGCTCTTCGCCGTCCTCATGACGGCTCTCGCCCAGTTCCACCAGCTCATAGAAGACCGGCCGAGTCAGTCTTGCCTCGAGCCCGTCCCGTACCATGATATAGGGAGTGGGCTCGCCGGTCCCAGGCTGTTGCAGCACGCGGATCGGGTGGTCCTTGTCGGCCACCACCTCGTCGTCGAGATTGGTCCGGAAACGCAGGCGCTGGGCGGGTCCGGCGCCCTCGGCCGTGACCTCGACCGCGACGAAGGGCACATCCTCGACCTCGATCCGCCCCCGCTCATAGGGCGTGACGAGCCAGTAATCCCCGTCCGGCTCGCGGCGCAGCACGGTGGAGAACAGCTTGACCAGCGGTTTCCGGCCGATCGGGGAGTTCAGATAATACCAGGTGCCGTCCCGCCCGATCCGAATCGCAAATTCGCCGCATTGCTGCGGCTCCCTTCCCGGGCCGGGCGACGAAGAAGGTAACGAAAGAGTGCCTTCCGACAGCTTGCCTGCAGTCATAGGATGGCTTGGCCTGTTCGATCGACGCCCGTCCGATCCATGCCCCCGAACCATTCAAGGAGCAGCCGACGGTGAGTTCCCCCGATACCGTGATTTCCGCCGACCGGCTTGCCGCCGAGATCGGCCGCCTCGGCGACACGCTGCAGCAGGTTCGCCGCAGCATCGGTCGCGTCATTTTCGGCCAACAAGCGACGATCGATCAAACCCTAATTACGCTCCTGGCCGGCGGCCATGCGCTGCTGGTGGGCGTGCCGGGCCTGGCCAAGACCCGCCTGGTGATGACGCTCGGCATCGTTCTCGGGCTCGAGGACAAGCGCGTGCAATGCACGCCCGACCTGATGCCGGCCGACATCCTGGGCTCCGAGGTGCTGGAGGAGACCGACAGCGGCCGGCGCTCCTTCCGCTTCATTCCCGGACCGGTCTTCTGCCAGCTGCTCATGGCCGACGAGATCAACCGCGCCAGCCCGCGCACCCAGTCGGCGCTGCTGCAGGCGATGCAGGAGGCCCGCGTCACCGTCGGCGGCCATCCCCACCCCCTGCCCCAGCCCTTCCATGTGCTGGCGACGCAGAATCCGATCGAGCAGGAGGGCACCTATCCGCTGCCCGAGGCGCAGCTCGACCGCTTCCTGATGCAGATCGACGTCACCTATCCCGAGCAGGCGGCCGAGCGCCAGATGCTGCTCGCCACCACCGGCGCGGACGAGGAGAAGGCCGAGCCGGTCATGACGGCCGGCGACCTGCTGCTGGCGCAGCGCCTGGTGCGCCGCGTGCCGGTCGGCGACAGCGTGGTCGAGGCGATCCTCAGCCTGGTGCGCTCGGGCCGGCCCGAAAGCAGCGAGATCGAAACGGTGCGCCAGCATGTGGCCTGGGGCCCCGGCCCTCGCGCCAGTCAGGCGCTGATGCTGGCGGCCCGCGCCCGTGCCTTGATGGAAGGGCGGTTCGCGCCCTCGGTCGAGGATGTGGTGGCGCTGGCGCCCGCGATCCTGCGCCACCGCATGGCGCTCAATTTCGCCGCCCGCGCCGAAGGCATCGGCCTCGATGAGGTGATCGAGCGCCTGATCCAGCCCTTGCGCTGAGGCGAACGCAAGCGAGCGCGGCGGCAGAGGGAGCAGGCATGGCGTTCGGCGCCAAAATTCGCGGCAGGCCGACTTCGAACGAAGCGGGTTTGCGCGAGCGCGCCCAGTCCATGGCGGCCGCCCTGCCGCCGCTTCTGGTGCAGGCCGAACGCATCGCCGCCACCGTCGAGCAGGGCGTGCATGGCCGCCGCCGCGTCGGCCCCGGCGACACCTTCTGGCAGTTCCGCCGCTATCAGCCGGGCGATCCGGTGGGCCGCATCGACTGGCGCCAGTCGGCCAAGGCTGATCCGGTGTTCGTGCGCGAGAGCGAATGGGCCGCGGCGCAGACGATCTATCTGTGGCGCGACGCCTCGGCCTCGATGCGCTGGCGCTCGGGCCGCAATCTGCCGGAGAAGATCGAGCGCGCCGACCTGGTGACGCTCGCGCTCGCGGCACTCCTGCTCGATGCCGGCGAGCGCGTCGCCCTCCTGGGCGAAGGCGCGCCGCCTTTCACCGGCCATCGCGGCCTCGAGCGGCTGGCGCTGCTGCTGCAGCATCATCCCGAGGACCAGAGCCTGCCGCCCGATCTGCGGCTGCCGCGCCATGCCGAGCTGGTGCTGGTCGGCGATTTCCTCTCGCCGCTGGCGACGCTTGAAACGCGCTTCAAGCGGCTCGCCGAATATCAGCCGCATGGCCATATCCTCCAGTTGCTCGATCCCGCCGAGCAGTCGCTGCCGTTCACCGGCCGCATCCGCTTCGAGGGCACCGAGCGGGAGGGCGATGCGCTGATCGGCCGGGTCGAGGCGATCCGCCAGGCCTATGCCGAACGGCTGCAGGCGCAGCTCGACGGCATGGCGGCCTTGGCCCGCACGCTGGGCTGGAGCTACGCGCTCACCACCACCGACCGTTCGCCCGAATCCGCCTTGCTGGCGCTCTATCGCCGGCTCGGCGAGCGGTCCGAGGTCAGGATCCGATGATGGGGCTGGCCGATCTCAGCTTCGCGGCCCCCTGGGTGCTGGTGGCGCTGCTGGCCTTGCCAGTCCTGTGGTGGCTGCTGCGGCTGATGCCGCCGGCCCCCAAGCGGCAGATCTTTCCGGCGATCCGCCTGCTGTTCGGACTGCGCCCGCCGGAGGAAACGCCCTATCGCACGCCCTGGTGGCTGCTGCTGCTGCGCCTCGTGATCGCGGCCCTCATCATCGTCGCCCTCGCCCATCCGCTTGAGGATGCGCGCAAGGCGCTCGCGGGCGACGGGCCGCTGCTGCTGGTGGTCGATAATGGCTGGGCCGCGGCCGCCCATTGGAACGAGCAGGAGGCGACGCTGGCCGATCGCCTGCGCCAGGCCGAGCGCGAGGGCCGCATGGCGGCGCTGATCGCGACGGCGCCGGGTGCGGACGGCGCGAAGCCGCAGATCCAGGGCCCGATGCCCGCGGCCGAGGCGCGCCAGGCGCTGGGCCGGGTCGAGCCGCAGCCCTGGCCGACGGATCGCAAGGCGACCCTGGCCGCGCTCGACAAGGCGCCCTTCGCCGAGGCCAGCGTGTTCTGGGCCAGCGACGGCATCGCCGATCCCGATGGCGCCGACAAGCAGCTCGGCGAAAGGCTGGCGAAGTTCGGTTCGCTGACAGTCATTGCGGCGCCTGACAGCGCGCGCGCCTTGCTGCAGCGTCCGCCCGAGAACAACAGCGAGGCGATGACGCTGCATCTGCTGCGCCCCGCGGCGGGGCCGGCGCGAACCGTCGAGCTGATGGCGAGCGACCGCCAGGGCCAGCTGGTCGCGCGCCAGCCCGCGACCTTCGAGGCCGGCGCGACCGAGGCCAATCCTCAGATCAAGCTGCCGGTCGAGCTGCGCAACCGCATCGCCACGATCTCGGTCGCCAACGAGGCCTCCGCCGGCTCGACCTTCCTGGTCGACGCGCAATGGCGCCGCCGCCCCGTGGGTCTCGTCGCCGGCGCCGATACGGGGCGCGAGGAGACGCTGCTGAGCGAGCTCTATTACTTGCGCCGCGCGCTCGGGCCTGGCACGGACCTGCGCGAGGGCACGATCCCCAGCCTGATCCAGGGCGGGCTCTCGATGCTGGCGATGGTCGATATCGGCAGGCTCACCGCCGAGGAGACCGACGCGCTGCAGCATTGGGTCGAGAATGGCGGGCTGCTGCTACGCTTCGCCGGCCCGCGACTGGCGGAGAACACCGACGACACGCTCCTTCCGGTGCGCCTGCGCAGCGGCGGGCGCACGCTGGGCGGCGCCCTCACCTGGGAACAGCCGGCGCAGATCGCGCCCTTCGCGCCGACCTCGCCCTTCGCCGGCCTTACGGTCCCTGACGATGTGCGCGTCTTCCGCCAGGTGCTGGCGGAGCCGGAGCTCTCGCTCGGCGACAAGACCTGGGCGCGGCTCACCGACGGCACGCCGCTCGTCACCGCCGCGCGCTCGGGTCGCGGCTGGCTCGTGCTGGTCCATACCAGTGCCAATGCCGACTGGTCCAACCTCGCCTTGTCGGGGCTCTTCGTGCAGATGCTGCAGAAGATCCTGGCCCTGAGCGAAGGCGTCGCCGGCAGCGAGGCGAACGGCACGCTCCCGCCCTACCGCACGCTCGACGGCTTCGGCCGGCTCGGCGCGCCCGCACCGCTCGCGACCGCCGCCGGTCCCGAGGTCTTCGACAAGGGCCTGATCGGTCCCGATCATCCGCCGGGCTTCTATGGCAGCGAGGCGACGCAGCGCGCGCTCAATCTCGGCACCGGCCTGATCGGCTGGCAGGCGATCCAGGCCTGGCCGGAGGGTGTGACCGTGGAAAGCACCAGCGTCGGCGCCACCTTCGACTTCAAGCCCTGGCTGCTGGCGGCCGCGCTCGCGCTGTTCCTGATCGATCTGGTAATCTCGCTCGCGCTGCGCGGGCTCCTGCCCGGCCGCGCCGCCGTGGCCGGCGCCCTCCTGCTGCTCGCGCTTGCCGGCGGTCTCGCCGCGACCCCGGCGCAGGCCAAGGACAATGACGACAATGCGCTGGGCGACACGCAGCAGACCCGTCTCGCCTATGTCAGCAGCGGCGACGACGAGATCGACCGCGCCAGCAAGGCGGGGCTGCTCGGCCTCTCGCTGGTCCTGCGCCAGCGCACCGCGATCGATGTCGGCGAGCCGGTGGCGATCAATCCCGCGCGGGACGAGCTCGCCTTCTTCCCGCTGATCTACTGGCCGATATCCAACGGCGAGGTCGCGATGTCGGACACGGCGCTGCGCCGGGTCAACGACTATCTCAAGAATGGCGGGCTGATCCTGTTCGACACGCGCGACGGCGGCGCCAGCGGCTTCGCCAATTTCAACCGCGTCGCGCGCGGCATCGACATCACGCGGCTGATCCAGGTGCCGCAGGACCATGTGCTGACCAAGGCCTTCTACCTGCTGCAGCAGTTCCCGGGACGCTGGGCCAGCGGCACGCTCTGGGTCGAGGAAGGCCAGGGCCGCTCCAATGACGGCGTCTCCTCGGTCGTGGTCGGCAGCAACGACTGGGCCGCCGCCTGGGCCGTCGACGAATCCGGCCAGCCGCTCTACGCCACCGTCCCCGGCGGCCAGCGCCAGCGCGAGATGGCCTACCGCTTCGGCGTCAACATCGTGATGTATGCGCTGACCGGCAATTACAAGTCGGACCAGGTCCATGTGCCGGCGATCCTCGAGAGGCTGGGGCAATGAGGATCGGGCACCACGTCTGCGGCTCCCCTCCCCGCTCGCTGCGCTCGCCGCCCCTCCCGCAAGGGGAGGGGCCGTGGTTTTGTTCACGCCCCCTCTCTTTTATCAGCAGCGGCACTTTCTCCATGAAAGGCGAGCCGTGGTTTTCTCCTCGCCCCCTCCCCTTGCGGGAGGGGGTAGGGGGAGGGGGGACACCGCGCGATGCGGCTGTTGATAAAGGGCCCGCTCCATGACCGCCGGCCATTGGAGCATCGCCTTTGCGCCGCTGCTGCCCTGGTGGCTGATCGCGGGCGCCGCGGTCGTGGCCGCGCTGCTGATCGCGCTCTGCCTGTGGCGGCGTGCGCGCGGGACCTCCTGGCGCGTCCTGGCGCTGCTGGTGCTGCTGGGCGCCCTGGTCAATCCCTCGGCGGTCAAGGAAGAGCGCCGCATGATCGACGATGTCGCGGTGCTGGCGATCGACGAATCCTCGAGCGAGCAGATCGCGCCGCGGCCCGAGCAGATCGCGGCGGCCGCACCGGAGATCGAGAAGCGGCTGCGCGCGATCCCCGGCCTCGAGCTGCGCGTGGTGCGGGTCAAGCCCGCCCGCAGCGAGGCCGACAACGGCACCGAACTGATGACGGCGGTCAAGGATGCGGTCGCCGACCTGCCGCCCTCGCGGCTTGCCGGCGTCGTGCTGCTGTCGGACGGCGAGATCCATGACCTGCCGGAGGATCCCAAGACGCTCGGCATCGACGCGCCCGTGCATCTGCTGCTGACCGGCCGCGAGAACGAGGGCGACCGCCGCCTGACGGTGCCGAAGCTGCCGAGCTACGGCATCGTCGGTCAGAAGGTCGAGTTCACCATCCGCGTCGACGATCTCCCGCAAGGGCCGCCCGCAGGCCGCGTGCGCGTGGACATCACCCGCGACGGCGAGGCGCTCCAGCCCGTCTTCGTGCCGACCGGCCAGGACACCAACCTTTCGCTCGATCTGCAGCATGCGGGCGAGACGCTGTTCGAGATCAAGGCGGAGGCCGGCCCCCAGGAGCTGACGCTCGCCAACAACAGCGCCTTCATCACCGTCAACGGCGTGCGCGACCGGCTTCGGGTCCTGCTGGTCTCGGGCGAGCCACATCCGGGCGAGCGAACCTGGCGCAACCTGCTCAAATCCGATCCCGGCGTCGATCTGGTGCATTTCACCATTCTGCGCCCGCCGGAAAAACAGGACGGCACGCCGATCAACGAGCTGTCGCTGATCGCCTTCCCGATCCGCGAATTGTTCGAGGTCAAGCTCGACGAGTTCGATCTCGTCATCTTCGACCGCTATCAGCGCCGCGGCGTGCTGCCGCGCGCCTATCTCGAGAACATCGCGCATTTCGTCGAGAATGGCGGCGCGCTCCTGGATGCCGCCGGCAGCTCCTATGCCGGCGCCTACAGCCTCTATGATTCGCCGCTCGGCCGCATCTTCCCGGCCGCCCCCACGGGCGAAGTTCTCGAGCAGGGCTTCAAGCCCGTCATCAGCGACATCGGCCGGCGCCATCCGGTCACGGCGGGCCTGCCCGGCGGCGACAGCAACCCGCCGACCTGGGGCCGCTGGTTCCGGCAGGTCGCGGCCACGACCCAGCCGGGGGGTGCGGCCGTCATGACCGGCATCCAGGGCGACCCCTTACTGGTGCTCTCGCGTGTCGGCAAAGGCCGCGTGGCGCAACTGCTTTCCGACGAGATCTGGCTCTGGTCGCGCGGCTATGAAGGCGGCGGCCCGCAGGCCGAGCTGCTGCGCCGCGTGGCGCATTGGCTGATGAAGGAGCCCGAGCTCGAGGAAGAGGATCTCAAGGCCGCCATCATCGACGGCCATCTGACCGTGACGCGGCGCAGCCTCTCGGCGCAGCCGAAATCCGTGACCGTCACCGCGCCCTCGGGCGCGACCTTCGATGTCCCGATCGACGACAAGGGCGACGGCCGCGCGGTCGGGCAGCTGAATGTCGAGGAGAACGGGCTCTATCGCATCACGGACGGCACACGCCAGGCCTTCGCCGCCATGGGCGCGCTCAATTCGAAGGAGATGTCGGACCTGCGCGCCACGCCCGACCTGCTGAAACCCGTGAGCGAGCTGACCGGTGGTGGCGTGTTCCGGCTCGATGCCGGCGGCGACAATGTCCCGCAGGTCCGCGGCGTCGCGCCCGACCGCACCGCCGCCGGCAGCGGCTGGCTGGGCCTGCGGCGCAATGGCGACTTCATCGTCACCGGCGGCACCGAGCTGCCGCTGCTGCCCGTGTGGCTGCTGTTGCTGCTGGGCATCGGCACCACGCTCGCCGCCTGGCGGCGCGAAGGACAGTAGGACTTTTCTCCCTCGATCCGGTCCTTCGTTCTATAGTGAGCGTTCCGACGACGCAGGGGTGGGGAGATCGCGAATGCTCGAGACAATCTCGAAGCTGGTGACGGTGATCAGCGTCGTGGTGGGCGTGGTCATCAGCATCTGGAGTCTGTCCGCGGCCCAGAAGAGCGAGGCCGAGGCCCGCGTCAAGGAAGCCGAAACCCGCAAGCTGGAGCTGGCCAAGCCGTTCCTCGAGCTGCGCCAGAAATTCTATCTGGAAGCGGTCCATGCGGCCGCCGTGCTGGCCAATCCCGAGGTCGAGACGGACGAGGATATCGACAAGGCCCGGACGCGGTTCCGCGAGCTCTATGTGGCCGAGCTCAGCATGGTCGAATGTCCCAATGTCGAAGAATCGATGATCCAGCTCGCCCGGACGATCGACAAGGATCTGACCAATCTGACGCCCGCGCAGAGCGCCGCCTACAAGCTGGCGCATGCGCTGCGCGACACCTTCGTCATGTCCTGGGAAGTCGAAGGCACTTGCCCGCACTAGGGGGCGGCGTTGACTTCGTCCCGCTAGCTCACCGCATCCCATTCGACCGGCGGCGTGAAGCGCTCGGCCAGGAAGTCGGCGAAGGCCCTGACCTTCGGCGAGAGATGGCGCCCGGGCGGATAGACGAGATAGAGCGCATGGGGCGGCGGCTGCCAGTCGGGCAGGAGCCGCCTGACGCGACCGGCGCGCAGAGCGGCCGCGACCGAGAAGATCGGCGAGTTGGCGATGCCGATCCCGGCCTCGGCCGCCGCCAGCATCGCCTGGCCATTGTTGCAGCGAAACCGCCCGTTGATCGGCACGGCGGTCTGGCCGTCGGGTCCCTGGAAACGCCATTCGCCGGGCGTGGTCGAGAGCGTATAGACGATGCAGTCATGCGCGCCGAGCTCGCGCGGATGCCGGGGCTCCCCGCGCCGCGCGAGATAGGACGGTGACGCGCAGAGGATGCGCTCGACCGGCGCCAGGCGGCGGACCACCAACTGCGAATCCGGGAGATCGGTGCGGATGCGCACCGCCAGATCGATGCCCTCCTCCACCAGATCGACGAAGCGGTCGTTGAAGGAGAGATCGACCGAGAGCTCCGGATGGCGCGCCATGAATTCCGGCAGCAGCCGCGAGAGATAGGGCACGCCGAACGAGGCCGGGGCCGTCACGCGCAACAGCCCGCGCGGCGCCGCGGTGAGGCGGCCGACCGCCTGGTCGGCCTCGGCCAGATCGTCGAGAATCCGCACGCAGCGATCGAAATAGGCGCGGCCCGCCTCGGTCAGGCTCATGCGCCGGGTGGTGCGGTCGATGAGGCGCGCGCCCAGATCGGCCTCGAGCCGGGCGATATGTTTGCTGACCCCGGCGTTGGAAAGGCCGAGCTCGCGCGCCGCCGCGGAGAAGCTCTGGCGGTCGGCGACTTTCCGGAAGACACGCAGGGTTTCCAGGCGGTCCAAGGTCGTCACTCCGTTTCGGGATCATTGTTCACAAATTAGAAAATATCCTTTCACAAATCGCCCTATTCGTCACGAATCAGGCGAGGCCTAAGCTTCGGCCTCTGGACGGTGGTGGACCAGGGTCTGCTCCCGAACGAGAGGGCTGGCGCGTCTGCCCAGGCCCGAAGGGCCGTTTCGGGCGGGAGACGAATCCTCACGAAGGGATCCGACAAGCTTCCCGCCGCTGTCTCGTTTCACTCTTCATCCGCCGAGGCTCGCTTCGCAGGAAGGTCTGCGGCAGCCCTCGTCCGTTTCAAGGAGTCCACAAGATGACGAAAGTTCTGGTGCTCTATTACAGCGCCTACGGCCATATCGAGGCGATGGCCGAGGCCGTGGCCGCCGGCGTGCGCGAGGTCGCGGGCGCGCAGGTGACGATCAAGCGGGTGCCCGAGACGGTGCCGGTGGAGGTCGCGAAGAAGTCGGGCATGAAGCTCGACCAGAAGGCGCCGATCGCGGCCATCGACGAGCTCGCCGATTACGACGCCGTCATCGTCGGCGTCCCCACCCGCTTCGGCAACATGGCGGGCCAGATGCGCAACTTCCTCGACCAGGCCGGCGGCCTTTGGATGAAGGGCTCGCTCGTCGGCAAGGTCGGCAGCGTCTTCGCCTCGACCGCGACCCAGCATGGCGGCCAGGAGACGACGATCCTCTCGACTCATGTCACGCTGATGCATCTCGGCATGATCATCGTCGGCGTGCCCTATAGCTGCCCGGAACTGTCGAACATGAAGGAGATCACCGGCGGCACGCCCTACGGCGCCACCACCCTCTCCAACACCGACGGCAGCCGCATGCCCAGCGAGAACGAGCTCAAGATCGCCCGCTTCCAGGGGAAGCATGTGGCGGGGATCGCGGCGAAGCTGAAGGGGTGAGGTACGGTTGAAGTCGAGGATGATCGGAACTTAGGCGACCCCTTCTCCTTATCCCCTCCCCCAAAAGATGCAGGGCTGTCCGGGGAATGAGTCGATAGGTCGCGGGCGCATGCCCGGTTTTCCGGAGGTTTTCCGGGTACTTTCTGGTTGTCGAGACTCAGAAAGGGAACCGGGCATGCAGTACATGGGTAGCATCTTCGTGAGCCTGCTGAAACCCATCGATCGGCGTCAATTCCGCACGCTGGTGGAGCGCCACGACGGCGATGCCTACGACAAATCCTTCAAGAGCTGGGATCATCTGGTGGCGCTGATCTACGCCCAGCTCAGCCACGCCAAGAGCCTGCGGGGGGTGGAGGCGGGTTTCAACGCCAACTCCCAGCATCACTACCATCTGGGGGTCGGGAAGCTGGTTCGTTCGACCTTGTCGGATGCCAATGCGCGCCGTCCAGTGAGTGTGTTTGCGGGGCTGTTTGGCACGCTTTCCCAGGAGGTGGATCGGCTGGCTCGCCAGGAAGGGAACGAGATGCTGCGTTTGATCGACGCCTCGCCGATTCCGCTGGGCAAGGTCTGCGCCTGGGCGGACTGGAACGGCCGGATCCGCGGCATGAAGATGCATGTCGTCTACGATCCCAAGGCCGATCGCCCCTGCTCGGTCGAGGTCACGCCGGCCACCATCAACGACATCGAGGTGGGCCGGCGCGTGCCGATCGAGGCCGGAGCCACCTATGTCTTCGACAAAGGCTATTGTCGCTACAGTTGGTGGTGCCAGATCGACGCCGCCGAGGCGGTCTTCGTCACGCGCGCGAAGTCCAACATGCGCTTGCGCGCCACCAAGCGGCGCAAGCTCCGGAAGATTGTCGGCGACGGCTTCAGGATCATCGACGACGCCGAGGTCCGCCTCGTCAGTAAGGGCGATTCCAAGCTGGCGATCCGGCTGCGTCGGATCCGGGTCCGGCGCGAAAAAGGCGGCGTCATCACCCTCATCACCAACGATATGACCCGCTCGGCCGTGGAAATCGCCACCCTCTACAAGACCCGGTGGCAGATCGAGCTGCTGTTCCGCTGGATCAAGCAGCATCTCGATATTCGCAAGTTCCTTGGCAACAACGAAAATGCCATCCGGCTGCAGGTCCTCGCCGCCATGATCGCCTATCTGCTCCTGCGCATCGGCGCGCGCCTCCACAGCGTGAAAATCCCCCTCCTGCGACTGGCCGAACTCGTCGGCCAGTCGCTCTTTACCAGGAAAACCTTCCACCGTATCGATCGCCCGCCGCCCGTCAATCCAAGCAAGCCATCTCCCAAAGTCCCAGCCAACCAGATGGCGTTCTGTTATGCATGAGTTTCCCCGGACAGCCGTGCCCTTGAGGGGGAAGGTGAGGATGGGGGGTGGCAAACGCACAAACGTCAGCGGTCCATTCCCGCCATAGATTCGGTGGTGGCTTCGGAGTCTGCGGCACCCCCCTCCCTAACCTCCCCCTCAAGGGGGGAGGAGATTAGAAAGTAAGGGGCAGCTCCAGACTCGCTCTACTCCCAGGCACCCTACTCCTGCAGCGCCGGCTCCAGCTCGGTGTGATAGATGTCGAGGACCCGCTTCATCTCCGGGTCGTCGCAGCCCTTGGTCTTCTTGAGCTCGCGGATCTCGGCCTTGGCCTGCTCGATCAGCGTCAGCCGGCGTCCGGCGCTGATCTCGTCGCCGACGCTGACGGAGATCGCCTGGGCCAGATTCTCATGCGCGGTCATGATCTGCTGCGCGTTGGGATCGCCGACGCCCTTTTGCTCCAGCCCCGCGCCCTGGCACAGCACCGCTGCATAGATCGCGCGGTGATAATCCAGATATTCGGTCTCGACCGCGGTGTCGTCGTCGGCGCGGATCTGGGCCGAACTGAAAAGGGCGATGGCGGCCACCAGGCCGGCCTGCAGAGACAGGCGGGACAGTCGCAAGGCAAAGGGCGTCATTGCGTGGGCTCCCGGGAATGACGGTTCTGGCGGCGAGCCGCCAGCATAGGGGCACCCTCCCTGCCGGAACAGGCCCAAGGCCAACGACCAGAGGCCGGACCCGAGATCTCGCCTCCGGACCGGGCTCGCCGCTATGCTGGGACCCGAGGCCCGCCCGAGTCACCCTTCTCCCGCCGGAGCTCTGCCCCATGAAGCGCAGCACCCGTTTCCGCCTGCTGGTCGAAGCCCCCGAGATCCTGCTGCTGCCGGGCGTCCATGACGCCCTCACCCTGCGGCTGGCCGAGCAGGCCGGCTTCGAGGCCGTCACCTGCGGCGGCTATGCCGCGACCGCAAGCCTCCTGGGCGTGCCGGACATGGCCCAGCTCGGCATGAGCGAGATGGCGGAGATGTATGCCCGGCTCTGCGATCAGACCGAGCTGCCGGTCTTCGCCGATGCCGATACCGGCTATGGCGGCACCGCCAATGTGGCGCGCACGGTGCGCGCGTTCGAGCGCGCCGGCGTGGCGGGGCTCTTCATCGAGGACCAGTTGGCGCCCAAGCGCTGCGGCCATATGAAGGGCAAGCAGGTGGTGCCCGCGGTCGAGATGGTGGCGAAGATCAAGGCGGCGCTCGATGCGCGCCGCGACGGTGACCTCGTCATCATGGCGCGCACCGATGCACGCGCGGTCGAGGGTCTCGAGGCCGCGGTCGAGCGCGCGCAGATCTATCGCGAGGCCGGCGCCGACGTGCTGTTCGTCGAGGCGCCACTGACGGTCGAGGAGATGGCCTATGTCTGCGCCGAGGTGCCGGGCCCCTGCATGGCCAACAATGTCGAGGGCGGCCTGACGCCGATCCTGCCGGCCGACGCGCTCGAAGAGGTCGGCTTTGCGATGGTGACCTATCCGGTCGCGGCCAGCTACGCGATCGCCCACGCGGTGGCCGGTCTCTATGCCACGCTCGCGCGCGACGGCACCAGCGATGCCTGGCGCGCGAACATGGTGGATTTCGCCAGCTTCAACGAGCTGGTCGGCCTCTCGCGCCTGCGCGCGGAGGAGGCCGCCTATGACGAGCAGGCGCGGGAGATCGTCGCGGCGTTTTCGGCGGATCGGGATTGAGGATTTCTGCAGCGGTGCTGCGGCACCCCTCCCCCTACCCCCTTATTCAATGTGATCGCTTCGCTCTACTTTCAAGCTTCGAGCGAGTTCTACGCCAACCACGCCCCCTCCCCTTGCGGGAGGGGGTAGGGGGAGGGGTGCGGTGCATGAAAGCGCTTCGCTTTAACCCGCCCGCCTACTCCCTGCTGAACGGCCCGCGCATGAAGCGGAAATGGGCGAGGAGCATGTCGGCCTTGGCCTCGTTCTGGCCCAGGGGCAGCAGCAGCCGCTCCACGTCGTAGGCGGTGCCATGCTCGCGGTTGAAGAAGATCTCGGTCGCGAGCAGCGGCTCGGCGTCGGCCGCGACCTGGCGATACTGGTCGGTCACGTTGGGATAGGCGCGGAAGAAGGCGAACTCGTCGAAGAAGCGCCCGGTGCGATCCTCGCCCGAGGAGCGCGCGACGCGCGTGCCGACCAGGCGGAAGCGGAAGCGCGCGCCGTCATCGACCACATCGACCAGCATGAGATTGGGCAGCAGCGCCACCAGCTCGGCCGGGTCCACATCCGCGCGCGACGGCATGCGCCGCCGGCCCCGCTTCGCCAGCCAGTAATCCAGCAAGGTCCGCTGATCCTTGGCGCCGAGGCGCTGCCTGAATTCGGCAAGACGCGTTTCGGCGTCTCGTTCCAACTGTTCCATCCGCCCCCTCGCGGGCGCCCGCGATTGCCTTCGCGGGCTTCCCACCTAGAGTTCGGGATCAGGAGCGCAACCGGGCAAGGGGCATTTCCGTGGCAGTCGGCCGTTAATGACTGCGCCAGGGATTCCGCGGCTCTTCAGGGCCTGCCGGCGTTGATGGCGAGCGGCTTCAACGCGCGCAATTTGAGCGCGATCGCGAAAGAGACGGCGACGACGAATCCGAGGAAGATCGCGACCGCATGCCACTGGCCGAACTCCCACATCAGGCCGGAGCCCGAGCCCAGCACGCTGGAGCCCAAATAGAAGAAGAACAGATAGAAGGCCGAGGCGAGCGCGCGGGCGCTCTGGGCGCGCCTGCCGACCCAGCTGCTCACGACCGCGTGCGCGCCGAAGAAGCCGAAGGTGGCGACGGCGATGCCGAGCATCACAACGACGAGACTCGACGCCACCGTCAGGGCGAGGCCCGCCGCCATCATGCAGATCATGACCCAGAGCATATGGCGCCGCCCGAAACGGTCGGCCAGCCGGCCGACGACCGTCGAGCCCACCATGCCGACGAGATAGAGCGAGAAGACGGCGCCCAGCAGGCTGGGCCGCAGATCGAAGGGCGGCGCCGCGAGGCGGTAGCCCAGATAATTATAGAGGCTGACGAAGCAGCCCATCATCAGGAAGCCGATCGCGAACATCCAGGGCATGCCGGCATCGGAGAAATGCAGCCGCAAGCCCGCGAGAAAGCCCGACAAGGAGAGCCGCGAGGGCTGGAAGAAGCGCGACGGCGGCAGGCTGCGCCAGAACTCGAAGGCCGCCAGCAGCCCGACCGCGCCCAGCACCAGCATCGCCGTGCGCCAGGAGGTCCAGTCGGCAAGCGCCGCCACCATCAGCCGCCCGCAGAGGCCGCCGAGCCCGTTGCCGGCGATATAGAGGCCCATCGAGCGGCCGAGCGAGTGCGAATCGATTTCTTCGGCGAGATAGGCCATGGCGACCGCGGGCAATCCCGCCAGCACGACGCCCAGCAGCACGCGCAAAACCAGCAGCTGGCTGAAACTCTCCACGAAGCCGCAGGCGAAGGTGAGGAGGGCCGCGGTGAACAGGGCCGCGTTCATGAGCGGCCTGCGACCGATCCGGTCGGCGATGAGGCTGGCCGGGATGAGCATCAGCGCGAGCGCGCCGGTCGCCGCCGAGACCACGCCGCTCGCCGCCGCCGGCGACAGCGCGAACTCGTCGGAGAACATCGGCATCAGGGGCTGCAGCCCGTAGAGCATGGCGAAGGTGGAGAAGCCGCCGAAGAACATGGCGCGCGCGGTGCTCCAGAAGGCCGGCGTGCCGTGGAGGATGCGGCCGCTACCGCCGGCCGGAGCGACCGGCGTCGCGCCCTGCGCCGGGGCGGACTGCAGCGGCAGGCCCGGGGGCGGCAAGGCGGAACTGAGATCGGACGGCATGGAATGCTCGGGGCTTCCCGGGGCGCTCGTCGGGCCCCACGATCCTGAATCTGGCGTTCCCCGGTCATTCAGTCCAATATATAATAAGAGGTCGATTAATATCTTTCAGGTATCGATGGAACTGCGCCATCTCCGCTATTTCCGGGCCGTCGCCGAAGAGCTCAACTTCACCCGCGCCGCGCGCCGGCTCCATATCGGCCAGCCGCCCCTGAGCCTGCAGATCAAAGCGCTCGAGACCGAGCTCGGCCTCCCGCTGTTCGAGCGCAGCAAGCGGCGCGTGGCGCTGACCCCGGCGGGCGAGCGCTTCCTCGTCAGCACGCGCCAGATCCTGGCGGAAGCGGAGCGTGCGATCGAGGACGCGCATCGCGCCGCGCGCGGCGAGACCGGCGAGCTGCGGATCGGCTTCACCTCCTCGCTGCCCTTCACCACCTTCCTGCCGGACGTCATCCGCGCCTATCACGACGGTTTCCCCAAGGTGAGGCTGACCCTGGTCGAGATGTTCACGGCCGGCCAGCTCGAGGCCATCACGGCAGGCCGTCTCGAGATCGGGTTCCTGCGCCACACCGGACAGGGCGCACCGCCGGAGCTCCTGCTGCGGCCGATCCGGCGCGATCCGCTGCGGCTCGCGGTCCATGCGCGCCATCGCCTGGCGAAGGCACGCTCGGTCTCCTTCGCCCAGCTGCGCGACGAGAATTTCATCACCTATCCGACCAGCGCCGGCACCGGGATGAGCCTCCCTTTGCGCCAATTGGCGATGAGCGCCGGCTTCGAACCCAAGGTCGTGCAGGAAGCGCGCGAGGCCTCGACCCAGATCGGCCTGGTCGCCGCCGGACTGGGCGTCGCGGTCATCCCCTCGCCGCTCGAATGTATCCGCGTCCCTGGCGTGCGCTATCTGGCGCTGAGCGACGCCGCCGCCTTCGTCAGCCTCGCCGTCGCCACCCGGCGCGAGCCGCCCTCGCCCCTGCTTGCCGCGTTTCTGGCGACGCTCGACAGCAAGATCGCCGCCGCGCGCGCGGCCTAGAGTATTTCCTTCCCGAACCAGCGATAGACGCCGATGTCGGCGGGCCGGAACGGATCCTCGTCGAGATCGAGGCGGGTGAAGGGTTCGAGCGCCACATAATCGGCCAGGCTCCAGACCGCTATGGCGCCGGGATCGGGCCCGAGCCGCCCAATGCGGCGCAGCACGAAATTCAAGGTCGCTTCCGGTTGCTTCTTCGCGCGGGCCTGGAAGTGGGTTGCGATCTGGTCGTTCGAGACGGCGCTCCTGGCGGCGAAATACTCGATATAGAAGAGCTTGCCTTGATCGGCCGCCGGGCCGGTCACGACCTCGTCATAGCAGCCCGCCTTCTGCAGATGGATGGCGCGGTGGGTCGCGAGCTCATGGGTGTCGCGGATGCCGGCATCCGAATGGAAATGCGCCTCCCATTCGTCCATGCGCTTCATGCCGTCGCATTTCCAGAAGGCGAGGTAGCTCGGCATCGGCCCGATCCGCATGGTGCGGCCGAAGGAGCCGACCAGCTGGTCCTCGGGCGCCGTCCAGGCGGCCTGGTTGCCCAGATAGCGGAAGATCTCGAGCGGCATGAAGCGGTCGCGCTCGACATATTCGATATAGATCACGGCCTGTTCTCCTCCCCGTCTAACCGTTCGCCCGCGCGCGGGCGGTCGTCGCGCGCAGGATCAACTCGTTCGGCAGGATCGTCTCTCGCGCGCGGCCGGTTTCCCGCCCGGCAATCAGATCCAGCAGCAGCTCCGCGGCACTGGCTCCCAGCTGCCAGGATTGCGGCCGCACCGTCGTGAGCTCGATCCAGGGCAGCGCCGACACGAAGATATCGTCGAAGCCGATCACCGACATCTCCTCCGGCACGCGCAGGCCCCGCTCCTTGAAGAGCGCCATGGCGCCGAAGGCCATGAAGTCGTTGGCCGAGACGATCGCGGTGGGCAATCGGGGCCGGCCCATCAGGCCGACGGCCGCCGCATGGCCGGACTCGATCGTATAGTCGCCATAGGCCACCAGCGCCTCGTCGAACGGAATGCGAGCCTGGCGCAGCGCCTTGAGATAGCCCTGATAGCGTTCCTCGGCGGCGCTGGAATCGGCGCGGCCCTTGATGAAGCCGATGCGCCGGTGGCCCAGCGCCAGCAGATGCTCCATCGCCATGCCGACCCCGCCTTCATTGTCCATGCCGACATAATACGTCTTGGCGCTGACATGACGGCGATTGAGCATCACGAAGGGCACGCGCTCGGCCTGGAGCCGCAGCACATCGTCGCTGTCCGACGCGGTCGAGGCGAGGATCAGGCCGTCCAGCCGCTTGTCCAGCAGATGGCGCAGATAGGCCGCTTCCTTGTCCTTGCGATAGTCGGTGTTGCAGAGCACGAGATTGTACTCCTTGCCCCACAGCACATCCTCGACGCCGCGCACCACCGCCGGAAAGAACGGGTTCGACACGTCGGCCAGCAGCAGCCCCACCGACCAGGTCTGTTGCAGGCGCAAGGAACGCGCCAGCGAGGAGGCGCGATAGCCCAGGCTGGCCGCGGCTTCGACCACCCGGCTGCGCGTTTCGGGCGCGACATAGCCCTTGCCCGTCAAGGCGTTGGACACGGTCGAGGGGGCCACGCCCGAGGCCGCGGCCACCTGCTTGATCGTGATCTTGCTGCGGACGGCGTTTGACATCAGGGTCGATTAGCATACAAAATCGATTTTGTATTGAGTTTTGTCGCCGTGCCCAAAGCCGCTCGCGGGAACCGCGGGGGCTCATAAAAGAGCGACCGCTCGAAAAGAACGATCACCGGGAGGACACCATGGAGAAGCCGACAATGGAGTGGGCCTTGGGGGAGAGCGCCTTGGGCAGGGGCATGAACCGGCGCGGCGCCCTGCGCCTGCTGGGTGCCAGCGGATTGGCGCTCGTCACGCTGCCGATCTTGAGCAACGGCGCCTTCGCCGCCGAAGACCTGCTCGTCTACGACTGGTCGGGCTACGAGATTCCCGAGCTGCACGAGGCCTACATCAAGAAATACGGGAAGTCGCCGACCATCACCATCTTCGGCGACGACGAAGAGGCCTATCTCAAGATCAAGAGCGGATTCAAAACCGACCTGGTGCATCCGACCAGCTACGCCATCGGCCGCTATCGCGACCAGGGCATGTTGAAGCCGATCGACACCACGCGGCTGAGCAACTGGCCCGACGTGATGCCGAAGCTCACCAGCCGTCCGGGCATGAACACCGACGGCCATCAATGGATCGTGCCCTGCGGCTGGGGCTACAACTCGGTCATCTATCGCACCGACCTGTGCCAGCCCAAGGAAGATTCCTGGCTGCTGCTCTGGGACGAGCGCTACAAGGGCAAGGTCTCGATGGCGGTCGAGATGGATGGCAGCGTCATCCCCGCGGCCATGTCGCTCGGCATCAAGGATCCCTTCAACATGACCGACGCCGAGCTGGCGCAGGTGAAGGACCATCTGCGCAAGGAGCGCGAGCTCAACCGCTTCTATTGGACCGACCCGGCCGAGATTGAGCAGGCGCTCGCCAGCGGCGAGGTGGTCGCGGCCTATGTCTGGGGCGCCTCCTACTCGACCCTGAAGAAGCAGGGCGTGCCCGTGACCTACATGACGCCGAAGGAAGGCGTGCTGGGCTGGATCGACGGCTTCATCATGATGAAGGACGGCCCCGGCAAGGAACAGAACGCCTACGATTATATCGACGCCTGGCTCTCGCCCGAGACCGGCAAATACATGCTCGAGCAGTATGGCTACGCCCATTCGAACGCGAAGGCGTTCGACCTGGTGTCGCCGGAGCGCCTGAAGGAGATCGGGATCGCGTCGAAGGACGACATCCTCTCCCAGGGCGTGTTCCTGCAGGAGCAGAAGGCCGAGACGCGCGAGAAATACGTGAAGATGTATGAGGACGTGAAGGCCGGCCAGTAGTCGTCGGTCGCAAATAAGACGCTCGAGTGGGAAGCGAACACCGAGCGGAGTTCCCCCTCCCCCTACCCCCTCCCGCAAGGGGAGGGGGCGTGGATTGTTTTTGATTTCCCGAGGTTCTGCCCCATCATTTTTTTTGCGGAGAGACGGGACATATAAAAAGTACGAGCCCCCTCCCCTTGCGGGAGGGGGTAGGGGGAGGGGTGAAGCGCGCGAGATTGAGATCGCGGCAATGAGAGGAAACGGGTGTTTCGCATGGTGGATCGCTATCTGTCCGGCCGGGCCGCGATGGTCACGGGCGGGGCTTCGGGCCAGGGCCGCGCCATCGCGCTGGCGCTGGCCGCTCGCGGCGCCGACGTGGCGATCGGCTCCTACCTCGCTTCGCACGGCCCGGTGCCGCGGGGCCAGGACAGCTATTTCCCCGCCGAGCAGGAGCTGAAAGCCGTCTGCAAGGAGATCGAGGCCAAGGGCGTGCGCGCGATCGGGCTCGATCTCGACGTCCGCTCGAACGAGTCCTGCGACGCCTTCGTGGCCGCGACCGAGAGGGCCTTCGGCAAGATCGACATCCTGATCAATTCCGCCGGCATCGCCGCCGAGCAGCCGATGGTGGGCCATCCCGACGAGACCTGGCTCAACATCATCGACACCAACCTCACCGGCTATTACCGCACCATCAAGCGCTGCCTGCCCGGCATGATCGAGCGCAGATGGGGCCGTATCGTCAACATCGCCTCGACCGCCGCCAATGTGGGTGCGAAGGACAATGCCGCCTATTGCTCGTCCAAGGCCGGCATCCTGGGCCTGACGCGCTGCGTGGCGCTGGAGGGTGCGCCGCACGGCGTCACCTGCAACGCCATCAATCCGGGCTTCGTCAATACGCGGATGCTGCGCTCGACCCTCAAGACCATGAAGGCCCGGGACGGCGACACGCGCAGCGAGGAGGAGATGATCGCCGCCATCGCCCAGACCTATCCGCAGAAGCGGATCATCGAGCCGGAGGAGATCGGCAACCTCGCGGCCTTCCTCTGCCATGACGACGCCTTCGGCATCGCCGCCGAGGACATCACCATCGCCGCCGGCTCGCTCTGGTAGAGCCCGACTTTATCGCAAGCTCGCCTTATCACCGGATCAGAAAAGAGACCGATGCCCGATCGCAAGCCCCTGCCCTCGAACCAGTCCGCGGCCCAGACCTTCGCCGGTGCGCTCAAGCGCCATGGCGTGGAGATCGTCTTCGGCCAGAGCATTCCGAGCGCGCTCTTCCTCGCCACGCCCGAATTCTCGATCCGCCAGGTCACCTACCGCACCGAGAATGCTGGCGCCGTCATGGCCGACGCCTATGCGCGCATCTCGCACAAGGTCGGCGTCGTCACCGCCCAGAACGGCCCGGCCGCGACCCTGCTGGTGCCGGGCCTGGCGGAATCGCTGACGGCCTCGGTGCCGGTGGTGGCGCTGGTCCAGGATGTGGATCGGCGCGCCACCGACAAGAACGCGTTCCAGGAGCTGAACCAGTTCGATCTCTTCAAGGGCGTGTCGAAATGGATGCGCCGCATCGGCACCAGCGACCGCATCGACGATTATGTCGACATGGCCTTCACCGCGGCGACCACCGGCCGGCCCGGCCCCGCGGTGCTGCTCGTGCCCTACGATCTCATCAACGAGACTTCGGTCGCGGCCTCCTCGCGCGCCGAGCGGCTCGGGACCTATCCGATCGACCGCCCGCTGGCCGACCCGGCGCAGATCGAGCGTGCCGCCGATCTGCTGGCCAAGGCCGAGCGCCCGCTGATCTATGCCGGCGGCGGCGTCCACAGCTCGGGCGCGCATGACGCGCTGGCGGCGCTGCAGGAAGCGGCGCATCTGCCGGTCGCGACCACCACCATGGGCAAGGGCACGGTGGCCGAGACGCATCCCTTGAGCCTCGGCGTCATCGGCTATTTCATGGGCCCGCGCGGCATGGCGCGCCATCAGCGCCCGCTGATCGACGAGGCCGATGTGATCCTGCTGGTCGGCAACCGCACCAACCAGAACGGCACCGATTCCTGGAAACTCCTGCCCAAGGGCGCGCAGATCATCCATCTCGATATCGACGGGCAGGAGGTGGGCCGCAATTACGAGGCGCTGCGGCTGGTGGGCGACGCGAAGCTCACGCTGCAGGCTTTGACCGAGGCCTTGCGCAAGCGCGATCTCGGCAAGCGCAAGTCGGCCCGCGCCGCTCTCGAGGGCCGCATCGCTGACGGACGTCGCCGCCACGAGGCCGAGGCGCAAGGCATGGTCCATTCCGACGCGGCGCCGATCCGGCCCGAGCGCGTCATGGGCGAGCTCGACCGGATCCTGACGCCGGACCATATCGTGGTCGCCGACGCGAGCTACGCCTCGATCTGGACGTCGAACTTCCTGCATGCCCGCAAAGCCGGCCAGCGCTTCCTCACGCCGCGCGGCATGGCGGGCCTCGGCTGGGGCCTGCCGATGGCGATCGGCGCGAAACTGGCGCGGCCCGAAGCCCCGGTCTTCTGTCTCGCCGGCGATGGCGGCTTCGCCCATGTCTGGTCCGAGCTCGAGACCGCGCGGCGCAACAAGCTCCCCGTGGTGCTGGCCGTGCTCAACAACCAGATCCTCGGCTATCAGAAGGACGCCGAAGACGTGATCTTCGGCGACCACACCAGCGCCGTCTTCTTCGAGCCGGTCGACCACGCCATGATCGCGCGCGCCTGCGGCTGCCGCGGCATCCGCATCGAGCGGGCGCAAGACATCGCGCCGGCGCTGAAAGAAGGCTTCGCCTCGAACGAGGTCACGGTCCTCGACATCGTGACGGATCCGGCCGCGCGGCCGCCGATCACCTCGTTCGAGGGGCATTTCGAGTAAGAGCGGTCAACGCCCTTCGCTGTCTCCTCCCCCGTCTTCGGGGGAGGACTAAGGAGGGGGCTGCGCGCTGTCGGAAATCGCGCAGCCCCCTTCCTATCCTTCCCCCGTTCCGGGGGAAGGGACCTATCTCGCCTACCCCTACTTCCTCGCTGCCAGCGCCGCGAAGCGTTCCAGGATCCACCTCTCCAGCGCCGCGACCGCGGGGCTCGCGTCGCGCTCGGGCGCCGAGATCAGGTAATAAGGAAAGGCCGCCGGCACCGACAGGGCCAGGAGCCTGACCAGCCTTCCGTTGGCGAGATCCTGCGCCACGGTCGGCATATCGCCCATGGCGATGCCGCAGCCCTCGCGCGCGGCCTGCAAGGTGAGATGCGCGCCGTCGAAGAAGAGCCCGCGGGCGGTGTCGACATCGGGCAAGCCCGCCGCCGCGAACCAGCGCGACCAGGTCTCGTCGCTATATTCATGCAGCAGCGTGTGGCGCAGGAGATCGCCGGCGCGGATCGAGGCGCGCGCGCCCTTGATCAGGCCCGGCCGCGCCACTGGGAAGAACTGCGAGTGGCCCAGCAGCACCACGCGCTTGCCCGGATGCTCGCCGCTGCCATAGGCGATGGCGAGATCGCTCTGCTCGGCCATGGTCGGGTGGCGCCAATATTCGGTCACGATCCGGATCGTGACATTGGCGTGGGTGGCGAGGAATTCGCTCAAGACGGCGGGAAGCCAGTTCGCCGCCAGACCGGGGACGCAGGCGAGCGTGATGTCGCCCTCGAGCTCGCCGCGACGGACCGCTGACGCTGCTTTCGAGAGCCGGTCGAAGGAGCTGCTGACGACGCCGAGCAGCTGCAGGCCCGCCGGCGTCAGCGCCATCGGGCGGCGCGCGCGATCGAACAGCGGCCGTCCCAGCTGCAGCTCGAGCGACTTGATCTGATGCGAAACCGCGCCGTGGGTGACGCCGAGCTCCTCGGCCGCCCTGACGAAATTGCGATAGCGCGCCGCCGCCTCGAAGGCGCGCAGGGCATGGAGCGGCAGATGCTGGCGCTCAGGAATCATGCAGTGGCACGCTCCTACTGTTAACTCATCTCACAGTAAGGGCGAAGATTTCTCGTTTCGCAAGGAGAAATCCGACCCTTACAGTGAATCAGGATGCAACTGCGGCAGACCCTGTGCCGCAAATGCCCATGCAACAGCGGGAGGAATCCAGACCATGAATGCCAATGTCGGGCAGACCACGCCTTCCCAGACGCCGGACGGCCAGAAATGGGGTGTAACCGCCCAGACCGGCCAACTCACCGATGTGCTGCTGGGCCATCCGGACCATTTCCGCTGGGTGCCGCTGAACTCGATCTCGGCCGTCACCTTCGCCAACATGGAGCAGATGGGCTACCGCTTCGACAAACAGAAGGCGATGCGCCAGCACCGCCAGATGGTCGAGGTCTATGAGAAGGCGGGCGTGCGCGTGCGCTTCGCCGAGGCCGACGAAGGCCTGCCGTCGAGCGTCTTCACCCGCGATTCGAGCTTCATGACGCCCTGGGGCGCCGTCATCACCTCGATCCAGACGCCGCCGCGCCGGCGCGACTATGCCGTCGCCTCCGCGTTCTACACCAAGGCCGGCATCCCGATCTGGAAGTGGGTGACCGCCGGCCATTTCGAAGGCGGCGATTTCTGCATCCTGAAGCCGGGCGTGGCGTTGCTCGGCTGGTCGGGCGACCGCTCGACCAAGGAAGGGGCCGAGCAGGTGGAAGGCTGGCTGAAAGAGAAGGGCTGGGAGGTGCTGGTGGCGCCGATCCCGCCGCAATTCGTCCATATGGACGCGGTCGTGGTGATGCTGGAGAAGGGCCTCGCGCTCGTCTGCGAGGACGCGCTCCAGCCCTACGCGCTCGACTACATCAAGAAGAAGCACGGCATCGAGGTGATCAAGGTCGCCTATGCCGATTGCGTGAAGCTCGGCTGCAACGTGGTCAGCCTGGGCAACAAGCGCGTCCTGTCGATGGCGCACAACGTCAATGTGAACCGCCAGCTCGAAGAGGCGGGCTTCAAGGTCATCGCCGTGGATTACGACATGTTCGCGTTGGGCGGCGGCGGGGTGCATTGCTCCTGCCACGAGCTCTACCGGCAGCCCGAGTGAGGAAACCTGCGGGCACCGAAGCAAAGCCCGGCGACCGATTGGCATTCAAAACCTAGAAAAAGACAACAAGGAAGGAACATATGTCAGGACTCGATAAGGACCGCCTCGGCATCGTCCGGGTGCGGCGCTATTTCGAGATGGATCGCCGGCAACTGCTCAAGGGCGCCGCGGCCTTCGGCGCCGCCGCCCTGGTGGGACGCGCGCTGCCCGCGCAGGCGGCGACCAAGCTCAACTTTGTGGGCTGGGAGGGCTACGACACCTTCCTCGAGGCCGACGATTTCGTGAAAAACAAGGGCGCCGAGCTGCAGAAGTCCTACATCTCCTCGGCCGACGAGGTCATCACCAAGCTGCGGTTGGGCTCGGGCCAGGTGGATATCTGCACGCCCTACTTCATCCATGACGATTTCCTCGCCAATGACGGGCTCTTGGAGCCGCTCGATCTCGACAAGCTCCCCAATTTCAAGGGGATCCATCCGACCATCAAGGCGATGACCGAAGGCAATATGAGCGAAGGCGGCAAATGGTATGCCGCGCCCATGACCTACGGCGCCATCTGCATGGTCTATAACGCCGACAAGGTGGCCGAGCCGACCTCCTGGACCGACATGCTCAAGGACGAGGTCAAGGGCAAGGTCGCGATCACGGCGGACTATCCCGGCAATCTCTTCGCCTGGGCCAAGGTCACCGGCGCCACGAAGCCCAACAATATGACCAAGGACGAGCTCGCCAAGACCGTCAAGGCGCTGGTCGATCTCAAGAAGAACCATCTGCGCACGATCGCGCCCAGCTATGGCGATCTCATCAACATGTTGGCCAGCGGCGAGGTGGTGATGTCTCAGGGCTGGGAGCCGGTCTCGGTCTGGGTCGGCGACAAGGCCAACATCAAGGTCGCCTACCCGAAGGAAAAAAGCATGGGCTTCATCGAGGGCTATGCCATCGGCAAGGGCTCGGCCAACATCGATCTCGCCCATGAGATCATCAACAACGCGCTCTCGGTCGACGGACAGCTCGCGGGCGCCGAGGCCAACTCGATGCCGGTCGTCACCAGCGACGCCATGGCCAAGGCCAGCGACGCCAACAAGGCGCTCTACAACTACGACAAGCTCGACGACTACTTCAACGTGAAGACCGAGGTGGTGCCGATGTATCCGCTGGAAGCGGACGGCACCCACGCGACCTGGGACGATTACCAGGCGGCCTGGGAAACGGTGATGAAAAGCTGAGCGGCTTCGCGCATCATCCCGCGCATGAACGCGACCGCTTCCGTCAGGACCGGGGCATCGGCTGAAAGAACGGGCGGGGTTCCGGCCCCGCTCGTCCGCCACCCCGGAACGGCGTGATGGCTGCGATCGGGCGCCATCGCTGGCCTGTCCTGCCCGCCTTCCTGGTCTTCATCCTGCTGTTCGTCGGACCGCTGGCCTTTTTCCTGGTGGTCAGCTTCTGGCGCCTGCGCGCCTACAAGCTGGTACCGGACTTCACCTTCGATAACTATCTCGACGTCTGGCAGGAATATCTCCACGCCGCGATCTTCACGCTGCTGATTTCGCTGCTGATCGCGGCGATCACGACGGTGATCGGCTTCATGATCGCCTATCTCGCCCGCTTCCGGGCGGGGCGCTATGGCGGGCTGATCCTCTTTGTCGTGCTGGTGACGCTCTTCGGCGGCTATCTGGTCAAGATCTATGCCTGGAAAACGATCCTCGGTACCAACGGCATCCTGAACTCGACCCTGGTCGATCTGGGCCTGATCGACGCGCCGCTCGCCTGGCTCCTCTACAGCCCGGCCGCCGTCGTCATCACGCTGGTCAATTTTCTGCTGCCCTTCGCGGTCCTGCCAATCTATGGCTCGCTGCGGGGGATCGACGAGGTGCCGCTCGCGGCCGCGCGCGACCTGGGCGCCAACGCCGCCCGCGTCTTTCGCGACATCGTCCTGCCGCAATGCAAGCCCGGCATCTTTGCCGCCTTCGCGGTCTCGTTCCTGATCACCGCCGGCGATTATGTGACGCCGCGCCTCGTCGGCGGCACCAACACCTTCATGGCCGGCAATTTCATCGAGAGCCAGTTCATCAACCGGCTCAATGCGCCGATCGGCTCGGCCTTGTCCTACGCCATGCTGATCGGCTGCGGCCTGGTGCTCCTGGCGTTCCAGAAGACGCTGACCCGCGTCCTGAAGCCCCGGTAGGCGGCATGGAAACCAGCCCGCTCGCCAAGACGCTCTGGGGCCTGTTCGGCACGGTCTCGATGCTGTTCCTGCTCTCCCCCATCATCCTGGTCGTCGTCTTCTCCTTCGGCGAGAACCGGCTCGCGACCCTGCCGATGGAGGGCCTGACCTTCAAATGGTATGGCAAGCTGATGGCCGACCCGAACTTCTGGTCGGCGCTCGAGAACAGCCTGATCGTGACCCTCAGCGTCGGCGCCATCTCGACGGTGGTGGGAACCCTGGCGGCGATGGCGCTGGCCCGCTGGCGCCCCGGTGCCGCCAATGCCGCGATGATGACCCTGTCGCTGCCGGTGATGATGCCGCCCCTGGTCCTGGCATTGGCGCTGGCGACGGTCCTCTCCTCGCTGGGATTCCGCTTCGGGCTCCACACCGTGATCCCGAGCCATCTGGTCTTCACCCAGCCCTTCGTGATCCTGATCGTCTATGCGCAGATGGTGAACTTCAACTTCGGCATGCTCGACAGCGCGCGCGACCTCGGCGCCTCGGCGCGACAGGCCTTCTTCACCATCGTGCTGCCCAATATCCGCTCGACGCTGATCGGGGCCGCGCTCATCGCCATGTCGGTCTCGCTCGACGATTTCATCATCACCTTCTTCACCATCGGCAACGGCATGACCCTGCCGACCCTGGTCTGGGGCATGCTGCGCACGGCGCTCGATCCCAGCATCAACGCGCTGGGCACGCTGATCCTGATCGCGACCATCACCTCGAGCGCGATCGCCCTCTCGATCACGCGCTATCGGGGCTAGGAGCCCGCCCATGACCGAATTCGATTTCAAGGGCCGGAAGATCTTGGTAACAGGCGCCAGCCGCGGCATCGGCGAGGCCATCGCTCATGGTTTCGCCGCCGCGGGCGGCGAGGTCACGATCATGGCCGAGGATGACGGCATCACCGCGACCGCCCAGCGCATCGCCAGCGAGACCGGCCGGCCCGTCGCCGCCCTGCGCTGCGACATCGCCGACGAGGCCGCCGTCCGCGACGCGGTCGCCAGCCTCGGGGCCATCGACGTGCTGATCAACAATGCCGGCTACCAGCCGCGCACACCGCTCGCCGACCCCTCGCCCGCCGTCGATCGCGAGTTCCGGCGCGTGATCGAGGTGAATGTGCTCGGCACCTACTTCGTGACACGCCATGCCCTGCCGCTGATGGGCCGGGGCGGGCGCATCCTCCTGACATCCTCGATCTGGGGCAAGACGGGAGCCGCGGAATATAGCGGCTACTGCGCCTCCAAACATGCGGTGCTGGGCTTCATGCGCAGCCTGGCGCTGGAGCTCGGGCCCCGGGGCATCACCGTCAATGCCGTCTGCCCGGGCTGGGTCGAGACCGAGGGGGCGATGTGGACTGTCCGGCAGATCGCCGCGGAAACCGGACGCCCGCCGGAAGCGCTGATCGAGGATTATCTGCGGTTCCAGCCGATCCCCGGCATGATGGCGCCGCGCGATCTGGCGGCCACCTATCTCTTCCTCGCGTCGGAGGCCGCCGCCGACATCACCTGCCAGGCGCTCAATGTCGATCGCGGGCATTTCATCGGATGACGAACCGCCGCAAAAGGAAGGGATGAAGCCGATGGGACGTCTCGAGGGCAAGATCGCCATCGTCACGGGCGCTGCCGCCGGCATCGGGCGCGGCATCGCCGAGCTCTTCGCGGCCGAAGGCGCCGCCCTGGCGATGACCGACATCGACGAGACGCAAGGGAGCCGCACCGCCGGCGAACTGCGTCAGGCCCATGGCGACAGGATCCTGTTCATCCCCCATGACGTCGCGTCCGAGGAAGGCTGGCGGACCGTCATTGGCACTGTCCTCGCCCGTTTCGGCCGGCTCGATATCCTGGTCAATAATGCCGGCATCCAGATCTCGCGGCCCCTGGAGGAGATCTCGCTCCAGGAATGGCGCAAGGTGTTCCAGGTCAATGCCGAGGGCCCGTTCCTCGGCACCCGCATGGCGATCGCCGCGATGAAGACCACCGGCGGCGGCTCGATCGTCAACGTCTCATCAACCTTTGCCATGGTGGCGGACGGGCTCAATGCACACTATTGCGCCTCGAAGGCCGCCGTCTGCAACTTCACCAAGGCGGCGGCGCTTTATTGCGCCGATCGCGCCTATGGCATCCGCGTCAACTCGGTCCATCCGGGCGTGATCCGCACGCCGATGGTCGAGCGCGAGATCGCCGACGTGACCGCCGCCCGAGGGCTCGCGTCGGACAAATCCGTGCGCGAGGAATGGGCCCGGCTCTGTCCGCTGGGGCTGGGCGAGCCCAAAGACATCGCCTATGGCGTGGTCTATCTCGCCTCCGACGAATCCCGCTATGTGACGGGGGCGGAACTCGTGATCGATGGAGGTCATATCATCCGATGAGCGATCCAGCCGGCTTCCCCCTGATCGAACGTCCCGTTCCCTGGCCGCACGGCGCCAAGTGCGCCGTCGCCATGACCTTCGACATCGACACGGACAGTTTCCTGCATCTGGAATTCGGCAAGCGCGTGCCGGACATGGTCGCGACCACCTCATGGCTGCGCTATGACGAAATCGCGGTGCCGCGGATCCTGCGGATCTACAAGGAGCTGGGGCTGAAGCAGACCTTCTTCTACCCGGCCTGGTGCATGGAGACCTATCCGAAGCTGGTCGAGCAGATCCTCGAAGGCGGTCATGAGATCGCCCATCACGGCTATCTCCATGAGAACTCGAACCAGCTCTCGCTCGAGGACGAGCGCGCCTGGCTGCGGCGCAGCATCGAGGTGATCCAGCGCATGACCGGCCAGCGCCCGCGAGGCTACCGGGCCCCGGTTTATAATTATTCGCGCCACACCACCGATCTCCTCGCCGAAGAAGGCATCCTCTACGACGCGAGCCTGATGGCGGACGACGTGCCCTATGTGATGGAATCGCGCGCCGGCGAGGTGATCGAGCTGCCCTCGCATTGGGCGCTCGATGACTGGCCGCAATTTGCCCACAATATCGAACTGCAATACACCATGACGATCCGCTCGCCTGACGAGGCCTTCGCGGTCTATCAGGCGGAGTTCGACAGCGCCTGGCGCCATGGCGGGCTCTGGATCGGCGTCTGGCATCCCTGGCTGACCGCCCGGCTCGCCCGCGCCGAGAAGCTGGTGGCCTTCATCCGCTATATGATGGCGAAAGGCGATGTCTGGATCGCGCCGATGGAGGAGATCGCGCGGCATATCCGCCGCGTGACCGATGACGGCAGCTACAAGGCGCGCCGGGTCGAGATGCCTTATTACCGCGATGTCATCGATCCAACCAAGGTGCCGCAGCAAAAAAAGTCATAGCGCAGCATGAACATACCGACAGCGCTGCGACAGCCTGTCGCGCTGGAACCGGCGGCGGAGTGCACCGTTTTATAAGGGCCACGCGCCGCGCTTTCAGGGATCCTTTACAGGCTCCGCGTCACCATTCGATTCGAATCGCTGACGGCCGAAGCGGGCGATGTCGTTCCTCTCCTCCCCCATGCGGAAGCCCGCCATGCCACGCCTCGCTCCAGCCCACACGAACCCCATCGACTATCACATCGTCTACGGTCCCCGGCCCGACGGTCCTCTGATCGGATTCTATGCCGGTCAGCCGATCGCGGCCGCGATCCGGGACCACTTCGGCCGCCGCTTCGTCTATGACGGCATCGCACCGCGCCGGCGCGACGGCAAATATGATGTGAGCCAGCTCCAGCCGGGCGAATGGATCGCCGAGCCCGGCCTCCTCTATCACATCGAGTCGGACCGGCCGGCCAGGGCTGCTTAAAGGTCGAACCCGCCCCAGGAGTTCAGGCGTTCACGGCCCGCAGCCTGTAGGGCTCGGCCATCAGCGCATCGACCGCGGCGGCGGCCTTCTTGGTGCGCTCGGTCCAGCCGCCATCGATGATCCGGTAGGCGAGGCCTCGGCGCTCGAGCGCAGCGGTGAAATGCGCCAGCGTCATCTGGCGCTCCTTTCCGGCATAGCGCAGCGGGTCGGGCGCGAAGGGCACGTCGTCCGCCAGCAGGAGCCGCAGGTCGTAGGGCCGTGCCGCGATCTCGGCTTCAATCGAGGCCGGCACCGTCCCCAGCGCCACCTCGCTCCAGACCGCCGTGCAGAGATGATCGGTGTCGAGCACCAGCAGGCGGTTGGCCTGGCGGGCCAGCGCGTCCTCCGAGGCCGCATGGCCGGCGCCGATGATCGCGATATCGGCGAGATCGGGATATTTCGACGGGTCGGTCGCCTCGAGATAGCTGCGCGCGAACTCCGGCACATGGACCGTGCGGTGGGCCGCCGCCAGCCGGCGCGCGAGCGTGGTCTTGCCGCAGCTTTCCGGGCCGACGATGGCGACGCGCTTGAGGAAGGAGGGCCGTGCCTCGGGCAGCAGCAGATCCCAATGCTCGCCGATGCCGGCATGGACGCGGCTCGCCGAGATCGGCACAGCGTCGCGCGGCGTGTCGACCGGCACATAGCGCGCACCCAGATCGGCCGCGAGCCGCTTTCCATAACTCTCCGAGGCGAACAGCAGGTCGGGGGGCCGGCCGCCGAGAACCTTCAGGATCGCCCGGTTCCAGCGCTGCCAGAAATTCGGCACGCCCGCCGCATCCTCCGGCAGATCGTTATGGAAGCGATGGATGCGCGCGATCCCGCGGAACTGGTCCGCGAGCCAGCGATGGCGCAGCGCACCAGGGATCGGATCCTCGTCGCGGGTGTTGAGCATCACGTCGAGATCCCCCTCGCACCAGCGCGAGGCAAACTCGATCAGATATTTGTGGCCGAGGGTCGGCAGGCGGAAGCCGCCGATGATGAAGCCGCGGGACATGACCGGATCCTTCAGAGGCTCATCGCATGGCCGTTGACGAAGGGATCGGTCGCGGCCGAGATCTCGCCGGCGCCGTTGCGCACCACCACCACGGGCCGCGCCAGCTCATAGCCGAAACCCTGATGCTGCTCGGGCACCAGGGCCGCCTTGCCGCAAGTGGGTTCGAGTTCCTTCGCGACAGCCGCCAACCGTTCGGAGGCCAGCAGGGTCGAGCCGCTCGCATCGATGCGGGGCGCCTGGACCGCCGCCGCGGCGTCCATACCGCGCTCGGTGATGTCGAGCGCGACCTGCACCATCGCATTGACGATGCGCCGCCCACCCGGTGCGCCGATCGCGGCCACCGATTTCCCGCCGCGCGTGATGAGCAGCGGCCCCATATTGGCAAGCGGCCGCTTGCCGCCTGCGATCGAGTTGGCGGCGCCGGGACGCGCATTGAACCAGCCCATGGTCGCGTCGAACAGGAACCCGGTGCGCTCGCAGACGACCTGGCTCCCGAACATGCTGGCGGCGGTGTGGGTGATGGTGACCGCCATGCCCTGGCCGTCCATGGCCGAGACATGGGTGGTGCCGGCCTTGGGCTCGGTCGACCCTTCCGGCCGCCAGGCCGGCGCCTTCTTGCCGCCGCCCTCGTACCGCCAGGGATCGTGAACCGCGCGGGACGCAAACACCTCCCAGGGAAGCCCGTCATCGGGCCCGAGGCGCGGCGGCGCCTCGCCCTTGCGGATCGTGGCCGCGATCGTGGCCGCGTATTCCTTCGACAGCAGCCCCGTCTCCGGCACCGCCACGAAATCAGGATCGCCCAGCCAATGATAACGGTCGGCGAAGGCGTGCCAGCTCACCTCGGCAAGGCCGCGCAGCCGCCTGGCGTCATCCTCGAGCGGCGGCGTCTCCGGATGGAGCGCCTGCCAGATCGTCAGCATCTGCAGCTCGGTCAAGCCGCCGCTCGGCGCCGACGGCGCCCAGATGTCGAAGCCCCGGAAGGAGAGCCGCCGCGGTTGCGTGACCTGGGGCGACACCGCGCGCAGATCCTCGGCCGAGAGGATCCCACCGAGATCGCGCACGGTCGCCATCAGGTCCTTCGCGATCTCGCCGCTCTGAAACGCCGCGGCACCCTTGGCCGCGATGATCTCCAGACTGCGCCCCAAGGCTTCCTGCCGGATGCGCGGATGCGGGCCGTAGCTGGCGGTGCCGCTATGGGCCGCGACGGGCGGATCGCCGTTGACGAGGAAGGTCTTGCGCGTGCCGGGGTCCTTCCGCAGGGCCGGCAGCGAGGCCAGTGCCGACAGCGCAAAATAGGAATCCGCGTCGAAGCCGTCATGCGCGGCCCGGATCGCGGGCGCCATCACTTGCGCGAGCGACAGCTTGCCGAAGCGTGCCAGCGCCGCGATCAAGGCCGGGATCGTGCTCGGCACACCCGCGGCGAGGATGCCCTGAATATTGGCATCGCCGACCACGACCGAGACGCCGAGCCCGCGATCGAGCGCGCGTGACCGGTCGATCTCGAACATCTGCGCGTGGGCCTTCGCCGGCCCCCGGGGACCGAACTCCACCGCGTGAGTTCCGCCGCCTTCGGGCAGGTTGACCAGCAGAAAGCCGGTGCCGGCGAGCGTGGTCTCCATCGGCTCGATGACACCGGCGACGAACGCGGCCGCGACGGCGGCGTCGATCGCGTTGCCGCCGGCCTCGATCATCGCGATCCCGGCCTGTGCACTCTCGGCCCGCGCGGCCGCGACGGCGCCGCCGCGCCCGGAGGCGCCCGAGCGTGTCACATTCTGCCGGGAGATGCTGGCCATGATCGTCATTCCTCGGTTGGCACCGGACCCGAGCCTAAACGGCCACGCCGTCCCCTCGCAAGACGAGGGTCTTGCGCCGGATCCTGGAGACTGCCATCCTATGTGAACATATGTTCACAGACAAGGCCGGCGGATGATGCGGGCGGCAACGCTCCAGGACGGCGGAAAGGCGCGGATTTCGGCGGCGGCGATCGAGCTGTTCGGCCGGAAGGGCTATGACGCGACCACGATTCGCGACATCGCCGAGACCGCCGCGATGTCGCTGGGCGCGCTCTACCGCCACTACGCCAACAAGGACGAGCTCGGCCGCGCGCTTTATGCCGAGGCGATCGCGCTCTGGTCCGAGCGGCTGCTGGACTCCGCGGCCGGTCTCGATGATCCCGCGGCGCGGCTCCGGGCCATGACAAAATTCTTCTGCCGCGCCTTCGACCGGGACCCGAATCTCTTTGCTTTCCTGCTGCTCAATCAGCATGGTCCCGCGCGGTCGTTCGATCCCAAGGCGGCCAACCCGCTCAAGGTTCTCGAGGCGGAGATCAGGCGCGGCGAGCAGGACGGCCGGATCCTGCCGGGCAACCGGCATCTGCGGGCGCTCTGCGTGATGGGGGCCGTGCTGCAGCCGGCGGCGTCCTATTCGCGGGCGGGGAAGACGGGACTGGGGGCGTTGGCGGAAGAGATCGCGGCAGCGGCGATCCGCGCCGCGGGCGTCATCGAACCAACAAGACGATCAGGGGCGGTTATCCAATGACGGACGGCAATCACCAGGCCGGGGGCTATGGCGCCCTGTTGCGCCGGCGCGGCTTTCTCGCCCTCATGGTGGCGCAGTTCCTGGGCGCCCTCAACGACAACATCCTGAAGATGACGGTGGTGCTGATCGCGACCGGCGCGGCCGGCACGGATTCGGCCGAGGCCGCCTCTTTCATCGCGCTCGCGGGCGGCGCCTTCATCCTGCCCTTCCTGCTGTTCTCCGGCTGGGCCGGCCAGATCGCGGATCGCAACCGCAAGGACCGCGTGATCGCCTACGTGAAGCTGTTCGAGACTCCGATCATGCTGCTCGCGATTCCGGCGCTCATGAGCGGCTACGACTGGGCGATGCTGGGATCGCTGTTCCTGATCTCGACCCAGGCCGCCTTCTTCAGCCCCGCCAAATACGGGATCCTGCCCGAGATCCTGGATACGGCGCAGCTCTCGCGCGGCAACGCGCTGCTCGAATCCTCGACCTTCCTCGCCATCATCCTCGGCGCCGTCATCGGCGGCGTGCTGTTCGATATCGTGAGCCATGCCACGATCGGCTGGCTCATGGTCGGCTTTGCCGTGATCGGCGCCTTCGCGGCCTTCCATACCGAGCGCGCCCCGGCGCCGCGCGAGAAGCGCCGCTTTTCCTTGCGGCCCTCGGCCGACCTCATTCCCGGCTTCAAGGCGATCGCCTCCGACCGAGGCATGATCATGACCGCGGCCGGCATCACCTGGTTCTGGCTGCTCGCCGCCTTCCTGCAGATGATGGCGATCCGCCTCGGCCGCGAGGATCTCGGCCTCGGCGGCGGCGGCACCGGCCTGCTCCAGGCCGCGATCGCGATCGGCATCGGCCTGGGCTCGCTCGCCGCCGGCCGCCTCTCCGGGCCCAAGGTCGAGCCAGGGCTGGTGCCGCTGGGCTCGATCGGCATGGGCGCCGCCTCGGTCTGGCTCGCCGGCGCCACCGGCTCGCTCGATGCCGCCCTCCCGGCGCTGGCGGCGCTGGGATTCTTCGGCGGCCTCTTCATCGTGCCCCTGAACGCGGCGCTGCAGCAGAAGGCGCCCGTCGACGAGCGCGGGCGCGTCGTCGCCTGCGCCAACATGATCGGCACGGTCGGCATCCTCATGGCCTCGGGCCTCGCCTGGGTCATGGGCAGCGCGCTCCAATGGAGCACCAGCGCCGAGGTCCTGGCGGCCGGCATCGGCACCTTCATCGCGACCGCGGTCGCGATCTGGCAGGTCCCCGACTACCTGGCCCGCTTCCTGCTGTGGCTCGCCACCCATACGCTCTACCGGATCCGGATCGAGGGCTCGGAGAACGTCCCGGAGCGCGGACCCGCCCTCATCGTCTGCAATCACATGTCGTTCGTGGACGGGTTGCTGGTGGGGGCCTGCGTGCAGCGCTTCGTGCGCTTCATGGCCTGGTCCGGATTCTTCAAGGGCGGCTTCGGCTGGTTCCTGCGGCGCATGAAGGTCATCCCCGTGAGCGGCAAGGACGCCGTCGCCGCCATCAAGCGCGCGCGGGCCGAACTCGAGCAAGGCCATGTGGTCTGCATCTTCGCCGAGGGCTCGATCAGCCGCACCGGCTCC
The DNA here is from genome assembly GCF_008728855.1 of Hypericibacter terrae. Taxonomy (GTDB): domain Bacteria; phylum Pseudomonadota; class Alphaproteobacteria; order Dongiales; family Dongiaceae; genus Hypericibacter; species Hypericibacter terrae. The sequence continues at coordinate 966,296 of NZ_CP042906.1, read as the reverse complement.
ACGCTTCCCTTCAAGCGCGGCATGGAACTCATCGCCGACGGGCTCGACGTGCCGGTGATCCCGGTCCATCTCGACCAGGTCTGGGGCTCGATCTTCAGCTACAAGGGCGGCAAGTTCTTCTGGAAATGGCCGGACCGGCTGATCCGCCCGGTGACGGTGAGCTTCGGCAAGCCGCTCGCCAAGCCCAGCGCCTGGGCCGCGCGCCGCGCCGTGCTGGCGCTGGGCAGCGAGGCCTGGGCGCGGCGCCACTCGGCCAGCGACTTCCTCCAGATCCGCATCCTCAAGACCGCCAAGCGCCGCTGGCGCAAGCGGGCGCTCATGGACACCACGGGCCGCAAGCTCACCTTCGGCCAGACCGCGATTGCCTCGATCATCCTGGCGAAGCGGTTGCGCGCGCAGAAGCCCATGGTGGGCATCCTGATGCCGGCCTCGGTCGCGGCGGCCTTGCTCAATGTCGGGCTGATGCTGGCCGGCAAGACGCCGGTCAATCTCAACTTCACCGCCGGCCCCGAGGCCATGGCCTCGATGATCCGCCGCTGCGGCATCGAGACGGTCATCACCTCGAAGGCCTTCCTCGAGAAGGCCAAGCTCGAGACGCCAGCCGGCGCCCTCTATGTCGAGGATCTGCTGACCGACATTTCGAAGCTCGACAAGCTCAAGGCCGCGGCGATGGCGCTGTTGCTGCCGTCGTCCTGGATCGCGCGGATCCTGGGCGGCGACTTCAGGACGACGAAGCCGCCGGCAACCGTCATGTTCTCGAGCGGCAGCACCGGCGAGCCCAAGGGCGCCGTGCTGAGCCACAAGGCGATCATCGCCAATCTCGAGGCGGTGGCGCAGGTGCTCTGGGTCGACCGCGACGATGTCATCGCCGGCGTGCTGCCCTTCTTCCATTCGTTCGGTTTCACCGGCACGCTCTGCCTGCCGCTGGTGGCCGGCATCGGCGCCGCCTATCACGCCAATCCCCTGGACGCCAAGGCGATCGGGCCGCTGGTCAAGAAATCCTCGGCGACGATCCTGCTCGGCACGCCGACCTTCCTCCAGACTTGGACGCGCGCCGCCGATCCCGAGGACATGAAGACCCTGCGCCATGTGGTGACGGGCGCGGAGCATTTGCGGCCCGAAATCGCCGACGCCTTCGCCGCCAAGTTCGGGCCGCGGCCGCTCGAAGGCTTCGGCATGACCGAGATGGGGCCGGTCGTCGCCGTCAACGGCATGGATGTCGAGGACGGCGCGGAGGCGCAGGCGGGTCAGAAGGACGGCACGGTCGGCCGGCCGGTTCCCGGCGTCGCCGTGCGGACGGTCGATCCCGACACGTTCGAAGAGGTGCCCGACGGCACCGAAGGCATGCTGCTGGTCAAGGGCCCGGGCATGATGGATGGCTATATCGGCGATCCGAAGCGCACGGCCGACGCGATGGTGGAGGGCTGGTACAAGAGCGGCGACATCGCGCTGATCGATTCCGACGGTTTCATCAAGATCACGGGCCGGCTCTCGCGCTTTTCCAAGATCGCGGGCGAGATGGTTCCGCATGGCCGCATCGAGGACGCCGTCCTGACGATCCCCGGCGTGCGCGCCGCCATCGTGGTCGCCACCCCCGATCCCGCCAAGGGCGAGCGAATCGTCGTGCTCTATGAAGGCGACGCGACGCCGGAAGCGGTGATGGAAAGATTGGGCGCGTCCGGCCTGCCGAAGCTCTGGCTGCCCAAGCGCGACGGCGTGCGCAAGCTCGACGCGGTGCCGGTCCTGGGCTCGGGCAAGGCGGACCTCAAAAAGGCGAAGGAGATCGCGGCGGCGGCGGAATGAGCGGACGAGCGCGGTGTCGGTTCCTTATCCCCCCTTGTGGGGGAGGGAATTGGATCGAAGCGCGGCGCTTTTCCTACTGTTTCATTAATCACTTGCGACCACGCTTGCGTCCGTCGCATAGCCCGCCCGCTCTTTTCATAGCTGACACCGACCGCAGCACGGCCCAATATACTTACCGAAGCCCCGTCGCATCGCCCCCCGTGCGATGACGACCGCCTTCAGCCAGATCCGTCCCCTCGGGGGATGAGAACAGGAGCCTTCCATGACCGCCGCCAAAGGCGTTCTCCGCCTCGCCCTCATTCAGGCCAATCCCACCGTCGGCGCCGTCGACGCCAATCTCGCGCGGGCGCTGGCCTATTGCGAGAGCCACAAGGACGCCGATCTCATTGTCTTTCCGGAATGTTTCGCCTCGGGCTATCCGCTCGAGGACCTCGTGCTGCGCCCGGGCTTCCTCGCCCGCGTCGCGCAGGCGATCGAGGGTTTCGCAGCATCGGTGCGCAAGCTCAACGGCCCGGCGGTCCTGATCGGCGCCCCCGTCGCCGGCGCCAACCTTCCCTATAACGCGGCGCATTTCATCACGCCCGACGGCGCGGTCCGGACCATCCTCAAGACCGAGCTGCCCAATGACGACGTGTTCGACGAGCGGCGCGTCTTCGCGCAGGGGAACGATCCGCGGCCGCTGGATCTGAGCGGCTGGCGGGTGGGCGCCATGATCTGCGAGGACATGTGGCATGGCCGCGTGACTCGCGCGCTCACCGACGAGCTCGCCGATTTCCTGATCGTCATCAACGGTTCGCCCTACGAGATCGACAAGATGCCGGTGCGTCTTGCCCATGCGCGCGAGCGCGTGCGCGCCTCGGGCTGCCCACTCATCTATCTCAACATGGTCGGCGGCCAGGACGAGCTGGTGCTGGACGGTGGCTCCTTCGTGCTCGATGAAGAGGGCGAGATCGTCGCGCAGATGCCGGCCTTCGCCGAGGCCACCCTGCGGCTCGAGCTGACGAGGAGCGGCAGCTGGGCCGAGAACGGCAAGATCGAGATTCAGGGTATCGAGCATGGGGACGGCGACATCCTCGGCGAGGTCGTCCGCTATCCCGACCGCCTCGAATCGATCTATGCCGCCTGCACGCTGGGCCTGCGCGACTATATCGAGAAGAACGGCTTCCCCCGCGCGTTCCTCGGCGTCTCCGGCGGCCTCGACAGCGCGCTGGTGGCCACGCTCGCGGTCGACGCGATCGGCGCCGATCGCGTCGTCGGGGTGATGATGCCGACCCGCTTCACCGGCAGCGAGAGCCTCGACCTCGCCAACGACCTGTTCCGGCGGCTGGGCTGCCGTCACGGCGTGGCGCCGATCGGCGCCATATTCGATCCCTATGAGAGGACGCTCGACAGCATCGGGCCCGAGCTGATGGGGATGACGCCGGCCGCCGCCGCCCGCTCCCTGACCTCGGAGAACTTCCAACCCCGAATCCGCGGCGCGCTGCTGATGGGGCTCTCCAACGCCTATGGCGGGCTGGTGCTCTCGACCGGCAACAAGTCGGAGATGTCGGTCGGCTATGCCACGCTCTATGGCGACATGTGCGGCGGTTTCAATCCGATCAAGGATCTCTACAAGACCACGGCCTTCGATCTCTGCCGCTGGCGCAACGAGAATCACCGCGACTGGATGCGCGGCGGCCGGAGCCCGATCCCGCAGGGCATCATCGACCGGCCGCCGACCGCCGAGCTCAAGCCCGACCAGACCGACGAGGCCTCGCTCGGCGCCTATGAGCTGCTGGACACGATCCTGCGGCTCCTGATCGAGCATCTGCTGGCGCCCGACGAAGCCCTGCGCCAGGCCGAGCGGCAGCTCAACACCACGATCGATCCGGCCTATGTCCGGCGGATCGCCGGGCTGGTGAAGGGGGCCGAATACAAGCGCCGCCAGGCGCCGCCGGGCATCAAGCTCACCGGCCGTCCCTTCGGCAAAGGCTGGCGCTACCCGATGACGAACCGCGCAAGCCTCTGAAAGAGGCTGACCCCGCGTCCCTCTCGCATCGCGTTCGCCCCGTCGAGGACCCCGTCATGCCCATCATCGATCTCGCCAAGCGCGCCTGGGATCATAATTTCGAGCTCGATCCCGCCGTCCGCAGCCTGCTCGACACCGACTTCTACAAGCTGCTGATGCTGCTGCTGATCTGGCGGAAGCATCGCGACGTGCCCGTGACCTTCTCGCTCAAGAACCGGACCCAGCGCGTCCGGCTCGCGGACGAGGTACCGGAAGCGGAGCTGCGCGCCCAGCTCGACCATGTGAAGGCCCTGCGCTTCACCAAATCGGAGCTGATCTGGATCGCCGGCAACACGTTCTATGGCCGCAAGGGCATCTTCCCCGGCGAGTTCATCGACTGGCTCGGCGGCCTGCGCCTTCCGGGCTATCAGCTCGAAGCACGGGACGGCCAGTATCATCTGAGCTTCTCCGGCGGCTGGGCCGAAGTCACGCTGTGGGAGATCTATGCGCTCGCGGTCATCGATGCGCTGCGCAGCCGCGCGGCGCTGGCCAGGCTCGGCCGGCTCGAGATCGACATCCTTTATGCGCGCGCCAAGACGAAGCTCTGGGACAATGTGCTGCGGCTGCGCAAGCTCGACGATCTGAACCTCTCCGATTTCGGCACGCGCCGGCGCCATAGCTTCCTCTGGCAGGAGTGGGTGATCCAGGCGATGGCCGAGGGGCTGGGACCGAAATTCACCGGCACCTCCAACGCCTATCTCGCCATGAAGCATGACCTCGAGGCCAAGGGCACCAACGCCCATGAGCTGCCGATGGTCTATGCGGCGCTCGCGGGCGACGACGATGCGGCCGTGGCGCAGTCGCCCTATCGGGTGCTGGCGGACTGGCAGGAACTCTATGACGGCGCCCTGCGCGTCATGCTGCCCGACACCTTCGGCACGACGGCCTTCCTGGCCAAGGCGCCCGATTGGGTGGCGGCCTGGACCGGCTGCCGCATCGACAGCAAGGATCCCTTCATCGGCGGCGAGGAGATGATCCAATGGTGGCAGGCGCGCGGCCAGGATCCGAAGACGAAGCTCATCATCTTCTCCGACGGGCTGGAGATCGGCGCGATCGAACAGATCCATGCGCGCTTCAACGGCCGCGTGCAGATCGGCTTCGGCTGGGGCACCAACCTCACCAACGATTTTCGCGGCTGTCCGCCCAATGGCGGCAGCGATTTCGACGCCATCTCGCTGGTCTGCAAGGTGACGGCGGCGGCTGGCCGCAGCGCGGTCAAGCTGTCCGACAATCCCACAAAAGCCACGGGCACGCCGGAAGAGATCGCCCGCTATGCCCGCATCTTCGGCGAGAGCGGGCGCCAGGCCCATGACGTCTTCGTCTGAGCCCCGGGAGAACCGAACCATGAGCAAGGTGCAGCGTTTCGAACCTCATCCCGACGCCCGGAGCGGCCGGGTCGGCCTCATCGTCGCCGATCTCCAGACCGTCCATTGGGGCCATCTGCGGCTGATGATGGAGATGGCGGGGAACTGCGACATCGGTATCGTCGCCATCGGCTCCACGCAGCTCCATGGCGTCGACGGCCACCCCTTCACCTTCGATCAGCGCAAGGACATGGTCCAGGCGATCTTCGGGCAGCCATTCAAGATCCTGCCGCTGCAGGACATCGACGCCAGCCTCGAGACCGGCGACTGGCTGAAATATGTGCTCTCCCGCATCGCCTCGGCCAGCCTGCCGGAACCGACCGACTATTTCACCGGCTCGGCGATCGACGCGCGCTTTTATACGGACTTTTTCGCGACACTCGAGGACCCCTCGATCTCGAACGGCCCGGTCCGCACCTTCTCATCCGCCAAGGCCGACCGCCGCCTCCATATCGTCGATCGCGCCAGCGCCCCCAACCTCTCGGGCCGCGAGATCCGCCATCTGATCGAGGCCCGCGATCCCGAGTGGCATCATTACGTGCCGGCGCGGCTCTGGAACTATGTGGAGCGCCACTACCCGCCCCATCTGCGCACGGCGATCAAGACGAGCGGAGAGACGCCCGCGGATGTGCCGGTCGGCACGCGCTGGATCGCCGGCAGCGATCCGACGGTGATGGTCTTGCGCGATGACGGGAAATGGCGGCCGCTGCGCGATCGCAGCGACGAGAAGGCGGGGCAGCGGCGGGTTGGCGGCTGAATGAAGCCACCACTCCCGTAACGCGCCGGGGGCAACCTCCAGGAGTGATCAGGCCGCGAGTGCGCCGATCTTGGCCGCCTTGAGCTGTTCATAGAGTCGCCGGAAATCCGCCTTTTCCGCTTCGCTCAGCGGCAGCAGGGGCTGGCGCGGGTTGCCCACGGGAATGCCCGCCAGCTCGCAGCCATATTTGACGAACTGGATATATTTGCCGCCCTGCTCCAGCAGATAGAAGATCGGCAGCATGGCGTGCATCAGCTTCTGGCCGCGCACGAAGTCCTTCTTGAGGACGCAGGCCTCGTAGAGCGCCATATGCTCGGCCGGTAGGAAGTTCGAGGCGCCCGCGATCCAGCTCTTGGCGCCCCAGAGGAAGCCATCGACCGCCTGGTCGTCGGCGCCGCAGATGCGCTGATAGCGGCCGTCGAAATGGACGATATGTTCCAGCATGCGGGCGAACGAGCCGCTCGATTCCTTGATCGCGCAGATTGCCTTCACGTCGGCGACCGCCTCAAGGAACTCCCGGTTCATATCGACGCCGGTGCGGGCCGGGAAATTATAGAGGATGATCGGCATACCGGTCGTGGTCGCCATATGCCGGAAATGCCGTGCCAGCTCCTGAGTGCCGGGGAGCGAATAGAACGGGGCCGCCAGCATCAGCGCCTCATAGCCGAGGTCCTTGGCGAACTTCGACAGCTCGATCGTGTCGTCGGGGCGCGTCGAGTTGGTGCCGGCCACGAGTTTGGCCTTCTTGCCGACGCGCTCGGCGACGAAACTCATCACCTTCTTCCGCTCGTCAACCGTCTGCGCGTAATACTCGCCGGTCGTGCCGCCAGGCACCATGGTCCCGATGCGGTTAGCAAGCAGGAAGTCGATATGCTTGCCGAGAACGTCGAAGACAATGGCGCCGTTCTGGTCGAAGGGCGTCGCGACCACGGTCAAGATGCCTTCGAAAGTCGGGATATTCATGCCGATCTCCTGTCTGATGAGGGCGCGGAATCAGTTGCCGGAAACGAGCGCGTCTCCGCGCGGATCCGGCGCGGCAATTCTGATCCGCTTGAGAGGCAGGATCAATGCCGCCGATATGTCATCGACTTCAGCTGGAATGCCTGCACCACCCGCCGGCGCCGCCCTTCTGGTCTGAGGCTCAGTCTCCACCCGGATAGGCGATCGCCAGGATCTCGACGGTTTCCTCGCCATTGGGCGTGCGCACGACCGCCATGTCGCCGACCGACTTGCCGATGAGCGCCCTGGCCATGGGCGAGACCCAGCTGATGCGCCTGGGCCCGAACTCGGTTTCGTCGATGCCGACGATGGTGGCCTCGACCTCGCGGTCGTCCTCGCGCACCCAGCGCACGGTGGCGCCGAAATGCACGCGGGTCTTCGAACCCGGCCGGGCGGGGTCGACGATCTCAGCCGCTTCGAGACGCTTGTCGAGAAAGCGGATGCGCTTGTCGATCTCGCGCAAGCGTTTCTTGCCGTAGATATAGTCGCCATTCTCCGAGCGGTCGCCATTGCCGGCCGCCCATTCGACCACGCGCACCACCTCCGGGCGCTCCTCGGTCCAGAGCTTCTTGCGCTCGGCCATGAGCCGCGCATGGCCGTCGGGCGTCATGTAGTTCTTCTTGGGCGGGGGCGGCTGGTCGTCGCGGAGCTTCATGAGGGTCCAAACAGTTCGTCGTGGCGGCGTGCAATCTCGGGCCAGAGGCCGGCCGCGTCCGGGAGGTTTATGCCGAACTGCGTCGCCAGCGCCTCGGCATGGGCTTCCGGTGTCTCGAGGATATGGTCACGGCTGCCCCCCGCATCCACCGTTTTCAGCACCCGTCCCACCAGGGCGGTCACGCCGTCCGGCCGGTGGCGCAGGCAGACCAGGTTCTGGACGAAGCGCGAGTCCGGGTCGGCCTGGAGCCACTGGCATTGCCGGGCCAGCAGGTTCCAATCGGCCGGCTGGCGGCGGAAATCGAAGGAACCGGCGAAGGCGAGCTCATGATTGTGGAAGCGCCACCATTCCCCCTCCAGCCGTTCGAGCCGCACCGTGCGCCAGCCCTGCCGGTAGCGGCCCTCGCGCAAGGGGATCGGCTCGGAGGGCCCGTCCCCCAGCCCGACATCGACGAGATAGGGTTGGTCCAGATCGACCGTGAGCGCCAGGTGATTGCCGATGGCGACGTCGCCGCGCTGCGCGCGCAGCACCGCCCCCGTCATTCGCATGACGCGGAAGCCGACCTGCTCCAGCGCCCAGCCGAACAGGCCGTTCATCTCATAGCACCAGCCGCCGCGGCCGGCCGTCACCAGCTTGGCGAAGGCGTCGCGCGGATCGACCGTCACCGGCCGTCTGAGCTGCACATCGAGATTCTCGTAGGGGATATGCTCGAGATGGCCGCGCTGGATCCGGGCCAGGGTCGCGAGATCGGGCGCCGGAAGGCCGGTGAATCCGATGCGATCGAGATAGGCCTGCAGTTCCATGAGATATCGTCGCCTGGCGTTGGACAGGAGCCCTGCTGGGATTCCAGAATAGGCCCCTCCTGTAGTCGAACCCGACCTCGAGGAGAAGTGCGTTTGAGCGGCCTGTCCTCCCTGCGTCTCGCCCTGCTGGTCCTGGCCGGCCTGGAGATCCTGGCCGGCATCGGGTTCATGGGCGTCCTCTATAAGGGCTCGGCCGATCCGCTCGGGCGCAATATCGCCTATGGGATCATGGGTCTGACCCTCGTTCCGCTGGCGCTCTGCGTCATGCCGGCGCTGTTCCTCGCGCTGATGGACCGCTGGCTGCCCTGGGGTTGCTGCTGGCCCTGGCGGCGATCCCGGTCTGGCTCTTCCTGATGCGCATCGCCTGACCTCGGCACCGCCTGCCTTATCATTTGTGAATGATCGCAACCGCCGATTGCCTCGATGATGGCGCCGGCAAGGCCGGCTCGATGTCCCACGGGCTCGTGCCGCCGAAGCGGGCGATGCGCGCCGCGGACATGCCGGCCACGGGGGAGAGGGTGATGGACCAAGCGGTCTCCACGAACGTCCCAGCCCCCCTGACGGCCCCTTCCCTCGTGGTCGACGACTTCATGCCCCTCGACTTCGCCCGGTCGATGCGTGCCGACATCGAGGCGCATTTCGGCAATCCGATGAAGCATCATGCCGACATCCATCAGGTCTGGAACTATTGGTATGTCCCGGGCCTTTACACCTATCTCAAGACCCAGCCCGAAAAGGTGATCCGGCACGACAAGGTCGAGCGGTTCCTGCAGGCGTTGCAGCGCTGGTCGATCGATACCTTGGGCCTCGCGGGCGTGACCTGGCCCTTTCTCAGCCTCTATGTGAACGGATGCAGCCAAGGCCTGCATAACGATTCGACGAACGGCCGGTTCGGTTTCGTCTACTCCCTCACGCCGGTCGAACGGCGCACCCAGGGCGGCGAAACGATCGTGTTGCGGGAGGGCGATCTCTTCCGCCGCAATCTCCGCTCTGCCAACGCCGGCACCGGGCTCTACGACCTGATCGAACCCCGCTTCAACCGGCTCGTGCTGTTCGACGACCGCATGGTCCATGGCGTCTCGCGGGTCAGCGGATCGATGGATCCGGTCGACGCGCGTTGTGTGATGCATGGCCATATCGAGGAGACCGGGCCGATCGTCATGGGGGCCCTGTCGAAAGAGGCCACTAGATCGGGCATCCGTGGTGCGCTGGAGCGTTTCGCGACCGGCCGGACTGCCGTCATCCCCCATTATCACGGGCCGATCGTGCTTCGCTTCACGATCTCGCCCGCGGGCCAGGTCGTCCAGATCCGCGTCCTGCTCGATCGCGTGTTCCATGAGCTGGATGGCCATGGCGGGTGGGAACCGATCAGGGCCGGCCTGCTCGAAAGCCTCGAGGCCGGCGTCTTCCCTGCCGCCTCGGGCGAGACGATCGTGACCCTGCCCATGACATTCGGCGGCCCCGTGCGACGACCCGGCGACTAGGCCCGCCCGATAATCGACGGCAGCCGTCCATATCCTCCCGGTAAAGAAATCATGAATGCGGGCAACGGCGCAGCCTGCGTGCGGCACAGGGCGCGGGGCAGCATGCACGCGGGCCTTGTCCTTTTGGCTAATGCAACGCCTGTTAATCGTTTTTTTCTGAATTTCTCGGCAAAACTCTGTGTGCGAAATCCGCGAGGTGGTGCGGCGCCAGGGAGAGGCGCCATGACTTCCGGCACCAAGGGTCTGCGGCGATGTCGTGCCAATCAGGGGGATGACGACGATGACACTCGGGCGCCAGTCACCGAACAGTTCCTTGAACAAGCGGGTCATGCTGGTGCTGGGTGCCGTGCTGGCCATCCTGCTGGCAGCCAACGGCGCCATCTTCGGCCTCGTCATCTGGCCGGCCTTCGTCGATGTCGAGCAGACCGCGGCGCAGAAGAACGTCAATCGGGTTGCCGATGCGCTCGCCGGCGAGCAGCAGAATCTGGAGCGGGTCGCCCATGACTGGAGCGCCTGGGATCCGACCTACGACTATGTCGTGAAGCCCAACGACGAGTATGACCGTCAGAGCTTCACCTTCGACGTGATGCGGGATCTCAATCTCAATCTGCTCGCCATTTACGACACCAGCGGCAAGCTGGTCCGCACCGAGACCTACGATTTCGACACCGGCAAGGAGCTGACCGTCGGCACCTTCGCCCCGGCCATTCCCGCCGACGATCCGCTGATGCTCCATGCCGAGGATCAGCAGGTCTCCGGGATCCTGCTCACCGAGCATGGCCCGATGCTGCTGGCGGGCTATCCGATCCTGCAGAGCACCCGCGAAGGGCCGGTGCGCGGCACCCTCTTCATGGGCCGCTTCGTCAACAAGGCGATGGTCGACGGGCTGGTGAACCAGACCCATGTGCAGTTCGACGTCTTCCAGACCGACCAGGCGGCCCTGCCCGCCGGCCTCAAGGACATCTCCAGCCTCTTGCTGGACGACAAGGGCGACATCTTCAAGATCGCGGACAGCAAGACGCTCGATGCCTTTCATCTGCTGGCGACCATGCGCGACGGCGCGCCGCTGATGATCCAGGTCGAGACGCCGCGCGCCATCACGGGCATCGCCCGGACAACATTGAGCATCGCCGGCATTTCCACCCTGGTGGCGGGCTTCCTGCTGATGGGCATGATGTGGCACATGCTGACCCGGCATATCGTGGAGCCGCTGAAGAAGCTGACGGCGCATGTGCTGGAGGTCGGCCAGACCGGCGACCTCACGAAGCGACTGACGCTCGACCGCGACGACGAGATCGGCGTTCTGGCGCGCGAGTTCGATGCCGCCAACTCGCAGCTCGACAATGCCCGCCGGCGACTGCTCGAGCAGTCCTATATGAGCGGCATGGCCGAGATCGCGGCCGGCGTGATGCATAACATCCGCAACGCGCTGAGCCCGGTGGCCGTCACCTTGTGGAAGCTCTCCGAGACCGCGAGCGAGCCGCCGCCGGCCCATCTCGAGACGGCGCTGACCGAACTGAAGTCCGAGGCGCCGGCGCCCGAGCGCCGCGGCAAGCTGCTCGAATATGTCGAGACGGCACTCCGCAAGCTCTTCGCCGAGCGCAAGCGTCTGGCGGAGGATCTCAAGGCCATCGGCGACCAGAACCGCCATATCGAGCAGATCCTGCAGGCCCACACCGCCCTCAGCATGGGCGTCCGCCAGGCGGAGCCGGTGGCTCTGTCCAAGGTGGTCGAGGAATCGGCCAGGCTGCTGCCGGCCCGCGGCAATGCGGATATCCAGGTGACGTTCGGCCCCGGCCTCGCGTCGCTGCCGCCGGTCCTCGGCAATCCGATCGTCCTCGCCCAACTCCTGGGCAACCTCATCATGAATTCCGCCGAGGCGATCGCCGAGACCGGCCGCGGCACCGGCCGGATCACGATCGACGGCACGCTCGACAACAGCGGCGACCGTCCGATGGTGCGCATGACCGTCAGCGACGACGGCGTGGGTATCGACAAGGCCAACCTGACCAACGTGTTCGAGCGCGGCTTCAGCACGAAACGCGACAAGACCGGCGGCCTCGGGCTGCACTGGTCCGCCAACAGCGTCGCCGCCATGGCGGGGCGCATGTATGCGGAAAGCGACGGCCCGGGCAAGGGCGCGCAGATCCATGTGCTACTGCCGACGGCAAGCCAGGCCCTGGGTGTGGCGGCATGATGATCCCGGCACGACCCATCTACCGCGTCCTGATCGCCGACGACGAGCGCTCGGTTCTCGACGCCTACCGCACCGTGTTCGGCGACATCGCCGCGCCCCACGGGAACGACAACCGGCTCGCCGATCTCGAAGGCGAGCTCTTCAACGCGACCGCGTCCGCCGCCATGGATTCGACGCCGTTCTTCCAGCCGGTGCTTTGCCGGCGCGGCGAAGAGGCGATCGACACCATCATGTCGGCCCGGCGGGACCGCATCGAGTTTCCGGTGGCCTTCCTCGACGTGCGCATGCCACCCGGCATCGACGGCATCGAGACGGCGGCGCGCATCCGGGCGCTCGACCCCGCGATCAACATCGTGATGGTCACCGCCTATGCGGACAAGCATCCGCGGCAGATCGCCGAGCTGGTCCAGCCCTTCGACAAGCTCTTCTATATCAACAAGCCGTTCCAGGCGACCGAGATCCAGCAGTTCGCCCTGGCGCTGAGCGAGAAATGGAAGGCCGAGCAGCAGCTGCGCCAGGTCAATCAGGATCTGCTGCTGCGCTGCCGGGAGCTCGAGGCCACGCATGCCAATCTCCGCGAGGCGCGCGAGCGCGCCGAAGCGGCCAGCCGGGCGAAGAGCATTTTTCTCGCCAATATGAGCCATGAGCTCCGCACGCCGCTCAACGCCGTCATTGGCTTCGCCGATGTCATGCGCAAGGAGACGTTCGGGCCGATCGGCAACGAGCGCTACAAGGAATATCTCGACGATATCAGCCACAGCAGCGAGCATCTGCTGGAGGTGATCAACGACCTCCTGGACTTCTCCAAGATCGAGGCCGGCAAGCTCGAGGTCGTGGTCGAGGACGTCGATCTCGTCGACATGCTGGTCAATGTCGCCAACATGCTGCGGCCCCAGGCCGATCAGCGGAAGGTCGCCCTCGACTACATCCCGCCGGCGGCAAACCTCGTCATTCGCGCCGATTCCTACCGCCTGCGGCAGGTGCTGCTGAACCTTCTCTCCAATGCCGTCAAGTTCACGCAAGCCTCGGGCCGCGTGACCGTCTCCGCCAGGATCCAGGACACGGGCGAGCTTTCCCTCTCGATCGCCGATACCGGCATCGGCATGTCGCCGACCGACCTTTCGGCGGCGCTCGAGCCCTTTCAGCAGGTCGACCAGGGTCTGGCCCGCCGCTACGAGGGCACGGGTCTCGGCCTGCCGCTCGCCCGGCGCCTGTCCGAACTCCTGGGCGCGAAGCTCGCCCTGACCAGCGAGGTCGGCAAGGGCACCGAAGCGGTCGTGACCTTCCCGCGGGAGCTCTATGCGGCCGCGGCACGCCCGACGGGCAGTTCGCCGGCGGCCGCGGAGTAGCGGCCTCCGGTTTCCGGATCGGCGTTTGCCGGTTCAAGGCGCCCCGGTCCTGTGCTACGCCCGTCCGGCCGATACCCGACGGGCCGTTCGAGTCTTCGAATGCCGCGCGGGTCGCGGATGCAGGACGTCCCCCGGTCAACTCGTGGCAGAGAGCAGCTCGTGACCTCGACAGCCTTGCCATCCGTCGCCTGGCGCGGGCTCGCATTGTCGATCGCCGGCGCCACGCTCATCAGCTTCGAGACGCTTCTCATTCGCCTGGTGCAGGCGGACCTCTGGACCATCGTCTGGTGGCGCGGCGTCCTGCTCGGCGCCACGATCGCGCTCTATGTGATCCTGTCGCAGCGATCCCTCCGGTCCTTCCGCTTGCAGGGACGGGCGGAAGCGGTCGCCGTGATGGCCTTTGCCGCCGCCGTGTTCTGCTTCGTCGCCGCCCTGCAGGCGACGACCGTGGCCAACACGCTCGTCATCGGCAGCGCCGCCCCCTTCATCGCGACCATTTTCAGCTGGGTCTTCCTGCGGGAGCGGCCGCCGGCCGCCACCTGGGCCGTGGTCATCGGACTGGTTGCGGGGCTCTTCCTCATCTTCTTCGACAGCCTCAGCGCCGGCCATGCGGCCGGCGATGTCTTCGCGCTGGGCTACGCCTCCTGCCTCGGCGCCTATTTCGTCGCCTTGCGGCGCTGCCGGGGCGAGGCCTTCTTTCCCATCATCGGCTATGGCGGGCTGCTCTCCGCGACGCTGGCCTGGCCGCTCGCCTCGCCGGGCGCCATCTCCGCCAGCGACCTGAAATTCCTGGTCCTGCTGGGCGTCCTGGTCGTACCGCTCGCAACCATGCTCCTTTCGCGGGGGACCCAGCATCTCTCGGCTCCCGACGTCACCCTCATCCTGATGCTCGAGACGATCCTCGGGCCGCTCTGGGTGTGGCTCGTCCTGGGCGAGACGCCCGACAACGCGACGCTCGCCGGCGGCGCCCTGATCGTGGTCACGATCGTCGGCCACGCCTATTTCGCGGCACGAAGACCGGGCTGATTCTCCTCGCCGTCGAAGGCCGCGCTTCGATCACGAACGGTTAACCTTACCGCGGCGTCAACACTCCGGGCGGCTTGTCATTCGCGATGAGATCGAATGATTAGATATCGATAAACATTGGATTCGTCGCGATTCGGTTTACGAGCTATTAAGCGAAATATGGTGCCATGGGAGCCTGTCTAGTCCGACAAAATTCCTTTCGGGGGCGGCCATGTCAAATCCCAGCTACGAACGCGGCAAATCGATCGACAATTCGCAGTATGCGCATGTGTCGATGCCGATCAGCGACAACATCGTCGCCCTCAAGGATGCGGTCTTCTCGCATCCGGCCGTCGGCATTCTCAAGAAGTTCGAGGAGAACCTGAAGTCGCGGCTCCTGACCCGCGACGAGATCCGGGTCCTTCTCGCGTCCGAGGGCATGTTCGTCCTCGAAGTGCCGCCCGGCATCGTCGCGCTTGCCAGCCGCATGACCGACGAATGGTTCAAGAAGGAGCCCTTCGCCGCCACCGGCCGCGCCTCGCGCATCCTGTTCGCCGCCGTCGACGAATATGGCCTCAACGACATGGAGCATGGCCTGCTGCCGAGCCATCACCAGCTCTATGTCGATATGGCGGCCCATTGGAACATCACGGCCAAGGATCTGCTCGACGACCGGAACATCGTGCCCACGGCCAAGGAATTCGCCGGCACGATCGGCGATTACTACCGTAAGCGTCCCATCGTCGAAGCCCTGGGATTCCATGTCGCGAACGAGGCCACGGCACCGCTCGATTTCGGCGTGTTCCTGGCGACCTTCCGCGAATATCGCGAGCAGTATGGGCTCAAGGCGCAGAACGACCCGCACCTGAACTTCCTGCTCGTCCACGACGATGTCGAGGTTTCGCATCGCGAGATGGGCGTCGAGGCGGTCCAGCTCTATACGAACGGCGACCCCAAGCTCGTCTCCCAGGCGCGCCGCGGCGTGTTCGCCTATATGGAGTGCTATGGCCGCTTCTTCACCCAGCTGAACGACCGGATCTTCGGGCAGCAGGACACCCGCGCCCGCGCCCGCGCCTGACGAGGTTCTCGTGACCTTCCTCGACAGCGCGCCGGAGGACGTCTTCGCCTCGGGGGCCTATTGGCGGGAATATTACGCCGAGCTGGGCCACGAGAATGCGGCGGCAGGGGAATTCCTGCATGAGATCGCAGGGCCTCTGGCCCGGAGACGCCGCCTGCGCGTGCTCGATGCCGGCTGCGGCCCGACCGCCCTCTACTGGACCCTGTTCGTGCCCGGCGACAACGAGGTCGAGGGCTTCGATCTCAACCCCGCCAACATCGCGGCCGCGCGCCTGCAGCTCGAGAACGCCAAACGCGGCGACACCGATGCGGCGCTGACCGTGGCGGCCGAACATGCCGTGGGACTGCTGCGGCTCGAGGACACCGCCGCCGGCCATACCCGCCGGAAGGCCAAACAGATCAAATCCCTCGCCGTCGGCGATCTGACCAAGCCCTGGCCGGCAGGCCGCGACCAGTTCGACTTCGTCCAATCCGTCTTTGCGCTCGAATGCCTGCCCCGCTGGGAGGAGTTCGAGTTCGCCCTGGGCGAAGCCTGCCGCGTGCTGAAGCCGGGCGGCCGCCTGGCGCTGGTCAATGTCTCGCGCACCGACGAATGGCATTGCGACGGGCGGGGCTTTCCCACCCTGAACCTGACCCGGGAGCGGATGGAAGGCTGCATCGCGAAAGCGGGCCTGCGCCTGCTCGAGTGCCGCGAGGTCGAATCCCAGGACGTCTCCATCCGCGACCAGGGCTATGGCAGCATCATCCTGACCGCGGCCGAGAAGAGCCCCAGCGCCAGACCCCGCACCTGAGCCGCCACGCCGCCAACTTCAGCGCCTCTCCCGCCTCGGTCTTCAGCGCCTTTCGCGCCCCGGTCTTCAGCGCCTTTCGCGCAGCGTCACCGCCAGCTTTTCGACCCGTCCGTGGCGGAGCACGGCGAGCTCGACCGCCCGCCCGATCCGGTCGGCCCCCAGGAGCCGGATCAGATCGTCCGCACCCGTGACCGGCACGCCATCCAGCGTGAGGATGATGTCGCCGGCCTTGAGCCCGGCCAGCTCCGCGGGGCCCTTTGGCTCGATCTCGCCGATCCGGACCGCCAGCGGTCCCGCCCCGGTCGCGACGGCGATCCGGCGCGGCAGCGGCAGGGTCTGCGCGGCGATGCCCAGATGCGCCCGGCGCACCCGGCCATGGCCGATGAACTCGGTCACCACGAACAGCGCCGTGTTGCTGGAGACGGCGAAGCAGAGACCTTGCGCGCCGCCGATCATGGCGGTGTTGATGCCGACCACCTCGCCCGAGGCCGACACCAGCGGCCCACCGGAATTGCCGGGATTGAGCGCCGCGTCGGTCTGGATCACGTCCTCGATCAGCCGGCCCTTCTGCGAGCGCAGCGACCGGCCCAGGGCCGAGACCACGCCCGCCGTCACCGTCGATTCGAAGCCCAGCGGATTGCCGATCGCCACGACCAGATGGCCGCGCTTGAGTTTCTTGGAATCGCCCAAGGCCGCCGCAGGCACGCCGCGCGGCAACTCGGCACGCAACAGCGCCAGATCGGTGTCCGGGTCGTCGCCGAGAACCTGCGCTTCGGTCTCGCGGCCTTCGCTCAGGGCCAGGCGCACGCGGGACGCGCCGGCCACGACATGGCTGTTGGTCAGGACCAGCCCGTCATGCGCGATGATGACGCCCGATCCGATGCCGCCGCGCCGGTCCGGGCCGCCGCTTTCCACGCGCACGACCGCCGGGCCCACCCGGTCGGCAATATCGGCTACGACGCGCGAATAGGCATCGAGCGGCGTTTCTTCCGCGCCTGGGGTGGCAGCATCGTCGGCCTGAGCGAGGTTGGTATCGTCCAGCATGGTCGTCTCACAGATGGATCACACCCAGCCGCGCCGCGTGAGCGACAGCATCGGTGCGGCCGGTCGCGTCGAGCTTGTCCAGAAGCGAGCCGACATGGAATTTTGCGGTATGAACCGAGATTCCGAGGCATTGAGCGATCGACTTGTTCGATGCGCCCTCGGCCAAGAGTGTGAGGACCTCGAGTTCCCGAGGCGTGAAACCCGCCTCGCCGTCGAGAGATGGTGACGGCTCTGGCAAGGTCAAGACGGCGTCGGCCGGCTCGCCCGGCGCGGCCAGCCGCAGGCCCGGCAGGTCAGCCAGCAAGGCAACGAGCCGGTCCGCGAGAACCGGCTCGCCGATCTCGAGCGCGACGACAATCGGGCCTTGATCGGGCGCTGGGCTCAAGCCTCGGGCCTTTCGCCGACGGTGAGGCTCAGCTCCACAGGCTCGCCGGCGCGCTTCAGGGAGAGTCTGACGATCGTGGTGACGCTGTCCGGGCCGAGCGCCTTGAGCAGCGTCCGCACGCTCCGGATCGGATCGCCATTCCAGGCCAGGATGACGTCACCCTGCCGGACGCCAGCCGCAGCACCCGGACCTCCGGCCTCGACGCCCAGCACCATGGCGCCCACACCGGCCTCCTCGATCGGGACCGTCCGAAGGGCAAGGCCGAGATAGCCGCGCGGGATCCGCCCATGGGTTTCGAGCCGGGCGGCGACCCGGTCGATGGTGGCGGACGGAATCACCAGCACCCGCCGCCGCGGACCGAACACCGCCATCCCGAAGGCTTGGCCGCCCGGGTCGAGCACAAGGCCGCCCTCGGCCGACCGCCGCAAGGAGAGGTCGAGCTCAATGCGGGCGTCGATCTCACCGCCGCGCAGGCTCCGCCACTCGCTGCCCGACAGCGACACCACGCCGAACGCGGCGGTGGGAGCACCTTCCTGCGCACCCACCACGATGGCGATCGAGCCAGCCGCGACAGGTTCGGCCGCCAGGCTGACCGGCTGCAGATCCATCCGATCGACGCGAAGCAAGGCCACATCGGTTGTGGGGTCACGCCCCGCCAGCGTTACCGGCAGGGTTTCGCCGTCCGGAAGGGCCACCGTGATTTCGCCTTCCTCGGCCAAGGCCTCATGAGGGGTGACGATCAGGCCAGGCCGCCAGACGAAGCCGCTGGCGCGTGAGCGGTGGGAATGGATGGCGACGATTCCGGGCGCCGCCTTGGCCACAAGACCGGACAAGGTCCTGGAGAAAACCTGGAGCGAGGCGGTTGAAGGGGTGGCTGGCATAGGGGTCTCCTGGGTTGTCCCCTATGTGAGCACGCCCGCGCCCGCCGCCAACTGCCCGGGTGGGCAGGCCAGCGAAAGGGGCCATAGAAGCGTCGCCCGGCGGATCGGCGGCCGGATGTTGGCCACCGGTGGCGAATGCATCAGGCGCGGCCGCGACGGCGTTCTTGATCCTGGTCAATGCGCTAACGCCTGGGACCCGACATTCTCAAGCCCATGTTGGGAGTCGGGCGATGAACAAGGAGATCGGGACGCCGACAGATCTGCGCGTTGCGGCTCTACCGGGATCCGACTCCGCGCCCGTCCGCGGCAGCCGTCGCAGGCGTTCGCAGTGGATCGCCGGCATCGTTCTGGTCGTTCTCCTCATCCTTGGTAGCGGGGCGACATGGTGGAGCCTACGCGGTCCGGCGCCCATTCGCTATCTGACCGTTCCGGTGACGCGCGGGGACGTGGCGCGCGCCGTCACCGCCACCGGCACCGTCAATCCCGAGCTCACGATCATCGTCGGATCCTATGTCTCCGGCGTGATCCAGCAGCTTTTTTGCGATTACAACACCCAGGTCAAAGCCGGCCAGATCTGCGCCAAGATCGACCCGCGCCCCTATCAGATGATCGTCAATCAGGACAAGGCCATTCTCGATGTCGCGAAGGCTCAGCTCGAGAAGGACAAGGCCAACCTGACTTATGCAAAACTGAGCCTGGACCGGACGGTCACGCTGACTCACCGGGAGTTCTCCTCCCAGGACGCTGCCGATAGCGCCAAGAATGCCTACGACCAGGCCATGGCGCAGATCGGGCTCGACCAGGCGATGATCGAGCAGCGCCAGGCGGAGCTCGACGCCGCCAACGTCAACCTCGGCTATACCGACATCGTCTCTCCGGTCGAAGGTACTGTCGTGTCGCGCAACGTGACCCAAGGACAGACGGTCGCCGCCAGCTTCCAGACGCCGACACTCTTTCTGATCGCGACCGATCTCACCAAGATGCAGGTCGACACCAACATCAGCGAAAGCGACATCGGCGGCGTCAAGGAGGGCGACAAAGCGAACTTCACGGTCGACGCCTTTCCCAACCGCATATTTGAAGGAACGGTGACCCAGGTCCGCCAGTCGCCGCAGTCGGTGCAGAACGTCGTGACCTTCGATGCTGTCGTCAGCGTCGACAATAGCGATCTGGCGCTGAAGCCCGGCATGACCGCCTCGACGCAGATCGTTACCGAACAGAGAAAAGACGTGCTGCGCGTCCCGAACCAGGCCCTGCGTTACGCGCCCGGCGGAGTCGCAGGTTCCACGAGCGCAGCGACCGGCAATGCACCGGGCCCGATTCCCTCGAACGACACCGGACAGGCCCAGCTCTGGGTGCTACGCGACGGAACGCCGCTCGCAATTCCGGTCGTCATCGGTCTCGACGACGACAGCTTCACCGAAATCGCCAAGGGCGCGGTCGCACCCGGCGATCTGGCAATCGTAGGCGCGGAACAAGGCGCCGACCGAACATCGCAACCTTTGTTGCGGCCCTGAGGCAAGGCTCCGCCCCCGCATGCCCGAACCGATACTCAGGCTCGAGAACGTCACCCGAACGTTTCGCCTCGGCAATGTCGAGGTGCATGCGCTTCGCGGCGTCGACCTTCGGGTCGAGCCCGGCGAGTTTGTCGCCATCATGGGTTCGTCGGGCTCCGGCAAGTCGACGCTCATGGCCATCCTCGGCTGTCTCGACCGACCGAGCAGCGGCCATTATTTCTTCGAGGGGATGGATGTCGCGCACCTGAGCGAGCCGGAGCTCGCCAGAATCCGGAGCCGGCGCCTCGGCTTCGTCTTCCAGAGCTTCAATCTGCTTCCACGCACGAGCGCGATCGAGAATGTCGGCTTGCCGCTCTATTATTCGGCAACCGATGCGGCGCATCGTACGGCGCGCATGATCCGCGCGCATGCGGTCTTGCGCTATCTGGGGCTTGAAGAACGCGAGCGCAACACGCCAAGCCAATTGTCGGGTGGCGAACAGCAGCGCGTCGCGATCGCGCGGGCGCTGATCAACGAGCCGGGCCTGCTGCTCGCGGACGAGCCGACGGGCAATCTCGACACGCGGACGTCGCACGAGATCATGGAGACCCTGGTCTCGCTCAATCGCGATCAAGGCGTCACCGTCATTGTCGTGACGCATGAAAGCGATATTGCCGCTTACGCCGACCGGGTCCTGACCATGCGGGACGGGAAGATCGTGTCGGACGAGAGGGTGCGGAAGGCAGATCGCGCGATTCCTCTCCCCCATACCGCATCCACCGGCGGCGGCGCGCCGCTTCGCCAACCCTACAGAGCGCCGGATGGGATGCCCGCGGTGTCGTCGGCCAGATTCTGGGCCTTCGGGCTGATGATCCTGGCGGCCGCGGCCCAGGCCATCGGCCGCAACAAGATGCGCTCCGCCTTGACCATGCTCGGCGTTTTCATCGGGGTCGCGGCGCTGATCGTGATGGTGGCCGTGGGACAGGGTGCCGACCAGGCGGTCCGCAAGCAGATCGAGAGCCTTGGCACCAATGTGGTGATCATCCTTCCGGGTGCACTCTCGTCCGGCGGGATTCGCGGCGGGTTCGGAAGCGCCAGCACCCTCACGGTCGCCGATGCGCAGGCCATCCGGCGCGAGGCCCCCGCGGTCGCCCAGGTCGGCTATCTCATCCGCCAACAGGGACAGGTGCAGTACGCCAACAGGAACTGGACGACGAACATACAGGGCGTCAGCGACAATTATCCGCCGATCACCAACTGGCGCATCGCCACCGGGCGCGCCCTTTCGGCCGAGGACGAGAGCAAGGCCGGTCTCGTCGCGGTCATCGGTCAGACCGTCTATCGCCAGCTGTTCGGCCCGGGCGAGAACCCGATCGGCGCCTTCATCCAGGTCAAGAGCGTTCCGCTGCGCGTCGTCGGCGTGCTAGCGGCCAAGGGGCAGTCGCCCTTTGGCCAGGACCAGGATGACATTCTGATGATTCCGTTCACGACCGCGGAGCGCAAGGTCCTCGGCGTCGCCGTGCCGATCCGGGATCAGACGCCCATCAACTGGGCCTATCTTCCCCCACCCAATCCTTACAACCTCCAGGCGCGCCTCACCGGTCTGACGAACATGATCTTCGTCCAGGCGATCAGCCCCGAGCAGGTTCAGACAGCGATCCGTCAAGCGACCCAGACGCTGACGCGACGTCACCGCATCAAGCCCGGCGAGACGAAGGACTTCGACGTCCGCAACCTCAGCCAATATGTCGAGACGGCGAAGAGCAGCAGCCGCGTGATGGCGTTGCTTCTGGCCGCCGTGGCCTCGATATCGCTCCTGGTCGGGGGGATCGGCATCATGAACATCCTGCTCGTCTCCGTGACGGAGCGAACGCGCGAGATCGGCCTGAGAATGGCCATTGGCGCGCGGCGCCTGCAGGTGCTCCTGCAGTTTCTCGCCGAAGCCGTGTTTCTCAGCGTCAGCGGAGGCGCTGCGGGAATCGTCGTGGGTGTCGCCGTCTCCGCCGCCATCTCGTACGTCTTTGGCTGGCCGGCGCCGATCTCGTTGCCGGCGATCGGCGGAGGCTTCCTCTTTGCCGCTGCCGTGGGCGTCTTCTTCGGCTTCTATCCGGCCCGGAAGGCGGCCCACCTCGATCCCATCACGGCTCTGCGGTATGAGTGACGGCCGGGCCCATGTTCGGTCCGCCGCCGGCCCCTGAGCCGCGTCGGAGTGCTCGGGAGCGCCTTCGCACTGCCCCCTGGGGTGGCCAAGGCCCTGCGAGAATTGGGGCTACACAAGCGCCGGCGCGGTCGCTAGTTTGCCCCCGCGGTCGGGCGCGGGCGGACATTTTCCCGAAGGGTCCCGGGAGCCGGGGGACGCCGGCGAACAAGGGTCCCTCTCTTCGCCTCGTCTTTGGGTCTCCGCCACCCCATTTATAGGCTCACCGACTGACTTCAGGCTCAAAGGATTCCCAATTTGACGGCCGTGCCGACCAACCTCACCGCTTCCGCCACACCGACCGCGTCCGAATCCCGCCGGACCTTCGCGATCATCTCGCATCCCGACGCGGGCAAGACCACGCTGACGGAGAAGCTGCTGCTGTTCGGCGGCGCCATCCATCTGGCCGGCCATGTGAAGGCCCATGGCGAGCGCCGGCGCACGCAGTCGGACTGGATGGAGATGGAACGCGCCCGCGGTATCTCCATCTCGAGCTCGGTCATGACCTTCGAGCGCGGCGGCCTGACCTTCAACCTGCTCGACACGCCGGGCCACCAGGATTTCAGCGAGGACACCTACCGCACCCTGACCGCCGTCGATTCCGCGATCATGGTGATCGATGCGGCCAAGGGCATCGAGAGCCAGACGCGGAAGCTGTTCGAGGTCTGCCGCCTGCGCGACATCCCGATCATCACCTTCATCAACAAGATCGATCGCGAAGGCCTCGACCCCTTCGCGCTGCTGGACGAGATCGAGAGCACGCTGGCGCTCGACGTCTGCCCGATGACCTGGCCGGTCGGCATGGGCGGCGATTTCCGCGGCGCGTTCGACCTGCGCGACCACCGCTATCTCAAATCGGAGAGCCGTCCCGGCGCCGCCGACGGCCATGTCGTCGCCTGCAACGGCATCGACGATCCGAAGCTGGACAAGCTGGTGCCGGAGAGAATCCTCGCTTCCTTCCGCGAAAGCGCGGCGCTGGCGGTCTCCGCCTATCCAGGCTTCGATCTAGGCTCCTACCGCGCCGGCCATCTGACGCCGGTCTTTTTCGGCAGCGCGCTCAAGGATTGCGCAGTCAACGAGCTGCTCGAGGCGCTGGCAACCATGGCCCCACCGCCACGGCCGCAGCCGGCCGAGCCCCGCACCGTCTATCCCGACGAGAAGGCCGTCACCGGCTTCGTCTTCAAGATGCAGGCGAACATGGACCCGAACCATCGCGACCGGGTCGCGTTCCTGCGCCTCTGCTCCGGCCGGCTTCGGCGCGGCATGAAGCTGCGCCAGGTTCATTCGGGCAAGATGATCTCGCTGCAGAACCCGATCTTCTTCTTCGCGCGCGAGCGCCAGCTGGCGGAAGAAGCATTGCCGGGCGACATCATCGGCATCCCCAACCATGGCACCTTGCGCGTCGGCGACACGCTCACCGAAGGCGAGGAGCTCCGCTTCACCGGCATTCCCAACTTCGCGCCCGAGATCCTGCGCCGCGTGCGTCTCGACGATCCGATGCGGGCGAAGCAGCTGCGGCGCGCGCTCGAGGACCTTGCCGAGGAAGGCGTGACCCAGGTGTTCCGCCCGATCATCGGATCGCAATGGATCGTCGGCGTGGTCGGCCAGCTCCAGCTCGAGGTGCTCGCCTCGCGGATCGCGACCGAATACAAGATCGCGGTCGGCTTCGAGATGGCACCCTTCGAGACCGCGCGCTGGGTCGCCAGCGACGATCCCGCGCAACTGAAGCAGTTCGTCGAGCGCAACAGCGGCAGCCTCGCCGAAGATCGCGACGGGGCGTCCGTCTTCCTCGCCCGCGACACCTGGGACCTCAACCGCACCATCCGCGACTGGCCCAATCTGCGCTTCCTCAAGACCCGGGAACGGACCTAGGCGGCCTGCGGGCCCATTCGCTAGACGACGCCGTGGATCTTGGCGAAGGGATCCCAGCTCGGGTCGCGATGCCACTCATACTCGGCCCAGAGCGCCACTTGCCGGGCCTGCTCCTCGCCGCAGCACCGCGCGATCACGGCGAGGCTCATGTCGATGCCGGCCGAGACGCCCGATGACGTCACGAACTTCGCATCCTCGACCCAACGCGCCTGGGGCTGCCACAGCACTCTCGGTCCTTGCGAGCTGACCCAGGCGAAGGCCATCTTGTTGGTTGTCGCCTTTACCCCGTCGAGCAACCCCGCCTTGGCGAGCAGGGCGCTCCCGGTGCAGACGGAGGCGACCATATCCGCCGCCGCGGCCTTCTCCCGCAGCCAGGAGAGGAGCGCCGGATTGTCGACCTCGCGGCGCGTGCCGCGACCGCCGGGGACGAGCAGGATGTCGTAATGACCGGCATCGGAGAACAGCGCGTCGGCGACCGATCGCGGACCCTGGGCGCTGGCGACGTTCCGCTCCCGCTCGGCCACCAGCCGGATCGCGAACGTCTCCGGCAGCATGCCGAACATCTCCAGGGGGCCGAAAACGTCCAGCAGCTCGAATTCGGGAAAGATCAGGACGCCGAGGGTTCGCATGGGTTTCCGCTTTCGCTAATGGACCTGTCGCCGGGCCATTCTAACCCGGCCTTGCCGGATGGCGCCCCGTGCTGATGGACGTGATAAGATCATGGGACCCGATCGTTGTCGGAGAACAGGGAGCGTCGGATGGATCTCTCGAAAATCGCCGTCGGACGCGATCCGCCACGGGACGTCAACGCCCTGATCGAGATTCCGCTGGGCGGACCGTCGGTCAAGTACGAGATCGACAAGGAATCGGGCGTCCTGGTGGTCGATCGCTTCCTGCACACGGCCATGTTCTACCCGGGCAATTACGGATTCATTCCGGGCACGCTGTCCAGCGACGGCGATCCCTGCGATGTGCTGGTGGTGAGCCAGGTCCCCGTGGTGCCGGGTTGCATCATCCGCTGCCGCCCCGTCGGCGTGCTGCTGATGGAGGACGAGGCCGGCGGCGACGAGAAGATCCTGGCGGTGCCGGTCGACGCGCTGCATCCCTTCTATACCGGGATCCGCAACCATGAGGACCTGCCGCCGATCCTGCGCGAGCAGATCGCCCATTTCTTCCAGCACTACAAGGATCTGGAGCAGGGCAAATGGACCAAGATCACGGGCTGGAAGGGTCCCTCAGTTGCGGAGCAGCTGATCCTCGAAGGCATCGAGCGCGCGAAGACGAAGAAGGCGCGCTGACGCGGGATCGCACATCGCTGGACCCGTCAGCGCCGGGCGCAATGCGCCTTCAGATCGCTCAGCGAGATGCTGAGGGAATAGCCGCCATATTTCTCGGCGCCGCGATCCCCCTCCTCCAGGAGAACCGTTTCCCAGCGCTCATAGGGGTCGGGCTTGGCACCGACCGCCGTCGCCTGGGACGGCGGCTCCATCAGGATGACGAATTCCAACCCGACGGGAAGACTCCGACTGCTCCCGCCCGTATAGGGTGCCAGCCAATGGGTCAGCACCCCGGCTTCGAATTCGGACAGGACGACATAGCGGTCGCCCTTTTGGGGTGGGGCGCCGCCAGGGATCTTTGACTCTGAGGTTGACATCTTGTCGCGAACCTAGCAGCGGCAGGCTCCCGGCACCACAGGCCCGGTCCGGTATTGCCAAGGCCGATCTCCGGGAGCAAGTTGCAGGCAGCCTTTCGCGAGGAACAGACGCATGCAGCCGCAAGCACAGCCGGCAATTGCAATCGGCGGATTGGAAATTCGCTACCTGATGGACGGTACCGTGAACGGTGCCGGGGTCGGGATGTTCGAGCTCACGGTGCAGCCCGGCGCGCGGGTGCCGCCGGCCCACAGCCACACGAACAACGAAGAGATCGTCTATGTGCTGGAGGGGACGCTGCGCTACTCGGTCGATGGCGAGGTACGCGACCTGCAGCCCGGCGAGCGCATGTACACGCCCCGCGGCTCCGTCCACGCCTTCAGCAATCCGCATGACCGCGCGGCGCGCGCCCTGATCGTGCTGACGCCCGATATCGGCGCGCAATATTTCCGCGACATCGCCGCGGTCGTCGGCGCGCCCGGCGGCCCTTCCCCTGCCAAGATGGCGGAGATCATGACCCGCTACGGGTTGGTCCTTGCGCCGCCGCCGGGGCACTAGAATCCCGGCAATGGTGCTTTCCGTTTTGGAGATCTCGTGATGGCCGGCGATGGCGGATTCGTCCGCAAATATGTCCAGAAGTTCCAGACCCTCGCGACCCGGACGCAGTTGAAGCAGAAGGTCGATGACGAGCTGACCGCCCTGGTGGCGGAGACCCGACAGCAGGCCCTGGCCTGGAAGAGCGATCTGTCGGCCGAGCAGCTGCTGGCCGGCATCGCGGGCCAGTTGAATCTCCTGACGCGGATGTCCGACCCCCAGGATTCCCGGCAATCGGACATGAATGCCCGCATCGCTTTTCTTCGCACCGCGCGCAAGATGCTGCTGGAGAAGTGAGCGGCCCGGCCGAGGCCGGCAATCGGAAAAGCACGAATGCGGAACGCCCCCGGAATGAAATCCTTCGCGCCGGGCGTTGCAATGCGTCCTCAGGGAACTATTTGGCCAGTCGGCTGTTCACGATGATGCCGGCGGGCTAGACTGGCCGCCAAATCGATTCAATCAAACCTGGAAATAATGGAGAAAGCGTCATGATGGGGAAGCGAATTTTGGGACTGGTCGCCGCTTTGCTGGCCGTTGCCACGATCAGTTCGGCCGCACTGGCCTGGGATCCCGCCGCCGAGAAAAAGGCGCACGACACGATCGCGATGTTCAAGAGGACGGATCCCAGCATCCAGAGCTTCTTCGACAAGGCCTATGGCTATGCGGTCTTCCCGGAGATCACCAAGGGCGCCATCGGCATCGGCGGCGCGCGCGGCGAAGGGACGGTCTTCGAGGGCGGCAAGGCCATCGGCTCGACCGTCATGTCGCAGGTCACGATCGGCCTGCAGCTCGGCGGCCAGACCTACAGCGAGATCATCTTCTTCCAGAACAAGGCCGCTCTCGACGCCTTCACCAAAGGCAACTATGAGTTCTCGGCCAACGCCTCGGCGATCGCCGCCAAGGAAGGCGCTTCGAAGACGGCGAACTACAATATGGGTGTCGCCATCTTCACGGCCGGCACGGAAGGGCTGATGTTCGAGGCCAGTGTTGGCGGCCAGAAGTTCAGCTACACGCCGAAGTAACGCTCCACGAACGACCAAAGCTGCCTGCAACAGGCGCCGGCAACACCGGCGCCTGTTTTGCGTTCGCCGCCGGTTCGACGCTCAGTCATGCTTCATGATGAGCGTCTTCAGGGTCGTGAGCTCATGGAGCGCGGCCATGCCCTTCTCGCGGCCATGGCCGGACTTCTTCATGCCGCCGAAGGGCAACTCGATGCCGCCGCCTGCGCCATAAGCGTTGATATAGACCTGCCCCGCCTTCACCTTGCGGGCGACGCGCGTGGCGCGCTTGGTGTTCTGGGTCCAGATGCCGGCGATCAGCGCGAAGTCGGTTGAATTGGCCAACGCGATCGCGTCGCCTTCGTCCTCGAACGGAATGGCCGCCAGGATGGGGCCGAAGACCTCCTCGCGGGCGAGCGTGTTGGCGCGCGCCACGGGCCCAAAGAGCTTCGGCGTGACGAAATAGCCCTCCTTCGGCACGCCCTCGGCGATCCGCCCCTCCGCCAGCAGCGGAATGCCGTCGGACGCCGCGTTCGCACAGAACGCTTCGACGCGCTTCTTCTGGCGCGGATTGATCAGCGGCCCGAGGTCGAGATCCATCGCCGGCGTTCCGGCCCGCAGGCTTGAAAAGCGGTCGATCACGGCGGCGACGATCCGGTCATAGCCGCTGCGCTCGACCAGGAGCCGGGAGCCCGCCGAGCAGGTCTGCCCCGCATTCTGAACGATGGCGTTCACGAGGCTCGGCAGCGCCGCCTCGAGATCGACATCGGCGAACACCAGCTGGGGCGACTTGCCGCCGAGCTCGAGCGTGCAGCCGATATGGTTCCTGGCGGCCGCGGTCTGAACCAGCACGCCCACCTCCGGGCTGCCGGTAAAGGCCACGAAGTCGATCCCGCGATGGGCGACCAAGGCCGCCCCGGCCTCCGTCCCCAATCCCGGCACGATATTGATCGCGCCCTCGGGGAAGCCGGCCTCGACCGAGAGTTCGGCGAGGCGCAGCGAGGCGAGGCAGGCATCCTCGGCCGGCTTGAGCACGGTCGCGTTGCCGACGGCCAGTGCCGGCGCCAGGGTTCGCGCGAACATCTGCACCGGATAGTTCCAGGGAATGATATGGCCGGTCACGCCATGCGGCTCATGTTCGGTGGCGACGAAATAGCCGTTGAGGAAGGGGATCGTCTCGCCATGGAATTTGTCGGCGGCCCCGCCATAGAACTCGAAATAGCGGGCGCAGGCCTGAACGTCGGCGCGTGCCTGCTTCATCGGCTTGCCGGTGTCGCGCGCCTCGATCAGGGCCAGCTCTTCCGCATGGTCGAGGACGATCAGACCCATCTTCGACAGGACTCGTCCCCGCTCCGCCGCGGAGAGCCGGCCCCAGGCCCCCGTTTCATGGGCCTTGCGCGCGGCGGCGATTGCCGCATCGATATCGGCCGCATTGCCGGCCGCGATCTGCGCATAGGCGATGCCTTCGGCCGGCGCATAGACATCGACCGTGCGGCCGGAGGCCGAGGGCCGCCAGCAATTGTCGATGAAGACGCCGCGGGCGGATTCCATCGCGGCGGGGCGTTTGGCGGTTTCGGCGGTCATTTCCGGTGCTCCCGGCTTGCGGAGGTCATGAGTAGGTGACTGCGGCTTCCATATAGACTCGGCCCGAGGGCCCTTGCGTCCAGAACAGGTTTTCTTCGCCGGCGCAGACCGCCAGCGGCTCACCGACGATCGCCGGCGACAGCCCGCGATAGTCGAAGCGTTTCGGCACGCGGCCGCCTTCGATGGCGGCGCGATTGAAGAGCAGCGTGGCCTGGAGCGGGCCATGGACGACCAGTCCCGGATAGCCCTCGACGCCGGTGGCATAAGGCTCGTCGTAATGGATGCGGTGCCCGTTGAAGGTGATGGCCGAATAGCGGAACAGGAATGTCGGCGAGGTCTCAATCGGCCATGACCGGCGCGGCACCCGCGGCGATCCGATCTTGTCGCCCGCGGACCCGGCCGGCGGAAGTTTCGCCGCCTCGCGATAGACGGCGTCCTGCCGGTCCCGGATGGCGAGACCGCGCTCCGTCAGATAGTCGTGGCTGACGGTCACGAAACAGAGGCTGCCGCTGCGGCCCTGCTTGAAGGTCACGTCGGTGATGGTCGAGACCAGGCGGACATGATCGCCGACCCGGAGCGAATCGAAGGTCTCGATCGCGCCGCCCGCCCACATCCGCCGCGGCTGCGGGACCGGCGGCAGATCGCGGTTCTTGGCGGGATGGCCGTCGGGCCCCAGCTCGGCCATGCCGGCGATCCGGGGCGACAGGCACCAGTGGAGGCCGAGCGGCGCGGCGCCGGCATCGACCGCCGCCAGATGCGGATCGAAGATCGCGCGGTAGCTCGAATCGAGGCGCGGCGTGACGATGTCCTGCTGCTCGGTGCGCCGCCCGATCCACTCGGCGAAGGGCTTGCCGACGCCGTCGGTCGCCTTTGTCTCTCCGTTCACGCGAAGGCCCTTCGGTCAGTAGGAGCGCGGCATGCCCAGCACATGCTCGGAGAGATAGGACAGGATCAGGTTGGTGGAGATCGGCGCCACCTGATAGAGCCGGGTCTCGCGGAACTTGCGCTCGACATCGTATTCCTCGGCGAAGCCGAAGCCGCCATGGGTCTGGACGCAGGCATTGGCGGCTTCGTTCGACGCGTCCGCCGCGAGCATCTTCGCCATATTGGCCTCGGCCCCGCAATCGCGGCCGGCCTCGTAGAGCCGCACGGCTTCCTTCACCATCAGTTCCGCCGCCCGCATATTGGCATAGGCGCGTGCGATCGGGAACTGAATGCCCTGATTCATGCCGATCGGACGGCCGAACACGACGCGCTCCTTGGCATAGCCCGACGCCTTCTCGATCAGCCATTTGGCGTCGCCGACGCATTCCGCCGCGATGAGAATGCGCTCGGCATTCATGCCGGAGAGGATGTAGCGGAAGCCCTTACCCTCCTCGCCGACCAGGTTTTCAGCCGGCACCCGGACGTTGTCGAAAAAGACCTCCGTGGTCGAATGATTCATCATGGTGCGGATCGGCCGGATGGTGAGGCCCGCCTTGAGCGCCTCGCGCATGTCGAGCACGAAGACCGAGAGCCCGTCCGTCTTCTTGGCGACCTGGTCGCGCGGGGTGGTGCGGGCGAGCAGCAGCATCAGATCGGAATATTCGGCGCGGCTGGTCCAGATCTTCTGCCCGTTGACGACGTAATGATCGCCTTCCTTACGTGCGAAGGTGCGAAGCGAGGTCGTGTCGGTGCCGCTGCCGGGCTCGGTCACGCCGAAGGCCTGGAGCCGGAGCTGGCCCGAGGCGATCCCCGGCAGATAGTGCGATTTCTGGTCCGCGTTGCCGTGCCGCAGAACCGTGCCCATGATGTACATCTGCGCGTGGCAGGCGGCGCCGTTGCAGCCGGCGCGCTGGATCTCTTCGAGGACAGCCGCGGCGGCGGAGAGCGTCAGCCCCGCCCCGCCATATTCCTCGGGGATCAGGGTCGCGAGATAGCCCGCCTCGGTCAGCGCCGCGACGAACTCGGCCGGATAGGCCCGGGTTGCATCGAGCTTGCGCCAGTATTCGCCGGGGAACTGCGCGCAGAGCTTACGGACCGCGGCGCGGATCTCCGGGTGATCCTCGGCTTCAAACATCGATCGGGCCCTCGGTTGACTCGTTTCGCCCTCCGAACTCGCGGCGCAGGGCCTGGTCATGCTCGCCCAGGCGGGGAACAGGCCGCAAGGCCTGCCGCCGGCCATCGACGATCACGGGTGGAGCGATCAGATCCACGGCGCCCTCCGGCGTCGCGACCGGCAAGGTCGTGAGGCTCGGATGATGCGCCAGGTCCTCCATCGTCGAGACCCGGCCATAGGCGATGCGAACCCGGTCGAGCAGCGCCGAAAGCTCGCTCAGAGAGAAGCGCCCGAGCCGGTCCTGGACGCGCCGGTCCAGCTCCTCCCGGTGGCGGACGCGCGCCGTGTTGCGCTCGAAGCGGGGATCGCTTGTCATCGTTCCGTCGACCAGCACTTCGTCGCAGAATACCTTCCATTCGCGCTCGTTCTGGATCGCGATCAGGATATCGCCGTCGCTGGCATGAAAGACGCCATAGGGCGCGATCGAAGGATGGGCAAGGCCGGCGCGGGAGGGCTCCTTGCCGCCATAGCGCCGCGTCAGGTAGGGGACGTTGAGATATTCCGCGATGGTGTCGAAGAGCGCGATCTGCAGGTGGCTGCCTTTGCCGGTGCGCTCACGCTGGAGGAGCGCCTGCAGGATCGCGGCATAGGCCGCCTGCCCCGTTGAGATATCGCAGATCGAAATGCCGACGCGGGTGGGACCCGACGAAGCCGATCCAGTCACGCCCGCAAGACCCGCCTCGGCCTGGATCAGGAGATCATAGGCCTTGCGGCTCTCGTCGGCTGTGCCGGGCGCATAGCCGCCGATATCGCAGACCACGAGCCGGGGATGACGTGCGCGCAGGGTCGCGCTGCCGATCCCGAGCCGGTCCGTGGCGCCCGGCGCCAGGTTCTGGATGAAAATATCGGCTTGCGCCAGCATTGCCTCGACGAGACGGAGATCTTGAGCTTGCGTCAGGTCGACCCGGCAGGATTCCTTGCCGCGATTGTTCCAGACGAAATAGCTGGACTGACCACGGACATAATCGTCGAAGCCGCGCGCGAAATCGCCCTCCGGCCGCTCGAGCTTGATGACCCGGGCGCCGGCATCCGCCAGCCGCGAGGTCGCGAACGGCGCGGCCACGGCCTGCTCCAAAGCAACGACAAGCGTTCCCTCCAGCGCGCCGGGCATGGTTCCTCTTTTCACCCTCGGCGACGGGACCCCATGCCCCGACGACACGAAGGCGCCATGATATGGCAAGGATGGCATAAGGGAAATTGCGCCTACGCCCCTCTTTTGATCCGAGAGGGCCGCGGGATCGGGCGCTTTCACCCTCCCTCAGTGCCGCTTGAAATACTGCACGGCGCGCTCGTGCTTCTCGGCCGCGGCGCGGGTTTTGAAGGTGCCGAGATTCCGGCGCTTGCCGGTCGCCGGATTCTTCTTGCGGGAATAGAGCCGGTATTCGCCCGATTTGAGCTTGCGGATCATCGCCTCTCCTTTCTCCACGCATTTGCCTCGCGTCGGCCCGACAGGCCGGGTTGAGGAAACCGTGCGGAGCAGGCGATGGTTCCGGCGCTCTATTCCGCCGCGATCGTCTCGCCCGTCTCCGGCTTGACCACCTGGTCGATCACCCAGTTGGCGAGGCCGTGCACGTCCGTCTCCTGGCTGCAGAGCCGCGCGATGCGGGCATAGGGCGACAGGATCCCGGCATACTGGCGCAGCGCGATCTCCTTGTCCTCGACCACGACGATGTCGTTGCGGCGGTAGTAGTTCTGCGACAGCCGCTCGAAATCCTCGCGTTTCAGATAGGATTTCGGGAAGAGCGAGCTCACCGTCAGCCGCGACTTCTGCGCCGAGATCGGCTCGCTCTGGAACAGGAGCGCGCCGTCATTGCCGAGTGTCATCATCATGCCCGGCTTCAGGGTCACGAAATAGGTGCCCTTGACCCGGTCGGGGTCGATCTGCGGCATCGGCGGGAACCCGTCATAGCCGGGGAACGGCAGGAGCAGCTGACTGCCCCGGTCATGTCGGACGAAGACGACATATTCCTGCCCCCGGGACGGCACCAGGATCGATTCCTGGGACTTCCACTGGGCCAGCGAATCCTTGTGCACATAGGGAATGTGATAGGCGTCGATATAGTTCTCGACGAAGCATTTCCAGTTGGCGTCCATCTCGTAGACGACCTTGCGGGCGCAGACCATGTCCTCGAGCCTGTGCGAGGCCAGGCTTTCGACAAAGGCGCCGAGATGCTGCTCGAGGGTCTGCGGGCCTTCCTTGAAGCGGATGAAGATGAAGCCGCCCCAGCTGCCGCTTTCGATCTCGGCGAGCCCGAACTCTTCCTTGTTCGTGCTGTCGATCAGCGGGCGCCCGTCGGGATCGTTGTAGTTCGGCGCGCCGATGAAGCGCCCGTCGAGGCCGTAGGACCAGAAGTGATAAGGACAGCGGAAGGCCTTGCAGTTGCCGGAGCCGGTCGTGAGCATCGCGCCGCGATGGCGGCAGGTATTGGCGAAGACCCGCACCTTCTCGTCCTTGCCGCGCACCAGGATCATCGGCACGCCGAGGAAGGTCATGGAGTGATAGTCGCCGACGTTCGGGACGACCTCCTCGCGCTCGATCAGATTCCATCTGCGCAGGAAGATCCGTTCCTTCTCAGCCTCCCAGAAGCGCTCCGACGTGTAGCACCAGAGCGGCAGCGACCGCATGAGCCGCCCGTCGCGGCGAACCGCGGTATAATGACGGGGCGAAAGGATATCTTCCGGCTCGGCATTGCCGAGATCGGCCCGATCTTCGTAGCCCGCGCGCGTCGCCATGGTCCTCTCCCGACCGATATATTGAGTTAACTAACGTTTGACAGTAGACTAACGTTTTCTGGCGGTCAAGCAACGGAGCCCGACCGGCTTCGGCCCACTTCCTTCGGAGGGACAGCGTGACGGGACTGCGGGAGCGCAAGCGCCAGGAGCGCAACGACATCATCATCGACGCGGCGATGGACCTGTTCCAGGCCCATGGCTACGAGCAGACCACGATGGAGGAGATCGCGGCCCGCGCCGACATCTCGCCGCCGACGCTCTATCGCTATTTCCCGCGCAAGACCGAGCTCCTGATCGCCCTCTTCTGGAAGGAGCGCGAGCGCATGGACACCGCGCTCGAGGAGTTCCACCGCAAGTCCGTCTCCTGGGACGCGGTGAGCGCGATGGCGGGGCTCCTCTATCTCAACAACAGCGGCGTCCACACGAAGGCCCAGCGCAAGCTCTGGCGCGAGGTGATGGCGGCGCTCTTACGCATCCATGACGAGGCGACCGACGAGTTCCGCAGCATCAAGGAGCATTTCGAGAAGCATGTCGAACGCATGCTCCGGCGCCTGCAGAACGACGGCCTGGTCGCGGAGGAAGCCCCTCTGGGGCCGATGATGTATGTGCTCTATGCCGTCGCGGCCGAGAACTATTACCGCGTGATTGCGAACGAGTTCAAAAGCGCCGAGGACGAGAAGCGGGCCATGGAGGAGCAGGTGGCCCTCGTCTTCAAGGGCTGGCTGACCTGACCGACGCCAGGATAAAAATTCTGAATCCTCCGACTCTCCGCTCCGGAAATCCCGGTTCTCTCTTCCTATCCCCGGACGGCCGCCGCATGATCGGCGCGGTGGTGTTTCGTCGAGAGGGAGGGTGGCGAGATGAGCGGCGGCAAGAGCTGGAATGGCGAAGCCTTCTGGGGTGTCGGCTTCGAATACGATCCGCAATGGCTGTTGACCGAGGAGCAGCAGCGGCTGCAGGCGCGGCTGATCGAGCTGTCGGCGACGGCGATGCGCGCCAATGCCGAGGAATCGGACAAGGGCTTCGTCTTCCCGCGCAAGAATTTCGAGCTCCTGGCGAAGGAAGGCCTGCTGGGGCTGATCGTGCCCAAATCGCTGGGCGGGCGCGGCGAGAGTCATGCCTGCGCCGCCATGGTGGTCGAGACCATCGCACGATATGGCTGCGCCAGCACGGCGATGTGCTACGTCATGCATCTCTCGGCGACCGCGGCGCTGCTGCTGCATCATCATCGGAACCCCAAGTTGCAGGATCTGCTGCGCCGCCTGGACAAGGAGGTCCTGGTCGGCACGCTGTCGATCTCGGATCCCGCCACCGGCTCGCATGTCTGGTTCCTCCTCTCCTCCAGTGCCGAGCGCGAAGGTGACGGTTACCGGCTGCACAAGAAGGCGTCCTGGACGACATCGGGCGGCTATGCCGACTGGTATGTCGCGCAGACCACAAGCCCGGATTTCAAGGGCAACTACGCCAATTTCTCGATCTGGCTGCTGCTCGCCGACGAGGTCAAGGCGCGCAAAGGTTCCTGGAACGGCGTCGGGCTGCGGGGCAATCAGTCGGGCCCCATGGAGATCGACGGGGTCGTGGTCCCGCCGGATCGCCTGATCGGGCCTGCGGGTGACGGCGCCGGCTCCAATGACGAGGCGACGGATCCCTATTTCATGCTGGGCACGGCGGCCTGCTGGAACGGCGTCTCCATGGGCGCCATCGACATCGTGAAGCGCCATACCACGCGCAAGACCCATGCCGATGTCGGGCTCAAGGTCGCCGACTATCCGTCGATTCAGGACTATGTCGGCAACGCGCTCGCCGAGACCAACGCCTCGCGCGCCCTCACCTACCAGATCGCCCAGGCGATGGACCGGGTCACGAACAACAACGACTGGTCGATCCATGAAGACATTGCAGCACGGCCGCGCACGACGCTGGTGCAATGGAGCTGGCAGGTCAAATACGTCGCCGCCAAGAACGTCGTGGCCGTCACGAACGACATGATGAGCGCCGGCGGCGGCACCGCCTACAAGCCGGAGCTGGGGCTGGAGCGCTACTGGCGTGACGGGCGCGCCGGCTGGCTGATGGCGCCCACCAACGAGGTGCTGCGGCTGTTGCTGGGCAAGTCGGCGCTGCTGGGCTTCG
The DNA here is from genome assembly GCF_008728855.1 of Hypericibacter terrae. GTDB lineage: Bacteria > Pseudomonadota > Alphaproteobacteria > Dongiales > Dongiaceae > Hypericibacter > Hypericibacter terrae. Next base: position 930,301 of record NZ_CP042906.1, on the reverse strand, counting down.
AGGAGCTCGACTTCTGGAACCAGCGCGCGAACCAGCGCCTTCTCCGGAGCGAGTTGAAGAAGCTCAACCCCGAGGAGCGCAAGGCCCTGGCGGAAGAGCTGCTTGCTCCATCGGCCTAGCCGGCGGGTGGGTCGAGCCTGGAGAGCCAGGCGCGCAATCCGTCGAGGCTGCGAAAATCCGCGACGCTGTCGGCAGGGATGGTTGGATCAGCGGCCGCTAGGCGCCGTGACCGCCGCCAACGGCCTAGAGGAGGCCGGTGGCCTGAGAAACCATCAGCTGGAACCGGTGGACGGCGGCTTCGCTGATGTCGTCGCCTCCCGCACCGCAAACGAGCCGCCCCGCGCTATAGCCCCTCGAACTCAGGCCGCGCTGCACGGACTCGCAGAGGCCGACATCCTCGTCCGTCAGCAGGCCGTTCCGGTAGCGATGCCGCGCCTCGTCCGGAACGCTGCCGGGCAGCGAGAAACACTGGCCGATCTGCAGGGTGCTGCCGACGCCGGTCGGCAGGAAGGAGAAGACCGAGAGATCCACCGATCCCGGCAGGACATTGAAGGTGGTCGTCGGCCAGAGCCACCAGAACTGCGCCTGCCGGACCGGCGCATCGGGCGCGACCGGATAGGCCGCGTTGTTCTCGCGGCGCAGATCCACCTTGTGGCTCATCCAGCAGTCCGCGACCTTCATCCGGAAATGCCGCATATCCAGCAGGTCGCCCAGCGCCGGATGGGCAACGCTGCAGTGATAGCATTCGAGATAATTGTCGACGGCGACTTTCCAGTTCGCCTGCATTGGACCGCTCGGCTGGCCGGGCGTCACGACGAGATCGTCGAAACCGACGACATCCTGGCGCAACTCGTCCGCCAACCCCGCCGCCTGCTCCGAGAGGGACACGGCCTCCAGGTCGAGATTGAAGAAGACGAAGTGATCGGCGAAGACCTCCACCTTGACCGGCTTCAAGGCGAAATCGTCCGGGAGGAAGTCCGCGAGCTGCCGCGAACCGCGCGCCGCCCGGAAATGACCGTCGGTGCCGTAGGACCAGGCGTGATAGGGGCAGGTGATCAGCGTGACCTGGCCGCGGCCCCTGAGGAGCTCATGGGCGCGGTGCTGGCAGACATTGTAGAAGCCCCTGAGCTCGCCCTGCTTGTCGCGGAGGACGATGACGCTCTGATCGAGGATCCGGGCGGTCACGTAGTCGCCGGGCGCGGCGAGCTCGCCCAACGCGCCGGCATAATGCCAGCTGCGATAATGGATGGCCTGCCGCTCGCGCTCGAAGAAGGCGGGGTCGGTGTAGGTCCAGCCCGGCAGGGTCGCCGATCGCGCCGGATCCGCCGTCACGCCGCACCCCCGGATAGCCAGATCATGATTCATCGCCCTCGCCCTCCCCGGCACCGTCGATCGATTTCCGCTCGCATGGCATCGCCGCCGCGAGCGCCGCTCATATGGCACCTTCCTGCCGCAACGCCGCGATTTCGGCGCCGGTGAAGCCAAGCTCGCCGAGCAGTTCCTCGGCATGCTGCCCCAGCGCGGGCGGAGGCCGGTCGGCTTCGCCCGGATGGCCCGAGGCCTGAAAGCCCGATCGCATCACCGTCACCGCGCCGGGCAACCCGTCGACACCCTCGAAGGTCTGGGTCACGCCGCGATGGACAACCTGCGGGTGGCGAAGGACGTCAGGCACATCGAGCACGCGTCCCGCCGGGACACCGGCCTCGTTCAGCAGAGTCTCCCAGTCTTCCGCCGTGCGCTCGAGGAGAGCCTGCTCGAGGAGCGCTGTCAGGGCGGGACGGTTTTTCTTTCGGTTCTCACGCTGGGCAAAGCGCGGATCGACCGTCAGATGAGCCACGCCCAGCACCTGGCAGAGCGCGACGAACTGCTCCTGCTTGTTGGCCGCGATGTTCAACAGGCCGCGGCCGGTCCTGAAGGTGCCGGACGGGCTGGCGGTCACATTTTCATTGCCCATTCGCTGCGGTTCGACACCGGCGAGCAGCCAGTTCGACAACGGCCAGCCCAGCGTCACCAGCGTCGAATCGAGCATGGAGACGTCGATGAACTGGCCTTCGCCGCCGATCCCGCGCCGGTAGAGCGCGGCGCAGATCGCGAAGGCCGCCGTGATGCCGCCCACCGTATCGCAGATCGGATAACCCACGCGGAAGGGACCGACATTGGCATCGCCGGTCAGGCTCATCACCCCGGAAAGGCCCTGGATGATCTGGTCGTAGGCCGGGTTTCTGCTGAGCGGGCCGTCCTGTCCGAAGCCGGAGATGGCGCAGTAGATGAGATCCGGTTTGACCGCCTTGAGGTCCTCATAGCCCAAGCCCAGCCGCGCGAGAACGCCGGGCCGGAAATTCTCCAGCAGCACGTCGGACGTGGCCACCAGCCGGCGGAACACCTCGCGGCCGCGTTCGGACTTGAGATTGGCGGTGATCGATCTCTTGCCGGCGTTCTGCGCCAGAAACGACGCGCCCATCAGACGATCGTTCAGCTCCGGACTGGCGCCGAGCTGGCGCGCCAGGTCGCCGCCATCGGGGATCTCGACCTTGATGACGTCGGCGTCCTGGAGCGCCAGCTGATATCCGCAGAACGGCCCCGCGAGGACGTTCGTGAGATCGAGCACCCGGACGCCGCTCAACAAACCGCCCATGCCCGGTCCTCTCGATCTCGCACGCTGCGTGTAAGTTCTATTTGACAGAACGACATTCTGTTATTATCGATAACACGATCGAGACTGTCAAGCGATGCCGCCCCCGCGGAGGCGCCGGAAGCTCTTCCGTTAGACAGGCCGACGACGCCCATGCGACCGTGGCGTCGCTTCAGGGCGGCAGCGGGCGCGGCAAGGAGCAGGAGTGAAAATGATGGGAACCGACTACAAGCTCTTCATCAACGGCCAGTGGCGCGAGAGTTCGACGGGCGAGCGGTTCCCGGCGATCAATCCCTATAATCAGGCCGTCTGGGCCTCGATCCCGCAGGCCAGCGACTCCGATGTCGAGGATGCGGTCCGGGCCGCGAGGACGGCGTTCGAGACGCGGTGGCGGCAGACCTCCGGCCTGGAACGGTCCAAGCTCATCAATCGCCTCGCCGATCTCCTCGAAGCGGACGGTGACCGCATGAGCGTCCTCGAGAGCACGGACAACGGAAAGGTCGTGCGCGAGACCCGGCCGCAGATGTCCTTCGCCGCGCGGCAATATCGCTTCTTCGCGGGCTTCGCCGACAAGCTCTGGGGCAATGTGATCCCGCTCGATCAGCCCCATATCCTCGACTACGCGAACCGCGTGCCGCTGGGCGTGGCTGTCCTGGTGACGCCCTGGAACTCGCCGATGCATCTCCTGTCCAACAAGCTCGCGCCCGCCCTGGCCGCGGGCAACTGCGTCGTCATCAAGCCGTCCGAACATGCGTCGGCGACAACGCTGGAGTTCTGCCGCTTTGTCGAGCAGGCGGGTTTCCCGCCCGGCGTCGTCAATGTCGTGACCGGCGATGGGCGGGTCGGCAAGGCGCTGGCCGGCGCCCAGGGCATCGATCGCCTCAGTTTCACCGGCAGCCCGGCCGTCGCCCGGGAGGTCGCCGCCGCGGCCGGCCGCAATCTGGTTCCGGTGACGCTGGAGCTGGGCGGCAAGTCGCCGAACATCATCTTCGACGATGCCGATATCGATCTGGCCGTGGTGGGTGCGCTCGCCGGCATCTTCGCCGCGACCGGGCAGACCTGCATCGCCGGATCGCGCCTGCTGGTTCAGCGCGGGGTCTATCAGGAAATCATCGACCGGCTCGTCGTTCGTGCCCGCAAGATCGTCATGGGCGATCCGACCAACCCCGCGACCGAGATGGGGACCGCGGCGAACGAGCCGCAATTCAAGCGGATCCTGGGAATGATCGCCGCGGCCCGGGACGCCGGCGCGCGGCTGGTCACCGGCGGCAGTGCCGCCTCGGGTCCCGGGCTCGCCAAGGGTTTCTTCATCGAGCCCACGATCTTCGCCGACGTCGACAACTGCATGACGATCGCTCAGGAGGAGATCTTCGGCCCGGTCCTTTCCGTCATTCCCTTCGACACCGAGGAGGAGGCGATCCGCATCGCCAACGACACCCGCTTCGGCCTCGCCTCGGGCGTATGGACCACCAGCCTTAACCGCGCGCTGCGGGTCTCGCAAGCGATCCAGGCGGGGACGGTCTGGGTCAACACCTACCGGGCCGTCGCCTGTCAGGTTCCCTTCGGCGGCATGAAGGAGAGCGGCTTCGGCCGCGAGCGCGGCGCGGCGGCGCTCGACGAGTTCATGACCTACAAGAATGTGATGATCGACTTTTCCGGCACGGTTCGCGATCCCTTCGCGATCCGGACCTGATCCGCAGCGACGCACCTGAACATCCGGGATCTGGACCCGGCTGCGTCTTTTGCGCGGCTAGTCCTTTCGCGACGCGGCTGCCCCCGACCTTTCGCCGAGCCAGGACGGCATCCCCAAGCCCGGGGATGCCATCTCTGGATTCGGACTCCGCGTTACGAGGGATCGGCGATCACTGGCCGAGCTTCACCTGGTTATACATCTTGACCATCTCTTCCTTGGTTGCCGGCGGCGTCGGACGATAGGTCAGGCTGTTCTTCAGCATCTCCTCCGGATCGGCGACGCCGAGCTCTTCAAGCCGGGCCCGATCGACCAGCTCGAAGCTCTTCCGGTTGGAATGGCCATAGCCATACTGCGTGATGAGCGCCTTGCCGCTCTCCGGATCCAGCATGGCGTTCAGGAAGTCATAGGCCTGCGCCTCCGAGCCCGTCGCGCCCTTCACCAGCGAGAGGCCGCAGACCCAGGTGAAGATCCCTTCCTTGGGCCGCATATAGGTGACCGGCACGCCCTGCTTCTTCAGGTCGACCACGGCGGCGTTCCAGGCCCAGGCGGCGACCAGCTCGCCCGCCGCCAGCGCCTGGGTGACCTGCGTCGTGTCGGTCCAATAGAACCGCATATTGGCGTGGATCTTCTTCATGATCGCCAGGGCTGCCGGCATTTCCGCCTCGGTCAGGCTGAACGGGTCCTTCGCGCCGCTGAGAACGCCGGCGATGGCGGCCATCGATTCCGCGGAGTCGAACATCGCCATCTTGCCGCGATAGCGCTCGTCCAGGAGCAGACCGATCGAGTTCTCCCGCAGCTCCACCAGGTCGGTGCGATAGAGGACCGACTCGTTCCCCCAGTCGAACGGCATGTTGTAATGCTCGCCGCCGATCACGACGCCGGGGATCGTCTGGAAGCTGGGGAAGATATTGTCCCATTGCTCGATGCGAGCGGTATCCAGCGGCCGCAGGACGCCCGCATCCTTCCAGCGCGGCACGCTGGAGGTGCAGGGATGGGCGACGTCAGGCGTGAAGCCGGAGCGGAGCTTCTGCAACCCTTCCTCCACCTCGCCGAACAACGTGAATTGCGGCGACGCGCCGTACTTCTTCACGAAAGCGCCGTGGAACATCGGATCGTCGTAGCCGGACCAGGTGAAGACCGTGAGGTTCACGTCGGCCAGGGCCCGACGGGGAAAGACCGATGCGGCAATGCCGGCCGACGCCAGCGCGCCCAGAATCTGGCGCCGCGTCAGAGTTCCGTCCTTCAAATCGCGTCTGAAACTCTTGTAGGACATACTTCGCCTCCCCTTGGCGGCCGCGACCAGCGGAACCATTCCGCAAGCTTTCCGCCTGCTTGTTCTGTCAGATAGAACATTATTCTATTATCTGACTCCGCAATGAAACGGTCAAGATTGCTCTAGGCACCGATGCGATGGAGACGCTTGCGAACGGGTTCGCTGCAGCACGGGCGCGAGAACGCCATCGCCGGTGACGGTTTCCCGTCGCCGACCACAGGGGTCCGCCGCCGGGTTCGGAATCCGCGAGCTATGTCTGCAAGGCGCGGAGCGAGTCCTCGACCGCCTGCAGGGTGCGGGCGATGTCCTCGGCAGAATGAGCCGTGGAGATGTACATCTTCTGCGCCAGGTTCGTGAGGATGCCCCGCGACATCAGCTCGCTGCGGAGCCGTTGCTTCAGCGGCTTGTCCTCGCGCTGGGCCGAGCGGAAATCCACGATCGGCTCCGCCGTGAAATAGATGTTGGCCATCGGCCCGGATCCCAGGACCCGGGCGGGAATGTTGAGACGGCGCGCGATCTCGCCAAGACCGGCCCGGAGCCGGTCACCGGCGCCGTTCAGCCGGTCATAGGCGCCAGGCTTCTTCAGCTCCTGGAGCGTGGCCAGCCCCGCGGCGGCGGCCGTCGGATTGCCGCTCAGCGTCCCGCTGATATAGACGTAGTTCGGCGCCCGATCGCGAGGATTGGACAGGCTCATCACCTCGCGCGGGCCCACGACCGCCGCCAGCGGGAAGCCGCCGCCGATGATCTTGCCGTAGCAGACCAGGTCCGCCTTGACGCCGTAGAGCTCCTGAACGCTGCCATAGCGGAGGCGGAAGCCCATCACGACTTCGTCGAAGACCAGCATGATGCCGCGCTTCGCCGTCGCTTCCCGCAGGAACGCCAGGAATCCGGGCTGCGGTGGAATCAGCCTCATCTCCGGCTCGAGAATGACGGCCGCAAGATCGTCATGATGCCGCTCGATGATGTCCGCGACCGTCTCGATATCGTTGAACGGAGCGATCAGCACCTCTTCCTCGAGCCGCTTCGGGATCCCGGCGCTATCGGGGACGGCGGTCGGAAAGGCCGCCGGGACGGCAGGGGCCATGCTCATCAGGGCATAATCGTGACTGCCGTGATAGCCGCCTTCGAACTTCAGCACTTTGTTTCTGCCGGTCGCGGCGCGGGCGAGGCGCAGGGCGAAGAACGTCGATTCCGAGCCGGAGCTGCAGAACTTCACCATCTCCCCGCCTGGTGTCGCCGCGACCAGTTCCTCGGCCAGCAGGATCGACGGCGCATTGAGCGCGTAATAGGAAGTGCCCAGCGCCATCTGCCGCCTCGCGGCCTCGAGCACCGCGGGATGGGCGTGACCCAGGATCAGCGGCCCGGAGCCCAGGATATAGTCGAGATAGTCCCTTCCGTTCATGTCGGTCATGCGCGGCCCCGCGCCGCCGGCGACCACGATATCGGCGTCGCCAGGCACGAAGAACGAGCCCAGCGAAGCACCCGGCAGGACCGCGTGGGCGCGCTCGAGCATGTCGGCATTGGTCATCTGCATTTTCCGGCCTTTCGATTCCTGGCACCCGATCCTAGGACCGCATCCGTGAGCCTTGCGGATCGAAGGGGGCCTTCACATGCGGCGTGGCGGCATGGCGCCGGCCCGCGACTTCGATCTCGAAACGATCCTCGAGGATCGCGCCGTCAGCCAGCGCCCCCCCCTTGATCCAGCCCAGGGCGACGGTCCTTCCCAAACTGTGACCGAACGAAGCGGAACTGAGGGAGCCGCATCTCTCGCCGTTGCGATAGATCGGTTCGTGATGATGCGCGAAGATGTCGGGATCGTCGAAGACGAAGCTCATCAGCCGGCGCGTCCGGCCGCCCTCCTCGCGCTTGCGCAGCAGCGCGTCCCTGCCGATGAAGCCTCCCGCCTTGTCGAAGCGCAAGGCGAAGCCGAGGCCGGCTTCGAGTGGCGTATCGGTGGGCCCGATATCGTGACCCCAGGAACGGAACCCCTTTTCCAGGCGGAGCGAGCCCATGGCCGCCGTGCCTGCCAGCCGCAGGCCGAACGCCTTCCCGGCCGCCATGATCTCCTCGAACACGCCGACGCTGAACTCCGCCGGCACATGCAGCTCCCAGCCGAGCTCCCCGGTATAGGAGACCCGCAAAGCCAGGGCGCGGCCATAGCCGATCTCGATCTCCCTCGCCGTCCCGAAGGGAAAGGCCGTGTTGGACATGTCCTGGGGCGTCAGGCGCGCGAGCAGCTCGCGGCTTCGGGGGCCGGCGAGACCCAGCACGGCGGAACCCGAGGTCACATTGGCGAGCGCCACATGCTCGCCCTCGCCGATATTCGAGGTCAGCCAATGGGTGTCGCGAACGCCCTGCTGCGCGCCGGTCACAAGGAGAAAGGCATCCGCACGCAGACGGGTCAGGGTGAGATCGCTCTCGATGCCGCCTTCGGCATTCAGCAGGCTGGTATAGACGATCTTGCCGGGAGCGACCTCGACCTCGTTGGCGCAGAGGCGCTGCAGGAATTTCGCCACATCGCGGCCCTGCAGCAGGAGCTTCGAGAAGGGCGACTGATCGAACAAGGCGACGCCGTCCCGCGCCGCCTCATGCTCCGCCCGCCAGTTCGCAAACCAGCTCGGGCGGCCATAGGTCTGGTCCGGCGCCGCGGGCTGGCCGTCCGGGGAGAACCAGGCCGGCCGTTCCCAGCCGGCGCGCTGCGTGAAAGCCGCGCCCCGTGCCTTGAGCTCGCCATGAAGCGGCGTCCGCTTGACCGATCGCACCGTGTCGTAGTCATGCCCCGGCCAGGGGATCTCGAAATGCTTGGCGAGCACTTCGGGAATCCGTTCCGACAGGGCCTTCAGATTATTGTCGCCGGCGCTGTAGCGCCGGACGTCGGTCGACCAGAGATCGATCGGCGGCCGGCCGCGGGTGATCCACTCGGTCACTGCCCAGCCGACACCCCCGCCGAACACGATGCCGCTGGAGTTCATGCCGCAGGCGGTAAACAGGCCGCGCACTTCCGGCGCCTGGCCGATCAGCGGCGTGCTGTCGAGTGTGAAGCTCTCCGGGCCGTTGATGAAGGAGCGCATGCCCGCGGTCTCCAGCGCCGGGATGCGGTGGATCGCGTTCTTCATCATCGGCTCGAAATGGTCCCAATCCTCGTCCATCAGGACAAAGCCGGAATCGCGCGGTAGCCGCTCGACCGGCAGCGGCTTGGGATTCGGCTCGAAGCAGCCGACCAGCAGCCCGCCGACATCCTCGCGGAAATAGAGATAGGCGTCGCTGTCGCGCACGGCGGGAAGGTCGGCCGTAACGCCGGCGACGGGATCGGTCAGCATATAGAGATGCTCGCAGGCATAGAGCGGCACGGCATGACCGGCCATCGCGCCGACCTCGCGGCTCCACAGTCCCGCGCAGTTCACCACGGTATTGCATTGAATGGTGCCGAAGGCCGTCCGGACGCCCTTGATCCGGCCGTCGGCAATGTCGAACCTCGTCACGGCCGTGTTCTCGAAGATCCGCGCGCCGCGGCGGCGCGCGCCCTTCACCAGCGCCTGGCAGGTGTCCGACGGATCGACGCGCCCGGATGTCGGCGACCAGAGGGCGCCGTGAAGATCCTCGGTCCGCAGGAGAGGCCATTTCGCGGCGACCTCCGAGGCCGTGATCATCTCGACCTCGAGGCCGAACGAGCGGGCGCTCGACGCCGAGTGGCGCAGGCTCTCCATGCGCTCCTTGGAAGCGGCGACGGTCAGGTGGCCCGGCCGGCGCCAGCCGGTCGACTGCCCCGTCTCCGCCTCGAGCGAGGCATAGAGCGCGGCGCTGTATTGTGCCAGCGTGGCCAGCGTGGGCGAGCCGCGCAGCACGGTCACGAGCGCTGCGGCGTGCCAGGTCGTGCCGCTGGTGAGCTGGTGGCGCTCCAGCAGGATGGCATCGTTGCATCCGGCCTTCGCCAGATGATAGAGGACGCTGCAACCGGTGATCCCGCCTCCGATGACGACGACATCCGCGCGGGATGGTATCTCAGACATTCTCGAACTCTCCGAACGCTCTGATTCTAGGCGACGGGATCTGCGGCCTGCGGCGACGGCAACCAGCCGCGCCGTTCCCGCCAATCCGGGGGAACCGATTTCAACCTGTCGAAACTGAAGCCTCGCAGATCGGCGAAGGAGCAGGCTCCGTCGACCACCAGCTGCTTGATGGCATGGCCGGATGCCGGACAAAGCCCGAAACCGACGCTGGACATGGTGGCAATCACGAGATTGCGCGGGTCGCCCAGCCGATCGATGACCGGCCGGCCGTCGGGCGTGTTCTCCACGATACCGGCCCAGCTCCTGATCACGCGGGCATGGGCGGCGCGCGGGAAGAGCTCGGCCACGCGCTTGGCCAGATGCCGCGACACATAGGTCGAGGTGTTCGCGGGCGACCGCATGCTCTCGACCTCGACCCAGTCATGCGGCCCGCCGCCATAGGCGAGATTGCCCCGCAAGGTCTGCCGGCCATAGAGCCCGTTGCCGTCGACCCAGCCGAGCTTCATGAGCGGCAGCGGCTCGGTCACGATCTGCTCGACCCGGCCGAAGGCCAGGGGCAGGTCGACGCCGGCCATCCTGGCGAGAAGACCGGTTTGCGGCCCCGCCGCGATCACCAGCATGTCGCAGGCGAAACGGCCGCGATCGGTGGCGACCTCCACGACCTTGCCGGTGCGCAAAGTCATGCCCGTCACCGTCGTATGCTGGAGGATCCGGCCGCCGCAATCCTGCATCGCCCAGGCGAAGGCCTGCACGGTTCGCTGTGGGTTCGCCTGGCCGCCGAAATTGAGCAGGATGCCGCCGATGGCCGCGTCGTTCACCAGGGGTGCCAGTTCCTGGAGCTGCTGCCGGTCGAGTTTCTCCCAGCTGAAGCCCTGTTGCGTGGCCAGCCCCGCGACCTTGGCGTAGTAGGCGAGCTGCGTGTCGGTGAGGGCGACGCGAACGCGATGGGGACGGAATTCGGTCGGATAACCGAGCAGCTCGTCCATCTGCGGCCAGAGCCGCTGCTCCTCGGCGAAGAGCGGGCTGAAGCTATGGGCGGCACCCCCGCCATTGCGGCCAGAGGCTTCCCAGCCGACGATGCCTTTCTCGATCAGCAGCACGTCGATACCGGCGCGCGCCAACCACCAGCCGGCGCTGAGGCCGGTGACGCCGCCGCCGATGATGACGACCGATGCGCCGCGCGCGCCGCTCATTTGTCGGCCGCCGCCACTTTGGCGGGACCATCGGTCAGGGCCGCCTCGTCGATCTCCCAATGCGGCGTCCATTGCGACGGGATGTTGAACCACGCCACCCAGTTGTCGCGCACCGCCGCCGATTCTTCGAAGTTGGCCAGGACGCTCAGGGGCAAGGGTCGCACCGGGCCGCGATAGCTCGCCCTCGGAATCTCGCCGACCGGCGTATCGGTGACGGCCGACAGCAGCATCTGCACCTGCTCCCGGCAGCGCCGTCCCTGGCACGGCCCCATCCCGGCCCGCGTCAGCCGTTTCACCTGGTCCTGATTGACCGGGCTCTCGCTCGCCAGCCGCTTGAGATCGTGATCGGCGTTCTTGGCCGGGCTCCAGTTGAGGTAGCGCGGCGGCCGCAGATCCGCGAGCTCGGCGCGCGTGACCTCTTCGCACTGGCAGACATGCACGTCCCAGCCGCTCGCCGCGACCTCGGCGTTCGACCAGCGCTGCCAGTAGCTGTGAATCTCGACCGGGCGCTTCGCCGTTCCGGGAAACGTCTCCGCCATCTCGCCGGCGGCACCGAGCGAGATCGCGGCGGCAAGACCGGCACGCCGGCCTTCCGCGGCGGCGTGGTCGGCATTCGCGAGCTTTTCGTCATGCGTGCCCGCGCAGTCGCCGACGGCATAGACACCCGGCACGGAAGTCTGCCCCGTCGCATCGACGAGCGGAACATGGCCGCCCAGCTCGGACCTGAATCCGAGCCTGCAGCCCAGGATGTCGAGCAGCTCGATATTCGGCACGGCGCCCAGGGCGAGGACGATCGTATCGCAGGGAACGAGCCTGTCGCTGCCGGGGATCGGATCTCCCTTCGAATCCACGGTGGTCAGCAGGGCCGCTTCGACCTCGAGCCCGCCCTTGGCCGCGCGAACGGCATGGCCGGTATAGAGCGGGATGTTTCCGCGGCTCTGCGAGAGCCGCTGCAGTCGCTCCGGATCGCGGGGCGCGGCATCGACCTCGACGATCCCGGCGATTTCCAGGCCGCGATCGATCGCGGCCGATGCGATGCCGAGGCCGGCCGCGCCCGATCCCAGGATCAGGAGCCGGCGGGCATCCAAGGCGCTATAGCGCGTCAGCAGGCTCCAGGCGGCCTGCACGCCCATGACACCCGGCTTCTCCCATCCCTCGAACGCCAGCCCGAGGTCGCGGGCTCCGGCCGCGACGATCAGGCGATCGAAGCTCACCATCCAGGAGCGGCGATCGTCGGCGAGTCCCAGCATCGGACGCGGCAGCGAGTGCACGGTCTCGCCATTGACGTAAGCCGCCCAAACGCCGAGGCCGAGCTGCACATCGACGCCGAGCTCGAACGCTTCGGCTAGGCCGGGATCGCTTTCGACGATGCGCTCGATCATGCGCTGCTTGTTCTGGACCGCGGCGTTCGCCCGGCGCCCGAAATGGAGCGGCACATCCAGGGCGATCAGATCGCCGCCGATCGGATTCTCGTCGACCAGGAGGGTCCGGATCCCCGCCTTCGCGGCCGCGACGGCAGCCGCCACGCCCGCCGGCCCGGCCCCGACGACGACCAGCGGCACATGCTGCTCGACAGCCGGCGCCTTGCCCGTCGTGGAGGTTGTGTCGATCACAGGAGACATCGTCCGATTCCTACCGCCGGCCGCCGGATTTGACGAGGCGCGGCCTTAGAGACGCCCTGCTGGCCGATTTCCGCCATCGTCCCCATCCGTGACCCGGGCCTTTCGGCGAACCTTACCGCCGCGTGTTCCGTACAGTAGAATTATGTTCTGTTTATGAATAAAGCCGGGGCGAACTCCTGTCAAGCGTCCCCGGGGCAGCGGCGCGGGAACGGACCGGTCGGATAGCGCTCGACAGGAGCCGGGACGGCCCGATGAAGAGAGCCTCGGGCGCGAAGCCCTAGGACTGGATCTGCGGCCGCGCCGGGAACACGGAGGTATCGCCACCGAGGGCGGCGGTCAGGGACTTCGCGGATCGCAGGACGCTGGCTGCGATATCGGCCACGGCCGTCTTGGTGAATCGCGTCCTTGGCCCGGAGACGCTGAGGGCGCCCACGAGTTCGCCGGCGGCGCCGAAGACGGGTGCCGCGACCGCCGCCAGGTCGGCCTGGCGTTCGCCGATCGTCGCCACAGTGAACTTGCCTTGATCGACAGCGCCTTTGGCGGCGGATATGCCCGCCTCGAGCGTCACCAAGACGCGGCCCGCGGCACCTTTGCGCAGCGGCAGCTCGTCGCCCACCCGCACATGGTCGCGGACAGCCTGCGCCGAATCGACCCGGAAAAGGCAGACGCGCACTTGCCCCTGGCGGATATAGAAGGACGCGCTCTCCGTGGTTTCCTTGGCCAGCGCCTGCAGCGCCGGCATCACGAAGTCGCCGAGGTTGAGCGATTGCCGGTAGATCATGCCGAGACGGAACAGCGTCGGCCCCAGCTGGTAGTCGCCGGTCTGCAGGCGGCGGATATAGCCGAAGCTCTCGAGCGAATCGATCAGGCGCAGCGTCGTGCTTTTGTAGAGCCCGGTGCGCTGCGCGATCTTGGACAGGCTGAGGGTCGGCTCGCCGTCATGGAAGGCGCCGAGGATGGAGAGCGCGCGTTCGACGGCCGCCACGCCCTGGCGCTTACCGTCCTCGCCCGCTTCCGTTTCGCTACGCTCCCCTGCCACCTTCCGTTTGAGGTTCCTGGTCGCCGGCATTTCCGATCTTCCCCCGTCGAATCCTGATAGGCCATCACAAGACTCATAACGGATCGGTCCGCGTTCCGCGATAGCCCTGAACCGACGCACTTCGCCGATCCGTGGCCTAGCCGAGATGCGGTGTCGCTGTGCCGCGAACCGGGACCGAGCCCGGTATGAAACCCTTGGGTGCGCCGGCCAGGGCGAGATGTCCGTAAAGCGGCTCGCCGGGCAGGGCATCTTCGATGATCCGTCGCACCGCGATCAGCGCCTCCAGGTCGATGCCCGTGCGCAAGCCCAGGGCTTCCAGCATGAAAACCAGATCCTCGGTAACGATGTTGCCGGAGGCGCCGGGCGCGAAGGGACAACCGCCGAGGCCGGCCAGCGAGGAGTCGAAGGTCCGGATTCCGACCTCGAGCGCGGCCAGCACGTTCGCCAGCCCGAGCCCTCTTGTGTTGTGGAAATGCGCCGCCGTCAGCTTGTCACCCACCACCCGCTGCACCGCCTTGAAGATCCGGCGGACCTGGGCGGGATTGGCATAACCGACCGTGTCGGCAAGGCTGAGGTCGTCGGCTCCGGCCTCGAGCAAGGCTGCCGCCAACCGGCAGACCGCGCCTTCGTCGATCGCGCCCTCGAGCGTGCAGCCGAACACCGTCGACAAGCCGGTGGACAGAAAGGGCCGGCGACCCTTCGCCAGCCCGTCGCAGAACGAAACGATGCGACGGAATTCGTCGAGCTGCTGCTCCGGCGTGCGTCGGACATTGGCGAGGCTGTGCGACCGGCTCACGGAGATCGTGAAGGTGAGCTTTTGCGCACCGGCAGCCGCCGCGCGCTCGGCACCCTTCAGGTTCGGCACCAGCGCAGCGACGGCGAGGCCGGGGATGGACCGAGCGTGCGCAACGACCTCATCGGCGTCCGCGAATTGCGGAAAGAGCTTCGCCGGCACGAAGGAGCAGACCTCGATCTCTCCTACCCCGGCCGCGGCCTCGGCGGTGATCCAGGCCTTCTTGCCGGCGGTCGCCATCACCCGCGCCGTGTTCTGCAGCCCGTCCCGCAGGCCAACCTCGCTGATCTCGACGTCCCTGGCTCGCATCCGATGAAACTCGCGGGCGGTTCGCAAAAGGCGGCCCTTGCCGCCGAACAATAATAGTACGTCGTTCTATTTTTTGCATGACAGCGCAGTCCTGTCAAACCGCACCGCCCTGTCGCGTTGGCCCGGCCCCTTTTCGGAGATGGCTCCGAGCCGCGCCCCTCGCCGGATTCGGACTTGGCGGGAGCAGCGGCGGCAATTCGCCAACGCCCCTAGCCGGCGGATGGGTCGAGCCTGGAGAGCCAGGCGCGCAATCCGTCGAGGCTGCGGAAATCGGCGACGCTGTTGGCAGGGATGGCCGGATAAGCGGCCGCGGCCATCTCGGCGAGGGCCCGGCCGGGGCCGAGTTCGAGAAAAGCGCTGGCACCGGCTTCCACGCAGCCTTCGAGGCAGGCGGCCCATTGAACCGTGTGCGAGATTTGCGCCGCGAGCTTGTCGAGGCCGGCCTGGATGTCGAGCACGGCATTGCCGTCGATGCCGCTGAAGATGCGCACCGCCGGGTTCGGTTGACGGCTGATCGGGGCCCGGTCCAACACCCGGCGGAATGCCGCCGACGCGGCCGCCAGCCGGGGCGTGTGGGACGCCACGCTGACCGCCAGGCGGATGACGCGGGCGCCACCGATCGCCCTTGCGTCCTTGGCGAGGGCGTCCAATGCCTCGCCGGTCCCACCGAGCACATAGGCGTCGCCGGGATTGACGATGGCGATCGCCGCGTCGTGGCGCTGGCACAAGGCGTCCACGGCGTCGCGGGCAGGACCGCGGATGAACAGGAGGCCGTCCCCGGGTTTGCTTGCCGCGTCCAGGGCTTCCGCCCGGCGCGCGATCAGGTCGAGGGTCCCCATCGGTGCCACCAGGCCGGCGATGTCCCAGGTCGCCACTTCGCCCACGCTGTAACCCGCGACGATGAGCCGGGAGGGCAAGGCTGCGCGCAGGGCCGCGGTCGCAGCCAGCGCCTGCAAGCCGCAGAGAATTTGCCCGACGCGGTCCTGATGCAGCGCTTCGTCGGGAACGCTCTGGACCATCTCGCGGGGGTCGCGACCGCCGAGGAGTGTCGCCGCATGCGCGAACAGACCCGCGGCTTCCGGCGCCGCGCCGGTCAGCGCGAAGATCTGCCAGTGCTGCGGCCCCTGGCCGGAACAGAGGATGCACAACGTCATCGAAACCCCCTCATTGGGGGTAGAGCATGGCAATCGCGATCGCGAGCGTCACGATGCTGGAGACCGTGGAGGCGATGACGATGGAACCCGCCTCGATGGAAGCCACTCCGTATTTCACCCCGAACAGGATGCCGAAGAAACCCGACGGCAGAGCAGCCATGAGGATGGCCACCTTGGCAACATCCGAAGGGACCGGGAATGCGCAGACGATCGCGACGACCAGCAGGGGCTGAAGGAGGTTCGACATCAAGGTCGCGCCGACCACGTTCCAGTCCAGCCGGAAGGGCTGGGCCGAAAGGATCAGGCCCGTCAGGAACAGCGCCACGCCTCCCGCCGCCTGCCCGATAAGAACCAGCGAGGCGCGGGCCACGGCGTCGGGGTTGAGGCCGGACAAGGAGAGGAGCGTACCCAGCACTGGAGCCAGGACGATGGGCTTCGTCAGCGAGCGCAGCAGCGCCCGCGCGATACGCTTCGCCCTGCCCCCCGCCTCCGTCGTACCTTTTCGATCGGACAGTTCAAGCAGCACGAGCGTCAGCGGAGAGGGCAAAATCGAACCCGCAGCGATCGCGATCGCCACCGGCACTGTCCCCGTGGGACCTATGATCGCCGCCGCGATCGGCAGGCCGGCGGCGGCGTAATTCGGCAGAGCGACCGTGAGGGCCTGAACCGCCGCCTCGGCTGTGGATGCCTTCGAAAACCGCCGCTGCCAGAGATACCAGAGCAGGTAGGGCAGCAGCATGGCCACGCCGAGGATCGTGAAGAGCGGCCCCTGGGCGATCATTTCGCTGCGCTGGGTGGAGGCGGTCGCCACGAACAGCGATGCGGGCAACGCGAAGTCCATGACAAGCGCGTTGAGTTCGCCGACATGGTGATTGTCGATCGTCCGCATGCGCCCGGCGACATAGCCCAGCGCCATGACGAAGAAAATCGGCGCCAGCGCCATCAGGATTACATGGGGCACGGAACGGACCTCGTTTCGCAGGTCTGAACGAACAGGCTCATGGCGAGAAGATCCGCCGACCCGCCCGGGCTGAGCCGGCGCGCGACGAACGACTTGTGCAAGGCGTGGGCTTTCTCGCGCCAATCGCGCTGAGCGACGCCGCCGGCCGCGAGAAAACCGCGAGCGGCAAGCTGAGCGAAACGCAGGCCCGAGGGGCCGCCCCGGTGCAGCAGGTTGGTGTCCTGCAAGGCGGCGATGAGGGCGAAACAGGCTTGCACACGCGCCGCCTCGGAATCGTCGGCTACCATCGCGGCACCTCTGCGCAGGGCCGGCAGGGCGATCTCGTAAAGGGACGGGAAACCTCGCGCGGCTTCCAACCGCGCGCCGCCCGCACCATAGCGCCGGCCGACCTCGCTGCCATGGCTACGCAGGAGCACGGGCCCGTCCAGGATATCGCCGCCCCACAAGCTCGCGACGACGGCACCGAG
This sequence comes from Hypericibacter terrae, assembly GCF_008728855.1. Lineage (GTDB taxonomy): Bacteria > Pseudomonadota > Alphaproteobacteria > Dongiales > Dongiaceae > Hypericibacter > Hypericibacter terrae. Next base: position 913,155 of record NZ_CP042906.1, on the reverse strand, counting down.
GGACATCCTTGAATCGCCACGCCCGCTCGACACCGCGCCGGCGGCGGCGCAAAGCAGGCCCAATCCGAAGATGGCACCCCGGTGCGTATTGACGCCCCCGGTCGCTGCGAGCATGGCCGCCTCGGCCTCGAGACCGATGATCCGGAGCCGTCCCATGGCAACACCGCTGGCGCCGGCTTCGGCCAGGGCGCGAAGATGGGGACGGATCGCGATGGCGCTGCGGCGGAACGTGCCGGCGTCCATGTCGGCATGGCTTCCGGAATCGACATGGCTGACCAGCCCGGGCTTGGGCCAGGTCTCCACCTCGCGCCGAAGGCATTCGACGGCAATCGCCGCGATGGCCTCGGGCTCATAGACGCGCACCGGTCTGGCAGCAGTCGGACGCTCCTGTAGCGGCCGGAGGGTGAGCGCCATCGTCACGACCGCGCCTCGCGAGCGAGAAACCGGTTCGCTTGGAGTAACGCGACCTCGCGGGCCGTCTTCACCAGAAGCTCGGGTGCCCCGCTGTAGAGTTCACGCCAGTTCACCGCGGCCCCGTCATCGCGCACCACTTCGCCGTCCAGGCGCATGGGCGCTGCGGCTTCGACCGCCGCGAGACCTGCGATCAACCCTGAAGGGACGCCGTCGCGCGCAAGCGGCAGGAGAACATCGAGGTCGGAGCCCGCGGTCAGATAATCGAGGCCGGTCAGCAGGCGCCAGGCCAGGCTGCCGAAGACGCGGGCCTCCACGCCATGGGCCGCCGCCAGGTCCACCACGCGCTCCAGCGTGTTCCGCCATGTCGCGGGCGCCACGCCGATGGCCGCGCTCAACAAGGGCGGTGGCGTGACCGAGATGATGTCGCCGGGCTGCATCAGCGCGGCGAGGCGCCGTTTGCCAAGACAGGGCGGCAAAGGGAGACCCACGGCCAGCCCGCTTGCCTCATCGGGCGCGAAGCGACGGGCAACCAGGGGCCAGCCGCGATCGACCCATCCGGCCGCCAGAGGTTCTCCGACGAGATCGTCGCGCGTCCGCAGCAGCGAATGCCATGCCGCCGGCGACACGAAAATCAGATCGTGACGGCGGGGGCTCGGATTATTGCGATCGCGTGGCGAGGCCATGCACGCGCTCCGCGATGTCCGCCGCCTTGAGCCGGCCGCATCGGGTCTTGCCGAGACGATCGCGCCGATCCCCGCTCTCCGGCGTGCGCGCCAGCAGCGCCTGCAGCTGGTCGGCCAGGGAGACCTTCTCGTCCCAGGTGGCGAGAACCGCGCCAGTCTGGGCCAGATTGTCCAATCCCGGTGCGAAAACGGGTGTCGATTTGGCCTTCTCCTCGAGGATCTCGACGGAGAGCTTGGTGACCTTGGACATGGAAGGCAGGTCCATCACCGCAGGTGCGGCACCCGGCAGCGCCACCAGGGCGCGGGTTGCCAGCGCGGTGGCGATGAAGGCGCCGGCCGCCGTATGGCCGTAGAGCAGGGCCACCGTGCTGCGGCCCTGCATGTCGGCAAAGACCAGGCATTTGGCGAGATGCGCCAGGAACTCGTTCAGCCCCAGCAACTCGTCGCGCTTGCTCATGCGCTGGCTGTCGCTGTCCACCAGAACCAAAATAGGATCGCTGCCGCCATGCTCCAGCACATCGAGCAGGCGCGCGGACAGACGGATCGCCCCGTCGACGCCCAGCGGCGTGCGATCGGCAACGCCGATCACGGCGGCACGGCCGCCATTCTTCAGCAAGCCCGACCCCAGCAGCAAACCGTCGCTCTTGCCGACGTCATGGCCCCCGGGAAACAGGGAGACGAGAATATCATCGAGCGTCATGGCGCGGCTCCTGGACCTTGTCGGCAAGGGCGATGAAATCCCTGGCGGGCATGGCGGGAACGGCGTCGACGTCCTTGACGCCTTCGGCCCGCCAGATGTCCAGCGCATCGGCGCAGGAACCGAAGCGCTTCAGCCGCTCCTCCAGCCGGGCCTGCTCGGCCTTCAGCACCTCGAGCCCGAAAGCCGGCGCCACCTCGATCAGATGGATCGCCGCCTCGCGGAAGCTTCGCACCGTGTCGTCGACGAACATGTCGGCGCCGCCGATCAGCCGGCGGTTCCTGCCGCCCATCGTGCGCCACACCAGCGCGCGATCCTTGGAATCGAACTCCTCCACGCCCCGGTTGGTCTCGATCACCTCCGGGCCCGAAACGCTGATGCGGCCGTGCTCGGAAACGGCCAAGCCCGAGCAGCAGCCGGCGATCAGCCCGCCGCCGCCATAGCAACCAGCCCGGCCGCCGATCAGGCCGACGACTTTCGCACCCGCCGTCCGAGCTTCGAGCAGGGCGCGGATGATCTCGGAGATCGCCAGCTCGCCCGCATTGGCCTCCTGCAGGCGCACGCCGCCGGTATCGTACAGGATCAGCACCGGCATCGACTTGACGTCACGCGCGGCGCGCAGAAGCCCCGTCAGCTTGGCGCCATGAACCTCGCCGAAGGCGCCGCCCATGAAGCGTCCCTCCTGGGCGGCGACGAACACCGGAGCACCGGCGATTTTGCCGCGGCCGACGACGATGCCGTCGTCGAACTGCGCGGGCAGGTCGAACAGACGCAAATGCGGGCTGATCTCGCGATCCTGCGGCCCGATGAACTCCTGGAAGCTGCCGGCATCGAGCAGGAATCCAACCCGCTGCCGCGCCGAGGCCTCATACCAGCTCGCGGTCCCGTCACCCGCGGCCTGCGGCCTGTCTTTGGAATCCTGCTGGAGCGTGCTCATCGGTCATCCGCCTCGATCAAGCGGACGCTCTGGGCCAGGCGCAGCGCCACCGTGTCCGGCCGTGCGCCGCCGTCATTGATGGAAAGCTTCAGGCCGCCGGGCGAGCGCCGCTCGACGAAGTCGGCGACGACCACTTCCCATACCGTGCCGAATCCTTCGGCCGCGGTGCTGATATCCACCTGGCACTCCGTGTCGGGCAGGACCCGCTCGACCAGCACCTCGAGATTGCCCGAGGCCACTACGCCGACGATGGCCATCGGTTTGGAGCCGGCGGCGCGACGTTGCGCCTTGTGGCGATAGCTCAAGGATTCCATCGCGCGGATCCTTCCTACCAGTTGCGGAATTTCGAGGGTGGCGCGTAGAGGCCGCCCGACCAGTGGACGAGATCCTTGATGGAACGGGCCGCCAGCAGGCTCCTGTCCGCGTCCAGAGGATCGATACCGAGATCTTCGGGCCGGCGGACTGTGCCCCTCTCCCGCAGCCGCTGGACCGTCTTCGGATCCCGGCCGCGGCCGACATCGGTATAGCCCGCGACAGCGCGGATCGCCTGCTCGCGCTCGTTCTTGTCGCGGCACAGCAGGAGATTGGCGATTCCTTCCTCGGTGACGATGTGGGTGACGTCGTCGGCATAGATCATCACCGGGGCGAGATCGAGATTGAGCTTCTCCGCCAGGGCCAGGGCGTCGAGCTTCTCGACGAACAGGGGACGTTCTTGTCGCCGAAGGTCTCGCCGATCTGCACCACGAGCTTGCGGCCGCGCCGCAAAGCCGCCGGCGTGTCGGGGTCGGCTTCCTGGCCGGCTCGCAACCAGGGCTCACTCGGATGGCGGCGTCCCCTCGCATCCGAGCCCATGTTCGGTGCACCGCCGAAGCCGGCGATGCGCGAAGTCGTGACGGTGGAGGAATTGCCCTGGAGATCGATCTGCAGGGTGGAGCCGATGAACATGTCGCAGGCATAGAGCCCGGCGACCTGGCTGAAGGCGCGGTTCGACCGCAGCGAGCCATCGGCGCCCGTGAAATAGATGTCCGAGCGGGCGCGGATATACGCATCCATGCCGACTTCGGACCCGAAGCAGTGGATCTGCTCGACCCAGCCGGACTCGATCGCGGGGATCAGCGCCGGGTGCGGGTTGAGCGCGAAACGGGTCGCCACCTTTCCCTTCAGCCCCAACCGCTCACCGAAGGTCGGCAGCAGCAGCTCGATCGCCGCGGTGTTGAATCCGATCCCGTGGTTCAGCCGCTTGACGCCATAGGGCCCATAGATGCCTTTGATCGCCAGCATGGCGGTCAGGATCTGGCCCTCGGTGATGGCGGCCGGATCGCGCGTAAACAGGGGCTCGACAAAGAACGGCCTGTCCGCCTTCACCACGAAGTTGACCCGGTCGCCCGGGATGTCCACGCGGGGCAGCTTGTCCAGGATCTCGTTGACCTGGGCGATGACCACGCCATCCTTGAAGGCGGTCGCCTCGACGACGGTCGGCGTGTCCTCGGTGTTGGGGCCGGTATAAAGGTTGCCGTCCCGGTCGGCGCTGACCGCCGCGATCAGGGCGACATGCGGCGTCAGGTCGATGAAATAGCGGGCGAACAGCTCCAGATAGGTGTGCACCGCCCCCAGTTCGATCTTGCCGCCGAACAGCATCTTCGCGATACGCGCCGACTGGGGGCCGGAATAGGCGTAGTCGAGCCGCTTCGCGATGCCGCGGTCGAAAAGATCGAGATGTTCGGGCAGAACCACGCCGGACTGCACCATATGCAGGCCGTGCAGCTTGCCGACATCGACCGCGGCCAGAGCCCCGGCCAAGAGATCGGCCTGCTTCTGATTGTCGCCTTCCAGGCAGACCCGGTCGCCCGGCCGGATCACGGCTTCCAGCAGCGCCGTGACATCGTGGGCCGCCACGATCTTGCCGTTCGCCAGCTTCGATCCCGCCTCGATGCGCGCATCGCGCGCCTCTTGCGCCTTCCGCCATGCCGTCATCTGAAGGTTCCCGTCACAAATCTGGGTTCGATCGCTGCCGGCACTCTCACTTCTGCGCGTGTTGCGCCGCTTCCTCGATGACCGCCGCGACTTCCTTCGGACGCGATTCATAGACGGAGTGGCTGGCGCCCCCGATTTCGATCGTGTGGCTGCCGGCGCGCTTGTAGTACATCCGCTCGAGGTCGGGATTGATGATCCGGTCGGCGCCGGCGACGATGGCCCAGCTCGGCTTCGTCTTCCAGGCGGCCACGGTCATCGGCGCGGTGAAGACCTGCGCTGCCGTGAGGATCTGCGACCTCGCCTCGAACTCGGCCTGCTCGCGCGGCAGATCGGCGGCGAAGTCCTTGGGGAAGTCGGCGGGATTGAGGTAGGTGAATCCGTCGGCGGTCTTGCGGATCGCCCCTTCCTGCTTCGCCGTGATGCTGGGCGTGGTTTTGCCGAGGGCGCCTTCGCTCTCCCCGACATCGGGAGCATGGGCCGCCACATAGACCAGGCCGACGACCTTCGGATGCACACCGGCCTCGGTGATGACCGAGCCGCCATAGCTGTGACCGACCAGGATGCAGGGTCCGGTCTGGAGGTCCAGCAGGCGGTTGACCGCGGCGACATCGTCCTGGAACGACGTCAGCGGCTCCTGGGCCATGGCCACGTCGTAGCCGTCGCGGGTGAGGATGTCGTAGACCGGCCTCCAACCCGAAGCGTCCACCCAGGCGCCGTGAACCAGCACGATGCATTTCAAGGGCGAGGCAAGGGACGGGACGGCACTCGCGGCGAGAATGAGGCCCGCGGCAATGGCGGGGGCGAAACGGAGCCCGAGAATCCGGCGGAGGGTCATAGGAATTCTTTCAGCCTCTGTTGTGAGAGAGAGGTCACATCTGCGTGGCCCCCTTTCTGAAGGAAACAGGAATCATTCTCTTGTCGGGGATTGCGTCGCTTGGTGCGAATCGCGGATTTCAGCGGGAAGGTGCCGCGAAAGCGAAGAGAGGTGCGTCTCGGAGAGTTCGGCAGCTCTTTAGCAGCGCGAACGACGGCGGGTTACGCGAACCGATTTGCCCAGATCACCGCCATGGCGACCTTCTTTCATCCGAGATCACGGCGTGTTCGGTGTCCTGCGCGGCACCGCCAACCCGGCGGTATCGGCTACCATCGGCGAATCGGCGCGTCCGTGATCCGTTCGACGCCCTGCTCCGTCACCAGCACGGTTTCCTCGAAATCCCCCAGATAACCGTTGCGGGAGAGTGTCTTCTCCAGGCAGAGCACCATGCCGGGCACCAGCTTCGTCGGCTCGCCCGGATTGAGCCAGGGCGAATCCCAGCCCAGCCCGACACCATGACCGAGGCCGGTAAACACGCCCGTGAGCGGATAACCCAGTTCCTGCTGCTTGCGGATCCCGGCTTCGGCGACGTCACCGGCCGTGGCCCCCGGCCTGATCGCGGCGATGCCGGCCTCGACGACGGCAATCGCCGCCTCGAAGGCCTCGACCTGCTCGGGCTGGGTCCGGCCGATGGGGCAGGATCGCGACAGATCGAAATAGTAGCCCTGCAACACCCCGGATATGCCGGCGCGGAACCACTGTCCCTCGGAGAGAGGCTCCTCCGCCGACCAGGTCGGAAAGTTCGCCCTGACGGCCCGGCCGTTCTGGCCCCCGGTGCCCGAGGCCATGAAGGAGTTGTAGAGCATGCCGCCGGCGGGAATCAGGATATCCATGCCGGCCTTCAGCACCTCGCCATGCGTGGCGCCTGGCACCGCGGCCTTCATCATCGCCTCGATCATGCGGGAGCCGAGGCGCGAAGCGGCCTTGAGCCGCTCGATCTCCCCCGGCGACTTGATCGCGCGCAAGCCTGCCAGGATGTGATCGGCCTCGACCCATTCCACGCCGGGCAGGGCCGCCACAAACTTGCGGTACATGTTGAGCGCGATGGTGTCGTTGCCGACCAGCCCGATCCGGCCGGCAGCGAGGCCGCGCTCCTTGAGGGCGGCGATCGTGGATTCGATGACGAGATCCGTCACCACGATCTGATCGGCCGGCATGACGATCTTGTCGCGATAGGGGATATCGATCACGAGACAAGGATCGGCACGGACCGGCAGGATCAGGAAGGAATGGGCGCGGCCCGTCCACTTGCCCTCGACGTCCGGTATGTAGGGAAAGGAGGTGTAATGGTCGGTCAGATAGGCGATGTCGCCATAACGGTCGACGGCGCCGCCGCCGCGGCCGCAGACAAGGAGGCCCGCGAATCCTTCCTCCCGCGCCTGGACGGTCGCTTTCCGCCGGCGCTCGGCGAATTCCTCGGCGCTGATTTCGACTCTGGGAAGGACCCTGTTCATGTCACCCTCGGACGCAGATCGAGACGATCTCCCGGAAAGCGTCGATATTTGGCAGAGAGCGTCGTGTCTCACAAGCTCGAAGCTGTTGCCTCGACACGATCCTGTCGAGTTCTTCATCGAGTCCAATGAGGAAGCTTTCAGCGTTCAGACCGGTCTTGATTCGAATGTGGATCGCCGGACGCGGCGCTCCCGGATGGGCAACGGCAGAGCCTAGGCGAGAGGAAATCCACTGCCCCGAAGTGTGGGCACCCGCGCCGCTTCCACTTGTTGAAGATAACGGCCCCGCGGATCGGCATCGCGCGGCGTGACGACATCCGCCATGCAGGCCTGCGTCAGGTCCGCGATGATCCGGCAGGCCGCGTCCTGTCGCCGGGCGGCCAGGCTCGTCAGCGCGAAGCGGGAGGATCGGCTGGCATCCTCCGGGAGGCTACGGGCGGCGGCCAGGGTCTCCGCCTCGAGCTCGGCCAATATTGCCCGCGGAGCCCCGGACAGACGGCCGTAATCCCGTTCGATCAGCCGCTGCATCGATTCCAGGTTCCACCAGGCATCGGCATTGCCGGCGCCAGGCTGGGTCCAATCTTGCGGCAGCCCGGCATCGGGCCAGACCGGCACGAAGCTCGACAGGCAGGGCGAGGCGAGCGAAGCCCAGAACAAGGAGGGGCGGCCGTCGCCCGGCAGCTCGATCGCCACGCTGGCCACGGTCTCGGACCCTTCGGGTGAAGAGGCATGCATGCAGATCAGGCTCTCGCCATCGTTGTCGAGGCGCCAGCCGGCGTCGGCGCCGTGCGGCCCGTGGCCTCGAAGCAGGGAGAAGAGGTCCTCCAGCGAGATCCGGCCCTGCCCTTCCAGCTTTTCGAGCCCGGCCTGAGAGAAATCGAGACGCGCCGCGCAGCCCGGCAGGAACGGGACCTCCGTGTCGGCATAGGCGGCGGCAAAGTCGAAGGGCGCCCCGGCGGCAGGATCGAACCAGCCCGATTGGATCGCGTGGTCGATCGCGCCGTCGGAGATCCGGTCGTAGTCCAAGCCGATCGAATAGACGTTCGAGATCGATGCCCAGCCATCGAGCTTCTTCGCCACCCAATGGCGGCCCGCGGTCTGCAGCACCCATCCCCCATCGGCATCCGAGAGGATGAAGCCGTTATGGTAGGTCTGGTCCTGCGTCGCGGATGTCCGCCCCGACTGGCCATACTGCTCCAGAAGGCCCGTCAAGACCGCCAACCCCTCGTCCGCCCTCACGGCCCGCTCGAGCGTCAGGCGCAGGAGATCCATGCCCAGCAATCCCGGCTCGGTCGAGGCCGGCACTCTCGACCAGATGGCCTCATTGCCGATCGCCAGGCCGCACTCGTTGACGCCATGCTCGAAGCCCCACATCCACCAGGGCCGCGACCCCAGGACGGCATAGGTGTGAGCGACCTGCGGTATCTCGATATAGGTGCAGCGGACCCTGCTGCCGGGCCGATGGTCCGCAGCCTCGACCTTCGTCAGATACTGCGCCTCGTTGGGCTCGCGGTCGGAGTTCTTGGCCAGGGTCGTATGGCCGGACGCCATCAGCCGGCCCTGCACGACGAAGGTGTCACACATGGATTCTGCTCTCGCCGTGGTTCATCGAATCTTGCGCCGTGTGCAGCTTCGCCAAAACGCAGAGTGACCGCGATCAACTCGGGTCGTGGACCCTGGTGGCTGACCAGCATCGTTCACTTTAAGCACGGTAGAAAGAATTGGAAGCAGGCGCGTCATCGCAAAAAAAGTGGCTGGGGCGCCAGGATTCGAACCTGGGATCACGGGATCAAAACCCGTTGCCTTACCGCTTGGCCACGCCCCAGCAGGGCGGATCCGGAAAGCAGGTTCCCGGACTCCATAACTCGCCAGCCGAAATGCCGGCCATAGACCCGTGAGGCCGATGCCGGAAGCCTTGGCCGAACGAGGCGGCGCGCCTTCATAGCGGCAAGCGGGCCCGGCCGCAATTATATTGAATTATCCAGGACGTAGAAGGGTTTGGGCGCTGTCCCGGGGCGCCTCAGGCAGCACCGGCCCCGGCGCGGCTGCTTCGGGATCCCCGAGGCCCGTGCTCCCCATGCCCGTCATGGGCCTGTGCCATCCAGACACCGCCGCTGCGCGCGATCACGAACCCAGCGTTGGCTGGAGCGAGCGGCCCGCCGTTGCCGATCTCCTGGCGATAAGGCAATCGCCAAGGAAGCCGCGTCAGCGGGCACCGCGCGATCCAAGCAGCATCGGCCCGTAGTGCAGCAGGAAGCCGCCGAAGGCGGCGATCCAAAAGCACGCCGACGCGATGAGCAGCGGCATGATCATGTCCGTGCTGAATGCGGCCGCGACGCGCGTGGCCGCCGCAAGGCTGACAAGAACATAGATCAGGCTGGTGACGCGATCCGCTGTCAGGTCGCGTCCGGTGTGCCCGCGTGTTGCGCGCGTCATCACCGCCAGAATCATCGTGCCGATTGCGCCCGCTGTCAGCGCATGGATAGCGGCGCTTTGCGGCACAGGGGTGTCGAGCATGGCGGCGCCGAGCAGCGCCGCACCGAGCACGAGCCACGCGTAGCCGACATGGAGAATCAGGACCAGCGGCTCCGCGGCTGTCGCCCCGCCGCGCCATCGCAGCAGGCGCCAGAGATTGAGCGCCGCTCCCAGGAGAAGGAGCCCGCCGATGGCCTCGACCGAAGGAAAGAACGCCCAACCGAACAAACCGGCATGCAAGACGCCCAGCGCAACCCGATCGATCAAGCCATGGGGGGCGGGGAGATCGGGGCTTTGCCGCTTCGCCAGCCAATTGCGGGTAAAGCTCGGCACGATCCGCCCGGCCACCACGGAGACCAGCACGACCACGGCGGCAAGCCCGAGCCGCCAGCCAAGCCCCGACGGCACCGCCACGCCCGCGGATTCCAAATGCATCAGCAGATTGGCAAAGCCGAGAACAATCACCGGCGCGACCATCGGCAGATTGCGCCAGTTGCGCCCCGCGACGATCTCCCGGGCGACGACGCCGACCAGAACCACGGGAAAGGACAGGTCTGCCGCGATCGCGAGCCATGCCGGCAGTTCTGCCGAGACGAGGCAGACGATCCGGCCGAGCAGCCACAAGCCGGCCAGCAGCGCCAACGGACCGCCTCTCACCGGCAGCCGCTGGGTCCAGTTCGGGATCGCGGTCAGCAGGAAGCCGGCGATGGCGGCCATGACGAAGCCGAACAGCATCTCATGAATATGCCAGGTCAGCGGGTCGAACCGGCTCGGCGCGGCGATCCCCGTGGCGAACATGATGATCCAGAATGCGAGCGCCGCCGCCGACCAGAATCCGGCGGCGAAAAAGAACGGCCGGAATCCCTGGGTCAACAAGGTCGGCATCGAATCGCCTCCGATATCCGCTCCGATGGTGTTCATGGTGCAACGGCAACCTTTCCCCTCGATGCGTGAACGCCGGGAGATCCCAGCATGACGAGGCGCAGAAGGCAGGGACACGGCGCAGCGAGGAAGCCCCCGGTCATGATCGGGTCTTTCGGGAGTGGATCAAACTCCTTGCCACTGAACGAAAGCTCGAGAGAACGACAGCGTAGCAGGGTTTTGTGCGTGGGACCTTGCGGCCTCAGGCCGCGCCCGCCCGGCTCCGGCCGCCCGTGACCGCACCTTGGGCCAGCGCCTCGCGATACCAGCCATAGGCCAGGGTCAGGCCCTGGTCCAGCGGGGTCTTCGCCTTCCAGCCCAGCGCCGCCAGCTTCGAGACGTCGACCAGCTTGCGCGGCGTGCCGTCGGGTTTCGAGGCGTCATAGCGGAACTTGCCCTGCCAGCCGACCACGCGCGCGATCGTCTCGGCGAGCTCGGCGATGGTGACGTCGCTGCCGGTGCCGACATTGAGATGCGGCTCGTCGGAATAATGCTTCATCAGATGCACCAGCGCGTCGGCGAGATCGTCGACGAACAGGAACTCGCGCTTGGGCCTGCCGCTGCCCCAGATCTCGACCTCGCCGCGGCCTTCCGTCTTGGCCGCGTGGATCTTCGCGATCAGCGCCGGCACCACATGGCTGGACTGGAGATCGAAATTGTCGCCGGGTCCATAGAGATTGGTCGGCATGGCGGAGATGTAGTCGCAGCCATGCTGGCGGCGATAGGCCTGCGCCATCTTGATGCCGGCGATCTTGGCGATCGCATACCACTCGTTGGTCGGTTCCAGCGGCCCCGTCAGCAGCGCCGTCTCCGCCATCGGCTGCGCCGCCTCGCGCGGATAGATGCAGGAGGAGCCCAGGAACAGGAGCTTCGCCACGCCGGACTTGCGCGAGGCCTCGATCAGGTTGGTCTCGATCGCGAGATTGTCGTAGAGGAATTCGGCCGGCCGCGTCGCATTGGCGAGAATGCCGCCGACCGTCGCCGCCGCCACGAACACCGCGTCGGGTTTTGCTTTCGCGACCCAGTCCTCGGTCGCCTGCTGGCGGCGCAGATCGACCTCGGCGCGCCGCACGGTCAGGATCTCGCATTTCTCGCCGGCGAGGCGCCGGCAGATCGCCTGCCCCACCATGCCGCGATGGCCGGCGACGAAGACGCGCCGGCCGGCGAGATCGAAGGGAACCTTGCCCGTCATGGGGCGGTTGGCTTCGGTATCGAGGCCGCGGCGTTCGCGGGCGAATCGCCCGAGCCGCCCTGATGCGGCGAGCTGCCATTGTCGATCGCAGCCAAGTCGGAAGCCACCATTTCGCGCACCAGTTCCTTGAAGCTCGTCGTGTGGCGCCAGCCGAGCTTGGCCTTGGCCTTCGACGCGTCGCCCAGCAGGTGATCCACTTCGGTGGGGCGGAAATAGCGCGGGTCGATCAGCACCAGCGGCTTGCCGGTCCTGGCATCGAGCCCCTTCTCCTCCACGCCGGTGCCGCGCCATTCGATGCTGCGGCCGGTCTCGGCGAAAGCGAGCTCGATCATCTCGCGCACCGAATGGCTCTCGCCCGTCGCCAGCACATAGTCGTCGGGCTCGGGCTGCTGCAGGACGCGCCACATGCCTTCGACATAATCGCGCGCATGGCCCCAGTCGCGCCTGGCGTCGAGATTGCCGATATAGAGCCGCTCCTGCCGCCCGCGCGCGATCGCGGCCACGGCGCGCGTCACCTTGCGCGTCACGAAGGTCTCGCCGCGGATCGGGCTCTCATGATTGAACAGGATCCCGTTCGAGGCGTGCATGCCATAGGCCTCGCGGTAATTGACCGTGATCCAATAGGCGTAAAGCTTGGCGGCGCCATAGGGGCTGCGCGGATAGAAGGGCGTGGTCTCGTTCTGCGGCACGGTCGGCGTGGCGCCGTAAAGCTCCGAGGTCGAGGCCTGGTAGAAGCGGGTCGCCTTCTCCATGCCGAGCAGGCGGATCGCCTCCAGCAGCCGCAACGGACCGAGCCCGTCGGCGTTGGCGGTATATTCCGCCGTCTCGAAGCTCACCTGCACATGGCTCTGGGCCGCGAGATTGTAGATCTCGGTCGGCCTGGTCTGCGCCACCAGCCGGATCAGGTTGGTGGCGTCGGTCATCTCGCCATAATGCAGGAAGAAGCGGACGCCCGCCTCGTGCGAGTCCTGATAGAGATGGTCGATGCGGCCGGTATTGAAGGAGGAAGAGCGGCGTTTGACGCCGTGGACGACATAGCCTTTGGCCAGCAGCAGCTCGGCCAGATAGGCGCCGTCCTGGCCGGTCACGCCGGTGATGAGAGCGGTTTTCTGGGTCATGCGGCCCGGAGGCTAGCATAACGTGGTTAACGGAGCATCTTTGCCGGGCCGGCGATTATCGGATGTTATCAAACTGGCTCTTACATCCGACCTGCGTTGAAGCTAACGTTCCTATTGCTGGAACCGATGGCGAGTCGTGCGCCCGAGTCGGCCCGGCAAATACGGCTAACAATGATCCGCCCGTTTCCGCCGAGCTTGATGAAAGGAGCCCGGCGGCGGGGTCTATAGGGAAGGGGCGATGGCGGATCGGGCCAAGGACAGGCCGCAGCAACCGGGCCAGGCAGCTTCAGAGCCGGCTGCACCCGCGGGATCGCCTTTGCCGGCGACGGATGGGGAGGGCGCGTCCCCCCCGCCCGAAGCGCTGCGCCGCCAGCAGATGGCCGCGCGCCATGCCGCCGACATCGGCAACGCGCCGCGAACCGCTCCGGAAGCGGTGCCCCTGTCCTCGGTCGAGAGCGATCCGCTGGCCGAAGCCGCCCGCCATTTCCGCGAGCTGCAGGCCAAATCGGCCGGCGTCACCGAAATCCATATGCCGCCGCGCCCCGCACCCTCGAGCGATGTGGCCCGCGACCTGCTGAGGGACGACGGCCAGCTCTCGAGCCTGGCGCTGTCCGACAATGTAGCGGGTCTGCGCAAGCCGGAATCGGCCCTGCCCGCCGACATGCTCATCGACAATGAGAGCGCCGCCGCGCGGGTGACGCCGCGCACGAAACTCTGGGCCGTGACCAAAGCCGACCGCATCATCGATGCCGAGGCGGAGCCGCTGGCGCAGACGACGGGCGCGCCGAGCTTCGTCGATATGGATCCAGATCTTTCATTGCCGCTGGGCGCGTCGCCCGAGCTGGTGCCGCCGGAGGCGGCGGCGACGTCGCTCGCCTCCTTCGCATCAGACGCGCGTCCCGCAGGCGCGAGCGAGCCTGCGGCCGTCGGCGAGGCGAGTCCCGACCGCGTGAAGCGCGCCTTGGCGCTGGCCGCCGGCGCACCGGTTTTGACGACGCCGGACGCACCGGGCGAGGCGCCGCCCGCAACCGCCGCTGCCGATGCGGGCCCCGCCAAACTGCCGCCCCTCCCCGCCATCGACCGCACCCGCCCGGCGCCGGCGGGACCGTCGGGAAATCTGCGGCTGTTCGCCGGCCTCAGCGTCGTAATCCTGGCCTTCGCCGGCTCGCTCGTTTGGGTGGCGATGTGGCGCGCCGATTCCTTCACCGGCGGCACGGAAGCGACGCTCGAGGTTTCGCCCGAGGATCTGGTGCAGACGGCCGCGGGCGGAAACGCCGCGACGGCCACAGCCGATGGTTCCGGCACCGCGACCGCGACCTTGATGGTGCGCGACACCGAGCTCCTGCTGGCGAAGCTGGCTTTCGATCCGGGCCCCGCCGACGGCGTGCTCGACGAGACAACGCGCGAGGCGATCCGGCGCTATCAGGAGGCGGCGGGATTGCCCCAGACGGGCGAGCCCTCCAAGGAATTGCTGGAAGAGCTGCAGGCGGTCGTCGCCGCGATCAACGGCAACTGAGCCTCAGGCCTTCGCCAGCTCCGCCGCGGCGATCTCGGCGATCGCCAGATCGAAAGTCGGCGTCACCCCGTCCTCGACGAACCAGGCGGCCGAAAGCCCGGCAAAGGCCAGCACCCATTGCAGCAGGCGCCGGCGGTCGAGCCCTGCGGCTTCCGCCGCCACCGACACCTGTCGCGCCAGACGGCCCGGCGCCGTCGCGGTCTCGAGATCGGGATTGAACAGGATGTTGGCGAAATCGAAGGCGCGCTCGCCCTGCAGCCGCTTGGGATCGATCGCCAGCCAGCCGCGCGGGCCGAAATCCAGGACATTGGCGTGATGCAGATCGCCATGGAGGACGCCCACTTCTCGCGGCGCCTGCAGCAGCTCGCGCGCGACGGACGCCGCGCGCGCAATCAGGCCGCCCTCGCGCGCGGCCACGGGAGCCAGCGCCGCGAACCATTGCGCCAAAGGCAGCAGCGGAGGCGGCGGACTCCGGCGCGGCGCATGCAATTGACCGGCGACCGCGCAGATGATCCGCGTCGCCTCGTCGTCGCGCCCTTCATGCGCCATGGCGGCGAGCGATCCGGGGCCGGTCGCGCGCTCCATCAGCAGCGCATCGCCCTCATGCGCCCAGACGGGTGCCGCACCCTGGCCGGCCCACCAGACCATCAGCAGAGGCCCGCGTCGCTCCTCGGCCTCGAGCGCGATCTTCAGCATCCCCGGCGCGCCGTTGCGGCGAACCGGCAGCAGCCGGCTGCCCGGCGTCACCAGAACCTCGCCATCGGGAATGAGATTCCAGCGTTCGAGCCAGGGCGCGAAGAGCGCGTCATAGTCCGGCAGGGTCGATGCCTGCCGGCCGGCGCTCGCGCGCGGCCGGGGCTTATGCGTCCGGCGCGTCATGATCGAACGCGGCGGGGCCGTTGAGCATGGGCGCCGAGGCGATCCACCAGGAGGGATGCTCGACGCTCAGACGCGCGGCCGCTTCGCGCACCTCTTCGGCATTCGCGAAGAGACCGAAGCAGGTGGCGCCGCTCCCGCTCATGCGCGCGAGCAGATTGCCCGGCAGGTGGCGCAGCGCCGTCAGCACCTCGCCGATCACGGGCTCGATCCCGATCGCCGGCGCTTCGAGATCATTGGCGCAACGCGCGAGCCGCGCGGCAAGGGCCGGCGCATCGCCGAGCCCGTCCCGCCATCGCCCCGGCGCCGAGAAGGCGCCGCGACGGGCCTTGAAGACCGCGGGCGTCGAGACGCCGACGCGCGGATTGACCAGCAGCATCTGGATATTCGGAAGCGCCGGCGCCGGATCGAGGATCTCGCCGATGCCGCCCATGAAAGAAGGCCTTGCGGCGAGACAGACCGGCAGATCGGCGCCGAGGCCGAGCCCGATCTGCGCGAGATCGACGGCTCCCTCCGGCACGCGCCAGAGCCGTGTCAGGCCGACCAGGGCCGCCGCCGCATCCGCCGAGCCACCGCCGATGCCCGAGGCCACGGGCAGCCGCTTCGTCAAACGCAGCGCCGCACCCTCTGCCCGCAGGTTCTTTGCGGCCAGCGCCGCCGCCAGGGCCCGCGCGGCGCGCAACACGAGATTGTCGTCGGAAGCCGGGAGTCCCGCGCCGAAGGGCCCGTCGATCGAAAGCGTCAGCGTGCGGGACGGCGCGATGCGCAGCGCGTCGCCGAGATCGGCGAAGACCACCAGACTGTCGAGCAGGTGATAACCGTCGGCGCGCTTGCCGACGACATGGAGATAGAGATTGATCTTGGCGCGGGCGTGCAGCGTCAGAAGCACGGAACGAAACCATTGTTCCCTCCCCCCTCGAGGGGGAGGGTCAGGGAGGGGGCCAGCGAGATTTGGCAGCGGGATTCTTCCCAGAATGGCCACAGCGAGTTTACCCCCTCCCTAGCCCTCCCCCTCGAGGGGGGAGGGGATAAGGAGAGTATCGCTCGTCGAACCACCAGACGAATCCGCTCAGCTTCCCGAAGGCGCGCCGAGGCCGTCCTTGATCTTCGCTTGCAGCGGCTGGAGATGGTCGGGCTCGGGGCCGAACTGGAGCGAGCGCTGCCACTGATAGCGGGCCTCGGTCTTGCGGCCGACCCGCCAATAGGCATCGCCCAGATGATCGTTGATAGTGGCGTCGACCGGCTCGAGCTCGACGGCGCGCTCGAGATATTCGACCGCCTTATCGTACTGGCCCTGCTGGTAATAGGCCCAGCCCAGGCTGTCCACGATGAAGCCGTCGTCGGGCTTCAGCTCGACGGCGCGCTTCAGCATGGTGAAGGCTTCGGGCAGATGCTCGCGCCGCTCGACCCAGGAATAGGCCAGATAGTTCATCACATAGGGTTGCTCGGGTTCGAGCGCGAGCGCCTTCTGGAAATCGGCTTCGGCGAGCGGCCATTGCTTGCTGCGCTCATAGGTGATGCCGCGGAAATAGAGCAGCGACCAGTGGCGCCGCTTGAGCTCGGGCACGCGCGCGACCGCCACCTCGTAAGCCTTCGCCGCGTCGGCGAACTGCTCGTGGCTGCGCAGGATGTTGCCCTTGGCGAGAGCCGCGTCATAGCGCTCGGGGCGCTCGGCGATCATGCCGTCGAGCAGCTTCAGCGCATCGTCGGTCTTGCCGAGATCGTCGAGCGCGCGGGCCTCGTCGATGCGCGCCTGCCAGGAGAAGGGCGAGGATTTCGGGATCGCCTCATAGACCTCGATCGCATCCTGGGTGCGGCCGTCATTGATCAGGAGCTCGGCCAGCAGCGTCTGCGCGATCGGGTAATCCGGCTTGAGGTCGAGCGCGATGCGCTCGAACACCATCGCCGTGTCCAGGATCTGCTCGCGCGCGAGCAGCGAGGCGATGTTGAAGAAGCTCTCGGCGATGCCGTCGACCGGCGTGGCGACGATGGGCGCGGGCTTGGTGCCCGTGCTCACACCCTTCATCTCCGGCTCCAGCACCAGCGATTCGCTGTTTTCCTCGACGAAGGCGTCATAGAGCTTCTTGGCGTCCTGGTCGCGGCCCTGGCGCTGATAGAAATTGCCCACCAGCTGCACCACTCGCAGCGTGCCCGCTTCGGCAGTGACCAGCTTGCCGTAATCCTCATCGGCCGGCTTGATGCGGCCCGCCTGATCCTCGATCAGGGCCCGATGGAGATTGATGATCGGCTGGAGGCCGTTGATCGAATTGAGCCGGGCGAGTTGCGTCAGGCCGGCATCGGTCTGGCCCATTCCCTGCGCCAGCCAGGCGCGCACCATCGGCACGATGATCTTGTTGACGCCGTCGTCGGACAGCTTCGCCAGCTCGGCATCGGCGGCCTTGAGGTCGTTCTTCTTGATGTCGCGCCAGGCGAGGATGACCCCCGCGGTCGGCGAATCCGGCTGAACCTTCTGGATATGCTCGGCCACCTGCGCCGCTTCGCTGAGCCGACCCTCGCTCGCCAGCAGCAGATAGGACACATTGAGGAGCTCGGGATTGTCCGGATCCTTCGCCAGGGTGACGGCGAGCAGATCGGCCGCCTCGCTGTTGCGCCGGTCGGCCTGCGCCTGGCGCGCCGCGAGATAATGTCCCATCGGCGAGGAGGTCATCGGCGTCAGGTCGGCCAGCGACTTGGTCTGCCCCTGGGGCTGCTCCTGCGCCTGGAGCGTCGGCGTGCAGCCGGCGAAGGACAGGCCGATCATCGCCATGATCAGGGGCGCACCGAGGCGGGTCCGGATCTTGTAAGCCTTCACGCTTCCTCCTTCGTCGGTGCCGGTCATCGGCATCGAAACCGCGATCCGTCCAGCCGCTCGTCCACCGTCACATGTTCGGATAGTTGGGGCCGCCGCTGCCTTCCGGCACCACCCAGTTTATGTTCTGGGTCGGGTCCTTGATATCGCATGTCTTGCAGTGGACACAGTTCTGGGCGTTGATCTGCAGCTTCGGTTGGCTGTCGCTGCCGCGCACGATCTCATATACGCCGGCCGGACAATAGCGTTGCTCGGGTGCGTCATAAACCGCCAGGTTGATCCGGATCGGGACGCTCGGATCCCTCAAGGTCAGATGCGCCGGCTGATTCTCCTCGTGGTTGGTGTTCGACAGGTAAACCGAGGAGGTCTTGTCGAAACTGACCACGCCGTCCGGCTTCGGATAGACGATGGCCGGGGTCTCGGCCGCGGGCAGCAACTGGCTGTGATCCGGCTTGTGGTGGAAGGTCCAGGGCGCCTTCCCTCTGAACAAGTAGGTGTCGAGGGCGGAGTAGGCAATGCCGGCGAACAGCCCCTTATGGAAACTAGGCCGGATATTGCGGACTTTATAGAGTTCGTCCCAGAGCCAGCTGGCCTTGAGCCGGTTGGTGTAGTCCTCCAGCTCGCCGGTCTCGCCGCGCTCGAAGGCGGCCATGACCGCCTCGGCCGCCGTCATGCCCGACTTCATGGCCGTATGGCTGCCCTTGATCTTGGGCACATTGACGAAGCCCGCGGCACAGCCGATCAGCGCGCCGCCCGGAAACACCAGCTTCGGGATCGACTGGAAGCCGCCCTCGTTGATGGCGCGCGCGCCATAAACCAGCCGCTTGCCGCCTTCGAAGGTCGGGCGGATCGCCGGATGGGTCTTGAAGCGCTGGAACTCGTCGAAGGGCGAGAGATGCGGGTTGCTGTAATCGAGCCCGATCACGAAGCCGACCGACACCAGATTCTCGTCGAAGTGATAGAGGAACGAGCCGCCGTAGGTGGCCCTGTCCATCGGCCAGCCGACCGAATGCGAGATCAGGCCCTTCTTATGCTTGGCCGGATCGACCTCCCAGATTTCCTTGATGCCGATGCCGAAGGTCTGCGGATCGACGCCTTCGCGCAGATCGAAGCGCTCGAACAGGGTCTTGGTCAGCGAGCCGCGGCAGCCCTCGGCGAACAGGGTATAGCGGCCGTGCAGCTCGACGCCGGGTGTGAAATTCGCGGTCGGCTGTCCATCCTTGCCGACGCCCATATTGCCGGTGGCGACGCCCTTTACCCGGCCGGCCTCGTCATAGAGCACCTCGGCCGCGGCGAAGCCGGGATAGATCTCGACGCCCAGCCCTTCGGCCTGGGTCGCCAGCCAGCGGCAGACATTGCCGAGGCTGACGATGTAGTTGCCGTGATTGTTCATCTGCGGCGGGGTCGGCAGGCGGAACGCCTTGGTCGCGGTCAGGAACTGAAAGCGGTCCTCGCCCGCGGGCGTATTGAGCGGCGCGCCCTTCTCCTTCCAGTCCGGGATGAGCTCGTTCAGCGCGCGCGGCTCGACCACGGCGCCCGACAGGATATGAGCGCCGACTTCGGAACCCTTCTCGATGACACAGACGCCCAGCTCCCGGCCCTTCTCGGCCGACAGCTGCTTGAGCCGGATCGCCGCCGCCAACCCCGCCGGGCCGGCGCCTACGATCACCACGTCATATTGCATCGACTCCCGTTCCATGCCCGCTCTCTCTCCCCCTGGCGCACTCTTATATATAAGGACGCAACCGCATCGGGCCGATGCCATCGGCCCCCTCTCCGACTCCTGATGCCTTCCTCATTTCCTGAAGGAAGCCCAGTCGACGATATTGAGTCGCAGCGACCTACCCTATCGGAGCCGCGGAATTGGCGCTGCGGTGTAGCACAGCCGCGCCGGAATCGGCCAGAAGTCGGCAGCTTGATGGCCATTCCTTAAGGCCGCCTTCCAACCAAGAAAACGGCGGACTTCCACAGGAAATCCGGGTTAGCGTCCGCTCATGGCGCAACCCTCCGACATGAGCGACGTTTCGGCTGCCGGATTGGATCCGGCCGAGGCCCTGGCGCTGTTGGCCTGGCAGATCGAGGCCGGTGCCGACGAGGCGCTCGACGCGGCGCCGATCGACCGATTCGCCCTGGCCGCCGAACCGGCGCCCGCCCGCCGGAGCGCTCCGGCCGCCGAGCCGGCCGCCCCGGCCCTCATGACCGCCGCCGTCCTGCCGCCGCCGCTCGCGACCCCGGCAGGCCCGCCCCCGGGCGCTGTCACCGGCGACGGCAATGCCTACCGAGCCGCCCAGGCGGCCCAATCCCTGGAAGAGCTTCGCGCGGCTTTGGAAAGCTTCGAGGGCTGTCCCCTGAAGGCGACCGCGACCAACCTGGTCTTCGCAGATGGCAACCCGGCCGCCCGGGTGATGCTGGTGGGCGAAGCGCCCGGCGGCGACGAGGACCGCGTCGGCCGGCCCTTTGTGGGCGTGAGCGGCCAGCTCCTCGACCGGATGCTGGCCGCGGTCGGGCTCGACCGCACCCAGGTCTATATTACCAACGTCATCTTCTGGCGGCCCCCGGGCAACCGGACCCCGACACCTGCGGAGGTGGCGGCCTGCCTGCCCTTCGTCGAACGGCATATCGAGCTGGTGGGGCCGGAGCTTCTGATCCTGGTCGGCAACGCCGCCGCCAAGACCCTGCTGCTGCGGAACGAAGGAATCACCCGGATCCGCGGCAAGTGGTTCGAGTATCAGAGCGCCGGCATGTCCCGGCCGGTCCCAACCCTGCCGATCTACCATCCGGCCTACCTGCTGAGGGCGCCGGCCCAGAAGCGGGATGCCTGGCGCGACCTGCTGCAGATCCGCGAACGGCTCGATCATCGGCCCTGACTGACGCCCCGGATTTTATCCCCAGCCTGCCACCGATTTGTCCCTACCCGCTTAGGGCTTATTTACGTTTCTTCATGGTTAATTGCTCAGGGTCGGGCTTTTAACAATCCGTGGCATTTGAGGAAAATTTCGTGGTTAACCTATTTGTGGGGGTCAGTTTCCCCCTAACCACTAAATCTGGGATGTCAATCCCTAAAACTTCCTTGCCACGTCGCCGAGGCTCCGTTTAGGTAGCCCCACTATGCAGATGGCAAGCACCCCTTCCGGCCTTCCGGGCCGCAATGTCAGACGAGCCATCGGACCGGTGTTGGTCCTGGCCGCCGGCTTTGCGTTCGGTTCCCACCCGGCCCTCGCGGCTGGCGGGGCGTTGGCGCCGACGGGCGGCGCGTTGCCGCTGACGGCCGCCCTGCCGCCAGCCAGCCAGCCGGACACGGGCCCGGAGATTGCGGTTCCGAAACCCCTGGAAGAGACGGACGCGGCGCGCTACCGCCAGATCTTCCGTCTCCAGAACAAGGCCGATTGGAAGGGCGCCGATGAGATCATCGGCACCCTGACCGATTTGCGGCTGATGGGCCATGTGCTGGCCCAGCGTTACCTCTCGCCCACCTACCGGACCCGCTATGCCGAGCTCGCCGAGTGGCTGAGCAAGTATGGCGACCACCCGGACGCGCCGGCGATCTATGCGCTGGCGCTGAAGAAGAAGCCCGCCAATGCCGCCAATCCGGCCGAGCCGAATGTCTCGAGCTTCCGCGGCGGCACGCCCGATGGCGACAATCAGGGCCCCGAGCCGGCGCAATGGGCGCAAGGGCTGGAGGCCTGGCGCGACGGCAATGCGAAGCTCGCCGCCACCCTGTTCGAGCAGGCCGCGAAGGCCAGCAACGGCAATCCCTGGGTCCAGTCCGCCGCCGCCTATTGGGCCGCGCGGGCCCATATCCGGGCCAAGGAGCCGCAGAAGGTCAGCGAATGGCTGCGCCTGGCGGCCGGCGACCCCCGCACCTTCTACGGCCAGCTCGCGCGCCGCGCGCTCGGCGTCGACACCGCCTTCGCCTGGGCCGATCCGACCCTGACGGCCGATGGCGCCGAGGCACTGATGGCGACCCGCACCGGCCAGCGCGCCCTGGCCTTGATCCAGGTCGGCCAGCGCCAGCGCGCCTCTGACGAATTCCATCTCCTGCGCCCGCAGGCCGGTCCCGAACTGACCCAGGGCATGCTGGCGATCGCCAACGAAATCGGCATGCCCTCGCTGACGCTGGGCCTCGGCGCCTCGCTCGAGGACAAGTCGGGCTTCCGCCTGGACAACGCCCTGTTCCCAACCCCGGCCTGGACGCCCAAGGGCGGCTTCAAGGTCAACCGCGCGCTGCTGTTCGCGCTGGCGCGGACGGAATCGGGCTTCAATCCCGAGGCCAAGAGCCCGATGGGCGCGCTGGGTCTGATGCAGCTCATGCCGGGCACGGTGAAGTATACCGGCGGGCGCCTAGTCGCCGTGCTCGGCAGCGGCAAGCCCGACTGGAGCGACCCCGAGACCAACATGGCGCTCGGCCAGGAATATGTGCAGTACCTGCTTGAAGACTCCAACGTGAATGGCGATCTGCTGTTGATGGCGGCGGCTTACAACGCGGGCCCGGGCAATCTCGCCAAATGGCGCGACAAGTTCGCCTATGACGACGATCCGCTCCTGTTCCTCGAGAGCATGCCGGCGCGCGAGACGCGTGACTTCGCCGAGCGGGTGCTGGCGAGCATGTGGATCTATGAGCAACGATTGGGTCAGGACGCGCCGACGCTCGACGCGCTGGCGGCCGGTGCCTGGCCCCAATATCGCCCGCAAGACGACGAGGCCGTGGCGGCGGCCAGCAATGCCTCGAATTGACGAAACACGCCCCTTCCTCCCGGTCAATATCGCCGTCCTGACGATATCCGACAGCCGCACCCTCGCGAACGACACCTCCGGACAAGCCCTCAACGACATGATCACGCGCGACGGCCATAAGGTCGTGCGCCGCGAGATCGTGAAGGACGAGATCGCGCTGATCGTGGGCCAGCTCAAGCGCTGGATCGCCGATCCCGAGGTCGATGTGGTGATCTCGACCGGCGGCACCGGCGTAACGGGCCGCGACGTCACGCCCGAGGCCTTCGAGCAGGTGTTCGAGAAGAAGATCGACGGTTTCGGCGAGCTGTTCCGCTGGATCAGCTTCCAGAAGGTCGGCACCTCGACCATCCAGTCGCGTGCCGTCGGCGGCGTCGCCGGCGGCACCTATCTCTTCGCGCTGCCGGGATCGCCCAGCGCCTGCCGCGACGGCTGGGACGAGATCCTCAAGCACCAGCTCGACAACCGCTTCCGCCCCTGCAACCTGACGGAACTCATGCCGCGGCTGCAGGAACATCTGAAGCAGGTGGGGTAGGACGAGTTTGAGCAGAGGGTAGCGAGATCGAGATATTGTCCCCTCTCCCGCTTGCGGGAGAGGGTTAGGGAGAGGGATGACTCCGACCGCGCAGCCCCCTCCTTAATCCTCCCCCGTAAGGCGGGGGAGGAGACAACAGGACGTCCGACCCCGCTTCTTCTTCACTCGCTCACAACCCCTTCAGCCGCTCCGCGTAATCGCGATTGTGCTTCTCGTGGGTCGACCAGAACGGCCGCGGCACGCGTCCCTCGAGATTGTCGGCCAGGATGGCGAGATGGGTGTGCCAGCCGCCGGCGATCCCGAGGAGCAGCGCGCGGTCCCTGACACGGCTGTGGGTCACGACGAGCTTTACCTTGTCGCCCTTGGGCTCGAGCTCGAAGGTGACTTCGGAATCCTCCTTCGGGCCGCCTTCCTTGATCGTGCCCATCCAGGTCATGGCGAGGAGCCGCGGCGGGTCGCAGCGCAGCACGCGGATTTCCAGCGTCACGCCCGCCGCCTTCGCCTTGTAGCGCTCGGGCGTCGGTTCCTTGGTCGGCGAGAGCGACGAATGGTCGAAGCGGAATTCCGCCTTGCCGCCGGCCTTGAGCTCCATGGGACCCGACGCCAGCCATTTGCCGCGCTTCTCCGACTCCGTCAGGTAGCTCCAGACGCGCTCGATCGGTCCCGGCAACAGCCGCTCGAAGCGGATCGTCTCCTTGCCGATGACGACGCCATGGTCATCCATTCTTGCCTCCATTGGTCTCGGGATCGGGTCGGCTGAGCGCCTCGGCCAGGGCGTCGAGGCTGCTGCGCCAGAACTGCTCGTAGAAACGCAGCCACTCGTCCGCGGCAGCCAGGGGCTGCGGATCGAGCCGGCAGAGATGCGAGCGGCCCTGCACCCTGCGCCGCACCAGTCCGGCATGCTCCAACACCTTGACGTGCTTCGAGGCGGCCGCGAACGACATGCGGAAGGGTGCGGCCAGCTCGCCGACGCTGTGCTCGCCTTCGGACAGCGAGCGCAGCATCGCACGCCGGGTCGGATCGGCCAGGGCGCGGAACAAGGTATCGAGGGCAGCGGTCTGTTGTTCAACCATAAGGTTGAAGTTAATTCGATCCGGCATGATAATCAACCGTTCAGTTGAACAATTTTCTGTGGATTGTTTGTTCTTTATTTGTTCTATCGCCCTCGCTAGGCTTTCCCCATGCGCAATGAACCCGATGCCCCTCAGGGCCCCGATCCGACGATCCTGGCGCCTCAGGCCCGGAAAGGCCGTGGCGCTGTCTCCAACCGCCCGGGCCGCTACGAGCCCGGGGAGCGCCCCCTGGAAGACGATGGCTGGGGCTCGGTCCAGGCCGACGAAGCCGAGGCCCCACCCCTGCGGACCACAGTCCAACCCGACAAAAGCAAGACCGTCATCGCCTGGAACGAATCGCCGGACCTGGGCTTCGACCGTTCGATCAACCCCTATCGGGGTTGCGAGCATGGCTGCGTCTATTGCTTCGCCCGGCCGACCCACGCCTATCTCGGCCTGTCGCCCGGCCTCGATTTCGAGACCAGGCTGTTCGCCAAGCATGACGCCGCGGCGATCCTCGCGCGCGAGCTGGCCAAGCCCTCCTACCGGCCGGCGCCGATCGGACTCGGCACCAACACCGATCCCTATCAGCCGATCGAGCGCGAGCTCGGCATCACCCGCCAGATCCTCGAGGTGCTCGAGCGCTTCAACCATCCGGTGACGATCGTCACCAAATCGGCGCTGATCCTGCGCGATCTCGACATCCTCTCGCGCATGGCGCAGCGCGGGCTGGTCGAGGCGACGGTGTCGGTGACGACGCTCGATCCCGATCTGGCGCGCAAGCTCGAGCCGCGCGCGCCCACGCCGCCGCGCCGGCTGGCCGCGATCGAGGCGCTGGCGGCCGCCGGCATCTCGACCGGCGTGCTGGCGGCGCCGATGATCCCCGCCCTCAACGATCCGGAGCTGGAGGCGATCCTCGCCGCCGCCACGGCAAGGGGAGCGACGCGCGCCGGCTATGTGCTGCTGCGCCTGCCGCTCGAGATCAAGGATCTGTTCCGCGAATGGCTCGAGGCGCATGTGCCCGACCGTGCCGAGCATGTGCTGTCGCTGGTGCGCGACACCCGCGAGGGCAATCTCTATCAGGCCAAGTTCGGCACGCGCATGCGCGGCACCGGTCCCTATGCCGAGCTGCTGCGCCAGCGCTACCGCGTCGCCATGCGCAAGCTGGGCCTCGCCAAGCGCGGCGGCGGCGCCATCGGCCTGCGCAGCGATCTCTTCGCGGTGCCGAAGGGCGAACGCCCGCAGTTCGAGCTGTTCTGAAGTTCCAGAACATTCCACAGCCGCGGCGGCAGCGCGCATGACCGGAGGATAGCGGCACAAATAGGGCCGGCTTGCTGACGATAACGGGTTGCGGCAAAGGCCTCCGATTGCGGAAACTGCGGGCTTCTTTCCCTCGGACCCCCGTAAGGAGCCCGATGCCCCACCAAACGCCGCTCATCGCCATGATCGTCATCGGTCTGGTGCTCGCCTTCATTTTCGGTGCCATCGCACAGCGCCTGCGCATCTCCCCTCTGGTCGGCTATCTGCTGGCGGGCGTGGTGGCTGGGCCTTCGACGCCCGGTTTTGTCGGCGATGCCTCGCTGGCCCACGAGCTGGCGGAGATCGGCGTGATCCTGCTGATGTTCGGTGTCGGCCTGCATTTCTCGCTCAAGGACCTGCTCTCGGTGAAGGGGATCGCGATCCCGGGCGCCGTTGTGCAGATCGCGGTCGCGACTCTGATGGGCATGGGATTGGCGTTCGCGCTCGGCTGGCCCTGGGCGCAAGGCTTTGTCCTCGGCCTGGCGCTCTCGACCGCCAGCACGGTCGTGCTGCTGCGCGCCATGCAGGAGCGCCGTCTGCTCGATACCGAGCGAGGTCACATCGCGGTGGGCTGGCTCATCGTCGAGGACCTGGCGATGGTGGTGGCCCTGGTCCTGCTGCCGGCACTGGCAGAGACCATGGGTGGGAACGGGGCTGCCGGTGGAACGCAGAGCGGCCTCGATCTCCTGAAGGTCCTCGGCATCACCGTCGGCAAGGTGGCGGCCTTCATCGCCCTCATGCTGATCGTGGGGCGGCGCGTCATTCCCTGGATCCTGCACTACATCGCCCACACCGGCTCGCGCGAGCTCTTCCGCCTGGCCGTGCTGGCGCTGGCACTGGGTACCGCTTATGCCGCCGCCACGCTCTTCGGCGTCTCCTTCGCGCTGGGGGCCTTCTTCGCCGGCATGATCCTCGCCGAATCCGAGCTCAGCAAGCAGGCCGCCAACGAGACCCTGCCCTTGCGCGACGCCTTCGCGGTGCTGTTTTTCGTCTCCGTCGGCATGCTGTTTGACCCGAAGATCGTGATCGAGCAGCCGCTCCCGCTCCTGGCGACAGTCGCCATCATCATGTTCGGCAAGTCCCTGGCAGCCTATGTCATCGTGCGCCTCTTCGGCCATCCGACCTCGACCGCGCTCACCATCTCGGCCAGTCTGGCCCAGATCGGCGAATTCTCCTTCATCCTGGCGGGGCTCGGCGTGGCTCTCGGCCTCCTGCCCACCGAAGGCCGCGACCTGATCCTGGCCGGCGCCATCATCTCGATCATGCTCAATCCACTGGCCTTCGCCCTGCTGGAGCGGCTGGCACCGCATCGGCCCCAGGCGGCAGGCGCGCCCGATGCCGCCCCGGCCGAGAGCATTCCGGTCACGAACCTGACCGACCATGCGATCCTGATCGGCTATGGCCGCGTCGGCAGCCTGGTGGGTGCCGGGCTCGGCGCCGCCCATTGGCCCTTCCTGGTGATCGAGGAGATCCCGGAGCTGGCCGAGGCGGCGCGGCGCGACGGCGGCGACATCATCATGGGCAATGCCTCGAATCCCGAGGTGCTGAAGGCCGCCAATCCGGGACAGGCGCGCGTCCTCTTCGTCGCCATCCCGCAGGCCTTCGAGGCGGGTCAGATCGTGGCCCAGGCGCGCGCCGCCAATCCCAATCTCAAGATCATCGCCCGCGCCCATTCCGACGCCGAGGTCGAGCATCTGACCAAGCATGGCGCCAGCCTGACCATCATGGGCGAGCGCGAGATCGCTGAGGGCATGCTGGAAGAGGCGCTGCCCTGGCGGACCTCGGATGCATCGGCGGAGCCGGCGATCACGGTGGTAATGTGATAGACGCGGGCGACAGCCAGCGCCCATAAAGGCAGCCGGACCGCCTCGAGACGCCCTGGGCACCCCGCCTTGACGTCGCGTGGCGGATGAGGAGACCTCGATGGGATGGCTCCGCACTTATGTCGCCATCTGCGCCGGCGTGCTCGCCCTCGTGGTCGTCGGGCTGATCCTGTTCGTGTCGGTCGCGGATCTCGGCCTCAGCGGCAATGGCATCGCCGCGCTCTTCATCGGCACGCTGGTGACGGTCGCGCTGACGATGGTGCTGATGGGTCTCATCTTCGTCAGCGACCGCGGCGGGCAGGATGCCAGCGTCTACAGCGCCCATATCGAGCAGGACGGCGAAGAGTCGCCGGACGTCGCGGACGATCCTGGCGGCCGCCGTTCAAGCTAAAGCTCTATTCGATCCGGCACTCCGGCCAGCGGCGATGCCAAGCCTTGACGGTCACGCGCGCGCGATAGGCCTCGGCTCGGTGAAGGCCCGCCGGCGTCGGGCGGCAGACCAGGGCGAAGAGATCGTCGAGCCCATAGGGCGCAATCAAGGACATGCGATCATCCGGCTCGAGCCGTACCGCGATCGCCGTACAGGTTTCCAACCAATAGCGAATGGCGTCCGCCGTGCCGGCATAGGGTGGATCGCCATTCTTCAGATGCATGCGGGCCTGGTTGCGCGCCTGCCAGATGAGATCGGGACGCGCTTGCGCCAGCCGCGCTTCGATCGCCGCTTCGCCACGGCCCTCGGGATCGCCCGCGTCGAAATAGAGCAGATCGATATCGTCGGCGGGCGAGCAGGTCGCAGCACCGGTGAGTTCGTCCCACAGCCGGTTGCGCAGAAAGCCGGCGCCGATCGCCCAGTCCGGGAGCCCGAGCGAACGGACCAGACGCAGCACCGCCATCGCCGCTTCATCGGTCGCGATGAGGCTGAGAAGTCGATCTCGTTGCGCTTCCCCGGTCATGGCGACATTCTGGCAGCCGCATCGGGCAGCGGGGAGCGATTCGACGGCGATGCCACATTTCAAACTGGAGATCGAGGCGGCCTTGTCGCCCGTCGCCGGCATAGACGAGGCGGGGCGCGGCCCCTTGGCGGGGCCGGTCTTCGCGGCCGCCGTCATCCTCGACAGGGAGCGCACGCCGCGGAAGATCGCCCGCGCGATCGACGATTCCAAGAAGCTGAACGCCGAGACGCGCGAGGAACTGTCGGGCTGGATCCTGGCCAATGCCGTGACGTCGGCGGTGGCGCAGGCCAGCGTCGAGGAGATCGACCGCATCAATATTCTCCAGGCGAGCCTGCTCGCCATGACGCGCGCGGTCATGGGCCTCGCGGTGGCGCCCGCCTACGCGCTGATCGATGGCGACAAGCTGCCCCCGCAGCTTGCCTGCCCGGCCCGCGCCGTCATCGGCGGGGACGGGCTTTCGCTCTCGATTGCCGCCGCCTCGATCCTGGCCAAAGTCGCGCGCGACCGGCATATGGCGGAGCTCGACCGGCGCTATCCGGGCTATGGCTGGGCGCATAATGCAGGCTACGCCACGCCTGAGCACCGCACTGCCCTACTACATCTTGGGGCTACCCCCGAACATCGTCGCAGCTTTAGTCCAATTTCTCAGCTTTCTCTTTTAAGCGATTGAATCAACAAGAAGACTCTTGACCGCCGGACTCGGCGACTCCATGCTCGACCCAGATTTTGGGAAGGGTTTGGGGGACGTCGATGACCAAGGGTAGCCGCACGATCAAGGGTCGTGCCGCGGGGAATGATGCGGCCACGGCGGAACTGGAGCCGGTCGCGGCGCCGTCGCTCGATCGCATCGTCGAGGGCGATTCGATCCGGGTGATGAACACGCTGCCGCCCGAGAGCGTCGACATGATCTTCGCCGATCCGCCCTACAACCTGCAGCTCCAGGGCGATCTGCACCGGCCGAACAACAGCAAGGTCGACGGCGTCGAGGAAGCCTGGGACAAGTTCGCGGATTTCGCGACCTATGACCGCTTCACCGCCGACTGGCTCAAGGCCGCGCGCCGGATACTGAAACCGGACGGCACCATCTGGGTGATCGGCAGCTACCACAACATCTTCCGCGTCGGCGCCTCGCTCCAGGATCTGGGCTTCTGGATCCTGAACGACGTGGTCTGGCGCAAGACCAACCCGATGCCGAACTTCCGCGGCCGGCGCTTCACCAACGCGCACGAGACCATGATCTGGTGCGCCAAGGACGCCGATGCCCGCTATTGCTTCAATTACGATGCGATGAAGTCGCTGAACGACGACCTGCAGATGCGCAGCGACTGGCTGCTGCCGATCTGCAATGGCGGCGAGCGGATCAAGGACGAGAACGGCAACAAGGCGCACCCGACGCAGAAGCCGGAAGCGCTGCTGCACCGGGTGATCCTGGCGGCGACCAGGCCCGGCGCCGTGGTGCTCGATCCCTTTTTCGGCACCGGGACGACCGGCGTCGTCGCCAAGCGGCTGGGCCGGCATTACATCGGCATCGAGCGCGAGCGCGCCTATGTCGAAGTCGCCCGCAAGCGCCTCTCAAAGGTGCGCCCCGTCGAGGATGTGTCGCTGATGGCGACACCCTCCAAGCGCGAGGAGCCGCGGATCCCCTTCGGCTGGCTGGTCGAGCGCGGCCTCCTGCATCCAGGCGACCTGCTGGTCAGCCCGAACAATCAATGGACCGCCAAGGTGCGCGCCGACGGCACGCTGATCTCGGCCGACCATCGCGGCTCGATCCACCAGGTGGGTGCCGCCGTGCAAGGTGCGCCCGCCTGCAATGGCTGGCAGTTCTGGTGCATGCGGATGGAAGGCAAGCTGGTGCCGATCGACTTCCTGCGCCAGCGCCTGCGCGCCGAGCTTTCATGAGCTGATCCGGCGGGACGGGCGCGCCAACGCCCTCCCGACCGGCAGGGTCGCCGCGCGCCAAGCGGCGAGAGACGTGTCTAGGACTGTAAAAAGTGACTAGGGGTGTACTGGATGGCCTCATCCTGCCGACAGGTCAGGATGAGGCCATTTTCTTTTTGGCGGTCTTGCGCGCTTTAACCGGCGCGGCCCCCTCGCCCGCCAGGACCCCCAACGCATGGCGCGCGACTTTCGTCATCAGGGTCGGCAGCGCCTGACCGCCGAAGTCCGTCGGCTTGACCCAAACACCGTCGAGCTTCGTGCGCGCCGGCACGTCGCCCACCAGCAGCGTCAGATCGATATCGAAATGGGTGAAGCCATGCTGGACCACGCCCGGCAGCGCGTGCCATTCAGCTTCGACGGGCGCCGATTTGATCGCTTCCTTGGCGTTCCAGGCGGCCTCGCGCCAGCCGGTCGAGGGAAATTCCATCAATCCGCCCAGCAATCCTTCCTCCGCGCGCCGCTGCATCAGCACGGCGCCGTCGGGCCGCCGGATCCAGAACACCACGCCATGTTTCTGCGGCCGGGCGCGTTTCGGGCTGCGGCGCGGCAGAGTCTGGGCGATCCCTTGCGCCCTCGCCGCGCAGAGCCGCGTCAGCGGACAGGTGAGGCAGAGCGGCGCCTTGGGCCGGCAGACCGTGGCACCCAGATCCATCATGGCTTGCGCGAAATCGCCGGCACGGGTTTCCGGCGTGAGCTGGCCCGCGAGCCGTTTCAGTTCGGGCTTGGCCGCCGGCAGCGGCGTCTCGACCGCGAACAGCCGCGCCACCACGCGCTCGATATTCCCGTCGACCGGTGTCGCCTTGGCACCGAAGGCAATCGCCGCCACCGCGGCGGCGGTATAGCCGCCGATCCCCGGCAGCGTCAGCAGACCTTCCTCGCTCGAGGGGAAGCGCCCGCCATGCTCGGCCGCGACGGCCTTGGCGCAGCGGTGGAGATTGCGCGCCCGGGCGTAATATCCCAGCCCCTGCCAGGCATGCAGCACTTCGTCGAGCTGGGCCGCCGCGAGGGCCTCGACCGTCGGCCAGCGCTCCAAGAAGCGCGCATAATAAGGCCCGACCGTCACCACTGTGGTCTGCTGCAGCATCACCTCGCTCAGCCAGACGCGATAGGGATTCGGCGTTTCGCCCGCCCTCGCGCGCCAGGGCAGCTCGCGGCGATGCCGGTCATACCAGGCCAGCAGCGCCGGCGCGACACGGCGCTCGGCGCTGGGATCCTGGCTCGGACGTGCGGAAGCATGGTCGCGGGGCATGGCGAGGGGCTACACTGCGGCGGCGGCCCGGGCTCGCGCAAGAGCGGGCCCGCGCCGAGACCGATCTCACCTCCCTCAGGCGCCATGGCCGACGACACCGACGCCGCAAAACCCACGATCGAGGACGCGCCGCGCAAGGGGCGGATGCAGGCCCTGGCCGCGTCCCTGCCCCGGATCGCCGGCAAAGCGCTCGGCAAGCGGGGCCTGGCCGAAGGCGGGCTGGTGACGGACTGGACCGCGATCGTGGGCGACCAGATCGCCGACTCCACCCTGCCGATCAAGCTCGCCTTCGCCGGCCGCGAGCGGCGCGAGGGCACGCTCCATCTGCGCGTGGCCGGCGCCATCGCGCTCGAGCTGCAGCATCTGGAGCCGCAGCTGATCGAGCGCATCAACGCCTATCTGGGCTATGGCGCGGTGGCGCGGCTTCGGCTCGAGCGCGGGCCCCTGCCCAAGCCGGTGCGCCGGCGTCTGGCCGAACCCAAGCCGGCCCTGCTGGCGCCGGCCGAGACCGCCGCCATCGATCTGAGCGTGGCCGGGATCGCCGACGAGGGGCTGCGCCAGTCGCTCGCTCGACTCGGCAGTACGCTGGCGGCGCAGGCGAAGAAGCCCGCCAAGCGCTGACGGTTTCGATTCCTGACGCATTTTCGATATCCTGCCGCGGATTCACTTGTGCGCCTTCGCCGCAGGCGCGCCCGCCCGAGTCTTTCCCGATCCGCACCATTGGACGGCGAATCAAGCTCCACGCCATGGCGGAGCGAGGAATTCCGCCGCATGGCCGATCGGCAAGCCTGCCCGCGGCCCTTCGCGAAGGGATTGCGCGGCCACGAGAATCCTGCCATCTAGCGCGGCCCGCGCCGTCGCTGGCGCATGTGCACATTTTCCACAGGGACGTTCGCTTGAGCGCCCGAACGGCTTCGGTCTAACTTGGCCGCGGCCGTCCTCCATGACGGCCTGATGACAAAGGGCCGCCCGCCAAGGGTCGCTGCAACGAGGCCCGCACGAAGGACCAGGGAATTGCGCAAATATTGGATTGTCGCGCTGATCGTCGTCGTGATCGCTGTCGCCGGCGTCGGCTTCTACGAATATCAGGACCGCCAGAAGCTGGCCGCCGCCTCCGATCCGAACTCGGCGCCGGGCGCCACGGTCCAGATCCCGCTCTATGACGACGACCATGCGCTGGGCTCGAAGGACGCGCCGATCACCATGATCGAGTACGCCTCGCTCACCTGTCCGCATTGCGCCCATTTCCACAACGACATCCTGCCGCAGATCAAGGCCAACTACATCGACACCGGCAAGGTGAGGCTGGTGTTCCGCAGCTATCCGCTCGACCAGCCGGCGCTGAAAGCCGCCGAGCTCACCGAATGCGTCTCGCCCGTCACCTATTTTCCGATGGTCTCGCTGCTCTTCAAGGAGCAGGGCGACTGGGCCCATGGCGACAAGCCGCTCGACGCGCTCGCGAAGATCGCGGCCGGCGCCGGCATCGACCAGACCAAGTTCCAGGCCTGCCTGGACGACAAGACGATCTCCGAGCGCATCATTTCCCGCGCCCAGGAAGGCCAGGACAAGTTCGGCGTCGAATCGACCCCGACCTTCTTCGTGAATGGCCGCAAGATCCAGGGTGCGGTGCCTTACGAAGATTTCGAGAAGGTGTTCAAGGAGCTCCAGCCTTGATGCGGACGCCGCCCCGGCCGTTCCCGGCCCGCTCCCTCCCGCTTCCGCATCCGCTCGGCTGATTTTCCGGAGTCCGGCTTGGTTCACTTCACCAAACTCAAGCTCGTCGGTTTCAAGTCTTTCGTCGATTCGACGGAGATGCCGATCGAGCCCGGCATGACCGGCATCGTCGGCCCCAATGGCTGCGGCAAGTCGAACCTGGTCGAGGCGCTGCGCTGGGTGATGGGCGAGACCTCGGCCAAGCGCATGCGCGGCGGCGAGATGGACGACGTGATCTTCGCCGGCAATACCGGCAGGCCGGCGCGCAACGTCGCCGAGGTCGTGCTTTCGCTCGACAATGCCGATCGCAACGTGCCCTCGCAGTTCAACGGCAACGAGGCGCTCGAGATCAGCCGGCGCATCGATCGAGGCGTCGGCTCGCATTACCGCGTCAACGGCTCGGAAGTGCGGGCGCGCGACGTGCAGCTCCTCTTCGCCGACGCCGCGACCGGCGCCCATTCGACCGCCATGGTGAGCCAGGGCCGCGTCGGCGCCATCATCAGCGCCAAGCCGACCGAGCGCCGCGCGCTGCTCGAGGAAGCGGCCGGCATCACCGGCCTCCATTCGCGCCGGCACGAGGCCGAGCTGCGCCTGCGCGCGGCCGAAGCCAATCTCGCGCGCCTCGAGGATGTGATCGTCACGCTCGAGGCCCAGTTCCAGACCCTGAAGAAGCAGGCCCGCCAGGCGCAGCGCTATCGCACCATCGCCGACCAGCTGCGCAAGGCCGAGGCGGTGCTGATCCATCTGCAATGGACCGAGTCCCAGGCCCGCATCGAAGCCGCGCGCCAGGCCCTGGCCGAGGCCGAGAGCGCCGTCGCCAGCGCGACCGAAGCCGCCGCCATCGCCGCGCGCGAGCAGGCCGATGGCGCCTCGGTGCTGCCGGGCCTGCGCCAGAGCGAGGCCGAAGCGGCCGCTGCCCTGCAGCGCCTGACCTTGGCGCGCGGTGCCCTCGAGCAGGAAGAGCAGCGGGTTCAGCAGCAGCAGACCGAGGCCGAGCGCCGGCGCCAGCAGGTCGAGGGCGATATCGGCCGCGAGCAGGCCTTGCTCGAGGACGCCGCTGCGGCACAGGCGCGGTTGGCCGAGGAAGAAGCGCAACTGACCGAGGCCAGCGCCCGCGAAGGCGACGCGCTCGCCGAGGCCCAGCGCCAGGCCAATGACAGCCAGGCCCAGGTCGAGACCACCGAGACCGAGCTGGCGCAATTGACGCAAACGATCGCCGAGGGCGAAGCGCGCCATTCGGCGCTGGTCCGCAGGCTGGCCGAGCTGGGCGAGCGGTTGCGCCGTCTCGACCAGCGCGCCGAGGCGACGCGGATCGAGCGCGAGCGGCTCACGGCCGAGACCGAGCAGGATCTGGAGCTGGTGGCGGCCAAGCACCGCTTGGCCGAGACGGAGGACAATCTGGCGGCGGCCGAGACCCGGCGCGGCGAGGCCGAGCAGGCTTTGACCGCCGCGGAGGCGGCCGAGACCGAGGCCCGCGCCGGCCAGCAGGCGGCGCAGAGCGCCCATGCCAAGCTGGCAGCCGAGGCCTCGACCCTGGGCGAACTTTTCGTCGGCACCGAATCCTCGAGCCAGCCGCCCTTGATCGACCAGCTGCAGGTCGAGCCCGGCTATGAAGCGGCGCTGGGCGCGGCGCTGGGCGACGATCTCACCGCCTCGACCGACCTGGCGGCGCCCGTTCACTGGCAGTCGGTCAGCGAACGCCCCGATCGGCCCGATCTCCCGGCCGGCGCCGAGCCGCTGTCGCGCTTCGTCACCGGCTCGCCGGTGCTGTTGCGCCGGCTGCACCAGATCGGTGTGGTCGACAGCGAAGCCACGGGCCGCGCCCTGGCCGATCAGATCGGCCAGGGCCAGCGCCTGGTCTCCAAGGACGGCGCCATGTGGCGCTGGGACGGCTATACGGTCGCGACCGGCGCGCCCAGCCCGGCGGCGGTGCGTCTCAAGCAGCGCAACCGCCTGAACGAGGTGAAGCGCGAGCTCGAAGGCGCCACGGCGACATTGGAGCAAGCGCAGAGCACCCTGACCCGGGCAACCGAGGCCCGCAGCGCCGCTGCGGCCGAGGCCGAGGCGGCCCGTGCCGCCGGCCGCCAGACCTATCAGGCGGTCGACCAGGCCCGGTCCGCGCTGGCCCAGGTGCAGCAGCGCCTGGCCGAAGCGGTCTCGCGGCTCACGGTGCTGAAGCGCACCGCCGAGGAAGTGGCCGCCGAGCGTGCCGAGACCGACGCGCAGCGCCAGCAGGCCGAAGCGGATCAGGCGGCCCTCCCCGATCTGGGCGGGGCCCGCGAGCGGGTCGCCGAGCTGAAGCCGCGCCTGGCCGAGGAACGCGGCCAGCTGATCGAGCGGCGCGGCGCGGTCGAGCGGCTGAAGCGCGAGGCCGCGATCCGCGCCGAGCGGCAGAGCACGGTCACGCGCGAGCGCACTTCCTGGACCCAGCGCAGCGAAGCCGCCCAGCGCCAGCTCGAGACTTATCAACAGCGTCTGGCCGAGATCGGCGAAGAGATCGAGCGCCTCGCCCGCCGCCCGGCCGAGCTGGCCGAGCAGCGCCAGCGGCTGCTGGACGAGATCGCCGGCGCGACATCGGCCCGCCAGGCCGCCGCCGACCGGCTGGCCGAAGCCGAGACCAGGCTTGCCGACTATGACCGCGCCCTCAAGGCCGCCGAGCATGAGCTGGGCCAGGCCCGCGAGAACCGGGTCCGCACCGAGGGGCTGGTGGCCCAGGCCGAGCAGTCCGGTGCCCTGGTGATCGAGCGCTCGCAGGAGCGCCTGGAAGTCGCCCCCGCGGACGCGCTGGCCCTGGCCGAACTCGACGAAGGCGCCGAGCTGCCCGATCGCGAGGCGGTCGAGACGCGGATCCAGCGGTTGACGCGCGAGCGCGAGAATATCGGACCGGTCAATCTGCGCGCCGAATCGGAAGCCGAAGAGCTGGAAACCCAGATCAGCGGCATGCAGAACGAGCGCAACGACCTGGTCTCGGCCATCGCCCGGCTGCGCCAGGGCATCGCCAGCCTCAATCGCGAGGGCCGCGAGCGCCTTCTCGCCGCGTTCGAGGTGGTGAACGGCCATTTCCAGCAGCTTTTCACCCGCCTTTTCGGCGGCGGCCGCGCCCATCTGGCGCTGACCGAGGCCGAAGACCCGCTGGAAGCCGGGCTCGAGATCATGGCGAGTCCGCCCGGCAAGAAGCTGCAGGTCATGTCGCTGCTCTCGGGCGGCGAGCAGGCTTTGACCGCGCTGGCGCTGCTGTTCGGCGTGTTTCTCACCAATCCGGCGCCGATCTGTGTGCTGGACGAGGTGGACGCCCCGCTCGACGACGCCAATGTGGACCGCTTCTGCGACCTGGTCGAAGAGCTGGCGCGGGTCACCACCACCCGGTTCCTGGTCATCACCCATCACCGCCTGACCATGGCGCGGATGGACCGCCTCTTTGGCGTCACCATGGCCGAGCGCGGAGTCTCGCAGCTGGTCTCCGTCGACCTTCAGCGCGCCGCCGAACTGCGCCAGAGCGCGTAACGCCGCAGGGCTGGATTTTCGTTGCAGCGCAAGCGTTTGATCGCGATCCACCCAGGCTTGACAGGGGTGGGGGCCGCCCGTATGTTGCGCCTCGCCTCGCGACCGGGCTGGGTGTCGCGGGGCTTTTTGTGCGTTGGACGATGAGCCAGGACAAGCCGCCGACGCCGCTGGATGACCTCGGAAAGCGCCTCAGCGCGCTACGCCGGGAGGGCGGCGCGAATCAGGCAGCGGGTCCAGGCGCCTCGACCCCGAAGACGGCCGGTGGCTGGGCGTTCCGATTGAGCGTCGAGATGGTTGCCGGACTGGTCGTCGGTGGCGGGATGGGTTGGCTGCTGGATCGGTGGTTGGGAACCTCCCCGGTATGTCTGCTCGTCTTCTTCCTCCTCGGCGCGGCTGCGGGCACGCTCAACGTGTTCCGCACGGCCAAGGAGATGAACCGCGACGACACGCCCAAATCCTGACCGGCCGCGGATTCGGGGCGCGAGGCTCCGGACCGAAGGGGACCACGACCGTAGCGAAGGATTGAGTGCCGGATGGAAGGCCATAGCCCCCTCGAACAGTTCGCGATCCATCGCGTCGTGCCGCTGAATATCGGCGGAATCGACGCTTCCATCACCAATTCCTCGATCTGGATGATGGTCGCGGTGGTGTTGACGACCCTGTTCCTGACGTTGGCGATGCGGAGCGCCGCCCTGGTGCCGACGCGCTGGCAGTCGCTGGCCGAGCTCTCCTACGAATTCATCGCCAAGATGATCCGCGACAATGTCGGCGACGGCGGCCGGCGCTATTTCCCGTTCATCTTCACGCTCTTCATGTTCATCCTGTTCTGCAACCTGCTGGGGCTGGTGCCGTTCAGCTTCACCGTGACGAGCCACATCATCGTCACCTTTGCAGCGGCAGCCTTCATCATGATCTGCATCACGATCATCGGCTTCGTGCGCCACGGATTCGGCTTCCTCAAGCTGTTCGTCCCCTCCGGCGTGCCGATCTTCCTCCTGCCGCTGATGATCGTGATCGAGATCCTGTCCTATCTGACGCGGCCCATCAGCCTTTCCGTCCGACTCTTCGCCAACATGATGGCCGGGCACACCATGCTGAAGGTGTTCGGCAGCTTCGTCGTCGCGCTCGGCATCCTCGGCGGCTGGGCGCCGCTCGCCTTCATCGTTGCGCTGACCGGCCTCGAGTTCGGCATCGCGATTCTTCAGGCTTATGTCTTCACCATCCTGACCTGCATCTATCTCAACGATGCCGTCAACATGCATCACTGAGTAACGGCGCAGGCCCTCGGGAATCGCCACACCACCTTTCAACTCGAACTTCGAAAAGGAACTGATCCATGGACTTAGCAGCTGCAACTTCGCTCGGAAAGCTGGTGGGCGCCGGCATTGCCATGATCGCCCTCGGCGGCGTCGGCATCGGTATCGGCAATATCTTCGCCGCCTACGTCTCCGGTGCGTTGCGCAATCCGGCGGCGGCGGGCAAGGTGTTCGGCAACGTGCTGCTGGGCTTTGCGCTCGTCGAAGCGGTCGCGCTGTACGCACTCGTCATCGCGATGCTGCTGCTGTTCGTGTTCTAGGCAACACGCTTCCCGCAAGGCGAGCTGCAACCCTAGGGTCGGAGGGACGAGTCCGATAATCGGCGACTCGTCCTTCACATCTTCGGCCCCCGAGGCGAGGCGACAGGAATGCCCCAACTCGAATTTTCGACCTACACGCCGCAGCTGATCTGGCTGGCGATCACGTTCGTCATTCTTTATTTCCTGATGGCGAAATTGGCGCTGCCGAGAATCGCGACCGCGTTGGGCAATCGGGCGAACAAGCTCGAGAGCGATCTGACACGCGCCGAACGGGTCAAGGCGGATGCCGAATCCGTCCTGGCCGCCTACGAGAAAGCCATGATGGATGCGCGACTCAAGGCCCAGGCCCTGACCGGCCAGGCCGCAGCCGACGTCGCCGCGGAATTCACCAAACGCGAAGCGGCCTTCGCCGCCGAACTCAATGCCCGCACGGCCGAGGCCGAACGGCGCATCGTGGCGGCCAAGGACGCGGCGCTGGCCGAGACGCGGACCGTCGCGGCCGAGTTGACGCAAGCCATCTTGCGCAAAGTGGCGGGCGTCGAGCTCTCGCCCTCGGCCGCGAAGGAATGGGTCGAGGCCGCCGCCAGGGAGCGCCACTGATGGAATTCCTCCACGAGCCGGAATTCTGGGTCGCCATTGCGTTCGTCATCTTCATCGTCTTGGCGGGAAAGCCGATTTATCGCGCCATCGGTAAGATGCTGGACGATCGCGCCGCCAAGATCCGGAAGGATCTGGGCGAGGCCGAAAAACTCCGCAACGAGGCCGAGAAGCTCCTGGCGGAGTATCAGCGCCGCCAGCGTCAGGCGCTGAAGGAAGCCGACGCGATCCTGGCTCAAGCCAAGGATGAAGCGGAGCGCATCCGGAAGAGCTCGGCCGCCAATATCGAAACGGCCCTGAAACGTCGCGAGCGTCAGGCGCTGGAGAAAATCGCCCAGGCCGAGACCCTGGCGGTCGCCGAGGTCCGCAACCAGGCCGTCAATCTGGCCGTGCTGGGCGCGCAAAAGGCGCTGGCCTCGGGCCTCGACCCGGCGCGCGCCGGCAGCCTCATCGACCAGTCGGTCGCCGATCTGGAGCGCCGCCTGCATTAGGCGCGGGCGTCGGAGAACCGAATTCGAAAGGCCCCGCCCGAAAAGACGGGGCCTTTTTCGTTGGGCACGCGAGTTGCCCTTCCGTCGGTTGACAGGCGGGAGGCCAAAGACCCTATGTTGCGGACACGCCGGCAGACGGAATCTCAACCGACAGGGGCAGCGGGATGAAGGCAGCCACATCGCGTCTCGACCGCGCGCCCGCAACGCTATTGCTGCTCCTGGCGATCCTTTCGATCCAGTTGGGATCGGCGCTCGCGATCACCCTGTTTCCCATCTACGGCCCGCTCGGCATGCTGTTCCTGCGCATGACGATCGGCGGCCTGCTGCTGTGCGCACTTTATCGCTCGACCGTGGGGTCGGCCCTGCGGCAGGCGCCGGTCGGCATCCTGGCGCTGGGCCTCACCATGGCGGTGCAGAGCGGCAGCTTCTTCGAGGCACTGTCGCGGATTCCGCTCGGGATCACGGTTGCGATCGAGTTCCTCGGGCCCTTGAGCGTCGCGCTGATCGCCTCACGGCGGCTGCTGGACGTGCTCTGCGTGCTGCTCGCCGCGGCCGGCATCGCGCTGCTGACGCCCTCCATCGGCACCAGCCTCGATCCGGTCGGCGTGATGTTTGCCTTTGCCGCCGGAGCCGGCTGGGCCTGCTTCATCCTGTTGAGCCGGCAGCTGGGAAAGATCGTCGAAGGCGGCGCGGGTCTCGCTCTGGCGATGACCGTTGCGGGCCTGATCCTGTTCCCGTTCGTCGGGGTTGGCGCCGTCGCGGCTGTCGTCGCTCATCCGGAGACAATCATCGTCATCGTTGGCGTCGTCCTGTTCTCGGCGACGATCCCGCTGCTGTTCGAGTACCTCGCGCTGAAAACCATGCCGGCCAGGAACTATGGCGTCCTGATCTCGCTTGAGCCGGTGGTCGCCACGGTGATCGGCATGATCGTTCTCGCCGAGACGGTCGGCCTCAGGGCCTGGATCGCCGTCGTTCTGATCACGTTTGCCTCGATCGGTGTGGCGCTCCTGCACAAGGCCGAGGCCTCGGCCGCTCAGAACCTGCCGGGATAGGCAACGCCCATTGCGGCGCGGCGTCGTCGGCAAGCCGCGCGATGGCTTCGGCATCGAGATCGTCCCTATCGATCTACTCTCTCTCGAAGTCGCGAGAGGTGTGTGTTCGCAACCAGGGAACCAGGTGCTCGAATCTGAATCTGCCGGTCTCATAGAGCCCCGAGATGAATCGATAGGTTTCTTCGGCATCGGCGGTAAGCCGCGTCCCATTGATGACGAGAAACGTATAGGTCACCGCAAAGGCCGTGCGTTTGTTGCCGTCGAAGAAGGGATGATTCTGCGCCAGGCTTTCCCAGAGCGCGGCGGCTTCCTCGATCAGATCTGCGTAGTGGCCCGTCTGTGGACGAAAGAGCGCCGCCTCCAGCAAACCCGGATCGCGAATTCCAGCTATGCCTCCATAGCGCTCGATCTGGTCATCGTGGATCGACAGCACCTCGACGACCGTCAGGTAGTCCGTCATTCAGCCAATTTCTTATAGAGCGCGCCAAAAGTTTCGTGGCTGTCGCGATAGGCTTCCATGACGTGAGCTCGGGGTCGCCCCTGCTTGCGCTTCTCGATCAGGTCGGCCAACGCCTCATCCATGAGCGACTGGATTTGCCGGCCCTCGCTCTGCGCGATACTCCGGACGGCAGACAGGATCCTCGAATTGACTTGGGTAGCGAATTTCTCGCGGGCCCGGGATGTCATCGCACACCTCATCTCCCTTGCGATCTCAGTATCATGACATATCATGAAGCATCATGGTATGTCATGATGCCGGTATGATAGCTCCGCGACCTCCGTTATCTATATGAAAATAAACATTTTTTAACGCAACGGCGCCGGACCGGGTCGCATGGAAGGGGCGCCACAACCTGCCGAAAGGGTGCCGCCGCTTCGGTCACCGCAACTGCGACACCGGATTTGGAAGACGCCCGTCACGCCACATCGGCGAGCCGCGCGATCGCTTCCTCGTCGAGGCGATAATAGACCCTCTCCTCGAGACGGACCGCGCCGAGCGCTTTGTAGGCGGCCTGGGCTTGCAGGTTGTCGCGGTCGGTCGTCCAGTCGATGCGCACGCAGCCCCGCGCTATTGCGGTCCGCGCCAGAGCGCACATCAAGGCCCGCGCCACGCCGCAACCGCGTGCGGCGGCAGCGACATAGAGATCCTTCATGTAGAGCTGGGGGTCGAGGCCGAGCCCCGGAAACAGCGGCGAGAACGACGCGAAGCCCAGGAGATCGTCGCGCTCGAAGGCCAGCAGGAATTCGACCCTCGGCATTTGCGCGGCCAGAGCCTTCGCGACCTCCGCCTCGTCGGGCCCCGCCATGTCGTAATGAACGAGAAGCTCCGCCATCAGCCGGCCGAGGGCGGGAATGTCGGGCGGCGTCGCGGGGCGAACCTCGATCATCGGACGGTCCGTTTCTATTGCCCCCAATGTCATCCCCGCGAAAGCGGGGACCCAACGATAAGCTTGGTATGCTGGATCAAGATGGGTCCCCGCTGGAGTTTACACTCGGGCCGGCCTACGGCCGGACCCGGGCGCGGGGATGACATCTGGGGGCGGACATGCCTCAACAACCTTGCTGTCACTCGCTCAAAACGTCCCCGGATAGGCCCCGCCGTCGACGAGGAGGTTCTGCCCGGTGATGTAGCCGGCCTGGGCGGAACAGAGGAAGGCGCAGGCTTCGCCGAATTCGGCGGCGCTGCCGAAGCGGCCGGCGGGGATCTCCTTCTCCAGCTCGGCGCGCGCGTCCTCGCGGGAGATTCCGCGCGCCTTCGCATGGTTCGTCACGAACACCTCGCTGCGCTCGGTGTCGATCGAGCCCGGCAGCAGATTGTTGACCGTCACATTGTGCCGCGCGACCTCGCGCGCGAGGCCGGCGACGAAGCCGGTGAGGCCGCTGCGGGCGCCGTTGGAAAGCGCCAGCGACGCGAAGGGCTGTTTCACCGTCGAGGAGGTGATGTTGACGATGCGCCCGAACCGCCGCCGCGTCATGCCATCGATCGTCGCCTTCATGAGATAGATCGGCGCCAGCATATTGGCCTCGAGCGCGGCGCTCCAGTCGGCGGCGGAGAATTTGCGGAAATCGCCGGTCGGCGGTCCGCCGGCATTGTTCACCAGGATGTCGGGATCGGAACAGGCGGCAAGCGCGGCCTGGCGGCCCGCCTCGGTGGCGATGTCGCCCGGCACCGCCGTCACCTTCGCCCCCGTGGTCTTGCGGATCGCGGCCGCCGTCGCCTCCAGCAGGTCGGCGTGGCGCGCCGTGATCCAGACATCGCAACCCTCGCGCGCCAGGCTTTCGGCGCAGGCGCGCCCCATGCCCTTGCTGGCGGCGCAGACCAGCGCCTTACGGCCTTTCAGACCAAGATCCATCGTCAACCTCCGAGGCCAAACGCGCGAGGCCTTCTTCCGCGATGCGATAGGAGCACCAATCGTCGCGATGCTCCATGCCGATATGTTCGTAGAACTTGCGCGCCGGATTCCAATCGAGCACCTGCAGCTCGAGGCGCCGGCAGCCGCGCCGCTGCGCGATCTGGGCCAGGCCCGCCATGACCATGCGTCCGAGCCCCCGGCCGCGCGCGGGCGGACGCAGGAAGAAGTCCTCGAGATAGATGCCGGCCCGCCCCAGCCAGGTCGAGAAATTATGGTAATAGAGCGCGAAACCCAGGAGCGTGCCGTTCTCTTCCAGCAGCAGCACCT
This sequence comes from Hypericibacter terrae, assembly GCF_008728855.1. Taxonomy (GTDB): domain Bacteria; phylum Pseudomonadota; class Alphaproteobacteria; order Dongiales; family Dongiaceae; genus Hypericibacter; species Hypericibacter terrae. The sequence continues at coordinate 870,024 of NZ_CP042906.1, read as the reverse complement.
CGGCGCGGGCATTGGGGCCGAAACAGTCGCGCCGGAAATCCTCCGCCGTCGCCTCGACGCTCGAGAGCGGTTCCTTCTCGAATTCGGCCAGCTCGCGCACCATGGCGAGGATCTCCTCGGCATCCTCGGGCCGCGCCGGTCGCAGGCGGGGACGTCCTGATGCTGGCATGATCGGTTCCTCTGGTCTCGCACTCGGTTCGCGGCGGATGGCCGGCGGCCTTGATGCGCTTCAGAATATGGGAGCGACGGAGCAAGGCAAGAGTCGGAATGGCGGCGGCCAGAGTTGCATTTTCCTGCGATCCCCGATGATCTTCCCGCGGCGATAAGATAAACTTCCCAACAGGCCCAACATACCGTCGCTTTCCGCGAAAGGAAGGGCCATGCCTGCTGCATCCACCATCACCGTCTTCTTCGCCACCAATCGCAACCCGATCGGCGATCCGCCGACCGATTTCGGACCGCTGCTGGGGCCCATCGACGGCACGGCGATCCGCTTCGGCACCGCCGAGATCAACGAAAAGACCCTGAAACTGGTGCGGCTGGACGTGGCGCCGGAGAAGCTCGTGCTCGACGGCCCCGCCGACCGGCGGCTCGTCTTCGGAAGCCGGCAAGTATTCGACGATCTCAAGGCCAAAATGATCGCCCACGCGCGCGATACGCTGATCTTCGTCCATGGCTTCGGCTACAGCTTCACCGAGGCGCTGGAGCGGGCGGCCGAATTCAAGAAGTTCCTGGCCCTGCAGATGAACATCTTCGTCTTCACCTGGCCCTCCGACGGCAAGCAGACTCCCGTGACGGCCTATCCGAAGGACCGCGCCGACGTGGAGAGATCGGGCGACGCCATGGCGCGCGCCATCGAGATCGCGGCCCGCTATCTGCAGGAGATTGCGGCGGTGGATCGCTGCGAGCAGCGCCTGCATCTGCTCTCGCACAGCATGGGCAATTATGCGCTGCGCTATGGCGTCCAAGGGCTCTGCCGCCGCTACAAGACCATTCTGCCGCGGTTGTTCGACAAGGTCGTTCTCGCCGCCGCGGACGAGGATGCCGACACCTTCGATTTCGATGCCAAATTGAGGCCGCTACCCCAACTGGCGCAGCAGGTGCTGGTCTATCACACGCCGCGCGACAGGGCGCTCATCATCAGCGACCTGACCAAAGGCAATCCCGACCGCCTCGGCGCCGGCGGGCCCGAGAATACCCGCACGATCAACGACAAGATCTCGGTGGTGGATGTCTCGGAGGCCCTGTCGGGCGACGACGATTTCACCAACCACCAATATTTCCGCGTCAACACGCGGGTGCGCGCCGACCTGCGCCAGGTGTTCGGCGACGTCGTGCCGTTCCAGGTCAAGGGCCGGCTCTATATGCCGGATGCGAAGCGCTACCGGCTGAAGAAGACGGTGTCCTGACGAATCTGGGCCGCGCCTACTCCGCCGCCTTCGCAGTGTTCGAGCCCGGAACCCAGCGCAGCACGGGCTTGCGCGCGGCTGCGGTCTCGTCGAGCCGCCGGCGCGGCGTCAGTTTCGGCGCCGCCTCGAAATAGGCGGCGTCGCCCGACTTGGCGCGCCGCGCCAGGCTGCGCAACACCTCGATGAAGCGGTCGAGCGAATCCTTGCTCTCGGTCTCGGTCGGCTCGACCAGCAGCGCGCCATGCACCACCAGCGGGAAATACATGGTCATGGGGTGATAGCCCTCGTCGATCAGCGCCTTGGCGAAATCGAGCGTGGTCACGCCGGTGTCTTTCAGGAAATGGTCGTCGAACAGCGCCTCATGCATGCAGGTGCCGGGGAAGGCCGGCGACATGTCGTCCTTGAGCGAGGCCAGGATGTAGTTGGCGTTGAGCACCGCATCCTCGGCCACCTGCTTCAGCCCGTCGCTGCCATGGCTCATCATGTAGGCCAACGCCCGCACGAACATGCCCATCTGGCCGTGGAAGCCCTTGAGCCGGCCGAAGGCCTGCTTCTTCGGGTCCTGCTCGACCAGGTCGAAGCCCTTGGCGCCATGCACCACCCAGGGCACCGGCGCGAAGGGCGCCAGCGCCTCGGAGAGAACGACCGGACCGGCACCGGGACCGCCGCCGCCATGGGGCGTGGAGAAAGTCTTGTGCAGGTTGATATGCATGCAGTCGATGCCGAGATCGCCCGGCCGCACGCGGCCCACGATCGCGTTGAAGTTGGCGCCATCGCAGTAGAAGAAGCCGCCGGCCCCATGGATCGCCTCGGCGATCTCGACGATGTCGGGCTCGAACAGGCCGCAGGTGTTGGGGTTGGTGATCATGATGCCGGCCACGTCGGGGCCGAGCTTGGCGCGGAACGCTTCGAGATCGACACGGCCCTTGGCGTTGGCCGGGATCGGATCGACCTCATAACCGCAGGCCGCCGCCGTCGCCGGGTTCGTGCCATGGGCGGATTCCGGCACCAGGATGCGCTTCCTCGCATCGCCGCGATGCTCGAGGGCGGCACGGATCGCCATGATTCCGCAGAGTTCGCCATGGGCGCCGGCACCGGGCGACATCGCCACCGCCGGCATGCCGGTCAGCGTCTTCAGCCAATGCGCCAGCTGGTCGATCAGCTCGAGCGCGCCTTGCACGGTCGAGACCGGCTGCAGCGGATGGAGATCGGCCAGGCCCTGCAGCCGCACCATCTTCTCGTTGAGGCGCGGATTGTGCTTCATCGTGCAGGAGCCCAGCGGGTAGAGCCCCGTATCGATGGCGTAGTTCTTCTGCGAAAGCCGCGTGTAATGGCGCACCACCTGCGGCTCCGACAGGCCGGGCAGGCCCACCGGCTTCCTGCGCGCCAGGTTACCGAGACGGCTCGCGACCTTGGCGGGCTCGGGCAGATCGACGCCGCAGCGCCCCTCCTCGCCCTGCTCGAAGATCAGCGGCTCCTCGACCTGAAGCCCGCGATTGCCGCTATAGGTGCCGGTGACCGGATCGACGTTCATGCGGAGACTCCATGGGCGGCGGCGAGTGTGAGGACCCCTCCCCCGACCCCCTCCCGCAGGGGGAGGGGGCGTGGATTTTTGTTGCCGCACCGCCTTTGCTGTCCCCCATCAAAAAGACGAGAGGGTTCAGTTCTATTCCCGCCCCCTCCCCTTGCGGGAGGGGGTAGGGGGAGGGGTTGCGCGCAAGACTGAGCGGGAACTCTCATGCCAGCACCTCTTTGAGCGCGGCCGCGAGCGCGTCCATGTCGGCGCCCGTGTTGGTTTCGGTCGCCGCCACCAGCAACAGATTCTCGAGCGCCTTCTCATTCGGCCAGAGCCGCGATGCCGGCACGCCGCCGAGGATGCCGCGCTTGGCGAGCGCCTCGACCACGGGTCCGGCGGGCTTCGGCAGCTTCACCGTGAATTCGTTGAAGAAGCTGCGGGTGAGAACCGAGACACCCGGGAGCGTCGCCAGCTTGTCGGCGAGCATGCAGGCGGCGGCGTGATTGAGCGCCGCCAGCCGCTGGAATCCCGCTTCACCCAGGAGCGTCAGATGGATGGTGAAGGCGAGCGCGCAGAGGCCCGAATTGGTGCAGATGTTGCTGGTCGCCTTCTCGCGGCGGATATGCTGCTCGCGTGTCGAGAGCGTCAGCACCCAGCCGCGCCGGCCATCGACGTCCTTGGTCTCGCCGACGAGACGGCCCGGCATCTGGCGCAGGAATTTCTCGCGGGTCGCGAATAGCCCGACATAGGGTCCGCCGAAGCCCAGCGAGTTGCCGAGCGCCTGGCCTTCGGCCACCACGATGTCGGCGCCCATTGCACCCGGCGGCTCGATCGCGCCCAGCGAGACCACTTCGGTCACCGCGACAACGAGCAGCGCCCCCGCCTTGTGACAGGCTTCGGCCAGCCCGCTCAGATCCTGGATATGGCCGAACACGTTCGGGTTCTGCACCACCACGCAGGAGGTGTCGGCGTCGACGAGCCGGGCCAGATCCTCCTTGCCCTCGGGATCGGCCGGCGGCTGCTCGACCTTGAAGCCCAGGAAATGCGCATGGGTGCGGGTGATCTCGGCGTAATGCGGATGGAGCGCGCCCGAGAGCACGGCCTTCGAGCGCCGCGTCACGCGGTTGGCCATCATCACCGCTTCGGCGCAGGCGGTGCCGCCGTCATACATCGAGGCGTTGGCGACCTCCATCCCGGTCAGGAGCGCCACCTGCGTCTGGAACTCGAACAGGTATTCGAGCGTGCCTTGCGTCACCTCCGGCTGATAGGGCGTGTAGGAGGTGAGGAACTCGCCGCGCTGGATCAGGTGATCGACCGCGGCCGGCACGTGATGGCGATAGGCGCCGGCGCCCAGGAAGCTCGGCGCCTTTGCGGTGCCGAGATTCTTCGCCGCCAGCGCGCCGATCGCGCGCTCGACCTCGAGCTCGCCCTGATGGGAGGGGAGGTCCACCGGCTTGTCGCGGCGCGCCTTGGGCGGCACGTCGCGATAGAGATCGTCCATCGAACGCACGCCGATGCGCGCCAGCATGGACTGGCGGTCGGCGGGCGTGAGCGGCAGATAGCGCATCAGTGAAGACCCTTCACATAGGCGTCATAGGCTGCCTGGTCCATCAGCCCGTCGAGCTCCGCCTTGTTGGAAAGCTTCAGCTTCACGAACCAGCCATTTCCCATCGGATCGCTGTTGACCCGCGCGGGCTCGGTGGCGAGGTCGCTGTTGACCGCGACCACTTCGCCCGAGACCGGCGCATAGACCTCGCTCGCGGCCTTGACCGATTCCACGACCGCGACCTCTTTTCCCTTCTCGACCTTCTTGCCGGGCTGGGGCAGATCGACGAACACCACGTCGCCCAGCTGCTCCTGCGCATAGGCACTGATGCCGATGGTCGCGGTGTCGCCCTCGACGCGGATCCATTCATGCTCTTCCGTGTAACGCAGCGTGCTCATGAAGACTCCTCTTTACCCGCGGTAATAGCTGGTCTTGACGAAGGGAAGCGGCGCCACCTGCACCGGCAAGGGCTTGCCGCGCACGATGGCCTCGAGTTCTTGAGAAGGTTTGGCGAAGCCGGTCTCGACATAGCCCATGGCGAGCGGACCGCCGAGGCTGGGGCCGAAGCCGCCGCTCGTGACCTTGCCGATGCGCTTGGCGCCGGCCATCAGCTCGGTGCCGTCGCGCACCGGTGCCCGTCCGGCGGGCAGGATGCCGACGCGCTTTCGCGACGTGCCTTCCTTCAATTCGCGCTGGATCCGCGCGGCGCCGGGAAAGCCGCCTTCGGCGCGCCGGCGCTTACCGATGCTCCAGACCAGGTCGGCCTCGACCGGCGAGGTGGTGGTGTCGATGTCATGGCCATAGAGGCACAAGCCCGCCTCGAGTCGCAGCGAATCGCGCGCGCCGAGGCCGATCGGCTTCACCTCGGGCTGATCCAGCAGGCGCTTGGCGAAGGCCACCGCCTTCTCCGCCGGGATCGAGATCTCATAGCCGTCTTCGCCGGTATAGCCCGACCGGGTGACAAAGCAGGTCACACCCTCGAGCGTGACCTCGGCCGCGGACATGAATTTCATCCGGGCGACCTCCGGGGCCATGCGCGCCAGCACGGTCACGGCCTTCGGGCCCTGCAGCGCCAGCAGCGCCTGGTCCGGCAGCGGCTTGATCGCGATCACGCCCGGCAGCTTCGCCTGGAGATGCGCCAGGTCCGCGTCCTTGCAGTCGGCATTCACCACCAGGAAGAGATGATCGCCGGCGTTGGTCACCATCAGATCGTCGAGGATGCCGCCGTTCGCGTCGGTGAACTGCGTGTAACGCTGGCGCATCGGTTCCAGCGCCTGGATATCGGCCGGGACCAGCGCTTCGAGCGCCTGCGCGGCATGGCGCCCGGTCAGGCGCAGCTGCCCCATATGCGAGACATCGAACAGCCCCGCCGCCGCCCGGCAATGAAGATGCTCCGTCAGGATGCCGGTCGGATATTGCACCGGCATGTCATAGCCGGCGAAGGGCACCATCTTGGCGCCGAGCGCCAGATGCAGCGCATGAAGCGGCGTGGTCTTGAGGGCGGCGCTGTCGGAGGATGAGGTCATAATCAGGCTTTCGCGGGACGGATGACGGGCTTATGGCCGCGCCCGACGGGCGCAACGCCGAAAGCCCCCTCTGTCCTGGCACCTGAAAGATTTGCCGGCAGGAACCCCGTCATCGGGGCGCCGGTCTACCTCTTCGGTGAGACGGGCGCACGGATCATCAACCGCGCGATCGTCTGCTTTCCAGAGTTCTCGTCCCGCTTGCGGTCCTTTTGCCTGAGAGTTTCCGGGGCGGTTGCTCCTTCGGCGCCGTTCCCGATCGTTCGCGTGCGACTTCGTGATGGTGCTGCGCGCGATCGTCCGGGGCGGTCTCTCCCGCAAGCGGTAGTCTGACCGGGCGCAAGCATCCTCCCCGCCCCGGATCGGGTCAAGCGCGAAAACAGAACCGCGCTCGAGAGGCTCGAGCGCGGTTGTTTCAGGCCGGATTGTATTGCGACAGCGAAGAGCTTCCGCGACGCGCGGCGATTCCTTCGCTCAGGGCGAGGCCGGCGCGACGATCGTGCTCGAGCTGTCGGCGCGATTGAACTTGAGTTCCTCCGGCGTGAGCACGATGCCGACATAGATGGCGTAGTTGTCGCCGTTCTCGCCGGATACCAGCGGAATCGTCTGCGTCAACTCGTCGACCGATTGGGCTCGCACGGCGTTGCCTTCGAGATCGATCTCGACATCGAAGGCCTGGCGCGCCAGCGGGCCGGCGCCGATCTTGGCGATGGCGACGAAATACTGGAACTGCGCGCTCTTGGCCGTCATGGCGGGCCCGCGCGACGCGATCGTCTGCACCTGCAGCGTGGTCTCGATGCGGGTCTTGTTGTCGGGCTCGACGATATAGACGCAGCTCGAGCGGAGCTCGCCGATCTGGGCTTCGAACTGGACGTCCTTGACGTCGCGGCCCGGTCCCTGGAAGCGCGTCAGATGCGCGGCGTCGCTGACCGTGACGATGCGCGGACAGGGAGGCGGCGGCCCCGGATTGTCCGCGGAGCCGCAAGCCGCCAGTCCCAGCGCCATGATCCCCGACAAGGCGAGGGCGGCCGCAATCCGCCTAAAGAGCATTATGTGTTCCGTCGCAGAGTGGCTTCATCTGGGTCGATTTGCAGCCGCAGAAGAAGACCTGTTTGGTGGCCTGCGCTTCCCAAGCGACCGGCGCGAGGCCGGTGCCCTTGTGCGAGCCGTCGCAGAATGGCTGGCTTTTGGAGCGCCCACAGGCACACCAGAAATACTTCTTTCCAGCCGTGACAGCGACCGCATAGGGCGATTTCTGCGCTGGAATCGGTTCCGTCATGTTCCCCTTCCCAAGGAGTGGCGTGCTGGCATAATTTTCGCCGCCACCGCGCTGGTTCGTCGGGCGACTTTAATGAACGCCCCCGCGATGCACAAGGCCCGGATCGGCTTGTTTTTTCCGCTCGTTACCGGATGTGAGGGCCTGCCATGATACCGTCCGAAATCGCCCGCGCCGCCGGCCCCGATTCGAGCCTCCCGCGCCGTTCCCCCGCCATGGCCGGCGCCTGATCGGCGCCGGCGGCAGCAACCCTTTCGTCGCCGGTCCCCGAACCCATGGCGGTCTATACCGAAGTCCCCGACGAGGAACTCGAAGCCTTCGTCGCCCGCTACGACATCGGGCGTCCGGTCTCCTGCAAGGGGATCGCCGAGGGCGTCGAGAACAGCAATTTCCTCCTCACGACCGAACGCGCCAGCTTCATCCTGACGCTCTATGAGAAGCGGGTCCGGCGCGAGGACCTGCCCTTCTTCATCGGCCTGATGGAGCATCTGGCGGCGCGCGGCATCGCCTGCCCCACCCCGGTCAAGGCGCGGGACGGCGAGGCCCTGGGCGAGCTCTGCAAGCGCCCGGCCGCGATCGTGACCTTCCTCGACGGCATGTGGCCGCGCCGCCCCCTGGCGCGCCATTGCCAGCTGCTCGGCACGGCGCTCGCGCAGATGCATCTGGCCGGCACCGATTACAGCCTGCGCCGCGCCAACGACCTCTCGGTCGTGGGCTGGCGGCGGCTCTACGAAGCGACCAAGGATCGCGCCGACGAGGTCAGCCCGGGGCTCGCCGAAGAGATCCGCTGCGAGATCGAAGGCTTCGAGGCGCATTGGCCGAAGCATCTGCCGGCGGGCGTGATCCATGCCGATCTCTTCCCCGACAATGTGTTCTTTCTGGGCGACCGGCTCTCCGGGATCATCGATTTCTATTTCGCCTGCAACGACGCCTATGCCTATGACCTCGCAGTCTGCCTCAATGCCTGGTGTTTCGAGACCGACGGTTCCTTCAACGTGACCAAGGCGCGGATGCTGATCGCGGCCTATCGCAAGACGAGGGCGGTCTCGAAGGAAGAGCTCGACGCGCTGCCGATGCTGGCGCGCGGCAGCGCGCTGCGCTTCCTGCTGACGCGGCTCTATGACTGGCTCAATCATCCGCCCGGCGCCTTCGTCAAGCCGAAGGATCCGCGCGAATATCTGGACAAGCTGCGCTTCCATGCGGGCCTGCGCGGCCCCGGCGCCTACGGGCTCGAGCCGTGAGCGCCAAGGCAGCGGCGAAGAAGCCCAAGGAAGAAGCGGCGCCGAAGGAGAAGACCAAGTCCCGCGTCGAGATCTTCACCGACGGCGCCTGCAGCGGCAATCCGGGCCCCGGCGGCTGGGGCGCCGTGCTGCGCTATGGCGAGACCGAGAAGGAATTGTCGGGCGGCGAGAGTGCCACCACCAACAACCGCATGGAGCTGATGGCGGCGATCATGGGGCTCGAGAGCCTGCGCCGTCCCTGCGCGGTGACGCTCTCGACCGACAGCACCTATGTGAAGGACGGCATCACGCGCTGGATCAACGGCTGGAAGAAGAACGGCTGGAAAACCGCCGACAAGAAGCCGGTCAAGAATGTCGATCTCTGGCAGCGCCTCGAAGCCGCGGTGGCGCCCCACCAGATTCAGTGGGAATGGGTCCGCGGCCATTCCGGCCACCCCGAGAACGAACGCGCCGACCAGCTCGCGCGCGACGCGATCAGGGCGGTGAAGGAAGGAATGATGTTCTGAAATCATATCCCCTCCCCCGCTTCGCGGGGGAGGGCGAGGGAGGGGGCTGCTCGCTATCCGATATCGCGCAGCCCCCTTCCTAACCTTCGTGCCGGGGGAAGGGACAAAATCCCGTCTACAGCAGCTTCAGCACCGCTTCCGCGCTCGAGACTTCGAACGCACCGGGCGCTTCGACGTTCAGCGCCTTGACGGTGCCGTTGTCGACCAGCATGGCGTAGCGCGAGGCGCGCAGGCCCATGCCGTAGCCGGTGCCGTCCATCGTCAGGCCGACGGCCTTCGAGAAATCGCCATTGCCGTCGGCGAGCATCACGATCTTGTCGCCCGTGTTCTGCGACTTGCCCCAGGCGTCCATGACGAAGGCGTCATTGACCGAGAGGCAGGCAATCGTGTCGACGCCCTTGGCCTTGATTTTCTCTGCATGCTGCACGAAGCCCGGCAGATGCTTCGCCGAACAGGTCGGCGTGAACGCGCCCGGCAGGGCGAACAGCACGACCTTCTTGCCCTTGAAGAGCTCGTCCGTGCTGACGGTCTTCATGCCGTCGCTGGCCATGGTCTTGAGTTCCACGGCCGGAATCTTGTCGCCTACCTTGATCGCCATTGTCAGTCCTCTCTTCCAAATGAAAAACGGGAGCGCAACCTCCCGCGTCTGGCCTTGCCCCTAAAATAGGCTCAGGCCCCACCCTGTCCAGTACCCTGCGAGTGACCAGGAGCGGGCTTTCGACATCCCGTCAGGAGCCGGCCCGCGCGATCGCATCCAAGACCGCGTCACGGCTCAACAATTCGGGCAGCAGAATGCCCTCTGGCGCCTTGGGGCCATAGACCACGTTGAAGGGAATCCCATAGCGGCCGAACCGGGCCAGATAGCGCGAGATCGCTTCGTCGGGACGGGTCCAGTCGGCGCGCATGGTGACGACCTTGCCGCTCTCGAACGCCGCCTTCATCTCCGGGCGGTCCAGCACCAGCGTCTTGTTGGCGAGGCAGGTGATGCACCAGTCGGCGGTCACATCCACGATGACCGTACGGCCTTGCGCCACCAGAGCGCCGATGCGGGCCTCCTCGAAAGGCGCCCAGCCCTCGGCGAGACCGGCCTGCGCCTGCGTGCGCGCCTGGGCGGTGGGGCCGCTCGAGATCAGCGCCGGCAAGGCCAGCGCCGCGATCCCGAGGGCGGCCGCCCCGCCCCAGAGCAGCGGGCGCTTGTCGACCGGCAGGCGATGCAGCAGCGCCAGCGCGAGGGCCATGGCCAGCAGCAGCCCGCCCAGGATCGCCACGCCCCAGATCCCGATATCGCCCGCGAGGACCGAGAGCAGCCAGGCGGCCGTCGCGGCCAGTGCGATCCCGAGCAGGCGACGCAGATGGATCATCCAGCGGCCGGGCCGCGGCAGCGCCACCGCGATTCCGGGGAGGGCCGCGACCGCCAGATAGGGCAGCGCCAGTCCCAGCCCCATCGCGCCGAAGATCACGAAGATCTCGAGGGCGCCTCGCGACAGCGCGAAGCTGACGGCGGTGCCGACGAAGGGCGCCGAGCAGGGCGTCGCCAGCAGGGTCGCGAGCATGCCGGTGAGGAAGTAGCCCGGCAGGCTCCGCCGGTCGGCGGCACGTCCCGCGGCTGCGTCCGCGTCGCTCGCCAGGCTGCCGAGCCAGCCCGGCAGCGTGATCTCGAACCAGCCCATCAGATTGGCGGCGAAGAGCGTGACGATCAGCGCCATCGCCGCCAGGAACAGCGGCTGCTGGAACTGAATCCCCCACCCGATCGCGAGGCCCGCGGCATCGAGCGCGGCGAGCATGGCGGCGAGCAGCAGGAAGGCGGCGAGCACGCCCGCCGCCGAGACCAGGAAGGAGAGCCGCACATGGGCCTTCTCGCCGCCGCCATGGCCGGCGACTCCCAGGAGCTTCAGGGAGAGCACCGGCAGCACGCAGGGCATCAGGTTGAGCAGCAGCCCGCCCAACAGCGCCACGCCGACGATCGCCAGCAGACCGCTGAAATTTTCGCCCGAGCCCGCCGCGCGGGTCAGCGTGACATTGCGCTCGAGACCGCGGATCCCGTCGGTCAGCGTCACGATGACGGTGGCGCCCGACAGAGCCGGCGCCGTGGCTTCGCGGGTGATCGGCAGCGTGAACCGCGCGAGCTTGTCATTGTCGCCGAGCTGGATATCGGGCTTGCCGAAATAGAGCCCCGGCGGGGCCTCGACGATGAGATCGGGCGCGGCGAATTCCGCGAGCGACGAGCGTGCCGTCACCTCGAGGCTCGGCTTCGCGTCGCTGCCTGCGAGCGCCACCTGCTCGAGCGTCAGACCTTGCGCGCGGCCATCGCCCGGCACTTGCGCGTAGTAGCGATCGATCAGCTGTGCTTGCGCGCTGGGGAGCGCATCGCCCGCCGGAATCTCGAGCGCCAGGTCGGCCTCATAGGGGATGCAGACCGTCTCGCAGACGAGATAGCGCAGATGCGCCTTGATCGAGAGCGGCTTGCCGGGCTCGCTCAGGGTCGCGATCACCGGCAGCACGACCTCGTCCTTGTAGCCGAAGGTGTCGAGCCCGAAGAGCGTGAAGCGATGGGGCGCCGGCCAGAGCAGATCGGCCTTGGCCAGGTTGCCGGAGCCCGCCCAATCGACCGCGATCGGATAGCCGGCATCGCCGGGCGAGCGCCAATAGGTCTTCCAGCCCTTGGCCAGGGTGAAATGCAGCCCCAGGCGGATCTGGCGGGCCTGGCCCACGGCGGTCTGGGCCGAGATCAGGGCGACCTCGACCTGGGGCTGGGTGGCGACGGCGCCGTCAGCCAGGGCCGGGAGGGGGCCCGCCAGCGCCAGCAGGGCCAGGAATCCGGCCAGCCACAGCCCCCTCGACCCCGGTTTTCGGGGGCGGGCGCTCCTGGATCCTGGGCCGTTCCGGATAGCGTCTGTTTTCATGGGGCGGGGCGCATTATAATGACCAGATGATTGATAATACCTCACGATTCCGTGTCGGCTCGCGCGGCGGAAGGCCGCTTGCCAGGGCGCCCAGGGGTCCCTAGCTAGATGGATATGGACAAGGATCAGGCCCCGGCCCTTCCGGGATATCTGACCGGGCATCTGCTCATCGCCATGCCGACGATGCGCGATCCCCGCTTCACCCGGACCGTCATTTACCTCTGCGCCCATACCGCCGAAGGGGCCATGGGGCTGGTGCTCAACCGGCTGGTGGGCTCCCTCACCTTCCCCGACCTCCTGGCGCAGCTCGGGATCGAACCCGGCCCCGGCATCGAATCCATCCGGGTCCATTTCGGCGGGCCGGTCGAGACCGGTCGCGGCTTCGTGCTGCATTCCTCGGAATACAACGCGTCGGGCACCATGCAGGTGAGCGACGAGGTCGCGCTCACCGCGAGCCTCGACATCCTCAAGGACATCGCCGCCGGCAGCGGCCCGCGCCGCAGCCTGCTGGCGCTGGGCTATGCCGGCTGGGGCCCCGGGCAGCTCGATGCCGAGATCCAGGCCAATGGCTGGCTCTCGGTCGCCGCCGACGACGCGTTGATCTTCGACGCGGCCCTCGACGACAAATGGGAACGCGCCATCGGCAAGATCGGCATCAGCGCGTCGCGGCTCTCGGGGCAAGCGGGACACGCGTAAGGCGCGGCACTGCAGTGCCACGCACTCCCATGGTCATCCCCGCGAAAGCGGGGACCCATCTTAATCCAGCACTGCGAGCGTAACGTTGGGCCCCGCTTTCGCGGGGGTGACCATGAAGCGTATGAGGACGCGTTTCCTTTTTCGTCATCCCGGCCCCTGGGTCCGGCATGAAGATCACAGCGTAACGACGCGCGTTTCCTTTTGTTGTCATCCCCGCGTAAGCGGGGACCCATCTTGATCCAACGCACCAAGCTTAGAGTTGGGTCCCCGCTTTCGCGGGGATGACTGTTGGTGTGCTGGCGCACTTTCTTCATTACGCCGACGAGGCGCTACAAAAGAGCGCGCCGCTCAGCGGCGCACCGCGTGAGCGGGCCTTACGTTCTCTTCCGCCAATTGTCGCCGGCGAGCAGGCCGAACAGCAGATGGTCCTGCCAGCGCCCGTCGATGCGTAAATATTCGCGGGCGCGGCCTTCTTCCCGGAAACCCAGCTTGAGCAGCAAGCCGCGGCTGGCCTCGTTGTGCGGCAGGCAGGCGGCTTCGATGCGGTGCAGTCCCAGCTCGCCGAAGCCGTAGGAGACGACGCAGCCGAGCGCCTCGCTCATATAGCCGCGGCGCGCGTGACCGGCGCCGATCCAGTAGCCGAGGCTTGCGGTCTGGGCGACGCCGCGCCGGACCTGGCCCAGCGTGATGCCGCCAAGGAGCGCGTCATCCTCGCGCCGGAAGATCAGGAAGCTGTAGCTCTGGTCGGTGCGCCATTCCTCGCCGGCATATCTGACGCGCCGCACGAAGGTGCCGCGGGCATGGGCCTCGGCGGTCCAGGTCGGTTCCCAGCGCACCAGGAAATCGCGCGAGCTCTCGCGCAAGTCCCGCCAGGGCACGTAATCCAGCCGGGCCGGCGGGCGCAGATAGACACCCTGCCCTTCCAGCCGGGCGCCATAGCCCGATGGCAAAAGGGCGCGACGACTCCACAGCATCGCCCGTCCCCCTTCCCCCGTCGGTCTCTGCCCGGTTGACCCGATTCTCGTCTCTCCGAGTCTAGCCTGAGGTTTCTAGGCTGCGAAAGCCTCGGCGACGCGCTTGGCGCTCGGCAGCTTGCCGACCGGTCCCAACGCCGCCAGGGTCGGCGGGCTCGCCGCCAGCTGGCGCGCGAACCGGGCCAGGGCGGCACGGTCGACCGCCTCGATGCGCTGCAGCAGTTCCGCTGTGGGCAGGGGTCGGCCATAGGCCTGGAGCTGCTGGGCCAGATGCTCGGCCCGTGCGCTGGTGCTTTCGCGCGCCATCAGCAGGTCGGCGCGGATCTGCGCCTTGGCGCGGCGGATCTCCTCCTCCGTCAGCCCCTCGGGCAGGCGGCGCAGCTCCTCGACGATCAGGGGAAGGACCTCGCCAGCCTCGCCCTCGCCCGTGCCCGCATAGACCGCGAACAGGCCGCCATCGTCATAGGACGAGGCGAAGGAATAGATCGAATAGACCAGGCCGCGATTCTCCCGCACCTCCTGGAACAGGCGCGAGGACATACCGCCGCCATAGAGGGTCGAGAGCACGGACTGCACATAATAGTCGTCATGCAGATAGCCGACGCCCTCGAAGCCCAGCACCAGATGCACCTGCTCGAGGTCGCGCTCGGCGCGATGATCGCCGCCGGCATAGCGCGCCGGCGCCGTGGCCGCCGGACGGCCCTGCGGCAGATCGGTGAAGAGCGCCTTGGCGCGCTCGACCAGGAAATCGTGATCGACGCGACCCGCCGCCGCCAGTACCAGCCGCTCGGGGCCGTAGCTGCCGCGCAGGTAGCCTTGCAGATCGCCGCGCTTCAGGCGCTTCACGGTCTCCTCGGTGCCCAGCACCGGGCGGCCCATCGGCTGATCGGGATAGGCCGCGGCCTGGAAATGATCGAACACGATGTCGTCGGGCGTGTCCTCGGCCTGGCCGATCTCCTGCAGGATCACGGTGCGCTCGCGCTCGAGCTCGCCCGGATCGAAGACCGAATGCTGCAGGATGTCGGCGAGGATATCGAGGCCCAGCGGCAGATCGTCCGACAGGAGCTTGGCGTAATAGGCGGTGCGCTCGCGCGTCGTATAGGCGTTGATCGAGGCGCCGACCGATTCCATTTCGACCGCGATGTCCTTGGCGCTGCGCCGCTCGGTGCCCTTGAAGGCCATATGTTCCAGCATATGCGAGACGCCGTTGATCTCGGGCGACTCATGGCGGGTGCCGACGGCGCTCCAGACGCCGATCGATACGGTCTCCACGCTCGTCATCGCATCGGAGGCGATGGTGAAGCCGTTATCGAGCTTCGTCACGCGGACGCTGTCTTCACTCATGCATGGACCTCTTCGGCGAGACGCCGTTTGATATGGGCTTCGACCGCGCCGAGATCGTTCGGCAGGCGCTCGAACCGCTCGGGATTGGTCATCAGGTCAGCCAGATGTGGGGGCAGCAGGGGTTCGACACCAGTGGCCCGCTTGACCGCCTCGGCGAATTTGGCCGGATGCGCCGTCGCCAGCGCCACCACCGGCGTCTCGCCGGTCTTGGCGGCCTCGACCGCGGCGGCGATGCCGATGGCGCTGTGCGGATCGATAAGCTCGCCAGTCAGGCGGTGGAGCCGCCCGATCTCGGAGAGCGTGCCCTCGTCCGACAGCCGGAACCCCTGGAACCATTGCAGCGCCGCCTGGTGGCGCTCCGGCGCGAGCGTCAGGGATTTCCGTTCGCGGAAATTCTCCATGTCGGCCGCCAGCGCCTTGCCGTCGCGGCCATAGAGGTCGAACAGCAGCCGCTCGAGATTGCTCGAGACCTGGATATCCATCGAGGGGCTCAAGGAGGGCTCGACGCCGAGGATCTCCATCCTGCCCGACGCGAAGAAGCGCGTGAGGATGTCGTTGCGGTTGGAGGCGACGATGAACTTCTCGATCGGCAGCCCCATCTGGCGCGCCGCATAGCCGGCATAGACATTGCCGAAATTGCCGGTCGGCACAGAGAAACGCAGGCTGCGATCGGGCGCGCCCAGCTCGAGGCCGGCGCGGAAGTAATAGACGATCTGGGCCATGATGCGGGCCCAGTTGATCGAGTTGACCGCGCCCAGCTTATGCGCCTCGCGGAACGGCCGGTCGTTGAACATCGCCTTGACCAGATCCTGGCAATCGTCGAACGAGCCCTGGATCGCGAGGTTATGGACATTCTTCGACGGCACCGTCGTCATCTGCCGGCGCTGCACGGCGGAGACGCGGCCCTCGGGATGGAGGATGAAGATCTCGATGCTCTTGCGGTCGCGGCAGGCCTCGATCGCGGCCGAGCCGGTATCGCCCGAGGTGGCGCCGACGATGGTGACGCGCGCATTGTGCGAGGCCAGCACATTGTCGTAGAGCCGGCCCACGAGCTGCAGCGCCAGATCCTTGAAGGCAAGCGTGGGCCCATGGAACAGCTCCATCGACCAGAGCCGCTCGCCCAGCTGCTTCATCGGCACCACGGCCGGATGAT
This sequence comes from Hypericibacter terrae, assembly GCF_008728855.1. Classification (GTDB taxonomy): domain Bacteria; phylum Pseudomonadota; class Alphaproteobacteria; order Dongiales; family Dongiaceae; genus Hypericibacter; species Hypericibacter terrae. Next base: position 853,937 of record NZ_CP042906.1, on the reverse strand, counting down.
CGAAGGTGGCATAGGCGTCGCGCACCATGCGCTCGAAGGCGGCCTGGGGAACCGTGTCGCCGATGAAGGGCGACATCACGCGGATCGCGAGATCGGCATAGGAGAGCCCGCGCCAGCGGCGCAGCTCCGCGGCCGAGATCTGCGGCCAGCTTTCCGGCACATAGAGTCCGCCATCGCTGGCGAGGCCCGCGAGCAGGACCTCGTCGAATTTCAGCGTCGGCGCAGCACCGCGGGTCGAGATATAGCGCAAGAGCGAAAGGTTCCTGATCGAGGGAGCCCGGAGGCTCGGGGGAGACGGGACCCGAAGGACCCGTCCCTGCCCGGAGGCGGGGGTTCTGAGGGCTACCCTATAGCCCCGCCCTCTCCAGCGGCAAGGGCCGGCAATATTGATATATTAATGTTATATTTCAATGAATTACCGAGAAGGCAGTCGAGCGCACGAAATGATTTGTGCCGGTCTCGGGCGACCGATCCACAGCAGGATGGCGGCAATAAGAAAATAGCTCGCCAGCGCCAGGCTGAGGCTTGCCACCCGTATGTCTTTGGCCGAGCCGCTATCCAGCGCGTGGTAAAGCAACCAGAGAGAGCCCCCGACATAGAGGCAGGAGAATATCAGGACTCCGATAAGCGCCGCCCGGGGTGCTTTCCCGTAGAGCGCGAGTTCAAGCCTCACGGAATCGGTTTCCGACCCCCACAGCGTGAAGGGTCCGCCGACCCGATCGTTGGCGCGCAGGCGGAACAACACCCAGATCCGCGGCCAATGACAGACAAGGCTGACCACGAGCCCGGTTGCGAGCAAAACAGCGGAGCTTCGAAATATGATCGTCGCTGCAATTCCGCCGAGGAGCGAGATGACCATCGTTATCCAGAAGGGGCGAAGCACCTGATTTGCGATGGCTTCTTTTTGCGCGCCCGTCACGATGTAGGGCCAGACGAAGCGGTTCGGAGATCCGAACACAAACGTCGAATCGTCGAGTTTCTTGAACTCCGATTCGATTAGCACATCGCGCCAGAACGAACGAAAACTCATTGGCACTCATATCTTCGGATCGACGCAGCAGGCATCAAACTCAAACGCTCTCGCGGCTGAGATACCAGAGCCGCATCGCCGTCAGCAGGCAGAGCGTCGCCACGATGCCGGTCACCAGCATCGTGGTCTCGAGGCCGAAGGCGAGCGCGATCAGGAAGATCAGGACCGCCAGCGCTGCCATCGCGGCCATCGACATCGTGAGCGCCTGGCGGGCGCCGCCCGAGATCGCGGGACGGGGGCCTGCGGAATCCGCGAAGGCGGTCGGATCGATCCGCCCGCTCACGCCCTTCAGCTCGTCGCTCGACAGGACCGTCTCGGTGGCCGCGGCGCGCTTGAGCGCCGCCTGGCGCATCATCGGGCGCGCGACGCTGGCCGCGACGACGATGACCAGCCCCAGCAGATAGAGCAGCCCGCGCGAGCGGGGATCGGCGAGGAATCCCAGGTCGAGCCGCGCAGCCAGGACGACGAGCGAGAAGCAGAGGATCGGCAGGCCGACGCCGAAGGCCAGCGCCTTGCCGACGAGATCGGAATGCCCGATCCGCGCAACGCTCGCCGCATCGAGACGAAGGCCGGCCGCGGGCGCCCGCAGCGTCGGGAAGTAATCCCAATCGCCGTCGTCGCGCCGGCGCACCCAGAGCCCGGAGCGCCGCTCCCATCGATCGAACGCCATTGCCCCACCCACTGCGAGACAGGCCGGAAGATTATGAGGGTAGCGGATGGCGGCCGGCGCCGCTATCGAGGATTGCAGGCTTTTTCCGCAGGAACGATGGACATCGCAGAAATGTGAAAGCGTATAACGCGTTAGGCGGCGGCTTCGGCCGCGTTCGCCACGCCCCGGATCATATCGGCCGCTTTCTCCGCGATCATGATGGTGGCGGCGTTGGTATTGCCACTAACAATTGTTGGCATGATCGAGGCGTCGACCACCCGAAGACCGCGGATTCCATGGACCCGGCAGCTCGGATCGACCACCGCGGTTGGGTCGGAATCCGGACCCATCTTGCAGGTGCTGACCGGGTGATAGCCGGTATCGCAGCTCCTCCGGATATAGGCGTCGATCTCGGCATCGGTCCTGACATTCTCGCCCGGCAGAATCTCTTCGCCGCGAAAGGGTGCCAGCGGCGACTGGGCATGGATATCGCGCATGATCCGGATCGCTTTGCGCAGCCGCGACCGATCCTCAGGCGTCTGCAGATAGTTGAACAGCAGCCGCGGCGGGGTGCGCGGATTGACATCGGCGAGCTTGAGCCAGCCGCGGCTGGTCGGGCGCAGCAGGTCGGTATGGGTCTGGAACCCGTCGAAGGGCGCGCTGTCGAAACTCTGATTGGCCTCGACCGCGGTGGCCATCGGCAGGAACATGAATTCGAGGTCGGGATGCTCGACGTCCGAATCCGACCGGACGAAGCCGCCGGTCTCGTAATGGTTGGTGGCGCCGTCGCCGTCATGGAACAGGAACCAGCGCAGGCCGATCTTCGCGCGTCCCATCAGCGACAGTTTCTGGTAGAGCGAGACCGGCTGCGTGCAGCGATGCTTGACGAAGACGTCGACATGGTCGTGCAGGTTCTGGCCGACGCCGGGACGGTCCGCCACGACCGGAATGCCGATCTCGCGCAGATGCGCCGCCGGGCCGACGCCCGACAGCAGCAACAGTTGCGGCGAGTTGAACGCGCCGCCGCAGAGAATGATCTCGCGCGCGGCCGCGATCCGCTGCGAATGCCCATCGACCGTGACCTCGACGGCAACCGCGCGATCGCCCTCGAACCGGATTGCCGTGGTCAGGGCCCGCGTCATGATCTCGAGATTGGGACGATGGCGCACGGGATGGAGATAGGCGTTGGCCGTGCTCCAGCGCCGGCCGCGATGGGTGGTGCGATCGATCCGGCCCACGCCTTCCTGCTCGGCCCCGTTGATGTCGGGATTATGCGGATAGCCCTGCCGGACCGCGGATTCGATCCAGGCGCGGCAGAGCGGATTGACGATCTCGCCCTTCGTCACGTTGAGCGGGCCGGAATCGCCGTGATAGTCGTCGCCGCCGCCGCTGTTGTTCTCGGCCTTGCGGAAATAGGGCAGCACGTCGTCATAGCTCCAGCCGCGGCAGCCCGATTGCGCCCAGCGATCGAAATCGCGCCGGTGCCCGCGCACATACATCATGCCGTTGATCGAGGAGGAACCGCCCAGCACACGGCCCCGCGGATGATCGACGATCCGGCCGTCTAGGTAAGGCTCGGGCTCGGTCTTGTAGGCCCAGTTGTATTTCTTGTTCTGCAGCGACCAGGCGAGGGAGGCCGGCATCTGGATATGCCAGTCGCGGTCGCCTGGGCCCGCCTCGATCAGCAGGACACGCGCGGTCTTGTCGGCCGAGAGCCGGTTGGCGACGACGCATCCGGCCGAGCCGGCGCCCACGATGATGTAGTCATAGCCCCGCGAATTCGACAAATCCCCGTCCCCCTCAGTAACTCAATCGCCAGGCACCCGACTCGTCAAGCGACCGTGTAGCGCCGCGCGACCTCCCAATCGACCTCGACACCGAGACCGGGCTTCACCGGCAGGGCGATCTTCCCGTCTTTCAGCACCAGCTCCTCATGCGCCAGCTCGCGGCGCAGCCGCTCATGGCAGAGCTGCGGCGGCAGATATTCGATATAGGCGCAATGCGGGGTGACGAAGGCCAGATGCGCCGTGGCCGAGATCGAGACCCCCGTCTTCCAGCAGTGCGGCACGATGGTCCGGCCGCGCTCGGCCGCCATGTCGCAGACGATCTTGGCCTCGCCGATCCCGCCGCAGCGCCCGACATCGGGCTGCGCCACCTGCACTTGGCCGATATCCATGAGCTCGCGGAACTCGTGGCGCGTGGCGAGCCATTCGCCGAAGGCGATCTTCATCGGCGCCTTCTCGACCAGCTTCGCCATCTCGAAGACATTGTCCGACCAGACCGGCGTCTCGAGGAAATAGAGATCGAACTCGGCCCAGTCGCGCACGACCGAGAGGCAGGTCGCGGCATCCTCCCAGAGATATTGCACATCGACCATGAGCGCGATGTCGGGGCCGATCGCCTTGCGTACCGCCGCCACCACCTCGGTATGGCGATCATAGGTCTCGCGCATGCCGCCATGGGCATAGGGCCCGTTCATGGTGACCTCGCTCTTGACCGCCTTGAAGCCCAGCTCCTTGGCCTTGATCGCCGACGCCACCAGCGCGTCGCGATATTCCTCGAAGCGATGGCCTGCCGGCTGCAGCGAGGCATAGGGCACGATATGGTCGCGTGGCTTGCCGCCGAGCAGCGCATGGACCGGCTTGCCCAGGGCCTTGCCGCAGAGATCCCAGAGCGCCATCTCGACCGCGCTCATGGCATGGATCACCACGCCGCGCCGGCCGTTCATCGCCGTGCCGAGATAGAGTTTCTCCCAGATGGCGCCGATCTCGAACGGATTGCTGCCGATCAGCATCTCCTTGATCGAGAGACCCATGGTGTGGGTACCGGGCGCCTCGATGCAGGCCTTGCACATCCAGGGATTGGCGTCGCATTCGCCGATGCCGGTGACGCCGCCGTCGGTATGGATCGAGACCAGCAGGCTGTCCTGCGCGGAGGAAGTGAAGCCGGGATCGAAATCGGGCGCCAGCAGGACGCGGCATTCGATTCCGGTGATGGTGAGCTTCGGCGTCGGACCGGCAAACTGCGGCGATATCGTCAGCATGACGTTTCGATCTTCATCGATGAGGGGTGGGAAAGGCGGCGATCGCGCGCCGAAACCCTCGGCCCCGGAACGAAACATCGCGAGGGCCGCCGGCATCGGGCGGGGGCAAGCCTAACGAAGATGGAAAGGAACGGCCACCCGGATCGCAGTCCGAAATGTCGGACCGGCGGCGCCGATTCCCGTCAGCCCTGACCCAGATAGCGCCGTTCGAGATGGCGCTTGAAGACCGCGGCGTCGAGCGGCCGGCCGGTGGCCTGGGTCATGATCTCGGCCGCGGTCTGGGACGAGCCCAGCCGGTGCACGTTCGTGCGCAGCCATCCCAGCAGCGGCTTGAAGTCGCCGCGGCCGAGCTCCTCGGGGATCGCCGGATCGGCGCGGCCCGCGGCATCGAACAGCTGGGCCGCGTTCATGGCGCCCAGCGTGTAGGTCGGGAAATAGCCGAAGGCGCCGTCATACCAGTGGATGTCCTGGAGGCAGCCCTCGCGGTCGGAAGGAGGGCGGATGCCGAGCAGCTCGACCATGCCCTCGTTCCAGGCCATCGGCAGGTCGGCCACTTCCATCCGGCCCTCGATCATCGCGCGCTCGAGCCGGTAGCGCAGGATCACATGCGAGGGATAGGTCACCTCGTCGGCCTCGACGCGGATGAAGCCCGGCTTCACCCGCCAATAGAGCGCCAGCAGATTCTCCGGCGTGAAGGCCGGATCCTGGTGACCGAACGCCTCGACCAGCAGCGGCGCCAGATAGGTCAGGAACGGCTTGGAGCGGCACGCCTGCATCTCCATCAGCAGCGACTGGCTCTCATGGATGCCCATGCCGCGCGCCTGCCCCACCGGCTGATAGCGCCAGGGCGCCGGCAGGCCGCGCTCATAGAGCGCGTGGCCGGTCTCATGCAGCACGCCCATCAGCGCCGAGGCGAAGTCGCTCTCGTCATAGCGCGTGGTGATGCGCACATCGTCCGGGGTGCCGCCGCAGAAGGGATGAAGGCTGGTATCGAGCCGGCCATGATGGAAATCGAAGCCGACGGTCGCCATCAGCTTCTCGCCCAGCGCCATCTGCTGCGCCGTCGGGAAGGGTCCCCTCGCGTTCAGGGGTGCCGGCCGGCGGGCCTGTGCCGCCAGTGCCTTCTCGCGCAGGGCCGGCAGGAAGGTTGCCAGATCGTCGAACAGCGCGTCGATCGCCGCGACCTTGCCGCCCGGTTCGAACTCGTCCAGCAGTGCCTCGTAGAGACCGCAACCGAGCCGCGCCGCCTTGGCCGCCGCGGCCTCGCGCACAAGAGCGAGCAAGTCGCCCAGGGCCGGCACCACCTTGGCGAAATCCGCCGCCGGCCGCGCCTCGCGCCAGACGCCTTCGCAGCGGCTGGCCGCCCGCGACAGGGCCTCGACCAGGGGCGGCTCCAGCGCCGTCGCATGGATCCATTGCCGGCGCATCTCGTGGAGATTGGCGACCGCCCAGGGATCGAGCTCCTCGCGCCGGCTCTCCGCCTCGCCCAGCAGGCCGCCCAGGGCGGGATCGGCCAGGATCTCATGGCAGACGAGGCGCATCTGCGCCAGCTGCTCTGCCCGCGCCTCGGCGCCGCCGGGCGGCATCATCGCCGCCATGTCCCAATGCAGCATGCCGGCCGCCTCGTTGAGCGCCGCCAGCCGGTGGAAGCGCGATTCGAGGGCTTTGTAGGGGCGCAGGCCCGCGCCGCTCTCGTTGTGGGTGGCCGTGGCGGTCATGAGTGCCTCTTACATGCGCTCAGCGGCGCGACTTGTTCTGCTGCTCCCGGGCGGCGAACTCGGCGGGCGTCTTCCAATGATAGAGGAACCAGATCACGGCGAGGATGACGGCAAAGCTGAACCAGGTCAGCGCATATTGCAGATGGTCGTTGGGCAGCTCGGTGCGGCTCTGCCCGCCGATCGGGAAGCCGCCGGGATTGGGCGCTGGTCCCGCCTCGAGGAAGAAGGGCGTCACCTGGTCGGGCGGCAGCCCGAGATAGTCCGCCATCGCCGGCAGATCGACCCAGAACCAGAGATTGTCCTTGGGCTGGTTGTCGGGCTCGAGCCAGGTCTTGGGGCGCTGCAGGCGCAACAGCCCGTCGATGGTGATCTCGCCCAGGACCTGGCCGTCGGCGCGCTGGGGCGGGTTCTTGCGCTCGAGCGGCACCCAGCCGCGATCGACCAGAAGCGTGCGCCCGTCCGCGAGCTTGAACGGCGTCACGACGTGATAGCCGGGATTGCCGTTCATCGAGCGCGCGGCCAGGAACATCTCATGCGCATGGTCGAAGCTGCCGGTCGCCTGGGCGTGGCGGAAATCGAGCTGGCTGGTATCGGCGCCCGCGGCCGGCAGCTCGATCGCCGCCGCCGTGCTGCGGTCATGGCGCTCGGCGATCAGCCCCTCTTTCCAGGTCAGGCGCTGCAGCTGCCAGACGCCGAGCCCGATCAGGATCACGAGCACGATGCCGGCGGCGATGGTGGCGCCGGGCTTGGGGCGGAAGACGCGGCCGGCATAGAACGGCTCGCTCATGGCACAGGAACTCCGAAGATGAGGCTCGGCAGGGGCGTTTTCAGCCGAGGCGGCCACCACCTTCGCCCGCCTTATGCTGGTATTGCAATGCGACCATAATGCCCTTGAAGGGACGCATCAGCAGCAGCGATCCGATCAGGATCAGTGGCCCCCACAGCACCAGATGCACCCAGTAGGGCGGCGAGAACCAGGCCTCGGTCAGGAGCGCCAGCGCCACGACGAGCGCACCCATGAAGAGGATGATGAAGACCGCCGGGCCGTCGCCGGCATCCTCGCCGCCGAGATCGAGGCCGCAGACCGGGCAACGATCCGCGATCTTGAGGAAGCCCGAAAAGATTCGGCCTCGCCCGCAGCGTGGACAGCGGCAGGCGAGGCCGGTCTTGAAGGGCGAGAGGCGCGGGTAGGAACCGCCCGCGCTCATCCGCCGAGGCGTCCGCTGTACCGGGGTTCAGTGGACGGCATAAGGCCCGCCGCCGCCGCCCCAGATATAGACGCAGATGAAGAGGAACAGCCAGACCACGTCGACGAAATGCCAGTACCAGGCCGCCGCCTCGAAGCCGAAATGATGATCCGGCTTGAAGTCGCCGCGATAGGCGCGGAACCAGCAGACGATCAGGAAGATCGTGCCGACGATGACGTGGAAGCCGTGGAAGCCCGTCGCCATGAAGAAGGTCGAGGGATAGATGCCCTCGCGGAAGCCGAAGGCGGCGTGGCTGTACTCATAGGCCTGGATGCCGGTGAAGCAGAGGCCGAGCAGGACGGTGAGACCCAGGCCCTGCAGCAGGCCGGCGCGGTCGCCTTCGCGCAAGGCGTGATGCGCCCAGGTCACGGTGACGCCCGAGGTCAGCAGGATCAGCGTGTTCAGGAGCGGCAGCGACAGGGGATCGAAGGGCAGGATGCCCTTGGGCGGCCAGACGCCGCCGGTCGCTTCCTTGGGGAACAGCGCGGAATCGAAGAAGGCCCAGAAGAAGGCCGAGAAGAACATCACCTCGGAGGCGATGAAGAGCAGCATGCCGTAGCGCAGGCCGATCTGGACCACCGGCGAGTGGTGGCCCTGGAAGGTCGCCTCGCGGACCACGTCGCGGAACCAGAAGAACATGACGGCCAGCACCATGAGGAAGCCCAGCGGCAACACCCAGGGCGTGACCTGATGCATGAACAGCACGCCGCCCACGGCCATCACGCCGGCGCCGACGGCGCCGACCACGGGCCAGGGGCTGGGATCGACCAGATGGTAGGGATGGTGCGGCTTCGTCGAGGCGGCGTGGCTCGTGCTCATGTTTCGGTCTTCCCTGCTCGGCCCTTCGTTGCTTGCGCCCGGTTCGGCGGGCGGTCAGTTGAGAGAGGTGCTGTTCGCGCCGTTGTTGGAGGCCTGCGGCGGGGTCGCCGCCTGGTCCTTGGCGCGAAAGAACGTGTAGGACAGCGTGATGGTCTTGTAGTCGCCGCCGTCGGGATCCTTGAGGATCGCCGGATCGACGAAGAAGCGCACCGGCATGTCGACCGACTGGCCGGGATCGAGCGTCTGCTCGGTGAAGCAGAAACACTGGATCTTGTCGAAATAGGCGCCGACCTGGAGCGGCGTGACGTTGAAGGTCGCCGTGCCGGTGACGCGCTGGGTCGAGCGGTTGATCGCGCGGTAATAGATCGTCTGCGGCACGCCGATCTGGATCCTCACCTCGCGCTGCACCGGATAGAAGCTCCAGGGCATGTCGCCGTTGAGGTCGGCGTTGAAGCGCACGGTGATGATTGGGAACTTCTCGCCCTGGGCCGCGATCGCGTCGGCCTGGGCCTCGGTGGCGGTCCGGGTGGTGCCGCCCATGCCGGTGACGCGGCAGACCAGATTGTAGATCTGCACCGAGGAGGCGACGAGGCCGACCATGGCGGCGAAGGCGACGGCCAGGCCCAGCACGGTCCAGCGGTGACGGGTTCGCAGGGACGCCATCTCAATGGCCTCCCATGCGCAGGATCGAGACGATATAGACGATGACCACGAAGCCCAGCAGGGCCGCCAGCACCGCCCAGTTGCGCGCGCGCTGGCGCTTCTTGGCTTCTTCGCTGCGTTCCACGGCGCTCAACCCACCCACTCCGCAAGCCGCGCCAGGAGGCCCGGCGCCCGGTCAACCATCATCGCGGCGAACATCAGGAAGAGATAGAGGATCGAGTAGCCGAACATGCGCTTGGCGGCGCGCTCGGTCTCGTCGAACCAGACCCAGACCGCGAATCCCAGGAAGGTCAGCCCGAGCGCCAGGGCGGCCACGGCATAGAGCGGGCCCGTGATGCCGAGCCACCAGGGCGCCAGGCCCAGCGGCAGCAGGATCACCGTATAGAGCAGCATCTGCAGCTTGGTGGCGCGGGCGCCGGCGACCACCGGGAGCATCGGCACGCCGGCCTTCTCGTAGTCGCCGCGCCGGAAGAGGGCCAGCGCCCAGAAATGCGGCGGCGTCCACATGAAGATGAGCGCGAACAGAGCGACCGAGGCGAGGCTGACATCGCCGGTGACGGCGGCCCAGCCGATCATCGGCGGAAAGGCGCCGGCGGCACCCCCGATCACGATGTTCTGCGGCGTGCGGCGCTTGAGCCAGATCGTGTAGACGAAGACGTAGAAGAGATTGGCGATCGCCAGCAGGACCGCCGCCGTCCAGTTGAGGGCGAGGCCCATCAGCATGACGGAGCCGACCGAGAGCACGATGCCGAAGGCCAGCGCCTCCTCCGGCTTGATCTTGCCGGTCGGGATCGGCCGCGCGCAGGTGCGCCGCATGATTGCGTCGATGTCGCGGTCGTACCACATGTTGACCGCACCCGCCGCACCGGCCGCCACGGCGATGCAGAGGACCGCGATCGCCGCCAGGACCGGATGGATATGGCCGGGTGCCATGATCAGGCCGGCGAAGCCGCTGAAGACGACGAGCGACATGACGCGCGGCTTGAGCAGCGCCAGGTAATCGGCGACACGGGCGCCCGCATCCAGGGCGGCCGCGTCATGCGTCGTCCCCGTCACGCCCGTTCCGATACCGATGCTGGCATCGCTCATATCGACTCTGTCCTCGGTCTCAAATATTCACGCGGGGAAGCGTCGGGCCGAAGGGGCCCGGGGAGATCGTCCCCGAGCCCCTGCCCGTCCTAGCGGATCCGCGGCAGCTCCTCGAAGGTGTGGAACGGCGGCGGCGAGCTCACGGTCCATTCCAGCGTCGTGGCGCCCTCGCCCCAGTAGTTCTCGCCCACCTTGCGGCCGGCGAAGAGCGTGTAGATCGCGCCGAGCACGAAGATGAGGGTCGCCGCATAGGAGATGTAGGAGCCGATCGAGGCCACATGGTTCCAGCCCTCGAACGCGTCCGGATAGTCGATATAGCGGCGCGGCATGCCGGCGAGGCCGAGGAAATGCATCGGGAAGAACGTGACGTTCACGCCGATGAAGGTCAGCCAGAAATGCAGCTTGCCGACCCATTCCGGATACTGGCGGCCGCACATCTTGCCGATCCAGTAGTAGTAGCCGGCGAAGATCGCGAACACCGCGCCCAGCGACAGCACATAGTGGAAATGAGCCACGACGTAATAGGTGTCGTGCATGGCGATATCGATGCCTTCGTTCGCCAGCACCACGCCGGTCACGCCGCCGACGGTGAAGAGGAAGATGAATCCCACGGCGAACAGCATCGGCGTGGTGAAGCGGATCGAGCCGCCCCACATGGTCGCGATCCAGGAGAAGATTTTCACGCCGGTCGGAACCGCGATCACCATCGTCGCCGCGGTGAAATAGGCGCGGGTATCGACGTCGAGGCCGACGCGGAACATATGGTGCGCCCAGACCACGAAGCCGACCACGCCGATCGCGACCATGGCATAGGCCATGCCGAGATAGCCGAACACCGGCTTGCGCGAGAAGGTCGAGACGATCTGGCTGATCATGCCGAAGCCCGGCAGGATCAGGATGTACACCTCGGGGTGACCGAAGAACCAGAACAGGTGCTGGAACAGGACCGGGTCGCCGCCGCCGGCCGGGTCGAAAAAAGTGGTGCCGAAATTGCGGTCGGTCAGCAGCATGGTGATGGCGCCGCCGAGCACGGGGAGCGACAGCAGCAGCAGGAAGGCCGTCACCAGCACCGACCAGACGAACAGCGGCATCTTGTGCAGGGTCATGCCCGGCGCGCGCATGTTGAAGATGGTGGTGATGAAGTTGATGGCGCCGAGGATGGAGGAGGCGCCGGCCAGATGTAGCGAGAAGATCACCATATCGACGGCGGGTCCGGGATGGCCGAGCGCGCTCGACAAGGGCGGATAGAGAGTCCACCCGGTACCGGCACCGCCGACGAAGATCGAACCCAACAACAGGCCGAAGGAGGGGATCAACAGCCAGAAGCTGATGTTGTTCATGCGCGGGAACGCCATGTCGGGCGCCCCGATCATGAGCGGCACGAACCAGTTGCCGAAGCCGCCGATCATCGCCGGCATCACCACGAAGAACACCATGATGAGGCCGTGGGCCGTCACCAGCATGGCCCAGAGATGGCCGTCCGGCTCGCCGTTGGTCAGCAGGTACTGGACGCCCGGAGCCTGCAGCTCGAGGCGCATGATCACGGAGACCAGGCCGCCGATCAGGCCGGCCACCACCGCGAACACCAGGTACATGGTCCCGATGTCCTTGTGGTTGGTCGAGAAGAGGTAGCGCGCGAGCCCGGTCGGATGATGGCCGTGGTCGGCGTCGTGGTGCGAAGTGGCGCTCATGGTCCTAAGTCCTCTCTCTCAATATTGCCGGGCCAACTCAGTTGGCAGCCGGCGCCGGCGCCGCAGCCGCGACATCGATCGCGGGTGCGTCAGCCTGGGCGAACTTCTTCTGGGCCTCGGCGACCCACTCCAGATACTTCTCCTTGGACACCACATCGACCGTGATCGGCATGAAGGCGTGGTTGGTGCCGCAGAGCTCGGAGCACTGGCCGTAATAGGTCCCTTCCTGGGTGACCTCGGTCCAGGTCTCGTTGATCCGGCCCGGCTCGCCGTCGAGCTTCAAGCCGAAGGCGGGCACCGCGAAGGAATGGATCACGTCCGAGGCGGTGATCAGGATCCGGACCTTGGTATTGACCGGGATCACCAGGTGATTGTCGGTCTCGAGGAGGCGCGGCTGGCCGGGCTTCAGGTCCTTGTCGGCCGTCATCAGCGCGTCGAAGGTGAAGTTGCCGTTGTCCGGATATTCGTAGGACCAGTACCACTGATGCCCGATCGCCTTGATCGTCAGCTCGGGGTTCGCGGTCCGGTCGGCGGCATAGATCAGCTTGAAGGAGGGGATCGCGATGCCGACCAGGATCATCACCGGGATCACCGTCCAGAGCACCTCGATCAGGGTGTTATGCGAGGTCTTGGAGGGAACCGGATTGGCCCGCGCATTGAAGCGGACGATCACGGTCAGGAGGAGGAGCATCACGAAGGCGGTGATGACCGAGATGATGATGAGCAGAATGTGGTGGAAACCGTGGATCTGCTCGGCGATCGGCGAGACCGCGGGCTGGAAGCCCATCTCCCAATCCTTGGGACCGTTCTCGGCATAGGCCGCAGGGGCCAGCGTGACGAGCGCGATGAACGCCCCCCAGAGCATCGTCAAAGCCTTAAGACGCATTGCGAGATTTCCTCTTATGGCCGGCGCCTTCCTCTCCACCGGGCGGCCCGCCTCGAGGTCCCGAGGACTGTTGTCCCAAGGCCTCCAGCGACCGCCCATCCCTTGCGCTGGCAGGCGGGGAAACTACACCCCTATCGTAGGCTTCTCAAGCCTTTGGGGCGGTTTGCGGCGGTTGGACGCGCGCGATTCCCCGGCCTTGGCGACCCCTTTGCCGCCGGGCTTCGAAAATGCGACGTTCTGTCGCGTGAGGCCGTTCCGGAGGACGCGTCGAACCTGTCCGGGGGTTCATCGGCGAGCCCGGGCCTCGGGCTGACAGAAGCCCCGCGACGTCCTATATGCGGGAGGGCGGCAAACTTGATCGCGCGACTCGGGCACTTCTCCTCCCGGCCTCGCGGCGATGCGGCCCCCGAACATCCTGCCGATGGCAGCACCCAAGGAGTCCTGAAGGACCGTCATGGCCGATCTCAGCAAGACCGACGAGCTCTTTTTCCACCGCACCGGCCTCGACCGGAGCCGCATCGAGGGCGTCGTCGCCGACGCGCTCAAGGGCGCCGACGATGGCGAGCTGTTCCTCGAATACAGCCAGTCGGAGGCGCTCGCTTTCGACGACGGCCGGCTCAAGAGCGCGTCCTACGACACCACGCAGGGTTTCGGCCTGCGCGCCATCGCCGACGAGCGCGCGGGCTACGCCCATGCCAGCGAGCTCTCCGAGGCCGCGATCCGGCGCGCCGGCGAAACCGTCAAGACGGTCCATCGCGGCCATGGCGGAACCCTGGCGCTCCCGCCCAAGGGCACCAACCGCTCGCTCTATACCGACGTGAACCCGCTGAACGAGGTGCCGTTCGAGGACAAGGTCAAGCTGCTGACCGAGATCGACGCCTATGCGCGAGCCAAGGATCCGCGCGTGCGCCAGGTCATGGCCTCGATGACGGGCGTCTGGCAGGCGGTGCAGATCATCCGCGGCGACGGGCAGCGCCTGGCCGACATAAGGCCGCTGGTGCGCCTCAACATCGCGGTCGTGGTCGGCGACGGCGACCGGATGGAGACCGGCAGCTTCGGCACCGGCGGCCGCGAGGCCTATGGCCGTTTCGTCAAGGAGCAGAGCTGGAAGGACGGCGTCGACGAGGCGCTGCGCCAGGCGCTGGTCAATCTGGGTTCGGTGCCGGCACCCGCCGGCGAGATGGAAGTCGTGCTGGGGCCGGGCTGGCCGGGCGTGATGCTGCATGAGGCCGTGGGCCATGGGCTCGAGGGCGATTTCAATCGCAAGAAGACTTCGACCTTCGCCGGCCTCATGGGCCAGCGCGTTGCCTCCCCCGGCGTCACCATCGTCGACGACGGCACGATCCAGGACCGCCGCGGCTCGCTCACGATCGACGACGAGGGCACGCCCTCGCAATACAACGTGCTGATCGAGGACGGCATCCTGAAGGGCTATATGCAGGACCGGCAGAACGCCCGGCTCATGGGCATGAAGCCGACCGGCAACGGCCGGCGGCAGAGCTTCGCCCATATTCCGATGCCGCGCATGACCAACACCTACATGCTCGCCGGGAAGCATGATCCGAAGGAGATCCTCGCCTCGGTGAAGAAGGGCCTCTATGCCGTCAATTTCGGCGGCGGCCAGGTCGACATCACCTCGGGCAAGTTCGTCTTCTCCTGCACCGAGGCCTATCTGATCGAGAACGGCCAGGTCGGCCGTGCGGTCAAGGGCGCCACGCTCATCGGCAACGGCCCGGATTCGATGAACAAGGTCAGCATGATCGGCAACGACCTGAAGCTCGATGGCGGCATCGGCACCTGCGGCAAGGAAGGCCAGGGCGTGCCGGTCGGCGTCGGCCAGCCGACGCTCAAGATCGATGCCATGACCGTGGGCGGCACCGCGGCTTGAGGTGACTCTCGCTGTGATTCCCGCACCTTAGCCGGCGCGTTAACCTCCGATTAACCGTTCGTCGCTCTAGAATGCGCCCACGTCCGGTCTTCCAAGCCCGGACGCCCGAAAGAAAAGGGCCGCGGTTCCCTGCCGCGGCCCTTTTTGTTTGAGAATTCTTTGTTTGATCGCTTCGCTCTACTTCAAAGCTTCGGATGAGATCGAGGAGCGATGCCGCGTTTGATCTTGCGGCCACCCCCTCCCCCTACCCCATCCCGCAAAGGGAGGGGGCGTGGATGGTGTAGATCTCGCTCGAAGCTTTGAAGTAGAGCGAGGCGATCATATTAACTTAGGGGGTAGGGGGAGGGGTCGGTTCAGGGTCGAGCGATGATGCTCAACCTCACTCCGCCGGTACCGGCCCCTTCCAGTACGCGCATTCCCGGAAGATCGGGTCGACCGAGCCGTTCCAGCGTCCGTGATAGGCGTCGAGCTTGAGCTGGGCCGGGGTCTTGCCGCTGTCGACGATCTCGGTCAGCGCGTTGAGGAAATGGCTCTCGTCCTGGCCGGTGGAATCGAGCCTGGCGCGGCGCGACAGGCCGGCGCGAGAGAGTGCCAGCACGTCGCGTGCGATGTCGCGCATGGAGCGGCCGCGCACCTTGGCCTCGAGCGCGATCTTCGGCGCATCGACCCGCATGCGGTCGCGATCCTCTGCGGTCCAGCTCTTTACCAGCTCCCAGGCGCCGTCGAGCGCGACATCGTCGTAAAGGAGTCCGACCCACAGGGCCGGCAGCGCGCAGATGCGATCCCAGGGACCGCTGTCGGCGCCGCGCATCTCGAGGAAGCGCTTGAGCCGCACCTCGGGGAAGGCCGTGGTCAGGTGATCCATGAAGTCGCCGAGGCCGGGGATCTCGCCCGGCAGGCCCGGCAGCTTGCCCTGCAGGAAATCGCGGAAGGACTGCCCCGCCACGTCGATATAGCGGTTGTCGCGATAGACGAAATACATAGGCACATCGAGCATGTAATCGACATAGCGCTCGAAGCCGAAGCTCGGTTCGAAGGCGAAGGGCAGCGTGCCGCAGCGATCGGGATCGGTATCGGTCCAGACATGGCTGCGGAAGGACTGGAAGCCGTTGGGCTTGCCCTCGATGAAGGGCGAGTCGGCGAAGAGCGCGGTCGCGATCGGCTGCAGCGCCAGACCGACGCGCATCTTCTTGACCATGTCGGCTTCGGAGCTGTAGTCGAGATTGACCTGCACCGTGCAGGTCCTGAGCATCATGTCGAGCCCGAGCTTGCCTTTGCGCTGCATCTGCTCGCGCATGATCTTGTAGCGGCCCTTGGGCATCCAGATGACGTCTTCGCGCTTCCATTTCGGCTGGAAGCCCATGCCGAGCATGCCGACGCCGAGCTCGGTGCAGACTTCCTTCACCTGGTTGAGATGGGTGCAGGTCTCGCGGCAGGTCTCGTGGATCGTTTCGAGCGGCGCGCCGGAGAGCTCGAACTGGCCGCCGGGCTCGAGCGTGATGTTGCAATTGTCGAGGGTCAGCGCGATCGGCTTCCCCTCCTCGAGCACCGGCTTCCAGCCGAAGCGCGTCAGCCCCTCCAGCAGCGCCCTGACGCCGGCCGGTCCGTCATAGGGGAGCGGGCGCAGGTCGCGCTGGTTGAATCCGAATTTCTCGTGCTCGGTTCCGATGCGCCAGCGCTCGCGCGGCTTCGAGCCTTGCGCGATGTAATCGATCATCTGGCGCTTCGAGGTGATTGGCTCGCCGCGCGTGGTGGGAGGCGCCGACATGGGGGGCGCGATGCTCCGTTCTTGATTTCGCAATGATCTCTAACGTGACGGCGGACGGTCTCGTCCATCCCCGACGAGCGCTTGCCATATGGCCAGCGCCGCGATCGCCGCCGTGTCGGCCCGCAAGATCCGAGGCCCCAGACCGACGGGCGTAACAAAGGGGAGTTTCCCGAGCGCGTCAAGTTCCGATGCCGTGAAGCCGCCCTCGGGGCCTGTCATGATGGCCCAGGACTCAGTACGGTTTCTCACATCGCGGGTGAGTTCGCCTAACGCATCAAGGATTGGACGCGCAGACCCCGCCTCCGCGCAGACCAGAAGCCGGCGCGAGGCCGGCCATTCCGCCAGCAGCTTATCCAAAGTCCGTGGCTCGCGAATGACAGGCACTGTCAGCCGCTCGGTCTGCTCCGCCGCTTCCTTCGCATGGGCCGCGAGGCGGTCCAGGTTGACGCGCGTCATCACGGTGCGGGCGGTGAAGACCGGCAAAAGCGCTGCCACGCCGAGCTCGGTCGCCTTCTCCGCCAGGATGTCGATGCGCTGGCGCTTGATCGGCGCGAACACCAGCCAGAGATCGGACTCGCGGGGCTGAGCCCTTGTCCGCTCGCGCAGCTGCAGCCGCGCCGCACGCTTGGAAAGGCCGGTCAGCTCCGCCGACCATTCGCCGTCGCGCCCGTTGAAGAGGCCGACCCGCTCGCCCGGCGCCAGCCGCAGCACGTTGCGCAAATAGTGGGTCGCGTCCTCGTCGAGCTCGATCTCGGCGCCGTCGCCCAGCGCCGCCGTCACGAAGAGCCGCGTGACCTGCCCCGGTTCCTTTTGGCCCGGCTCCTTCGCGCCCGATTCCTCGCCCGCCTCCTGCTCCCGATCCCCGCTCCGGCCCATGCAAGCTCCCACATCGCTTGAGCCCGCGGCTCAAGGCCGTCAAGATTACCCCATGCCGAGCCAACCTCACACCGGCCAGCCTGCGGGGTCCCCAAACTTCACCGACATTCGCCGGGGCAACTGGGTCGACCGGTTCCTGCCGTCGGCGCTCGCGCCCTATGCCAGGCTGGCGCGGCTCGACCGGCCGATCGGCACTTGGCTGCTGCTCTTCCCCGGCTGGTGGTCCCTGACGATGGCCGCGCCCGCCAAGCCCGACCTCGGGCTGATGGCGCTCTTCGCTGTCGGCGCGCTGCTCATGCGCGGCGCCGGCTGCAGCTTCAACGACATCGTCGATCGCGAGTTCGACGGAAGGGTGGCGCGCACCGCGACGCGGCCGATCCCGAGCGGCGCCGTCAGCGTCCGCGCCGCCGCGATCTTCCTCGGGCTCCAGTTGCTGCTGGCGCTGATCGTGCTGCTGCAGATGAACGGCTTCACCATCGCGCTCGGCGCCGGCTCGCTGGCGCTGGTCGCGACCTACCCCTTCATGAAGCGCATTACCTATTGGCCGCAGGCCTTCCTCGGCCTCACCTTCAATTGGGGCGCGCTCCTGGGGTGGGCGGCCGCGACGGGTTCGCTGCAGGCGCCGGCCGTCCTGCTCTATGCCGGCGGCATCGCCTGGACACTTTTCTACGACACGATCTATGCGCATCAGGACAAGGAGGACGACGCGCTGATCGGCGTGAAGTCGACCGCGCTCAAGCTGGGCGCCTCGACGCGGCCCTGGCTGATCCTCTTCGCCGTCGTGGCGCTCGGATTCTGGATCGCCGCTTTTGCCTCGGCCGGCCTCGGCTGGGCCGCCTATCTCGGGCTCGCCGCCGCCGGATTGCTGTTCGCCTATCAGATCCGAGCCGCGAATTTCGACGATCCCGCCGACTGCCTCGCCAAGTTCAACGCGCAACGATGGTTGGGCTGGATGCTGCTCGCCGGGATTCTTCTCAGTCCCTGGCTGAGCTGAAACCGGCGTCATCGGGAGCCCGAGGATCCATGACCGAGCTCCCCCGCGCCGAGGCCGATCCCGTCGCTTTCATCCGCCGCGAGACGGTCGTCGCGGCGCCGCCGCTGGTGCCGGAGATCCGGCTTCATCTCGCGACCGAGATCACGCCGATCTGGCAGGCGACCGAGACGACGCTTGCGCATGAGGGCCTGCCGCCGCCCTATTGGGCCTTCGCCTGGCCCGGCGGGCAGGCGCTGGCGCGCACGATCCTCGACGATCCTGCGATCGTCGCCGGCAAATGCGTGCTCGATTTCGCGGCGGGCTCGGGCCTCGTCGCGATCGCGGCGGCCAAGGCCGGCGCCCGATCCGTCGCCGCCGCCGAGATCGACAAGTTCGCCGCGAGTGCCATCGCGCTCAATGCCGCACTCAACGGCGTGACGGTTCCCGTAACGCTCGATGACGTGGTTGGCACGACGAGTCCCTGGGATCTCGTCCTGGCCGGTGACGTCTGCTATGAGCGGCCGATGGCGGAACGCGTCACCGCCTGGCTTCGCACCCTGGTGCGCCAGGGCATCGAAGTGCTGATGGGCGATCCGGGCCGCAGCTATCTGCCGCCGAGCGGGCTGCAGCTCGTGACGCGCCACCGGGTTCCCACCTCGCTCGAGCTGGAGGACCGCACCGAGCGCGACACCGCGATCTGGCGGCTTCTGTCGGAATAGGCGAGGATCGAGCCAACCCGGGCAGGCGGCGACAGGCGATGCTATTCCCCGCGCCCCGTCAGCGACGAGCCTGCGGGTCCCATCGAGAGAGACTCATGACGAACGACCATGCCTTCACCGCCCAGGACCTGAAGGGCACCCATCTCGAGCCGACCTTTGCCGGCGCGCTCAGTTTCATGCGGCGCAAATACAGCCGCGATCTCGCCGGCGTCGATGTCGCCGTCTCGGGCTTCCCGATGGATACGGCTGTGACCAACCGGCCGGGCGCCCGCTTCGGCCCCCGCGCCATCCGCGCGGCCTCGACCAACAATGCCTGGAACCGGCCCTATGGCGCGGCCTTCGAGCCGTTCGACCGGCTCTCCGTGGTCGACTATGGCGATTGCCAGTGGGATCACGGCCGGCCCGAAACGATTCCGGCCGCGATCGAGGCCCATGCGGACAAGATCCTCGCATCCGGTGCGGCGCTGCTGTCGCTGGGCGGCGATCATTTCATCAGCTATCCGCTGCTGAAGGCCCATGCCAAGCGTCACGGGCCGCTGTCGCTGATTCATTTCGACGCCCATTCCGACACCTGGGACGATTCGCAAGGGGCCGGCCGCGTCGATCACGGGACCATGTTCTATCACGCGGCCAAGGAAGGTCTGGTCGATCCGCGCCGCTCCGTGCAGGTCGGGCTTCGCACCCACAATGACGACCATCTGGGCTTCAATGTGCTGGACGCGTTCTGGGTGCATGAGAATGGCAGCGCGAAGACGGCGGCCGAGATCCGCCGGATCGTCGGCGACCATGGCGCCTATCTCACCTTCGACATCGATTGCCTCGATCCCAGCTTCGCCCCCGGCACGGGCACGCCGGTGCCGGGCGGCCTCTCCTCGGCGCAGGCGATCGCCATCTTCAAGGGCCTTGCCGGCATCAGGTTCGTGGGCATGGATGTGGTCGAGGTGGCTCCGGCCTATGACGTGTCGGAGATCACGGCGCTGGCGGCCGCGCATCTTGCTCATGAATGGCTGGCGCTCTTTGCCGTGGGTCGGCAGAGTCGTGGCTGACACTGCCCGACTGCAATGAACGACTTACGGCAAAACGACACACCGCCCAGCTGCACGACCGAAGCATGCTTAGGAGAAAGTGGGCAATCTCGGTAGCTGCTCGTCGAGTGGACTTGCATCAGCTTCAACAGACATCGTACGGCGCCTAACTGCTGCTTGCCTCTGCATCGGCTGCGAATCCCGTTCAGTTCGGAAATAAATCTCTCACACGCACGAATGGCGCCCCAGTTTCCGCCGCACGTCTAGTCTTCCCTGAAAGTACATCCGTGAGAGATAACTCCCGACTGAGGGTTTCATAGAGGTCCAAACCGTCCATACAGATCACGCGTTTGCCTCTACCAAAAGCTAGGATGCCTTCTGCCGAGAAGCCACTTTGGCTAATGAAGAGCCCCCGTGTCCATGCGGCCTTCGTTTCAATCTTGCCGTGAAACGCATGCAAGTCGCTTACCCCGGTGAGTGGCGCCTGCCATTTTGCTTCAACGAGGTAAGTTTCGCTCCCGAGCAGGAAACTGCCGTCAATTTGCTCGCCGGTTAGGCGAAAGGGCTCTCGTCCATCCATGCCATAGGCATCGAAAAGCTCCTTAAGAAACTTTTCAAACGCATACCCTCTAGCCTGAGGAGCGAGTGTAGATAGTGCCACGAGCTCTTGCTCAAGCTGGGTGATGCGGAGCTTAGCCGGCGATTGAGTTGATGCCGCCGACGATTTGACAGCTCCGCCTCGCAAGCGCCGGATGAGGTCGATAATCCGCGAATGCGCGCTCGTTATCTTCTCGTCGGTTCCGAAATGCAGGCGCAGCGCTTCGCGATAATCCCACAGCGCTTGCAGAGTACGTGCAGCAGTGGGGCCATCAACGGTTTGGAGGAAACACCGCAGACGTTTTGCTTTCGACGTTCCATTCTTGGCATAGATAGGATCGTCAATATCCAGTTGGAGCTCGCTAGCAAAGAAATTTGCGAAGCTCCGATCTGAAAAGTTAAGCACGTAACCGCCATGCATCTCCAACACATCGTCGACTAGAAGCATGTCGGCCGCCTTTATCGCACCCATACCGCCGTCTCCCCGCGCTCGCTCGCAAAGAACAAATCCATCATCCGCCGTTTCAGGCCGCGGCCCTAAATTGTTGGTTTGCTGAGATGGTGCCGCAGTCACTTCTTCGAGACGACGGGCAGAATTAGCTGAAGTCCTCATATCGTGTAATCGAAACTTGGCATACCTCCGAATCGATCTTCGTAAACTTCGATGACTGCACTGCGCAGGCGACTCGCAGTATCCGGCAGTACATCAAGACACTCATAGTATGGTAAGCTATTTCGGATCTCGAACTGCAGAGGAAGGGGCACTACGTTTAGGTCATGCGGATCCGATATGTCGTTCGACTCAAAGAGGCGATCTTGCTTGAAGATCATTGGCCTATCTCGATTTTAGGTGGCGAACTACGCGCCGTCTCAACGGGCGAGAAAGTAACTGCCTTCGAGATCATATTTGCGGGTCAACCCGTCTCACTTGCGCCGAAAGTTGAGAAAATTGAAAGTGGCCGTGCCGAATTATCTATCACGACACGCGATACATTACTTCCATTCGTACGGATGCACTTGGAGAAGGCGTTTTCTTATCTTCAATGTTATTTCAGCATAGAGATTTTAATTGGAGAAATAGAGACCGACTACATTGCGGAAACCGAAGAAGAAAAGGAACAGATACCCATTAAGGCGTTTGGCTCTAAGAAAAGAGAAATACCGCTAACTCTTACTTATGACTATTTTACCCGCGCTGTTATGGCTGCAGAAGTGGGGCAAGCGCCCGAGTTTGAGGCGACTCTGGTAAGCGCCGCACGTGATGCAATGTTGCAGGAAAGGTACATTGATTCTTTCCGCTATTCTTTTTTGCTCATGGAATCGCTTTATGGCGATGGGAAGTTTAAGGCAGCGCAACTGAAAGACGCCTTGAAGCAGCGCAGCGACTTAACATCAATGGTTGCTACTGCTCTCAAACAGCGCCTCCCCATGAAGCGCGCGCGCAACTCTGACACCGACAAACTCCTTGCAAGTTCGCCCACCGTTGAAGCTGTTATTGATCACATGGTCGAAAAGAGGGGATTCTATTTTCACGGAAACATCAAACGTCACGACGCTTGGCAGCCTCACGAACAAGAAGCTGCGGAAGCGCTCTGCGCACTTTCGTTAGAAATTGCAATGCTCATTTCACATGCGGCAGCTGCGCCAATGTTCGATGCCGAACTCTCAAAACGTCACTACGACCACGCCAAGAGCGTAGGAGCCATTATGACCATGAACGTGAAGTTTCGATTCCGCGAGCCTGGAATGAGCTTCGATACAGATGAAAGCATGAACATAAGGGTACCAGGAACCAAGGTGACCCCTAGAATGGCAGTCTATGTGGCTCGAGAGTTTCTCCAGAAGTTCGAGGATGTAGCGCCCATTGCGACATTGAAATCGGCAAGCTGTGTCGTCAGTGGAACGGGTCAAGAGGTTTTCGATATCAGTTTCCACGTTGGAACCGATTCCAATGCCGACCAGGACGGCAAGAATTGAGATTGATATCACCTCTGCCTAACGGTGGAGATTGGGTCAAAACGATGAACATGGATATGGTTGAGTCAGTCGGCAAAATCGTGGGCGTCTGGCGCTATCCCGTGCAGTCGATGCAAGGCGAGGCGCTGGAGACGGCGGAGCTGACGGAAACCGGCATTCCCGGCGACCGCCTCTGGGGCGTGCTCAATCCGGCCGAGAACAAGATCGCGGCGGCCGCGCGCGGCAAGAAGCCGTGGCGCGACCTGATCCAATGGCAGGCGCGCCTCAAGCGCGAGCCCTCGGCGGCCGAGCCCCTGCCGCCGGTGTCGATCCGCCTGCCCGACGGCGGCGGGATCGACAGCGAAGCCTCCGACCGCGATGCGCGGATCTCCGCCGCGATCGGCGAGGCGACGCGGCTCATCGCCCGCAACGCCGACAATCAGGTTTACGGCTACGCGCCGCTCCATCTGCTGACCAGCGCAACCCTGAAGGCCTTCGCGCGCCACTACCCGTCCGGCCAGTTCGCCCCGCAGCGCTTCCGGCCCAATCTCCTGATCGATTGCGGCGAGACCGAGGGCTTCATCGAGCAGGACTGGATCGGCGCCACGTTGCTGCTGGGCGAGAGCCGGCTCGAGGTGCATGAGCATTGCGACCGCTGCATCCTCACCACCCTGCCGCAGGGCGACCTGCCGCTCGATCCCGGCATCCTCAAGACCAGCTCGGAAGCCAACGGCAGGCGCGCCGGCGTCTATGCGAAGGTGACGCAGCCGGGGCGGATCCGGATCGGCGACGAGCTGCGGCTGTTGCGGCCGGTCAGCCGTAGCGCAGCTTGAACCAGCCGATCCAGGCGATGAGCGTCAGCGAGGTGCCGTTGGCGAAGATCAGCGCCGGGCGCCCGAGCATGATCCCGTAGGCCAGCCAGAGCGCCGTTCCGACCAGCATCAGCGTGAACATCCAGAGCGAGATGTCGTGGGTCGAGTGGGAGCGCCAGACCTTCACCGCCTGCGGCAGGAAGGAAATGGTGGTCAGCGTCCCCGCCACCAGCCCCAGCGCTTCGATCCAATTGCTTTCCGGCATATTACCCCAACTCCGACTCGGGCCCCGTGCCCCCGCGCGAAGCGGCCATGGCTTAGGCCGCGCCGCAAGGCGGGGTCAAGCGGCAGCCCGTCATGGCCGGTATGAAACGATCGCGATTTGTCGATAGGCAGCGCGACTACCAATCGGTCGGGGTCGCCCCATCTAGCTCTCTGAGAACCTGCGCGCGATGATGGCGCTCGCCCAGGTTCGATCGTCATCTCGGGGCTCGCCATGCGCAAACGAAGCCGGTTTAAGCGGCTGCTGATCGGTGTCGTCGTCGCCGGTGTCCTGGTCGCCGCCGGATTCCTGGCGCTGGCCTGGAAACCGGCGATCGCACCGATCGATCCGCCCGCCGCCGCCAGCTTCCCGGCCGATCTGGTCGCCCGAGGGGCCGTCCTGGCCGGCGCCGGGAACTGTGCCTCCTGCCATACCGTCAAGGGCGGCGCCGACTTCGCCGGCGGACTGCCCCTGGCGACCGGCTTCGGCACGATCTACTCGAGCAACATCACGCCCGATCCCGACACCGGCATCGGCCGCTGGTCGGAGGCCGCCTTCGCGCGCGCCCTGCATGAGGGCGTCGCCCGCGACGGGTCGCATCTCTTCCCGGCCTTCCCCTTCGATCATTTCACCAAGGTGACCGACGAGGACCTGACGGCGCTCTATGCCTATCTGATGACGCAGAAGCCGGTCCAGGCCGCGCAGAAGCCCTCCACCCTGCCGTTCCCGCTGAACATCCGGCTCCTGCAGGCCGGCTGGAAGCTGCTGTTCCTGCATGAGGGCGTCTATCAGCCCGATCCGACCAAGACCGCGGAATGGAATCGGGGCGCCTATCTGGCCGAAGGCCTCGGCCATTGCGGTGCCTGCCATACGCCACGCAACGCGCTGGGCGCGGAGCGATCGGGGAATGCCTATGGCGGCGCCACGATCGACGGCTGGATCGCGCCGGCGCTGACCGCGGCCAATCCTTCGCCCGCACCCTGGACCCAGGATGAGCTGTTCGCCTATCTGCGCAGCGGCGCCAGCGTTCTTCATGGCACGGCCGCGGGCTCGATGTCCGAGGTGGTGCATGACGGGCTCGCCAGGCTGCCCGACCCCGACATCCGCGCGATCGCGGCCTATTTCGCCGACATCGACCAGGCCGGCGCCCGCGCCGCCGACACCGAGACGGCGATCGCGAAGGCGGCCGCAGCCTCGGCCCGGAACATCGCGCAGCTTTCGGACCCCGACGCGCATCTCTACATCACGGCCTGCGCGTCCTGCCATTACAGCGGCGCGGCCATGCCGCTCGCCGTCCGGCCGGACCTGTCGCTCAACAGCGCGCTGTCGCTCGACGAGCCGACCAACTTCGTGAAGGTCGTGCTCAGCGGCATCTCGCTGAAGGACGGCATGCCGGGCGTGATGATGCCGGGCTTTGCCCATAGCTTTTCCGACGCCGAGATCGCGCGGCTGGCGGCCTATCTGAGGGCCACCCGCACCGAGCTCCCGGCCTGGACCGATCTCGAAACCAAGGTGGCGGCGATCCGCCAGGAAACGCCCGCACCATGACCCCGGCGTTCGGAGTGACGCGATCATGACCACTTTCACGCTCAACGGACGGGACGTCTCGGTCGATGTGGCCGAGGACACGCCGCTCCTCTGGGTCATCCGCGACGAGGTCGGGCTCAAGGGCACCAAGTTCGGCTGCGGCATCGGCATGTGCGGCGCCTGCACCGTGCATGTCGACGGCCGCGCGCTGCGCTCCTGCATCACGCCGCTCGAGGCCGTATCCGGCGCCAAGGTCACCACGATCGAGGGGCTCGACCCCAACGGGCAGCATCCGCTGCAGCGCGCCTGGATCAAGGCCCAGGCGCCGCAATGCGGCTATTGCCAGTCCGGGCAGATCATGCAGGCCGCGACCCTGCTCAAGGATTTTCCCGACCCGAGCCGCCAGGATATCGACGCGGTCATGGGCGGCAGCCTCTGCCGCTGCATGGCCTATATCCGCATCCGCAAGGCGATCGAGCTGGCGGCGGCGGAAATGCGAGGGACGGCATTCAATGATCAGTGATCCGATGCGGGCCCGGGGAAGCGACCTCCCGGCCTCGCCGGCGCGCCGGCGATTCCTGATCGGCGCCGCCGGCAGCGGCGTCGTGATGGGTTTCCTGCGACCGGACATTCTTCTGGCCGACACCGCGTCGACGGCGCCCGCCGGCCTGTTCGAGCCGACGATCTGGTACCGCATCGATTCCAGCGGCATCGTCACCGTCTCCATCGCCAAGGCCGAGATGGGCCAGCATGTCGGAACCGCGCTCGCCCGCATCGTCGCCGACGAGCTCGAGGCCGATTGGGAGAAGGTGCGGCTCGACTATGTCGATACCGATCCGAAATGGGGTCTGATGGTCACGGGCGGGAGCTGGTCGGTTTGGAGCAGCTTCATGCCGCTGAGCCAAGCCGGTGCCGCCGGCCGCATCGCGCTCATCGAGGAAGGCGCCAAGCTCATGGGCGTCAAGCCGCAGGCCTGCCAGGCGCGCAACGGCATGGTGAGCGACGGCAAGCAGTCGATCGGCTTTGGCGACATCGTCGCGCATGGCCAGCTCGCCCGCAGCTACAGCGCCGACGATCTGGCGAAGATGCCGGTCAAGGCGCCGGCCGACCGTCGGCTGATCGGCCAGGACACGGACGCGATCGACATCCCGTCCAAGACCGACGGCACGGCGCGCTACGGCATCGATGCCACGGTCGAAGGCATGGTCTATGCGCGTCCCAAGATTCCGCCGACGCGCAACGGCTCGAAGGTGGTGTCGATCGACGATTCCGGCGCCAAGTCGGTGAAGGGCTATATCACCAGCCTGGCGCTGGCCGATCCTTCCGAGACCGTGCCGGGATGGGTCATGGTCTTCGCCGACTCCTTCACGGCCGCGCTCCGCGCGGCGGACCAGGTGAAGGTGGAATGGAGCGCGGGCGAGACGGCGAACGTGTCCGAGAAGGATCTCCAGGACCGCGGCGCCGCGCTGATCGCCGATACCAAGGGCGGTTCGCTCGTGGTCGAGGACGAGGGCGTCGATGCGGCCTTCGCCGCCGCCCGCTCGACCCTCGAGCGAACCTATACGACGAGCAGCGTGCTTCATTTCCAGCTGGAGCCTGTCAACGCGCTGGCCTTCGAGAAGGACGGCATCTTCGAGATCCATACCGGCAATCAGTGGCAATCCTCGATCCTGCCCGTGCTGGCCAAGGCCTTGGGTGTCGGCGAGGACAAGATCGTCATGCGCACCTACCTGATCGGCGGCGGGTTCGGCCGGCGGCTCTATGGCGACTATGCCGTGCCGGCGGCCCTCGCGGCGAAAGCCGTCGGCAAGCCGGTCAAGATGGTCCTGACGCGCGCCGACGATGCCCGGATCGATTGCGTGCGCTCGCCCTCGGTCCAGCTCTGCCGCATGGCCTTCGGTGACGCCGGAAAGGTCACGGCCATGGAACATCACGCCACCGCCGGCTGGCCCACTCTCATCGTCGCGCCGGGCTTCATGGGCAAGGGCAAGAACGGCGTGCCGTACGATTCCTTCGCGATCAGCGGCGCCGACCATTGGTACGATGTCGGCGCGCAGCGTGTTCGCGCGCTCATGAACGATCTGGCCCAGAAGACATTCCGCCCGGGCTATCTGCGCTCTGTTGGACCGGGCTGGACCAATTGGGCGGTCGAGAGCTTCATGGACGAGGCCGCCCACGCGTCGAAGCTCGATCCGGTCGCGTTCCGCCTGGGGCTGCTCGATGGCCGCGGGCGCAATGCCGGCGGGCCCCCGAGTGCCGTTGGCGGCGCCTTGCGCCAGGCCGCCGTCGTCAGGCGTGTCGCCGAGAAGGCCGGCTGGGGCGGCGCCATGCCGAAGGATACCGGGCTCGGAATCGCCACGACCTTCGGCCAGGAGCGCGACATGCCGAGCTGGGTCGCCTGCGTCGCGCGGGTCAATGTCAATCGGCTGACCGGAATCGTGACCTTGGAGAAGCTCACCCTCGTCATCGATATCGGCACGGTCGTCCATCCGGACGGCGCCCTGGCCCAGGCCGAAGGCGCTGCCCTGTGGGGAGCCAGCATGGCCTTGCATGAAGGCACCGAGTTCGTGAAGGGCGAGGTCAGGGACACCAACCTCGACAGCTATACGCCGCTGCGCATGGGCGACGTGCCGGAGATCGAGATCGAATTCATGCCGAGCACCGAGATGCCGACCGGCCTCGGCGAGCCGCCGACCACGGCCGTGGCGCCCGCGATCGGCAACGCGATCTTCGCGGCGGTGGGCGCGCGCCTCCGCCATCTGCCGATCCGTCCTGCGGACGTCCTCGAGGCGCTCAAGACGCCGAGCTGACGTGGGCGTCCCGGCCTTCGCTACCGTTTCAGGATCGCGGCGCGGTCATGGGCAGCGGGGAGCGCCGTTTCGCGGATGAGCGCGGTCAGGCGGCGGCGGATCGTTTCGTCCGCCATCGCCGCCAGGATGAAATCCTCGAGGCTCCGCTCATCCTTCGCACGTCGGCGCAGATGATCGAGCGCTTCCGCGACGGTCGCTGCCGGGTGCGGCCGGCCCTCTGCCGGCAAGGCCGCCAGCCCGAGCGGCTGGCCTTCATGAGCCAGGAAGCCGAAGGGACTGAGATAGGCGGTCGCGCTGTCGAGCCGGGTGATTCCACCCGGGCCCGGATGCTCGAGATCGAGCCTGATCCCGTCGAGCCGCGCATAGTGATAGTTGCCGCCGCCGATTTCGGTGCGATGCATCATCTCGAGCTGGGCGGGATCGAGCCAGGTCACGGCGAGCCGGACGCGCATGCCCGGCACCGCATGGAGATTGGCCGGGATGGCGCCATAGCGCGTGACATGAGTGGCGAACACCACGTCATGGTCGGCGAGCCAGGCGCGCGTCACCGGGATCCGGTGGGAGCCATGACGCGGATCGAACTTCCGCGTGAGCTGCTCGGGCGACTGGTTGGAGCCTATCGCCAGGACCGGCAACCGGTCGCGATAGTCGACCTCGGCCGGCCAGGGCAACGCGACGCCATTCTCGAAGAGATAGGAGCGATCCGGAATCGCGAAGGGATAACCGGTCGCGAGGGCCAGGCGCGCCGCGCGATCATCGGGCAGGGGCCAGGACGCCACGAAGCCTCAGGCCCCGGGCGGGTGTTCGGATCCGTTCAAGATCTCGATGCGGAACCGGCTCAGCGCATCGTCCACCGTGGACCAGGCCCGTTTCTGCCACTCGGCCTTGGCCTCGTCATAGCTGGCGAAGGGACCGAACCAGTTCTCCCTGCCGTCGACCGGCTCGCGGAAGCTGGTGTCGCGATAGCTGCAACCGACCACCCAGTAATTCTGCGGCGACTGGTCCTTCTCGGCCTCGATGCGATAACGCGCATGGGCGTTGTCGACCGTGCTCCAGGCCAGCTCCTGCCATTTGGCCCTGGCATCCGCATGCGTGTCGAAGGGACCGAATCGACGCACGGCCGTGCCGGCCACGGGCTGGTCGAAGTTCGTATCCTGATATTCTCCACCGACGACCCAATAATGTGTCATGGCTTGGGACTCGACTGAGTAAGGGCGCCCCCACCGGAATCGGGGGCCTGACCGTCCTTGCGGGCGCTCGAAAGCCGATCTTAAGGGGCCCGGCCGTCGAGCGTCGTTGCGCAAGCGCGCGGGCCCGTTATAGTCCTCCGTTATGGCTGACAAATCATTAATTGGTCCCGACGACTTCCGTCAAATCTACGACCTGTTCCAGGCTTCGATCTCGCGGTTCGATTGCGGGCAGAAATGCGCGCCTCTGAACGGGGGCGAGCCGGTCTGCTGCTCGACGCAGCATGCGGTGCCGGTGGTCCAGAAGGTCGAATGGGAGCTCCTGAAGAGCCGCACCGACATGTGGACCCGGTTCAAGCCCTATGACCGGGCGACGCGCCAGATCGTCAAGGAGATCGGCTCCTCCTGCGCCGCGGTCGAATGCCGGGGTGCGCGCCATTGCGAGCGCGACAACCGCAGCCTTGCCTGCCGCGCCTTCCCCTTCTTCCCCTATATCGACCGGGCGGGGAAGTTCATCGGCCTCGCCTATTACTGGGATTTCGAGGATCGCTGCTGGGTCATCTCCAACATGCAGATCGTCGAGGCCGACTTCCTCAAGGATTTCATCAAGGCCTTCGAGCTGCTGTTCGCGCGCGATCCCGAGGAATATGACAATTTCAAGAGCCATTCGGCCTCGATGCGCCGGGTCTTCTCGCGCCGGAAGAAGCCGATCGTCTTCATCGGACTCGAGGGCGGCTTCTTCGAGGAGCGCGCCTATGGCAAGGGCATCCGCCCGATCCCGGCGGCCAAGCTGCCCAAGTTCGGCCCCTACAAGTCCGACCGCGCCTATGCCCGCGCGCTGAAAGAAGCCCAGGCCGAGGCGGCCGCGGGCGGGCATCATCCCGACGCGCATCTGGTAGGCGACCCGGCTCGCGCCGGCGCCTGAACCCATGGCCTATCGTTCGCTCCGCGATTTCATGGCCCGGCTCGAAACGGCCGGCCGCCTGACCCGGGTGCGCGAGCCGGTCTCGCCTGTCCTGGAGATGACCGAGATCCAGACGCGGCTCCTGGCCGATGACGGCCCCGCCCTGCTGTTCGAGAATGTGCGGGACGGGTCGCGGCGCTGGGACATGAAGGTCCTGGTCAATCTCTTCGGCACGATCGAGCGCGTCGCCTGGGGCATGGGCCGCGAGCCCGGCGAGTTGCGGGCCTTGGGCGAGCAGCTCGCCTGGCTGAAGCAGCCCGAGCCGCCCGGCGGCTGGCGCGAGGCCTTCGAGATGTTCCCGCTCCTCAAGACCGTGATGGCGATGAAGCCCAAGACGGTCTCGAACGCGCCCTGCCAGGAAGTGGTGCTGAAGGGGGACGACGTCGACCTGACGGCGCTGCCGATCCAGACCTGCTGGCCGGGCGAGCCGGCGCCCCTCATCACCTGGCCGCTGGTGGTGACGCTGGGCCCCAAGCCCAAGGAAGACCGCGCCGACAATTTCAATCTCGGCATCTATCGCATGCAGCTGCTGGGGAAGAACCAGACGCTGATGCGCTGGCTCAAGCATCGCGGCGGCGCGCAGCATCACGCGCGCTGGAAGGAAGCCAAGCGCGAGCCGCTGCCGGTCGCGGCCGTGATCGGCGCCGATCCGGCGACCATCCTCGCCGCCGTGACGCCCGTGCCCGACACCATGTCGGAATATCAGTTCGCGGGGCTCTTGCGCGGCGAGAAGGTCGAGCTGGTCGATTGCAAGACCGTGCCGCTCAAGGTGCCGGCCGAGGCCGAGATCGTGCTCGAGGGTCATGTGAGCCTCGACGATTATCGCGACGAGGGCCCCTATGGCGACCATACCGGCTATTACAACGCGGTCGAGCCATTCCCGGTCTTCACCGTCAGCGCCATCACCATGCGGCGCGACCCGATCTATCTCTCGACCTTCACCGGACGGCCGCCCGACGAGCCCTCGGTGCTGGGCGTGGCGCTCAACGAGCTGTTCGTGCCCCTGCTCAAGCAGCAATTCCCCGAGATCGTCGATTTCTGGCTGCCGCCCGAGGGCTGCTCCTATCGCATCGGCGTGGTCTCGATCCGCAAGGCCTATCCCGGCCATGCCAAGCGCGTGATGATGGGGATCTGGTCCTTCCTGCGGCAGTTCATCTACACCAAGTTCGTGATCGTGGTGGATGACGATATCGATGTGCGCGACTGGAAGGACGTGATGTGGGCGATCTCGACCCGCATGGACCCGGTGCGCGACCTGACGCTGATCGAGAACACGCCGATCGACTATCTCGATTTCGCCAGCCCCGAATCCGGGCTGGGTGGCAAGGTCGGCCTCGACGCCACCAACAAGATGGCGCCCGAAACCAAGCGCGAATGGGGCCGCAAGATTCGCATGGACCCGGCCGTGGTCGAGAAGATCGACAAGCTCTGGCCGAACCTGGGATTGCCAGGCAGCGGCAAGAGCATCTGGAAGCCGTCGAAATGAGGCATGCGGCCGCCCCGGCGCCGATCATCACGATCCGCCGCGCGCGCGCCGACGAGGCCCAGGCCCTGACCGAGCTGTCGCTGCGCTCCAAGGCGGTCTGGGGCTATGAGGCGAGCTTCCTCGCCCGCTGCCGCGCCGCCATGACCCTGATGCCGGAGAAGCTGCGGGCCCATCCCTATTACGTCGCGACCGACACCGGCGGCCGGCCGCTGGGCTTCTATGGCGTCGAGCCCGAGGCGGACGCGCTGGGGCTCGACATGTTCTTCGTCGAGCCGGACGCCATCGGCCAGGGGGTCGGCCGCGCCTTGTGGGACCATGCGGTCGCCATCGCGCGGGCGCTGGGTCATCGCGAGCTGGTGGTGGTGAGCGACCCCAACGCGTCGGGCTTCTACCTCAAGATGGGTTGCCGGACGGCCGGCGCCGTCCCATCTGAGATCGATCCCGGCCGGTTTCTGCCCGTCTTTCGCTACGGGCTCGAGCCACGGTAAGCTGCCGCCTTGATTCCCCCTCCTCCCCATCGCATCCCCGGAGAGCCCATGGCCGCCCGCAAGACCCGCCGTCCCGGCAAGACCCGCGCCAAAACGGCGACGCCGAAGAAAAAGAGCGCCGCCAAGAAGAAGGCGACGGGCGCCAAGGGCAGACCCGCCAAGAAGAAGACCGCCGTCAAGAAGACGGCGGTGAAGCGGCCGGCGGCCAAGAAGAAGGCGGCCGCCCCAAAGCGGGCGCCAAAGGCCAAGGCGAAGGCGGCACCCAAGCCCAAGGCCGTGCCCAAGGCGAAGATCGCGCCGACCCCGGCACCGCGCCGCCCGCCGAACGACAAGCGCGGGCCGCAGGGCCGCGACGCTGTCGCCCGCAAGCCGATGCATCGCCCGCTGCCGCGCGAGGCCGCGGCCCCGCGGCCGGCGCCCAAGGCCAAGACCAAGGCGACGACGACGGCCGCCACCCAGGCCTCCAGCCAGGCCGGCGATCTCAATCTCCTCACCGACCTGATCGCCGCCGCCAGGCGTGCCGGCGCCGATGCGGCCGACGCGGTGCTGGCGCGCGGCGTGTCGCTGTCGCAGGCCATCCGCCTCGGCAACCCGGAGAAGCTCGAGCGCGCCGAAGGGCAGGATCTGGGACTGCGGGTCCTGGTCGGCAAGCGCCAGGCCGTGGTCTCCACCAGCGATCTCAATGCCGCCCTTCTGGCGGAGCTGGTCGAGCGCGCCGTGGCGATGGCGCGCAGCGTGCCCGAGGACCCCTTCATCGGCATCGCCGATCCGGCCGAGATCGCGCAAGGCTGGGTGGGGCTCGACATGGCCGATCCGACCGAGCCCGACCCCGAATGGCTGCTCGAGACCGCGCGAATCGGCGAAGAGGCCGCACGCGCCGTCAAGGGCGTGACCAACTCCGAAGGTTCGGAAGCCAGCTGGAGCCGCAGCCAGTTCAGCCTCGCCGCCTCCAACGGATTTGCCGGCGGCTATCAGGTCTCGCGCTTCGGCCTCGGCGTCTCGGTGCTGGCAGGCGAAGGCACGGGCATGGAACGCGACGACGATTTCACCTCGGCGGTCTATCGCTCCGACCTCAAAGACCCGGCTTCCGTCGGCCGCAATGCCGGCGAGCGCGCCGTGCGCCGCCTGAAGCCGCGCAAGGCCGACACCGCCAAGGTCCCGGTGGTGTTCGAAACCCGCACCGCCAACAGCCTGGTCGGCCATCTGGTCGGCGCCATCAACGGCTCCTCGATCGCGCGCGGCACCAGCTTCCTGAAAGACCGGATGAACACGCAGGTGCTGCGCAAGGGCCTCGACATCACCGACGATCCCTTGCGCCGGCGCGGCATGCGCTCGCGGCCCTTCGACGGCGAGGGCATCGGCGCGCAGCGGCGCAATCTGGTGGAGGACGGCGTGCTCAAGAGCTGGGTGCTCGACCTGCGCTCCGCGCGCCAGCTCAAGCTCAAGAGCACCGGCCATGGCTCGCGCGGCACCTCCTCGCCGCCCTCGCCCTCGCCCACCAATCTCAGCCTCAGCCCCGGCAGGAAGACGCCGGCCCAGCTCATCGGCGACATCAATCGCGGCTTCTTCGTCACCGACCTGATGGGCTTCGGCGTCAATGGCCTCACCGGCGACTACAGCCGCGGCGCCTCGGGCTTCTGGATCGAGAAGGGCGAGATCGCCTATCCGGTGAGCGAGGTCACCATCGCCGGCAATCTGAAGGACATGTTCCTGAACCTCGAGCCCGCCAACGACCTCGAGTTCAAATACGGCACCGACGCGCCGACCACGCGTGTCGACGGGATGACGATCGCGGGGAAGTGACCGCGCAGCGGTCATCCCCACGAAAGTGGGGATCCATCTTGATCCAAGGTGCCAAGCTTAGAGTTGGGTCCCCGCTTTCGCGGGGATGACATCTGGGTGCATCACCCCCGCGCCGGCGGCACCATCACCGTCAGCGGCTTCTCCGCCAGCCGGATCGTCACCGGGAGATGCGCGATCACGTCGCCGTCGCCCTGGACCGGATCGTTCGCGGGGCCCTCGATCATGACCTCGCGCGCGGCGACGAGCTTGATGTCCTTCAGCTTCGGCAACAGCCCCAGCGGCAGCGCCAGCGCGTAGCGGATCAGGTTCCAGCGGCCACCCCGGGTGAAGAGGCAGACCTGGAACTCCGGCTTGTCGAGCCGCGCCTGGGGCGCCAGCACGAAGCGGCCGCCGTAGAAATGGCCCTTCGAGACCACGACCGAGGCGGCCTCATGCCAGACCCCGTCGATCCGCACGCGATAGAGCGGGAACGGAAAACGGAAGGCGAGACGGATCATGGTCGCGACATAGGCGAGCTTGCCGATCTTCTTCTTGAGCGCGCCGTCGACATTGGCGACCACATGGGCGTCGAAGCCCGCACCCGCCATCATCACGAAATTGCGGCCGTTGGCGACGCCGGGCCAGATCGTGCGCATGACGCCCGCGGCGGCCGCATCGACCGCCTCGCCCATATCCATTATGCCGAGCTCGGCCGCCAGCACATTGGCGGTCCCCAGCGGAATGATCCCGAAGGGCAGCCGTCCGCCGGCCTTGAGCGCGCCGTTGACCGCCTCGTTGATAGTGCCGTCGCCGCCCGCGACCAGCAGCCGCGTCGCCTTGGAATCGCTCGACGCGCTCTGCGCCAGGGCCTCGGCATCGCCTCGGGCCCGGGTCTCCAGCAGCTCGCAATCCCAGCCGCGATGCTCGAGCGCGCGCAGGGCGGCGTCGAGCCGGCGCCGGCGGCGTCCGCCGGCGGTCGGGTTGAAGATCACGAGCAGCGAGCGATCCTTGCTGTCGACGCTGCTGGCGAGGGGAGCTGCCAATGTCATCGCGGGGTCACAATCCGGTCTTCCGAGTCAGTTCTATTGACGATTTATGACGCAGTGGTGAATTTTTATTGGAGCGGCGCGCAATATACAGGTTCTTTCTTGTATTGCCAGAAGATAAAGCGGTAGAGGCATGCGGCAGAACGACAAAGCTGATTCGTAGAAACGACGCTTCGGAACCCAGGTTCGCCCATGAATCAAGCGCGCGCGTCGCATCGTTATCGCGCGATTTTCATCTCGGACATCCATCTCGGCACCCGCGGATGCAAAGCCGAGTTCCTGGTCGATTTTCTCCGCCACAACGAATCGGAATTCCTCTATCTGGTCGGCGACATCATCGATTGCTGGCGCCTGCGGCGCGCCTGGTATTGGCGCCAGAGCCACAACGACGTGGTGCAGAAGATCCTGCGCAAGGCGCGCAAAGGCACCCGCGTCATCTATGTCCCGGGCAATCACGACGAGCCCTTGCGCGATTATTCCGAGCTGCAGTTCGGCGGCATCACCGTGATGAACGAGACCATGCACGAGACCGCCGACGGCAGGAAGCTGCTGGTCGTGCATGGCGACGATTTCGACGGCATCGTGAAATACGCCAAGTGGTTGGCCTATCTCGGCGACTGGGCCTACAACTGGATGCTGCACGCCAATCACTGGTTCAACATCGCGCGCCGGCAGATGGGCTATCCCTACTGGTCGCTGTCGGCCTATCTGAAGCAGCGCGTCAAGGACGCGGTCAAATATATCGACGATTTCGAGCGCGCGGTCGCCGAGGAGGCGCGCCGGCGCGGCGTCGACGGGGTCGTCTGCGGCCATATCCACAAGGCCGAAATCCGCACCATCGACGGCGTGCTCTATTGCAACGACGGCGATTGGGTCGAGAGCTGCACCGCGCTGGTGGAGCATTGGGACGGACGGCTCGAGATCGTGAATTGGGCCGAGGTCCGGCAGGCCTCCATGCTCGAACTGGCATGATGCGGCGGATCGGCGAGTTGCACCCACCCCTCACCCGTTCCCTTCGCATCCTCATTGCGACCGATGCCTGGCGGCCCCAGGTCAATGGCGTGGTGCGCACGCTGGGCCGCGTCACCCATGAGCTGGAGGCGCAAGGCCATCATATCGAGGTGATCGGCCCCGACCGCTTCCGCACGGTGCCCTGCCCGACCTATCCCGAGATCCGGCTGGCGCTGATGCCGGGCCGGCGCGTCGCGCGCACGATCGAGAATTTCCGTCCCGACTGCATCCATATCTCGACCGAGGGCCCGATCGGCCGGGCGGCGCGCGGCTGGTGCCTGCGCCACGACCATCCCTTCACCACCGCCTATCACACCAAGTTCCCGGAATATGTGCGCGCGCGCTGCGCCGTGCCGCTGGCCTGGAGCTATGCCGTGGTGCGCCGCTTCCACGCGCCCTCGACCAGCGTGATGGTCGCGACCGACAGCATCGCCAACGAGCTGATCGCGCATGGCTTCAGCAATATCCGGCGCTGGTCGCGCGGCGTCGATACCGAGATGTTCCGGCCGCGCGAGAAGGAGTTCCTCAATCTGCCGCGGCCGATCCATCTCTATGTCGGTCGCGTCGCGGTGGAGAAGAACATCGAGGCCTTCCTCGAGCTCGATCTTCCCGGCAGCAAGCTGGTGGTGGGCGACGGGCCGCAGCTGCATGAGCTGAAGCGCCGCTATCCGGACGCTCACTTCGCCGGCGAGAAGCATGGCGAGGAGCTGGCGCGCTATTACGCGGCGGCCGACCTGTTCGTCTTCCCCAGCCGCACCGACACCTTCGGCCTGGTGTTGCTGGAGGCCCTCGCCTCGGGCCTGCCGGTCGCGGCCTATCCTGTGCCGGGGCCGCTCGACGTGATCGATGGCAGCGGCGCCGGCGCCCTCGATCTCGACCTCGGCAAGGCGGTCGAAGCCGCCCGCGCCATCGACCCTGTCCGCTGCCGCGATCTGGCGCTGGAATATTCGTGGGCCGCCTCCGCGCGGCAATTCCTGGGCAATCTCGCGGCTTAAAAATCCAACGCCTGTCTGCCTTCCTTCACTTCCCCCTCAAAGCCGGGAATATCGCTTGTGGCGAGGCGATAGAATCCCATCCCCCAACTTTTGGGGGAGGGCAGGGAGGGGGATGACTGGGTCCACGACATCATCGGGATGCGAAGGGGCAGATACCGAGCAGCCCCCTCCCCAACCCTCCCCCAAAAGTTGGGGGAGGGGATTTAGAATGAGAGGGAATTGTTCTTTAGCCTCCCGATGCGATTGCCGCAGAATGGGGCATGGAAGACAGCGACCTCCATCGAATCAAGGCGTGGCTCATTGCTGGGGGCCTGGCGGGCACGCCGGAAGACGCGCTGCTGCAAGGTTTCTGCGAGCGATGCCTGGCGGCGGGCCTCGAGCTTTCCCGGGGCATCGCCCTCATCGACACGCTGCACCCGATCTATGAGGGCCGCGCCTTCCGCTGGCGCAATGACGGTGTCGAGGAGAGGAGCCTCGTGGAATATGGCCGCACCACCGAGGGAGCGGCCGCGGCCGATTGGCAAAGGAGCGCGTTCCAATATCTTCTGACGACGGGCACCGAGCTGGTTCGCCGCCGGATCGGCCTCGGCGATCCGACCGACTTTTCCCAGCTCGAGGCCCTGAAGGCCGACGGACACACCGACTATGTCGCCATGGTCCATCGTCTGGCTCCCGATGGCTCCATCGGCGTGATGGATTGCGTCTATTCCTCCTGGGTGACGCGCCGGCCGGAGGGCTTCGGCGACGACGATCTGCTTGCCCTGCGCCGCCTCGTGCCGGCGCTCGCGCTCGCGATCAAATGCGGGGCCCTGGCCCAGATCGCCAGCACGCTGGTGGAAGTCTATCTCGGCCGCGATGCGGGTCTGCGTGTCCTGAGCGGCCGCATCTCGCGCGGCGTCGCCGACCGGATCAGCGCCGTGCTCTGGTTCTCCGATCTGCATGGCTATACCGCGATGGCGGACAGCGCCTCGCCCGACCAGATCATCCCCTTCCTCAACGACTATGCGGAGCTCGTCATCGCCGCGATCCATGAGGCCGGCGGCGACGTGCTGAAGCTGATCGGCGACGGCACGCTGGCCATCTTCAATGCCGAGGATCCGGGCGACGCCTGCCGCAGCGCGCTGCGCGCGGCCCAGACCCTGCGGCGCAATCTCATGGCGCTCAACCAGCGCCGCGCCGCCGAGAACCGCCCGGTCACCTCCGTCTATCTGGGCCTCCATATCGGCGAGGTCTTCTACGGCAATATCGGCAGCGACGCTCGCCTCGACTTCACCGTGGTGGGGCCGGCCGTCAACGAGGTCAGCCGGATCGCCTCGATGTGCCGCCAGGTCGATCGCAGCGTCCTGCTGTCCGATACCTTCGCGGCGGCGACGCCGGCGGCCGAGCGGGCCGATCTCGTCTCGGTCGGCCGCTACGCCCTGCGGGGCGTCAGCCGCGCGCAGGAGCTCTTCACCCTCGACCCGAGTTTGATATAGCCACCCTCGAGGGGATCATGTTCTTGCGCCCGCTGGGGCTGCTAGCATCAACGGCTACTGTCTCCATCGTCATCTCTTGAAGCGGATCACTGACTCTTGCGCATTCTCATCGCCACTGATCTCTGGATGCCCATGCATCATGGCGTGGAGCGAATGCTTCACAGTCTGGTTGCCGAATTGCGCGCGCAAGGCGAAACCGTCGAGGTCGTGGGGCCTGATCGTTTCCAGACCAGTCAGTCCTTCCTCGGTCCAACCGTTCGCCTAGCGACCAATGTCGCGGCAACCATCGGACCCATGATCGAAGAGTTTGCGCCGGTGGCCCTTCATATCGCCACCGAAGGAACCATCGGCTTCGCTGCCCGCCAATGGTGCCTCAAACACCGACGCTCCTTCACCAGTTCCTATCTGACAAAGCTTCCCGAACTCGCCCAGATGGGCTTTGGAAGGTCACCGGAGATGCTCTACGCCAAAATGCGCCAATTCCATCTCCCATCGACCCGGGTTCTGGTGCCGACCGCCAGTATTGCCGGGGAGTTGAAGACGAAGGGCTTTCAGAACCTCCATGTCTGGCCCTTCGGTGTCGACACCGAGCGATTTCATCCGCGATGGCGCGCGCCGGTCGACTTGCCGCGCCCGATCCATCTTTGCGTCGCCCGAATTTCAGCAGAGAAGAACCTGAAGGCCTTTCTCGACCTCGACCTGCCAGGCAGCAAGATCATGATCGGCGACGGTCCCATGCTCGAGGAACTCAAGCAGCGCTATCCCCGGGTGCTGTTCCCCGGAACCCAGGAAGGCGAGGCGCTTGCGAGGTTCTATGCCAGCGCCGACCTGTTCGTCTTTCCGGGTCGGGCTGATACCTTCGGCTTGGTGATTCTGGAGGCCCTGGCCTCGGGCCTTCCCGTCGCAGCCTTTCCTGTTGCGGGCCCCCGGGACATCATTGCTGATAGTGGTGCCGGCGTGCTCGACGAAGATCTGGGTCGCGCCGTTGCAAGCGCCCTGACCATTTCTCGCGAACGAGCCCGCAACCATGCCCTGGCATTCAGCTGGGGCAGATCCGCGGAACGTTTCCGGGAACTGCTCGCAACAGAACATTAAGGCTCGGACATGCATGGTAAGGGGTCGCGCCCGCCATGGCGGGCGCGACCACGGATGGCTAACATGCGTCCGCCACGAACGGATATCCGGCCTCTTTTCCTCGGCCACGAGAGTGTGCGCTTTTGCGAATCCTCGTCGTAACAGATCTCTGGCATCCGACCGTCAATGGGACGGTGCGCATGATCGAGCAGATCAACCGGCAGCTCGAGGCCATGGGCCATGAGATCGTAGTGATCGGTCCTCGGCAATTCCAGACGGTCCCCTTCCCGGGTGATCCCGAGGTGATTGTGGCGCTCCATCCCGAGAAGACCATCGGCCCGATGATGCTGGCGGCGCGCCCCGACGCGATCCATCTCTGGACCGCGGGACCGGTCGGCGTCGCCGCCCGGAACATCCTGGGGCGCCGAAACATTCCCTTCACCAGTTCCTATGTGACGAAGTTACCCGAATATATGCAGGCGCGTTTCGGCGTGCCGATGGCGAAGACCTTCACCACCTTGCGTATATTCCACAAGATCTCGCGCTGCGTGATGGTGCCGAGCGCCGGCATCATCGACGAACTGAAGGCGCGCGGCTTCGGCAACAATATGAAG
Source organism: Hypericibacter terrae (assembly GCF_008728855.1). Taxonomy (GTDB): domain Bacteria; phylum Pseudomonadota; class Alphaproteobacteria; order Dongiales; family Dongiaceae; genus Hypericibacter; species Hypericibacter terrae. Next base: position 813,767 of record NZ_CP042906.1, on the reverse strand, counting down.
CTCTGGTGGGCGGGCACCGATACCGAGCTGTTCCGACCGCGCGAGAAGAGCTTTCTCGATCTGCCCCGGCCGATCCATCTCAATGTCGGGCGGGTCACGATCGAGAAGAATCTGGAAGCCTTCCTCAAGCTCGCTCTTCCCGGCAGCAAGCTGGTGGTGGGCGACGGACCGGAGCGGGCGCGGTTGCAGACGCAGTTCCCCAAGGCTCATTTCGTCGGGGTCAAGCAGGGCGAGGAGCTGGCGAAACACTATGCCGCCGCTGACGTCTTCGTGTTTCCCAGCCGCACCGACACGCTGGGGCTGGTGATGATGGAATCGCTGGCGGCGGGCGTGCCCGTCGCGGCCTTTCCGGTCACGGGCCCCAACGAGGTGATCGCCGACAGCGGCGCCGGCGTGCTCCACGAGGATCTGGGCAAGGCGATCGAGGCCGCGCGCAAGATCGATCCGGCTCTTTGCCGGGCTTATGCGTTGCGCTTCTCCTGGGCCCAGTCGGCGCGCGATTTCCTGGCCAACCTGGCCCCGCTCAAGGGCTCGGTCGCGACACAGGGGCGACCCGGCGACAGGCAGGAACAGCCGGGCGACGCGCCGGACCTGCTCGACTGAGGCGAAATCGGGCGGTCAGTCCGGTCGCAGGGCCGTGCTATCCTGCCGGCCGCATGACGAACCGTTCCGATTCTTCTCCCCCCCGCGTCCCCGGGGCTCGAAGGGCGCCCGCCTCGCCGATGCGCCGTCTCCTGGCCGAACACGTCCGGCCCGAACTGCCACGCCTGGTGGCAGCGCTGATCTGCATGGCGATCGTCTCGGCCATGACCGCGGCGCTGGCCTGGCAGATGCAGGCGATCCTCGACCGCGTCTTCGGCGCGCGCGACATGGCGGCCCTGCAGATGGTCGCGGCCGGCACCTTCGCCATCTTCGTCGTCAAGGGTTTCGCCAGCTTCGGCCAGTCGGTGCTGATGACCCGCATGGGTCTCGCCATCGTGTCGGGCCTGCAGAAGCGCCTGTTCCGCCATGTGGTCGGCGCCGATCTCGTCTTCTTCCACGACCGCTCGCCGGGCGACCTGGTCTCGCGCGTGATCAACGACTGCGCCCAGCTGCGCGACGCGCTCTCCACCCTCCTGACCAATGTCGGCAAGGATGCGCTCACGCTGGTGGGGCTGGTCGCCTTGATGTTCTACCAGGATTGGCTGCTGGCGCTGATCGCCTTCGTCGCCTTTCCGCTGGCTGTGCTGCCGATCGCGCGCGTGGGCCGCCGGGTGCGCCGGCTCGCCCGCGGCACGCAGCAGCAGACCGGCGGCCTCGCCACGCTGCTCGACGAGGTCTTCCATGGCGCCCGCCAGGTCAAGGCCTATGGCATGGAGAGGATCGAGACCGCGCGCGCGGACGAGGCGGTCGATCGCCTGTTCCGGCTGCAGCTGAAATCGGGGCGCAGCCGCTCGGCGCTGCAGCCGGCGATGGAGGTGCTGGGAGGCCTCGCGATCGTCGCCGTCATGCTCTATGGCGGCCATCAGGTGATTGCGGGCGCGCGCACGCCCGGCACCTTCTTCTCCTTCATCACCGCCCTGCTCCTGGCCTATGAGCCCCTGAAGCGTCTCGCCAATCTCAACGCCGCGATGCAGGCGGGCCTCGCCGCCGCCGATCGCATCTTCGCCATGATCGATCTGGAGCCCGCGATCGTCGATCGTCCCGACGCGAAGCCGCTGAGCCTGCAGGGCGGCGCCATCCGGCTCGAGCAGGTCGGCTTCGCCTATGAGGGTGCTGCCGAACGGCCGGCCCTGGCGGGCGTCGATATCGACATCCCGGCCGGGGCCACGATCGCGCTGGTGGGGCCGTCGGGCGCGGGCAAATCCACGGTCTTCAATCTGATCCCGCGCTTCTTCGACCCGCAATCGGGCCGCGTCACCATCGACGGCCAGGATGTCCACAACCTGACCCTGGCCTCGCTGCGCCGGTCGATCGGCCTGGTCAGCCAGGACGTGCTGCTGTTCGACGACAGCATCCGCGCCAACATCCTCTATGGACGCCCCGAAGCCTCGGAAGCCGAAATCATCGAGGCGGCGCGCGCGGCCCAGGCCTGGGAGTTCATCGGGACTCTGCCGCAGGGTCTCGACATGATGGTGGGCCCGCGCGGCGCCAAGCTCTCCGGCGGCCAGCGCCAGCGCATCGCGATCGCGCGCGCCATGCTGCGCAACGCCCCGATCCTGCTGCTCGACGAAGCCACCTCCAATCTCGATCCGGAAAGCGAGCGCGCGGTGCAGACGGCGCTGGCGCGGCTGGTCCAGGGACGCACCACGCTGGTGATCGCGCATCGGCTGGCGACGGTCGCCGCCGCCGACCGCATCTATGTGCTGGACCAGGGCCGCGTGGTCGAGGCCGGGCCGCATCAGGAGCTGCTGGCGCTGGGCGGCATCTATGCGCGGCTCCACGCGCTGCAGTTCCGCGACGGGGAAGCCGCGTTGGACGATGGGGCGGCGCCCGAGTCCTTGCCGGCCGAGCGCCGGCGCCAGGCCCAGGGCTGAGCCCGCCGATGCGAATCTCGCGCCGGCTGCTGGCATCGGGGTTCATCCAGGCGCCGCTCGGCTTTCTCCTCGCTCTCTACATCCGCATCGTCGGCGGGACCACGCGCTGGCAGCGCGAAGGGTTCGACACGCTCGAAGCCCTCCGGGCCGAGGGCAAGCCCCTCATCTTCTGCTTCTGGCATGGGCGGCTCGCCATGATGCCGCTCTGCCATCGCGAAGCGCGCGCGGCGGCGGTCCTGATCTCCACCCATCGCGACGGCCGTCTCGTGGCCCGCGTGATCGAGCACCTGGGACTCTCCACCATCGACGGCTCGACCGGGCGCGGCGGCGAGACGGCCATGCTCCAATGCCGGGCTCGGTTGAGCAAAGGCGGCATCGTCTCGATCGCGCCCGACGGGCCGCGGGGACCGCGCATGCAGGCGGCGGCCGGCACGATTCAGCTCGCGGCCCTGACCGGCGTGCCGATCCTGCCCAGCGCCGTCGCCACCAGCCGGCGCCGAGTCCTCGGCTCCTGGGATCGCTTCCTCCTGCCCTTGCCCTTCGGGCGCGGCCTCTATCGCGTCGGCGCGCCGATCTCGGTGCCGCGCGACGCCGACGCGGCCGCGATCGAAGCGGCGCGACTGGCGCTCGAACGGGCGCTCAACGAGCTCTCCGCCGATTGCGACCGGCGCATGGGCCATGCCCCGATCGAGCCCGCGCCATCCCTGGCGATCGCGGAGGCAGCCCGATGATGGCGACCCTCTATCGCGCCGCGACCGGCCTCGCGGGCCCCTGGCTCGAGCGTCACCTCGAACGGCGCGCGGCCCTCGGCAAGGAAGACAAGGCCCGCCTCGGCGAGCGGAAGGGCGAGACGGGTATCGCCCGGCCGTCGGGACCCTTGCTCTGGCTGCATGGCGCCAGCATCGGCGAGACCCAGTCGCTCCTGCCCCTGATCGAGGTCCTGCGTCGGCGCCAACCGACCTTGCAGCTGCTCGTTACCTGCAACACGGTCAGCGCCGCCAGCTTGCTCACGAGCGCGCTGCCGCCGGGCGCCATCCAGCAATATCTGCCGCTGGACCGCCGGGCCTGGGTCGAGCGCTTCCTCGATCACTGGCGTCCCGATGCCGGCGTCATCGCAGATTCCGAGCTCTGGCCCAACCTCCTGCTGGCCACCCAGGCGCGGGCCCTGCCCCTGGCGCTGGTCAATGGCCGTCTCTCCGAGCGCTCCTTCCGGCGCTGGCGCTGGCTGCGCGGCTTCGCCCGCCGGATCCTCGGCGCCTTCGCCGTGATCGCGACCATCGACGAAGCGCAACGCCAGCATTTCCTCGGCCTCGGCGCGCCCCAGGCCGTCGCCATCGGCAATCTCAAGGCCGCGGCGGCCCTGCCCGCTTGCGACGAGGCGGAGCTCGCTCGGTTCCGGGCTTCCATCGCCGGACGCCCGGTGATCCTGCTGGCCAGCAGCCATGAGCCCGAAGAGAGGCTGCTGGCGACAGCGCTGGCGCCGCATCTGACCGCCGAGATCGCGCCGCTGCTGCTGGTGGCGCCGCGCCATCCGGCGCGCGGCGACGCCCTTCTCACCCTCCTGCGCCCGTTGTTGGCGCTGGGCGGCAAGCTGCGTCGCCGCTCCCTGGGCGGGCTGCCCGGCCCCAAGGACCGGATCTATCTCGCCGACAGCCTGGGTGAGATGGGGTTGTGGTTCCGGCTGGCGGACCTCGTGATCATGGGCGGGTCGCTCGTCGACAAGGGCGGCCATAATCCGATCGAACCGGCGCTGCTGGGCCGCGCGATCCTGACCGGCCCTCATATCGGCAATTTTGCCGATCTCTATGAGCGCCTCGCGGAAGCGGGCGGCTGCCGGATTCTTCCCGATGCGCCGAGCCTGGCGTCGGCGGCGATCGCGCTTCTCGGCGATACTGGCGCGCGCTCGGAACTCGCCGCCGCCGCCCAGCGTTTCTCGCAAGCCGAGGCACAGGTTCTCGATCGCAGCCTCGCCGCTTTGGCGCCGATCCTGCAGGCGCTCGACACCGCGAAGGCTGTTCATGTCATCCCCTAGATTCTGGCGGCGCGACGCGTCGATCCTCCTGCCGGCCCTGCTGGCACCCGCGGCCGGGCTCTATCGCCTCGGATTTCTCGCGCGCCGGGCGGGTGCCAAACCGCATCGCGCGCGCGTGCCCGTGATCTGCGTCGGGGCCGCCACCGTGGGCGGCGCCGGCAAGACGCCGCTTACCTTCGCCCTGGCCTTGCGGCTGCGCCAGCAGGGTCGCCGGGTTCATATCGTCGCGCGCGGCTATGGCGGCAGCGAGCGCGGCCCCTTGCGGGTCGATCCCCAGCGCCATCTGGCGACCGAGGTCGGCGACGAAACGCTGGTGCTGACGCAATCCGCGCCGGTCTGGATCGCGCGCAACCGCGCGGCCGGGGTCGTGGCCGCGCTGCAGGACGGCGCCGATGTCGTGCTGCTCGACGACGGGCTGCAGAACAGGACGATCGCCCGGGATTTCTCGATCCTGACGATCGACGGCATCTCGGGCTTCGGCAATGGTTGGCAATTGCCGGCGGGCCCCTTGCGCGAGCCGGTCGCGCAGGCCGCTGCCCGCTGCCAGCTCGCCGTCATCATCGGTCCGGACGAGGCCGGTGTCGCGGCCCGGTTGCCGGCGGGGCTGCCGGTCCTCAAGGCGCGGATCGAACCGACCCATCCGCAAAACCTGAAGGGCCGGCGCTGGTTCGCCTTTTGCGGCCTGGGGGCGCCCGACAAATTCCGCCGCACGATCGAGGAGATGGGGCTCGATCTCGCCGGCTGGCGCGAATTTCCCGATCATCACCGCTACAGCGAGAAGGAGCTCGACCGGCTCCGCGCCGAGGCAGCGGCGCTCAAAGCGGAACTGCTGACCACCCGCAAGGATTGGGTGCGCATCCATCCCAACTTCCGTTCGGGCCTGACGTCGCTCGATATCCTGCTGCGCATCGAGGACGAAGCGGCGCTCGACCGGCTGCTAAAGCCCGTTCTCGCGTGCTGAAGCAGCCGACGTCACTCTCCGGTCGCGGCCGGGGCCTTCGGCGAGCTCAGCATCGCCGCGCTGGCCGGCATGGGCGGCACCAGCAGCTGCGCATCGAGCTTCACATCGCGCCAGTTCATGCCCCAGTGGCAATGCGGCCCAGTCGCGCGGCCGGTATGGCCGATGCGGCCGATCTGGGTGCCCTTGGCGACGAAGAGCCCTGGATGCGCCAGCACCGCCGACATATGGATCAGGATCGAGGTCAGGCCCAGCCCATGCTCGATGATGACGGTGCCGCCGGTGAGCAGCATGCCGGTCTCGGCGAGCCGGACGATGCCGTCGGCCGGACTCCTGACCGGCGCGCCCTCGGGCGCCGCGATATCGACGCCGTAATGCGGATTGCGCGGCACGCCGTTGAGGATTCGCACAGAACCATAGACACCGGAGATCGGGCCCAGCGCCGGCCAGTCGAAGCCATGCGCATACCAGGCGACTGTCGATTGCGTAACGCGCGCGGCGTTGATCTTCTCCTGGTCGGCCGCGATCTTCGCCTGCTCCTCGGCGTTGGGCGTCACCGTGTTCTGCGGCAGCCCGTTGATCCGCTGCTCCTCATAACTGCGCTGCGCGATCGCGAGGGTCCGCTCCTCGACCGAATGATCGCCATGTTCGATCCGGACCTTGGCCTCGGGCGGCGCATCGCGATTGAAGCCCAGCAGGAACTCGCCCGCGGGCGACACCATGATGCTTGCGCCGTCGAGCCACACGCGCGACCCGGGCTCGGCATGGCCGAACAACAGCCCGCCCTGGGTCATGGGTCCCTCGATCTTCGGCGGTGCGGCCCCGAAGCCGCTGCGCAGGCCCAGCGCCCAGGCGGCGCCGAACGCAGCACCGCCGGTGAACCAGCGCCGGCGCGAGCGATCGAGTGTCATAGCAGTGAGCCTTGCGGGCCGCCGTCCTTGGGCCCGCCTTTCTTCGGTTTGGATGAGGCAGGCGATTCGGGCGCCGCCGCAGCCTTGCCGGAACGCGAGGAGGTTCTGCCGCCGGCCTCGGCGATCGCCGGCACGGTGCCGTCGCCGAAGGTCAGGGTCAGCTTCATGCCGGCGGCGACCGCGGCCGCCTGCGTGACCGGCCGCTCGGCCGCATCGCGCACCAGCACGAAGCCCCGCTGCAGCACGCTTTCATAGGAGAGGCCTTCGAGCAGCCGCGCGAGCCCGTCCAGCGCCAGGCGGCGGCGCGCGATCAGCTCGGTCACGAGCGCCGGCCGCAGCCCGGCCGCGATGCGATCGAGCCCGCGCTCCTTCTTCGCGGCGAAACCCGCCATCGCGTTCTTCAGCAAGGTTGCGCCATGGGCCAGCTCCTGCGATTTGCGCCGGATCATCTCGCCCGGCGTCACCAGGCGCGCGGCGAGCGTCGCGACCTGGCGCTGGCGTTCGGCGAAGAAGCCGCGCTCGGCGCCCTTGAGGCGCTCGATCCAGCCATCGAGCTGCTGGGTCTTCTCCTCGATCAGCCGGCGCGGCTCGGGCAGGCCGCGCGCGAGGCCCTGGATCTCCGTGCGCCGATGGGCCAGATCGCGCGCCACGGCCTGGGCGAGGCGGTGGCCGTTCTCGGCGATCGCGGCCATGAGCTCCGCGCGGACCGGCACCGCCATCTCGGCCGCCGCGGTCGGTGTCGGCGCCCGCCGGTCGGAGACGAAATCGATCAGCGTCGTGTCGGTTTCATGACCGATCGCGGAAATCAGCGGGATCGTGCCAGCCGCGACCGCGCGCACCACGATTTCCTCGTTGAAGGCCCAGAGATCCTCGAGGCTGCCGCCGCCGCGCGCGACGATAATGAGATCGGGGCGCGGCACTTTGCCGCCGGGAACCAGGGCGTTGAATCCGCGAATGGCGGCGGCGACCTGCTCGGCCGCCCCCTCGCCCTGAACCGCGACCGGCCAGAGCAGCACCGGCCGCGGGAAGCGGTCGGCCAGGCGATGCAGGATGTCGCGGATGACGGCCCCGGTCGGCGAGGTGATGACGCCGATCACGGCCGGAAGCATGGGCAGCGGCTTCTTGCGCGCCTCGTCGAACAGGCCTTCGGCCGCGAGCTTCTTGCGCCGCTCCTCCAGGAGCTTCAGCAGCGCGCCCTCGCCGGCCAATTCCACCGAGTCGATGACGATCTGGTATTTCGAGCTGCCCGGATAGGAGCTGATGCGGCCCGTGGCGATCAGCTCCATGCCATGCTCGATCTTGAGCTTGAGCCGTCCGACCGTGCCGCGCCAGCAGACCGCGTCGATCACGGCATCCTCGTCCTTGAGGCTGAAATAGAGATGGCCCGAGCCGTGATAATTCGGCTTCGACACCTCGCCGCGCACGCGGATGCGCTGAAAATTCTCCTCCAGCGTCGATTTCACGGCGCGGCTGATTTCCGAGACGCTGTATTCGGGCAGGTTATGCAGGCGGGTCTCCCCCGCCGGGGTCCGGCTTTCGCTCATGGCCCCATTCTATGCTAAGAACCCGGCCCGGCGGGAACCAGCGCGTTGCTGCAGCACCCCCTCCCCCTACCCCCTAACTTAATGTGATCGCTTCGCTCTACTTCAAAGCTTCGGGCGCGGCGACGGATAGAGCGAGGGGGTTCTGCTAAACTCCACCCCCTTCCCTTGCGGGAGGGGGTAGGGGAAGGGGTCGCTCAGCCGACTCGGAACTACGAAGGAGGAATCGCAGATGCGGATATTGGTGGTCGGATCGGGTGGGCGCGAGCATGCGCTGTGCTGGGCGATCGCGGCCTCGCCGCTTTGCGACAAGCTCTATTGCGCGCCGGGCAATGCCGGCATCGCGGCCGAGGCCGAATGCGTGCCGATCAAGGCGGACGAGATCGACAAGCTGGTCGCCTTCGCGCGCGACAACCGGATCGATTTCGTCGTGGTCGGCCCCGAGGCGCCGCTGGTCGCGGGTCTGGCGGACCGCTTGCGCGCCGCCGGGATCAAGACCTTCGGACCTTCCGCGAAAGCGGCGGCGCTCGAAGGCTCCAAATCCTTCACCAAGGAACTCTGCGCCAAATACAAGATCCCGACCGCCGCCTTCAAGCGCTTCACCGAGGCGGCGCCCGCCAAGGCCTATGTGCGGGCGCAAGGAGCGCCGATCGTGATCAAGGCCGACGGGCTCGCCGCCGGCAAGGGCGTGGTCGTGGCGCAGTCGGTCGCGGAAGCCGAGGCCGCGATCGACATGATGCTGACCGCGCGCGAGTTCGGCACCGCGGGGGCAGAGATCGTGATCGAGGAGTTCCTCGAAGGCGAGGAGGCGAGCTTCTTCGCCCTGGTCGACGGCAAGACCGCCTTGCCGCTCGCCTCGGCGCAGGATCACAAGACCGTGGGCGAAGGCGACACCGGCCCCAACACCGGCGGCATGGGCGCCTATTCCCCGGCTCCCGTCGTCACCGAGGCGATGGCGGCGCAGGTGATGAAGACCATCATCCTGCCGACCGTGGCCGCGATGGAAGCCGAGGGCCGTCCCTTCACCGGCGTGCTCTTCGCCGGCCTGATGATCGGACCCAAGGGTCCGAGGCTCATCGAATACAATGTCCGCTTCGGCGATCCCGAATGCCAGGCGCTGTGCCTGCGGCTGGTGTCGGACCTGCTCCCGGCGCTGATCGCGGCAGCCGACGGCATGCTGGCGAAGTTCCATCTGCGCTGGAAGGCCGAGACCTCGCTCACGGTGGTGATGGCGGCGAAGGGCTATCCCGGCCCCTACAAGAAGGGCACCGAGATCAAGGGGCTCGACCGTGCGGCGCAGATGCGCGACGTGGTGGTGTTCCATGCCGGCACGGAACGCGCGGCCGATGGGCGCATCCTCGCCAATGGCGGGCGCGTGCTGGGGGTGAGCGCGCTCGGCAGCTCGGTCGCCGAGGCCCAGGCCCGCGCCTATGCGGCGGTCGACCAGATCGACTGGCCGGAGGGATTCTGCCGCCGCGATATCGGCTGGCGCGCGGTCGGCGCGCGCGGCGGCGGCCCCTCGCAATCTTAGAGCCGGCTCGGCGGCGCAAGCATGCCCTTGCCCTTCACCGAACCGCCGCCGGCGGCGCGCGAGAGCAAGCCCTCCTGGAGCGACCTGCCGCCCGCCGTGGTCGCGGCCCTCGAACGCGCTTTGGGCGCCGGCGTCGCCGAGGCCGAGATCGCCTGGGGCGGCTATTCGCCCTCGGCCTCGTTCCATCTGACCTTGGCCGACGGGCGGCGCGTCTTCGTCAAGGGCGCGCATCCCGGCCAGACCCGCGAGGGGCGGCTGTCCCTGGCGCAGGAGATCGAGAGCTATCGGGCGCTGCCCGTCCTCGAAGGGCTGGCACCGGATTATCTCGGCACGATCGAGGCGGGGGACTGGACCTTCCTCATGCTCGACTCGATCGCGGGCGCGCAGAAGGCGCTGCCCTGGTCCCCTGCCAAGCTCGAGCGCCTGGCGCGGGCGCTGGCCGCGTTCTATGAGCGTGCGCGCGAGCTGGCCCGGAGCTGGGAACGCCCCGATGCCTATCGCTCGCTGACCGTGGATCTGACCGACGCGAACAGCGGCTGGATCGCCCTGGCGCGTTCGCGCGACGCGCAGGAGGGCTTCCTCTCGCTCTTCGTCGACAGGGCCTCCGGCCGCCGCTGGTTCGACCGCAGCCTGCCGCGCCTGATCGAGCTGCAATCGGCTGCGGGCGAGCTGCTGCAGCCGGACCCGGCGCGCGCGACGTCCCTCATCCATCTCGATCTGCGCTCGGACAATCTCCTGTTCCGTCCGGACGGCGCGCCGGTGCTGCTGGATTGGTCCTATGTGACGACGGGGCCGGTGGTGCTCGATACGGTGTTCTTCGCGCCCAGCGTCGAGGGCGAAGGCGGCCCAACGGCGAATGAGACGGTGGTGCTGTTCGAGCGGGCGCTGGGCTTGCGTTTTCCGCGGCGCGATCAGCAGATCGCGCTCGCCTTCGCGGCCGGCTATTTCGCCGACAAGGCCTGGCTCCCTCCGCCGCCGGGATTGCCGCGCCTGCGCTGGATCCAGCGGCTGCAGCTTGCGGTATGCCTCGGCTGGGCAGCGGAGCTCATCGGGCTCGCGGAAGCGCCGGCGATGATCGGCCAGGACGCGTCCTAGTTCAGACGCCGTCCGCTCGCGGGAAGAAGCCGGGAGAGGGGGGCTGCGACGCGCTCATGCCCTTCCTCCCCGGTCTCTCCGGTCAGAGGAGAATCTTCGCCGTCCACCGGCATGAAGCGCAGTGCCATGCCCCGGACGGTCGGCAGCGTGCCGGGAAGATAGGCCCGGCCGCCGGCGAGCGCGAAGCCGCCGGTCGCCGGGTCCTGTCCCGGATCGAACAGGGCGGCCTTGGAATCGCGCGGGCCCCGGCCATCGCTCTCGATCGCGTCGGCAAGGCAGGGACCCTTCACAGCCTTGAGCCGGAAGCCGGCCGGCAGCAGGCTCTCCTGCGCCAGGCCGTCGACAACGCGCACCGGCGCCGGTTTGCTGGGATGGAGCCATCCGCCGGCATGGGCGATGGCCGCGGTGGCGAGCAGCGAGACGATACCGATGATGCCGAGACGCAGCAGCGCGGCGCCGACGCTCGGCTGGGATGGCCGTTCTTCATCCGGCCCGGCGGGATGGTTCTGCAACGACGGCCTCCCTCGTCTCACGCCCCCTGGGTTGAAAGCCTAGTGGCGAAAACCTGGCGGTGCCGCTCACAATCTCGTGCGTGAGACCGACTGCCGCAGGGGCCTTTCTTGTCACAAGGAGAACCGGCGGTATTGAACGCCCTTCTCGTCGGGAGCGCGTATTTCCCATGCCGATCTCGCCGAATTTTTCCGCCGCACACACCGTCCCCGCGGCACTCAAAGCAGCGCGAATTGTTACAGCGCGATGTCCGCCGCCGGCGTCACTGTCACGATCCTGCTGCCGGCGTCGAAGCCGTCGAGCAGCGCGTTGTGATGGGCGATGATCTGCTCGAAGGTGAGCCCGCCCGAATCGGCCGTCATATGCGCGTCGGCCGCGAGCGTCACGTCATAACCGAGGCTGACCGCGCGCCGGCAGGTGGTGTCGACGCAATATTCGGTCATGCAGCCGGCGATGACGAGACGACCGGTCCCGGGCTCGATCCCGCGCGCGGCGAGCTGCCCTGCCAGGTCGGTTTCGAAGAAACTGTCGCAGCTCTTCTTATGCACCACCGCCTCGCCCGGATGCGGCGCCAGCTCGCCGCGGATGAGCCACCCTTCGCTGCCGGCCGCGAGGCGATGACCGGGCTCGCCGTCATGCTGCACCAGGATCACCGGCAATCCGGCGGCACGGGCTCGCGCCTGCAAGGCCGCGATGCGCGCCACCACGGCTTCGAAAGCCCGCTGGATCTCAGCGCTCCGCGCGCCGCCGAGCCCGCGCAGGATCGCGTTCTGCACATCGATGATGACGAGGGCGGCGGGGGTGGCGGCCATGCGGGCGAAGGTCCTCCTGGGCGCGAGAGAGGAGCATAAACGGTTATGGGAAGGGAACGCCGTGACGCCGGTGAGGTTCCGAGTCCGTGGCACCCCTCCCCCTACCCCCTCCCGCAGGGGGCGGGGGCGTGGTCTTCGATTTTCATCTCTCCCACCACGACGGCCGGCGTGATCTTTATTTTCCAGCCCCCTCCCCTTGCGGGAGGGGGTAGGGGGAGGGGTTCGCGCAGAAAGGAGTCGCGGGCGCTCGCTTGCGCGAGCGCCCGCGTCCGTTCACTCCGCCGCTTCGCTCTTCGCCGCGGCCTTCTTCGGCTGGAAGATGCAATAGAACTTCCGCACATAGCCATCGGTCTTGAAATCGCTGACGGCACCCTGCTCGATGAAGAAAGTATCGCCGGCTTTGAAGTGGTTCACCTTGCCCTTGTCGTCGGTGATGGTGACGGCCCCTTCGAGCAAGCTCATCATCTCGTAGCGCGGGAACGGTGCCGGCTTGCGGTGATAGGCGGTCGAATCCCACACGCCCACGCTCCACTGGCCGGTCGGATCGACGAACCAGTCATGGCCATGCTGCACCGGTTTGCCGGAGATGAGCATCTCGGCCGGGGTCGGCGTGCTCGGCTCGAGCTTGCCCTTGGGATCGGGCTTCAGCACTTTCAGCGCCTTCGGGTCCTTCGGCGCGGCACCGGCCGGATCGTCCCAGATCACGTAGAATTTGCGGATATAGCCCGGTTGCTTCCACTGGCAGACGAGGCCCTTAGGCAGGATGAAGCTCTCACCCGCCTTGATCGTGGTCTCGCGCCCGTTCTCCTCGATCATGGTGACCGAGCCCTCGAGCACCACCATGAACTCATGGCAGGGATAGGGCTCCATCTTGCCGGTCATGGCGGTGCAGTCCCACACGCCCGCCTTGAAGCCCAGCTTGTCGTCGTTCACGTAGCTATGGCCGTTCTGGTGCGGCGTGCCGCTCACCAGCGATTCGGCAGGAATTCCGCCCCAATCCTGCAGCCCCTTGCCGCCGGGTCCGTTGGCTTCGAAACGATGGATCGTGGGTCCGGACATGCTGTTTCTCCCCGAGATGGATCGCCGGGCCGGCCGGCGAATGAGGCGGCCATGCTGGCCGAGAAGCGGGCGGTTCGCAACCCCGGCCCCGTAGTTCACTTTCTTCGCCTCCCCCCTTGAGGGGGAGGCTGGGGTGGGGGGTGGCCACGCACTCCCTGCAGACGATCATCGCGCGACGAAAAACTCCCTCGTCATCGCGTTCCTCGATCACCCCCCACCCTAACCTCCCCCTCAAGGGGGGAGGGGATAGAATTGAGATGACGAGCCGCATGGACCCTGCGGCGGCACAAAGGCTAGCCTGTGCCGCCTCCGTTACAGATCCGCGACGGAGAGGGGAACATCGCCGTCGCCATGGCAGAGCCGGCCACCGAGGACCTGGAGGAGAGCGCCGCCGAGGCGGCCGGCATCGGCGAGGCGCGCCGGCGCTGGCGTCCGAGCCTGGGCGCGGTGCTCATGGTCACGCTGCTGCTCTCGGTGCTGCTGACCGCAGGCCTGATCCATTTCTCCTGGCAGGCCGTCGCGCGCGGCAACCTCAAGGACCTGGTCGGCCAGCTCAACGACAAGATCGCGGGCTCGATCCAGCAGGAAGTGGCCTCGGTCATCGCCAACGCGACCGCGGCGCAGGAAGCCTTGCGCACGATCTTCTTCCAGAACGTCATCACGCCGCAGGACGAGGCCAAGCGCGAATTCATCTTCCTGGCGCTGCTGCAGTCGCAGCCGAGCCTCTCCTGGATCTCCTTCGGCTGGCCCGACGGCCATTTCTTCGGCGCCGAGAAGCTCGGCGACGAGAGCATCCTGATGGTCGAGGTCACCTGGGACACGGCGCACAAAATGGCCCAGCGCCGCGTCGACAGCTACAAGGTCATCACCGGCGACATCGAGTTCGAGCAGCGCAACTTCACGGACTCCCAGTTCGATGCCTCGCAGCAGCCCTGGTACGTCCGCGCCATGGCCGCGGACAAACCGGTCTGGAGCGACATCAGCCAGTTTCCGACCGAGACCAAGCCCGCCATCGCCATCTCGAGCCAGCTCGAGGTCTATGGCAAGTTCCAGGGCATCATCTGCGTCGCGATCGAGCTCGAGCGGCTCTCGCAGTTCCTGGCCGGTATCCAGGTGGCGCGCAACGGCACGGTCGCCATTGTCGATGCCGAGGGCCATATCGTGGCGGCGCCGGAGCTGGCGGAGAAGAGCGACGAGGCCGGCGCGGCGACCGCCTCGACGGCGGTCATGAACGACGCGATCCGCGACAAGCTCAACAAGGTGGCGATGGAGGCGTTGCATCATTTCGGCATGCAGCTCGGCCAGATCCACGCCACCATGTCCTGGGACTATCGCTCGACGGTCGATCGCGACGATTATTTCGTCACCTTCACGCCGCTGGGCTTCAATGGCTGGCTGGTCGCGACCGTGATCCCGGCCTCGGATTTCCTGGCCGAGGTCGAGCGCAATACGCGCCGGCTCGCCTGGATCGTCGGCTTCTTCACCCTGATCATGGCCAACGGCGCCATCTGGTTCGCGCGCGCCGCGATCTCCCGGCCCCTGCGCCGCGTCATCGCCGAGCTCCGCCATATCGAGAATTTCGAGCTTCATCGCGTGCAGCGCATGAACTCCTTCCTCTCGGAGATCGACCGGCTGTCGGGCGCGCTCGTCCATATGGCCTCGGGCCTCGCCTCGTTCCAGAAATATGTCCCGACCGAGCTGGTGCGCCGCCTGCTGAAGCAGGGCATCGAGGCCAAGCCCGGCGGCACCCATCTGCCGATCACGGTGATGTTCACCGACCTCGCCGGCTTCACCGCGCTCTCGGAGAAGCTGGGCGACGCGGTGGTGCCGGTGCTGGCGGAGTATCTCAGCCGCATGTCGCCGATCATCGCCGAAGGCCGCGGCGTCATCGACAAGTTCATCGGCGACGCGATCATGGCGCTCTGGGGCGCGCCCGAGCCCAATCCCGATCATGCGCTCGACGCCTGCCGCGTGGCGCTCGCCTGCCAGCAGGCCCTGGCAACCCTGGGGCTCGAGGCCCAGGCACAGGGCCGGCTGCCCCTGAAGATGCGGGTCGGCATCAACAGCGGCAACATCCTGGTGGGCAATATCGGCTCGGAGGAGCGGCTCAACTACACGGCGATCGGCGATTCCGTGAATGTCGCCTCGCGGCTGGAGGCCCTCAACAAGCGCTACGGCACCGCGACCCTGATCGGCGAGGAGACCCGCCGCCAGGCGGGCGACGCCATCCTCGTGCGCCGCCTCGACCGGGTCGCGGTCTATGGCAAGAAGGAGGGCATCGCGATCTATGAGCTGATCGGGTTGCCTGCCGAGCGCCCGCGGCTCGAACCGCTGGGCTGGATCGCGCTCTATGAGCAGGGCCTCGATCTCTATGCGCAGCGTAAATTCGCCGAGGCGATCGACGCCTTCAAGGCCGCCGACCGGGAACGTCCGGACGGCGACCCGCCCGCACGCCTCTTCATCGAGCGCGCGAAAGCCTTCATGATCGTGCCGCCGCCGCCGAACTGGATGGCGGTCACGGTCCTGGCCGAGAAATAACCATCATCAGTCCGACGGGTATCATGAACGGAAACGAATTGTTCGCGAGCGGCTACAAGCAGCAATCCTATTGGTGGGACCAGGCGCCGCCGGCCTCGCTGCCCGAGGCCAGGCCGCCGGCCTCGGTCGATCTCGCCATCGTCGGCTCCGGCTATACCGGGCTCTCGGCGGCGCTGGTCGCGGCGCGCGGCGGACGCTCGGTGGTGGTGCTCGATTCCGAGGTCGCGGGCTTCGGCTGCTCGACCCGCAATGGCGGCCAGGTCTCGACCTCGATCAAGCCCGATTATGCGACCCTGACGCAGCGTCATGGGGCCGCCCAGGCGCTCGAGATCCGGCGCGAGGGCATCCGCGCGCTCGACTTCATCGCCGAGCTCATCAAGCGCGAGAAGATCGATTGCGACTGGGAGGTCAATGGCCGCTTCCACGCCGCCCATAATCCGCGCCAGTACGAGGCGATGGCGCAGCATCTGGGCCATCAGGCCCCGGGCCAGGAAGTGCCCTACCAGATGGTGCCCCGATCCGAGCAGCGCCGCGAGATCGGCTCCGACCGCTATTTCGGCGGCGCGGTGTTCCCGCGCCATGCGCAGCTCCATCCGGCGCGCTATCACGCCGGATTGCTGGCGCGGGTGCGCGAGGCCGGCGCCACCGTGATCGACCGGACCAAGGTCAATGCGGTCGAGCGCGGCTCGCAGGCCTTCACCGTCAAGACCGCGCGCGGCGATGTCCGGGCGCGCGACGTGCTGATCGCGTCGAACGGCTATACCGGACCCGGCACGCCCTGGTTCCGCCGGCGCGTCATCCCCATCGGCAGCTACATCATCGCCACCGAGCCGCTCGAGCCGTCGCTGGCGCTGGGCCTCAATCCGAATGCGCGCTCGCTCTCGGATTCGCGCAAGCTGGTATTCTATTACCGGCTCTCGCCCGACAAGCGGCGCATGCTGTTCGGCGGCCGCGTCGCCTATAACGAGACCGACGCCAATGTCAGCGCGCCGCGCCTGCACAAGGCGATGTGCGAGATCTATCCGCAGCTGCAGACCGCCAAGATCACGCATAGCTGGTACGGCTTCGTCGCCTACACCTTCGACACCATGCCCCATATCGGCAAGCAGGACGGGCTCTGGTACGCGATGGGCTATTGCGGCTCGGGCGTCTCGCTCGCGACCTATTTCGGCACCCGGATCGGCCAGCAGATCCTCGGCCTGAAGGAAGGGGCGACCGCCATCGACGGGCTCTCCTTCCCCACGCGCCCGCTCTACACCGGCTGGCCCTGGTTCCTGGCGCCGTCGATCTTCTATTACCGGGTCAGGGACCGGTTGCCGATATAACACCAACGCCGTCATCCCCGCGAAAGCGGGGACCCATCGTTGTCCAACGCTCAGGCCGATCCATGGGCCCCCGCTTTCGCGGGGGTGACAATTGGGGCTTTCTCCCCATTTCCGCCCTGGCAACCGGCGATCTTTCTCCTATGTAAGACGCAGCGGTTTCTCCTCCGTCGAGTCTCCCCATGTTC
The DNA here is from genome assembly GCF_008728855.1 of Hypericibacter terrae. Taxonomy (GTDB): domain Bacteria; phylum Pseudomonadota; class Alphaproteobacteria; order Dongiales; family Dongiaceae; genus Hypericibacter; species Hypericibacter terrae. Next base: position 796,754 of record NZ_CP042906.1, on the reverse strand, counting down.
GATGCCATTCCCATTCATGTCTGGCTGATCGAGAGCGGGCTTCAGAACCGGCCGGTGCTGGCGACGTTCGAGGAGCTGTGCCGGCGCCTCGCGGCGACGCCGCTGCAGATCGAGCGCGCGCATCTCTCGGTGGCGCTGCTGCATCCCTCCTGGCGCGGCTTCAGCCACACCTGGACGCGCAAGACCGGCGCGGTCGAGACGCAGTTCTTCACCCGCGGGCTGGACGACACCCAGGGCTGGAAGGAGAGCCCCTTCAAATATGTGCTGGAGAACCGGCTGCCGGCCCTGCGCCGGCGCCTCACCGGCAACCAGGCGCAGCTCGACTTCCCGGTGCTGACCGAGTTCCGCGACCAAGGTCTGACCGACTGGCTCTGCTGCCTGCACAGCTTCAACCCCGAGGCGGATCTGCCCTGGACGCAGATGATGGGCATGATCACGAGCTGGGCCACGGGCGCGCCCGGCGGCTTCGCGGACGAGGACATCGTGCTGCTCGAGGAGCTGATGGGCACGACGGCCCTGGTGGTGAAGGCCGACACCCAGCAGCAGATCGCGCGCAACCTGCTCACGACCTATGTCGGCGGCAATTCGGTCGAGCGGGTGCTGGCGGGCGAGATCACGCGCGGCGGCGTGCAGCGCATCGAGGCGGCAATCCTGTTCGCGGACCTGCGCGGCTTCACCGCTTTCTCCGACACCACGCCGATCGAGGGCACGCTGACGCTGCTGAACGCCGCCTTCGACGCGATGGGCGACCCTGTGACGAGCCAGGGCGGGCATATCCTCAAATTCCTCGGCGACGGGCTGATGGCGATCTTCCCCTCGGGAGAGGATGCCGGCGACGCCTGCTTGCGCGCGCTGGCGGCGGCGCAAGCCGGGCAGGCCGCGATGGCGCTGCTCAATCAGGCACGCGCGACCGAGGGGCTGCCGGTGCTGGGGCTCGATCTGGCGCTCCATCACGGCGAGGTGCTCTACGGCAATGTCGGCACCTCCGACCGTCTCGACTTCACCGTCGTCGGCCCCGCCGTCAACGAGGCCTCCCGCATCGAGACCCTGTGCAAGCGGCTCGAGCGCCCCGTGCTGCTCTCGGAGAGCTTCGCCACCGCGCTGGGCGACCATCCCGGCTTGTGCGAGCTCGGCACGCATGAACTCGCGGGGCTTGCAAGACCGCGACGGATTTTCGGGATCGCGTAAGCGCACCCTCCCCCTACCCCCTAAGTCAATGTGATCGCTTTGCTCAACTTTCGAGCTTCGAGCGAGATCTACGCCAATCACGCCCCCTCCCCTTGCGGGAGGGGGTAGGGGGAGGGGTATCGAGATTCGCGCGTCAGCGCGTCCGCGTCTTTTAGCGCCGCTCCTTGAAGAACCGCTTCAGCAGCACCCCCGCCTCGCGCTCGGCGATGCCGCCATAGACCTCGGGGCGGTGATGGCAGGTCGCCTGCTCGAAGATGCGGGCGCCATGCTCGACGCCGCCGCCCTTGGGGTCGTAGGCGCCGAAATAGAGCCGCCGGATGCGCGCGAAGGCGATCGCCTGGGCGCACATGGCGCAGGGCTCGAGCGTGACATAGAGATCGCAGGTCTCGAGCCGCGGGCTGCCCAGCGCCCGGGCCCCGGCGCGGATGACGAGAAGCTCGGCATGGGCGGTCGGGTCGGCGTCGGCCTCGACCCGATTGCCGGACTTGGCCAGCACGGCGCCGGTGGCGCTGTTGACCAGCACCGCCCCGACTGGCACCTCGCCGCGCGCCGCCGCGGCCGCGGCTTCCGCCAGCGCCTGGGTCATCGGTTCGGGCTTGATGTCGGTGAAGGCCATGACGGGCGCCCAGAAGCCCGTTCCGAAGCAGCATTGTCAAGCGCCTGAATAGCAGGCCGAATCCGAATTGATTGAAGCACCAGTCAAGCCACCCTCGCCTCGCTGCAGCACCGCCTCCTAACAGCGTTGCCGCAACCCAGACTTGGGTTCACTATCCCATGGGCGAGGAGTGTCCCGGAGGGGCGTATGGCAGCGAAGCAGCCATCGGCTCGGCGACGGCGACGCAGGACACCTGTCACGGTGCAGGTCAAGATCCTGCCGAAGGATCCGCTCGTTGCCCGCGAGCAAGGCCTCTGGCCCCTCGAAACGCCGCTCAGCATCGCGACGGCCCATGACGGCCCGACCAGCGCCCGGGTCGCGGTCATCGATTACAATGCCGACCTCGACACGCGTTTTGCTTCCGCCAAGGCGCTGAAGAACGGCAAGGGATTTCACGGTATCGCGCGGCTCCGCCACAATCGCATTCTCGACGACTTCAATTTTCATCAGGTGAATGCATGGGCCATCGTTGAGCAGATCCTGACCAAGATGGAGGGCGAGTATGCTCTCGCCCGCCCCATACCCTGGGCGTCCGGACTGGGCCGGCTGCTAATTCTGCCTCACGCGGGCTACCAGGAGAACGCCTTCTATGACCGCGGCACCGGGGCGCTGCATTTCTTCTATTTCGAAGGGCTGGACGGAAAGCCGGTTTATACCTGCCTCTCGCATGACATCGTCGCGCATGAGCTGGGCCATGCCATCCTCGACGGGCTGAAGCCCGGTTATAACGAGATCTGCTCGCCCGAGACGGCGGGTTTCCACGAATATTTCGGCGATGCCGTCGCCATGATGTCGAGCCTCGACATCGACGAAATCGCCCGGATCGTGACCAGGGGCGCGCCGGCGCGCCTGTCCGCCAGGAATCTCGTCTCCGCCATCGCCAGCGAGTTCGGCGCCGCGATCCACCGACTTCCCGATGAGGCCTATCTTCGCGGTGCCTGGAACAACCGGAAGATGGGCGACTTGCGCGGAACCTTCGAAGAGCATGACTGGTCCGAGATCCTCACCGGCGCCTATTACGATCTGCTGGAATATCTCTACCGGCACCAGCTCGAGAGCAGGGACGACAGGCGCGGATTGGAAGGCGTTCGCGGCGTGGGCGAGCGCCAGCGGCGCTGCATCCAGGCGCTGTTCGGTGCCGCCAACAAGACGTCGAACATCATGTTGCGGGCCATCGATTATTGCCCGCCGGTCGACGTTCGCTATGAGGAGTATGCCCGCGCCGTGATCCGCGCGGACGAAGTGGCCTATCCGACCGATCCATTGGGCATTCGAGCGCAGCTCCGGCGCATCTTCCGGAGACGGCAGATCGGGCTGACGAACGAGAATACCGGCGCGCGCGATCAGACGATCTATGAGCTTCGCGCCACGGCGGACATCGACGCCATCACCGCAACGCCCGCCGACGCCTACCGCTTCCTCGATCAGTATCGGGCCCTGTTCGGCATCCCGGCCGATGCCAATCTGCGGGTGCCGTCGGTCTATCGTACCAACAAGCGCGCGAAGAGCGGCTATCGACCGCCCAAGGAGCGCGTGATCGAGTTCACTTGGAGCGACGATGTCAGGCTCGAGGGCCGGCGCTTCGGCGCGCTTGCCGGTGGATTCCTTCCGCTCTATTGCGGCGGAACCCTGGTCTTTGACGGCAACGGCAATTTTCTCCACAGCTCGCTGGTGCTGCCGACGCCGCAGCGCCGCCGCGCGCTTCTCGCCTACGTCGCCTTCCTGGTGCGCGACGGGCGCATCGGCGTGGTCGACGGGGCGCGCGGCATCGGCGCGCCGGGGATCGACAGCTTTCCGGTGCGCGCGATCCTGGAGGGCAACCGGGTACGTCTCGAGCGCAACGCCGCGATGCGCCACGGCAGGCCGGGAGACGGTCACCCATGAGCAGCCCCATCCTGGTTCGCGGCTATATCGTCGGCTTCGGCGACTGCATCCTGCTCACTCTGCCCGACGGCAATCAGACCCGGAACATCCTGATCGACTTCGGGCGGGCTCCCAATGACGCCTCCAGCCTGCAGCGCTTCCCGGACATCGCGCGCGACATTGCCAAGCGTACCGGCAAGCATCTCGACCTGGTGATCATGACGCACGAGCATCTCGATCACATGGAGGGCTTCTATCGCGAGCGGCAGGTGTTCGACGACATCCAGGTCGATCGCGTCTGGATGAGCCTCCCCAGCCACCCGGACTATTACCGCAACTATCCGAAGGCGAAGCTGCAGAAGAGCCTTCGCGCGGGTCTGGCAAGTTTCGCCGCGCAGGCGCGCCGACGCGGCCTCGTCCTCCATCCGGGCTTTCAGTCGCTGCTCGAGAACAACCTGTCGAACGCCGATCGGATCGGCTATCTGCGCCAGCTCGGCAAAAAGCCGGTCGCCTATCTCGCGCGCGGCGAAGGCGTAGCGGCGACCAAGCTCTTCAAGAACATCAAGATCGAGGTCCTGGCCCCGGAGCCGGATGTCAGCATCTATTACAGCGCGAAGGCGCGCGAGAATGCGTTGACGACGGCGCTCGCCGCGACAATGGGGGCCGGCCGTCACGGGAACAGTCACGGGGCCGGGATCGACTGGGGTTTTCCATCGGTGCCGCGCGCGGAAAAGAGCGATCTCGGCGGCATCTCGCCCAGCGATTTCGAGCGGCTCCGCCGGACCATTCGCGAGGACGGCGTCGCCGCGGCGCGGTTCATCGACCGGGCGCAGAACAACACCTCGCTCTGCCTGTTGATCGAAGTCGCCGGCAAGCGGCTGCTGCTGCCGGGCGATGCCGAGCTCGAGAGCTGGGAGATGATCGCGAAGAAATGCAAGGCCGCTCTGAAGCCGGTCGATTTCCTCAAGGTCGCCCATCATGGCAGTCACAACGGGACGCCGCTGGACCTCCTGGACTCGCTCCTGCCGGTTTCGCGAAAGAGCAAGGCCCAGGTACTGGTTTCGACGAAGAAGAATGTCTATGGCACCCAGAACCCGGTCCCCGACAGCTCGCTTCTCGATGAGCTGAAGCGACGCTGCCGCAAGCTGGTGACGACCGACGGCCTTACGGGCACCTCCGTCGAGCTTGCGATCTAGCGCCGCCGGTCCCGTGAACTGGTGATAGAGTCGGGCCCCGTTTCGAGACGCCGAAAGAGCCGGAGTCCGCATCCATGACCGCCACCCCGCCAGACCGCCCTGCCATCCTCGTCTTCCCCCCGCTCGTGCCCTTGGCCGTGCTGCTGCTGGGGCTCCTGCTGCAATGGCTTCTGCCCCTGGGGCTCCTGGCGCAGATCGCGCCGCTGGGGCGCCATATCGTCGGCATCCTCGCCTTCGTCGGCGGCATGGCGCTGGTGATCGTCGCCAATCGCTTCTTCCAGTCGATCGGCACCAACACACGACCCACCCTGCCCGCGACGGCGCTGGCGACCGAGGGCGTCTTCGCCCATATCCGCAACCCGATGTATGTCGGCGGTTGCATCGCGCTCTTCGGCGTGGCGGTCGGTTTCGCGCTCGACTGGGTCCTGCTGCTCACGCTGGCGAGCCTGCCCCTGCTCCATTACGGCATCGTGCTGCGCGAGGAGACCTATCTCGAGACCAAATTCGGCGAGCCCTACCGCCGCTACAAGGCGGCCGTGCCGCGCTATGGCTGGAAGGCCTGAGCGGACGAGGCTCGCGGCCACAAGGTTAACTCGGCCCATATCAACGCCTTACCGCGAGGTCCGCCGCAGGGGGCTGGCGCTGGCGCCCGATCGGCCTATTCTGTGGGGATGGTGGGTCGCGGGTCTTACGTCCGACGGCCGTATCAAGACCGCATGACCATCAGCCGAGGCCGTCCAAGGGCGCGCGCGACCCCCCGGATCAACCGTTCGGGAGGACGCCATGACTGAAGCCATCCGCAACCCGGTCGAGTGGAGCGTGGACCAGATGAAAAATCTGGGCCACGCGCTGGGCGAAGCCGGCCATGCCATCGGCCACACCAAGACGACGCTGCATTCGCCGGCCCCCGCCCTGCATCGCATCCGCGCGAGCGAGCTCAAGGATGTGATCCGCAAGGGCTTCGCCGATTACGGCGCCTATCGCACCGACGTGATCGCGCTCTGCGTGTTCTACCCCGTGGTGGGCCTGCTGCTGGCGCGCGCGGTCTATGGCCATGCCATGCTGCCGCTGCTGTTCCCGCTGGCCTCGGGCTTCGCCCTCATCGGACCCTTCGCGGCCCTCGGCCTCTATGAGATGAGCCGCGAGCGCGAGCACGGGGAGCGGGCGAGCTGGGTCAACGCCTTCGCGGTGCTGAAGGCGCCGGCGATCGGCCCGATCCTGCTGCTGGGGCTGGGACTCGTCCTCCTGTTCCTGGTCTGGCTCGCGGTCGCCTGGCTGCTCTATGCGGTGACCCTGGGGCCGGCGGTCCCGCTCTCGATCGGCGCCTTCGCGCGCGATCTCTTCACCACCGGCGCCGGCTGGACGCTCATCGTCGTCGGCTGCGGTATCGGATTCCTCTTCGCGCTCCTCGCCATGTCGATCAGCGTCATCTCCTTCCCGCTGCTGCTCGACAAGGATGTCGGGCTCGACACCGCGGTGCGGACCTCGATCCGCGCGGTGCGGATGAATCCGGGACCGATGGCGGCCTGGGGCCTGATCGTCGTGGGCGGGCTGGTGCTGGGTTCGATCCCGCTCTTCCTGGGGCTGATCGTGGTGATGCCGGTGCTGGGACACGCGACCTGGCATCTCTATCGCAAGCTGGTCGCGGGGTAGGCCGCACGACATCTGCCGGCCGCGTCACTCTTTCTGCACATGGCCCGGGATCCAGATCCACTGGTGATTGCCGGTGTAAACCCAGCGGCCATTGGACCCGACCGCCGTGTCATTGGACGGCTGGACATAATGGCCGGGGACCCAGGTGTATTCCTGGCCTTCCCGGTGCCAGTGGCCGAATTCCCAGACGGCGCTATCGCCGGCACCCTCGGGCGGCGGCGGAACGAGTTCCTGCTCGGCTGGCGGCGGCGGCTCGGTGGGCGCAAAGGTCCAGCCCGGCGTCTTCGCATCGGGGCCGCAGGCGGCGAGCAATGGCAGCAGCAGCAGGGCGAGCGCGCGGCCATGACCAGCCAGGGATGACGGACCTGTGGACGAACTCGGCCGGCACATATCGACTTCCTTCCTGGTCACGCGCCCATCCCTCCGCGTTCGGCAGAAGAAAAGGGCGCGACGGCGCGCGCGCAACGGACCAAGCCTGGAATTAAGTGCCGTTCGCCGGATCGCGGCATTGATAAAAATTAAGGCGCCGCATCTTCGGCCGCGGGGGGATGCCAACCCCACAATTCCATCGCAGGTCGGTGGCGGGAACCGGCGGCAAGGGCTGACCTTCTTCCTTGGCTGCCGGCCCAGCCACGAGCGGCCGGCGGGCCTTGGCGTGAAATGACAATTTTCCCAGACCGTCCCTCGCCTATCATCCGGCCCTCGCCCTCCACGGCATCAAACAGGTGAAACGGCTCATGAAGACCTCGCGACGCGCCGCTCTGATCGGCGGCCTCGGACTGCTCGCCGGCGCCGCGCTGACCCGTCCAGCCCGCGCCGAGTTCGGCGAGCTGGGAACCCTCGGCGAGGGCCTCGAGGATTTCTGGCTGGCGACCGACGCCTATATCTTCGGCTATCCGCTCGTGACCATGGAGATGACCCGGCGTGTCCTCACCAATGTGGCGGCGCCCGAGGGAACCCATGCGCCGATGGGCCAGATCATCAAGCTGCGCGAATATCCGGATGCGAGCTTCAAGGACGTAACAGCGCCCAACGCCGACACGCTCTACACCACCGCCTTCTTCGATGTCGGCCAGGAACCCTGGGTGCTCAGCATCCCCGACATGAAGGGCCGCTATGCGCTGATGCCGATGCTGGACGGCTGGACCAACGTGTTCCAGGTGCCCGGCAAGCGGACCACGGGAACGGGTGCGCAGACCTATGCCATCACCGGCCCGGGCTGGTCGGGCACGCTGCCGGCCGGCGTCAAGCAATACAAGTCGCCGACCGATATCGTCTGGCTGCTCGGCCGGATCTATTGCACCGGCACGCCGGAAGATTACGCCGCCGTGCATGCGCTCCAGGACGAGTTCAAGCTGGTGCCGCTGAGTTCCTACGGGAAGGACTACACGCCGCCGGTAGGAACCGTCGATCCCTCGATCGACATGAAGACGGCCGTGCGCGAGCAGGTCAACGCAATGGATGCCGACGCCTACTTCACGCTGCTGGCGCAATTGATGAAGCGCAATCCGCCGGCCGCGGCGGACGCGGCCGAGGTCGCCCGCTACGCCAGGATCGGCCTCGTCCCCGGCCAGGACTTCGATCCCGGCAAGCTCGATGCGGATTTCAAGAAGCGCATCCCCACGATCGCCTTCGACCGCATCATGCTCCAGTTCAAGGTCAACAAGGCCATCACCGCGATCAATGGCTGGATCTATACGACCAAAGGCGGGGTTTACGGCACGAACTATCTGCTGCGGGCCTTCGTCACCGCGATCGGGCTGGGCTGCAACCGGCCGCAGGATGCGATTTATCCGACCTCGATGAAGGACGCGGCGGGCGACGCCTATGACGGCGCCCATAAATACGTGATCCATTTCGCCAAGGGCCGGACGCCGCCGGCCAAGGGCTTCTGGTCGCTGACGATGTACAACAAGGACTATTTCTTCGTCGCCAATCCGATCAACCGCTATTCGATCAGCGCGCGGCAGGACCTGAAGAAGAATGCCGACGGATCGATCGACCTCTATCTGCAGAACGAAACGCCCGGCGCCGACAAGGAATCCAACTGGCTGCCGGCGCCGCCGGACAAGTTTATCCTGATGATGCGGCTCTATTGGCCGAGCGAGAAGGATCCCTCGATCATCGACGGCAGCTGGAAGCTGCCGCCGGTCAAGAAGGTGAGCTGACCCGCGGCTCCTGCGGCCGCGTCGGCTCGAGAGTGCAAGGAGGACCCGACCATGGGAAAGATGCAGGGATTGTGGATCGCGGCGCTCTGTCTGCTGCCGACCCTGGGGCTCGCCGCGGAGGCGCCCGACGAGAGCCAGCCGATCAGGGCCCGGTCGATCCTCGCCGACCAGGTCCGCGAGCAGGGCCATGCTTGCGGCAGCGCGATCGAGGCCCATCGCGATCCCGACCTGTCGCGGCCCGACCTGCCGGTCTGGATCTTGTCCTGCAGCAACGCGACCTATCGGATCACCGTCCGCCCCGACATGGCGGCCCGGATCGAGCGTATCGGCGGCTAGCGACGGGGCCTCACCGCCAATAGCCGGGCGTATAGGTCTGATTGCCGTTGACGTCGTTGCCCCATTGTCCGGGCACCCAGATCGGCGCCTGACCAGGGTCGTTGCTCTGCTGGCCGGGCTGCCAGCGGAAATGATTATCTTCCTTCTGCCAGCTCCCGAAATTCGAGGTGCCGGCGGTGGGCGGGCGCGCCGGCGCGGGCGGCGGGGCCATGCTCTGCGGCGCGGGCCCCGGCTGATAGGGCCTCACCACGAAATCGTCGGCCCGCGCGGCAGCGGCGCCGACGCTCAGAAGCAGCAGCGGCACGGCCAACCGCAACCCACGACGAAATCGGGACGTTGTCACGAAAGCAACGATGGCGGTTTGCTCCTTGTCAGCCGGAACGGCAACGCACACCAGAATAGATGCGGAGGCGCGGGCCCACGCTCAAGTGGGACATCCTGACACAACGTCGTGAGGCGCGATCCATTCTCGCTCGCAGCCACCCGCAGCGACGGCCTGCGCCACAGGCAGGCCTGGCATGAAGATCGCCCGCGAAGGCAGCGCTACTTCACCAGCGTGACGGGTACCCGCGCGAGGTGGATGAGCTGGGTCGCGACCGAGCCCAGCAGCAGGCCGCGCACGCCGCCGAGGCCGCGCGTGCCCATAACGATATGCTCGGCGCGCTTCTTCCTGCCCAGCCGGATCGCCGTCCCCGCGGTCGGGCCGATCTCGACATCGGCGCTGAACTTGACCTTGGCGGCCTTGCAGAGCGCGATTGCCTTCCGCAGCGCCTGGGCGCCTTCGCGCAAGACCCGTTGCTGCAGCAGGACCGGCGTGGAAGCACCGAGGTCGCCGAACTCGAGCGTGCCGGTGTTCTGCACATTGACGAGCGCGATCGCGGAGCCCGGGTCCTCGCGCGTCATCCGGATCGCGAGCCGCACCGCCCGCAGCGAAGGCGGCGAGCCGTCGACCGGGACCAGGATCTTCATGAGCGGTTCTCCCCTCGGGCAAAGCTGTTCGAGGAACAATCGATGGAAAGCGGCCGGGGAGTCAATCGCGCCGGGCGTTGCGACGCTTTAGCGGCCCCATCGCCCCACGGCGCCAGCATCATTTGACCAAGGTGACCGGCACCGTCGCGAGGTGAACGAGCTGGGTCGTCACCGAGCCCAGCAGCAGGCCGCGCACGCCGCCGAGACCGCGCGTTCCCATTACGATCTGGTCGGCCTTCTCCTTGCGCGCGATCCGCTCCACCGTTTCGGCGATCGCGCCCATCTCGTTGCGGGTGGAGAAGCGAATCTTCGCGGCCTTGGCCAGCGCGATCGCCTTGCGCAGCGCCCTCTCGCCGTTTCGCCGCGCGGCCTGGACCACCAGCGACGGGTCCAGGACGCCGATGTCGCTGGCGCCGAGCGCCACCATGTTCTGCACCGTGACCAGCAGGATCTCCGCGCTGCGCGCACCCTTGGCCATCGCGAGCGCATGCTTCACAGCGCGCAATGACGGGTCCGAGCCGTCGACGGGCACCACGATCTTCATGATTTTTGTCCCCTGGAGGCTTTGCGTGTCGCGCGAAGAGTCCTCCGATAGCGACCCGCGAGTCAACCGGCGGGGATGGCGCCGGGCCGGCCCTCAGATGCGGGCGGCGAGGAGGCGCGCGCGGCGCTGCTTCTCGAAATGGAACACGATCACGCCGCTGGCGCCCGCCGCGAAGAAGCACCAGACCGAGACGAAACCTTCCCAATAGAAGGCATAGGCGATCGCGCAGCCGGCGAAGACGATGGCGCCCAGGATCACCACCGTCCGCTGCGAGGAGGCCAGCAGAGGGAGACTGACCGCCGCGATATAGCCGGCGGCGACCAGGATGTGCTGGCGCGTCTGCGTCACATAGATGATATGGCCGCCGCGAATGAGCGCGCCATGCGGCAGCGCCAGGATCGTCCAGAGCAGATAGGCGGCGACGCAGGTGCCCGCGGCGAGCCCGACCGCCATGGGGCGGCGGCGGGCCGCACTGGGCTCGATCAGGAACACGGCCAACGGCGCATAGACCGGCCAGAACACGTTCGAGAACAGCAGATAGACGAGGGTCAGGCCGGTCGAGATGGCGCCTTCGGGCGCCAGCGGCAGCTGCAGCCAGAGCAGCCCCTCGGTCGCCTGTTGCAGGGCGAAGAGGAGGGGCGCGGCCGCCAGGGGCAGCTCCCGCGGGTTCCGCGCCCGGGTGAGCGTCACGACGCCGATGGCGCCGATGATGCCGGCGGCGGTGAAACTCGCGGTGGCCGAGAAGCACATCGGGACCGACGCTGCGCGCTTCCTCCGGCCAAGTCGAGGTGAATCAAGGCTTCCCGTGCCGTGCCGGCGGCCCGACGCCATAAACCGGTTCGGCAATGGTCCTTTACCAATCGCCCGTCTCGCCTTAACCGGAACGATAGTAAAACTTTATCCATGAGCATCCGGCTGGAGCGCCGCCCGGCCCCAAAGGCGGCCCGGACGCCGGGACATCGCCCCCCGGCGCCGCAGGCCGGGCGCCGGCGCCATCTCGAATATTCCTCTAGGTCAATCTGCGCGCTATGGTTAGGGCGGCATCCGTACGGTCGAATTCAAACAAAGGTCGTCGGGCGAACGAATTCCGCGCATGCCGCCGCCCGAAAACGAACGAAACAAAAATTCGTAATGACGGGGAGAACGGACCATGGAGACCAAACGCGATATCGAGAAATTCATCGACGAGATCAAATACGGGCGCATGACGCGCCGCAAATTCGCCCGCGCCATGGCTTCGGTGGGCCTGGCCGTGGCGATCATGCCGACGGGACGCACCCGGGCGCTCGCCGACGACAGCGTGCCGACCGTCTTCACCTGGAGCGGCTATGACGCTCCCGAGATGCACGGCGAGTTCGACAAGAAGTACGGCAAGGCCCCCAACTTCTCGATCTGGGGCGACGAGGAGGAAGCGGAGTCGAAGATGCGCTCGGGCTTCCATCCCGAGATGGTCATGCCCTGCTCCTACAAGGTCAACAAGTGGAACGACCTCGGTTTCCTGAGACCGATCGACACCGCGCGGCTCGAGCACTGGCCCGAGATCATTCCCGCGCTCGACAACGTGCCGGACACGGTCATCGGCGGCAAACGCATGTGGGTCCCCGCCTGGTGGGGCCTCACCTCGGTGACCTTCCGCACCGACCTCGCGCCCGAATATGTGCCGGCCGACAAGCACACCTGGGGCATCCTCTGGGACGAGAAGTACAAGGGCCGGCTCTCCATGATCGACAGCCTGATCGACGGCGTCATGGCGGCGGCGATCTATTCGGGCGCCAAGGATCCGTTCAACATGACGGATGCCGAGGTGGCGAAACTCAAGGAACTCATGATCAAGCAGCGTCCGCTGCTGCGTTTCTATACCAACGACAACACCGGCTGGCAGCAGGCGCTCGCCAGCGGCGAGCTCGTGGCCGCGGATTCCTGGAACGACACCATCCTCAACCTCTCCAAGCAGGGCATTCCCTCCATGTTCATGATCCCCAAGGAGGGGCCCATGACCTGGACCTGCGGCATCGCCATGACCGCCTGGGTGAAGCCCGAGATGGAGAACATGGTCTACGACCTGGTCAACGCCTATCTCAGCGTCGACACCGGCATCTACTGGGTCAACACGTTCGGCATGGGTCATTCGAACAAGAACGTCTATTCGCATCTCTCGGCCGACGAGCTCACCAAGCGCGGCCTCACGCCGGGCGACATCGACGCCTACATCAAGGCAGGCCATTTCCAGGCCACGATCAAGAACGAGCCGGTGCTTCAGGCCATGTATGAGGAGGTCAAGGCCGGTATCTAGCGGCGATGGCAGGGCAACATCCGGCGGCTTCGTCGCCGCCGGATGACGGCCAGCCCGAAGTGGAAATCGATTGTTCCATTTGACGCCCGGGGAGACGCGCCACGATGGTCAGCGCATCCGAGACCCTGCCTTCCCATGCCATGCCGCCGCTGCCGGCCGGGCAGCGGCTGCGCGCCTGGCTCTATCGCAACGAAGCCGTCCGCGGCTATCTGCTGCTGTCGCCCACTCTGCTGGTGATGGTGGGGCTGATGGTCCTGCCGCTGCTCGGCATGCTCGCGATGTCCTTCTTCACCCAGAAATATGTGACGATCGACTACAGCTTCACGCTCGACAATTACTGGACGATCTTCGAGCCTTCCTCCACGCCCGCCTATTTCCTCGGCATTCCCTTCTATCTCCACAAGCCGATCTATCTCCTGCTGCTGTTCAAATCGATCCTGATCTCGCTGGCCTCGACCGCCGCGGTCGTGCTGCTGGCCTATCCCATGGCCTATTTCCTGGCCTTCCGGGTGACGAAGCACAAGATGGCCTGGCTGATCCTGATCACGGTGCCCTTCTGGACCAGCTACCTGCTCCGCGTCTTCGCCTGGAAGATCATCCTCGGCTATAACGGCGTCATCAATTCGGGACTGGTCAGCCTGGGGATCATCGACAAGCCGCTCGAGTTCCTGCTCTACAATCCCTTCGCGGTCATCATCACGCTGGCCCATGCCTGGGCCGCGGTCGCGATCCTGCCGATCTATGTCTCGCTCGAGAAGATCGACCGCTCGCTGCTCGAGGCCGCGACCGATCTCGGCGACAGCCGGCTGGAACGCTTCCTGCGCATCACCCTGCCGCTCTCGCTCCCCGGCACGATCGCCGCCAGCCTGCTGGTCTTCATCCCGACGGTCGGCGACTACATCACGCCGACGCTGGTCGGCGGCACCAGCGGCATCATGATCGGCAATGTGGTGCAGTCGCTCTTCAGCAAGGGCAACAACGCGCCGCTCGCCGCCGCCGTCTCGGTGGTGTCGATGATGACGATCACGATCATGGTCTGCATCTTCCTCTGGTCGGTGGGCCGGTCCCGCATGACGCGCCGGGAGATCTGAACCGATGATGAAGCGCAACGCCCATACCGATCCGATGATCGGCTATGCCATCTTCTATCTCGTCTTCCTCTACGGGCCGGTGCTGCTGCTGCCGCTGTTCTCCTTCAACGACAGCATCTTCGTCGCCTTCCCGCTGAAAGGGTTCACCTTCCAGTGGTACGTCGCGATGGCCACCAACGACGCGCTGATCCAGGCCCTGACCAACAGCCTGAAGGTGGGAATCTCAGCCTCCGTCATCAGCACGATCCTCGGCATCCTTGCGGCCAAGGCCATGACCCGCTATCGCCTTCCGGGCCGCGGGCCCGTGAGCGGCCTGATCCTGCTGCCGCTGGTCATTCCCAGCATCATCCTCGGCATCGCGCTCCTGGTGCTGGCGCTCAATGTCTTCAAGATCGAGCCGTCGCTCTACACCATCGTCGCCGGCCATGTGCTGATCTGCGTGCCCTTCGCCATGCTGGTGATGATGTCCCGCCTCGAGGGCTTCGACAGGAATCTGGAAGAGGCCTCGGCCGATCTCGGCGAGAACGGGTGGCAGACCTTCTGGCGCGTCACCTTCCCGCTCGCCATGCCCGGGATCGTGGCGAGCCTGCTGCTCTGCTTCACTACCTCCTTCGACGAGTTCCTGCTGGCCTTCTTCCTCGCCGGCAACGAGGCGACGCTGCCGCTCTTCATCTTCAGCCAGCTGCGCCTGCCCAACCAGCTGCCGAGCGTGCTGGCGCTGGGCTCCTGCATCCTCGGCGTCTCGTTCCTGGTCGTGTTCCTGTCCGAGCGGACGCGGCGCGTGGGCCTGCAGAGGAAACCGACGGCAACCGCCGAGGCGGCGTCCTGAGCGCGAGCGACGGGGTGCCGGCACGCCACCGCGCCGTCGCGATCGCGCTCGCCGCTCTCGCGACCGGTCTTTTCACGCTGGCCGCTCCCGCCGACACGCCCTCCACGACCGTCCACATCGGCTTACGGACCCCGGTCCGCATCGCCCTGCGGAACCCGGCCGACAGCCCGGCCGAGAGCGCCGCCACCATCGGCTTCGAGAAGGAGCTCGCGAACGATCTCTGCGCGCGCATGGCGGTGAACTGCGAGATCGTTTCCGGGAGGGGTGACGCCAGCGTCGCGGGGTTGCTGGCATGGCGCGCCGACATGCTGATGGCCTGGCTGCCCGTAACCCAGGCGCAGAAACAGACGATCGATTTCGGCGCCGCCTACGCGCTTGAGCGGCATGGGCTGGCCGTGCTCGATCCCGGGCCGCTCGCGAACCTGCTCGGCACCGGCAAGGTGTTGTCGCTGACCGGGACCCCGCAGGACGCGCAGACGGCGGTCGCCGATCTGCGCGGCGCCCTCGCGGGAAATACCGTGGGCGCGCTGGCGGGGAGCGCCGACCTCGCCTTCCTGCAAAGCCAGTTCGCCGAGGTCAGGACCCGGGCCTATCCCACCGCCGAAGCGATGATGCGGGATCTGGCGGCGGGCCGCCTCGACGCCGTGATGGGATCGGCCACCTGGCTACAGGCGATGCTGGCGTTGCCGGGCGACAAAAAGCTGGCGCTGAGCGGCCCGCAATTCGCCGAAGACGAACGCTTCGGCTTCGGCATTGCCGCCGGGTTCCGGAAATCGGACACAACGCTGCGCAACTTCTTCGACCGCGCGATCTCGACCGCGATCGGCGACGGCACCCTCGAGCGCCTGTCGTTGAAATGGTTCAAGACCGACCTCGCGCCGAAGCGCTGCTTCTGCAAGCCGTTCTGAGGGGAGAGGTCTCGATTCCGTAGAGCCTGTCATGCCTGGACTTGATCCACGGCTGTCCGGTTGGCGGCATTGAAGGAGAATCTCGTTGCTCTGCTTTCTTCCCCTCCCCCCTTGAGGGGGAGGCTGGGGTGGGGGGTGGCCACAAACTCGATGTTCGCCAAGCTCGTGTGGCTCAAGGCTCCGTCATCATCGCGTTCTTCGATCACCCCCCACCCTAACCTCCCCCTCAAGGGGGGAGGGGACAAGATGACGTGGTGAAAGGCAGAGACGTTGAAGGGGTGGACTCAGTTTCGGAGTCTCGTGTCCCGAACGAGGCCAGATGCGCATTCTGCGTTCCAAGTCCGCGCTCTAAACAATCTCGGAGAAACCTCAACCGGACAGCCGTGGGTCAAGCCCGGCGATGACAGAAGGAAGCGCGGGGAGGGGATCAGAGGCGGACAGGCGCTGCGCGGGAGAGCCGTTCTACGGCACCAGCGGCGGTTCCTGGTCGGTGGGGATGCCGGCGAGATGCCGGAAGATGGCTATGGTACGGGTCAGATAGGACTCGTCCTGGTTGCCGATCACCATGGCGCCTTCATGCATCACGGTGAGGGCGTAATAGCCCCAGCGGCCCGGGCCGATCTTCTCGAGGAAGTAGGTCGACTGGATGTCGCCGGAATCGAACAGGGTGAAGACCAGGGCCGTGATCGGGCTGACATTCCCGATCTTCACGACCAGGCGGTCGGGCCCGGCCTCGGCGACCTGCATGCGATAGACGACTGGCTTGGAGCTCCGGTTGTCGGCGCGCAGGAAGTAGAAATCGGTGCCGCTCTTCAGTTCCGCCAGCGTGAAGTCGGGCCGGCGCTGTTGGTGCTCGAAACCCTCCAGCGCCGTGGAGTCGGTGATGAAGGTCTCCCAGCGCCGATCCGAGGCCGACCAGTAGCGGATCCCCTTCCAGTCCGACGCCGCGCCGAAACGTGCCAGCAGCTCGTCGCCGCCGCCGTCGAACGCGAAGGTTCCCGAGAGCGCGGTCACAAGGTTCAGATCCATCGGGGGCCAGCCGAAGCAGGCCGGCGGCCGCCAGTCCCCGAGATCGCGGGAGTGCCAGATCCGGGCTTTCGGCGGATCGGCGAAGGCGGCGGCATCGGACGCCGCGCCCGTCGCGCAGGGCGGCGCCGGGAGGGACCCCGCCGCGGCAAAGGCCGGCACCCCGAACCCGACAGCCGCCAGCGCCATCACCGCCGGCAGCAGGACCCCGAGCCAGAAGCCCCGCCGCGCGCGCTGCCCGCCGCTCACCGCCAATGTCCGGGCGTCCAGATCCATACGGTCTTGCTCTCGTCCTGGGCCCAGGTTCCCGGCACCCAGGTGGAGCCGCGATAGGGCCGCTCGACATAATGGCCGCCGAGCCAGACGAACTCCTGGCCGGTCCAGTGCCAGTGGCCGGGATCCCAGACGAAATAGCCGGCCGGGCCCTGCGGGATTGGCGCTGCCGTCTCGGCCTGCGGGGCCGGCGGCGCGTTGGGGGTCGAGATCGTGGTATCGACCGGCGGCAGCGTCCAGCCGGGATATTGGATGCCGGGGCCGATCCAGGGGAAATTGGGATCGCAGGCGCTTAGTCCCAGCAGGAGGGGCAGCGCCAGCAGCAGCGGCCGCGCCAGAAGGCCGGCGCGACCGGAAATGGCCGGAAGGCCGGCACGGCCGGAAATAGATTGCCCGCCGGGCATGGCGGTTTTGAACAAAGACATAGCAAGATCCTTCCTTGACGGGAAAAATGGCGCCCCACATTTGAAAAGATGTGGGGCCGTCGGGCCCGCTCAAGGGCACCGCCCACAATAACGCAGCGAGCCGCCGACCGGTTCTCCTGGGTCCTGACCACCATCACGGCATCTCCGGCCCGTCGGCGGCCTCGGGAGGCGCCAGACCGGGGCCACGACACCGGAAGGAGGAGGCGTCATTGCGTACCAGCGACAGGGGGCATGCCGGCCACAGGGGAATGACGCGGACGGAACGCGCCGTACAGAACAATTCGATCGCGGCGGGGCTGCTGGGCGCCCTGCTCGTCCTCGCCCCCACCCTCGCCCTCGCCGACGATGCGGCCGATCCCAACGGACCCGAGGCGCCGGCGACCAT
Organism: Hypericibacter terrae; assembly: GCF_008728855.1. Classification (GTDB taxonomy): domain Bacteria; phylum Pseudomonadota; class Alphaproteobacteria; order Dongiales; family Dongiaceae; genus Hypericibacter; species Hypericibacter terrae. The sequence continues at coordinate 778,952 of NZ_CP042906.1, read as the reverse complement.
TCTCGCCGGCCAGATCCGCCAGCAGGGCCATCCTTGCGACAAGTCGCTGAGCGCCAGCCGCGATCCGACCCTCTCGACGGCGCATCAGCCGGTTTGGATCCTGGTCTGCAGCAACGCGACCTACCAGATCAGCGTGCGCGCCGACCAGGCGGCGTCGGTCGAGGTCATCGGCGGCGGGCAGTAACGGCCGCGCCGCCGACGCCAACGATCGCGGGGGGGGCGGCGTCAGCCCAGCAGCGCCACTTTGCCCGACGCCAGATCGTAATAGGCGGCCACGACCTTGAGCTTGCCGCCCTTGATCGCCTCGGCGATGACGGGTGAGGATTCCTTCAACAGCCTGGCCTGGATCTCCGCATTGGCCTGGATGGTTTTCACGAGATCACCGCCGGCCGCGTCCACCGCCGGGCGGATATAGCGATAGAGCGAGCTGATCTGGCCCGGCACGGCCTTGGCCGTGATCGCGGCCTTGGCCGCGCCGCAGGAGGAGTGTCCCAGCACCATCAGCACGCGCGTGCCCAGCACCGCCACGCCATATTCGATGCTGCCGATGATCTCCGAGGTCGCGATGTTGCCGGCGACGCGGTTGACGAAGACATGGCCGATGCTCTGGTCGAACAGCAGCTCGACCGGCACCCGCGAATCGGCGCAGGACAGCACCGAGGCGAAGGGCTCCTGCTTGTCGACCGTATTGGCCTGCAGGATCGCCAGATCCTCCTTGTCGGAGGTCATCTTGCGGCTGATGAAGCGCTGGTTGCCGTCCATCAGCGCCTGCAGCGCTTCGTCGGGCGACATCGTGCTTTGCGCCAATGCGGTGCGGGGCGCGGCCATCTCGACGCCGGCGCCGAGCAGCAAGCCGGCGGCACCGGCGGCCATGCCGGAGCGCAGGAGACCGCGGCGGGAGAGATACAGCGCGTTGCGTTCGCTCTTGGACAGGCTGTCGCTGGTCTCAGGATGACCAAGACAATGTTCCTGGCAGAGGCAGCCCAGCGGATTGGCATCCGGGCGTGTCGAGACGATCATCTGGAAGTTCCCCGTAAGTGTCCGCGTCATCATACAGTGGGCGTCGGAGCCTGAGATTGATCCTCCCCGCTCGTTCCGGCAAGGCGGCACTCTTGCCACCCAAAGGTATGCACCGCTCGAAGCCGAGGCTCCGTGGACCATTTCCGCCGGCCAAGTCTATAAGCTTGGTCAAGAGTGCGACAAGGCCGTCAGCGCCAGCGTTGCAAACTCGGGGTTGATAACGGCCGGATTGGGCCTTGGTACACTGAAACGCGACCCACGGGATCGGTGAGCACGCGATCGGGCAGCAACAGGGGAGGATGATTTGGGGCAGCAGAGAGATTTGTCTCGCCCAACGTCGAAGGGTCGAAAGCGTAAGGCTAACGGCTTGTATCAGGTGGAAGAAAGCGCTCAAAAGTGACCAAGGAACAAGGGACTTCACGTTTCTGGGAGTTGGCAGAGCAAGCTAAACTGCTGCAAGAAGAGATCCGTCTGCTTCTGCCATCGTTGGCGGAGGCGCGCCGTAAGTATTCTCGCTCGAAAAGCGACGTCGATCGCATCGAGTTGGAGCGCATCCAAAATTTTGCCGGCGAGCTTTTAGCCACAAACAATGCCGTGGGTCGCGAACTCGAGCAAGCAAGTGGGCTATCTGAAGAGATTCTAAGGGCGATCGAAACGCAAAATCTCCCAGGTGATGGAGAGAATCGACTTCTGAGAGGAGACCTTATCGAACAACGGGTAGCTGTTACAGGCATCGTCGAAACGCATCTTGCCGAGGCGATCGACGCGGTTACTCGTTTGGTCCCATCTGGGTGGCTTCAGCACGATAGCGAAATTAGCCATAGGATAGATAGGCTAATAGATGGCAGCGACTGCCTTTCGCTTGTGAAAGGTCTTCGTTCAGATAGCGAATTCCCCCACCTCCACCGGCTCCGTCAAATGATACGAGTTTCCAAGGATTATCAGGACGAAGAACTTGCATACGATCACTTCGCGGGCGCAACGGTAGTTCCGCAGTTAGTTCAGTTAGGGACGCGCCTAAAGAATCTCAACGATGTTGGTGGCGATGTTTCGCTTAGAGTTCGTAGATTATGGGAAGGAGCGACGGAGAGCACCGACGCAAATGTCTTTGAATTATTGGTAGCTGCGGGATGCGCGGAATACGGACGCAAGGTCGAATTCTTACCGGAGACTCACGAAAGATCACCAGACATTCGATGCCATGACCCATACCCGATGGTAATCGAATGCAAGCGCAAGCGCGTGCTGTCGAACTACGAGATCGATGAAGAAGCTTCGATGCGAAGACTATTCAGTCAATTGGAAATAGAGTCAAACAAGCGAGGCCTCTATGGTCGCTTCGACTTACATCTCAAAGTTGAGAGCAATGCGATTCCTAGCAATGATATAGTTGCGGGCTTGATAAGCCAGAGATTGGCCCCTCATCCCGATCGACCGCTCGATTATCCATGGGGGAGCGTTGCGTATCATCAACTTCCCTATCGGATGAGTCTTCCCGAAGTTACTCGGCTCTATAGCCCGAACATGCTCAAGGCAGCTTTTGGGTGGAATTCTGATCTACCCGAATGGGACGGAATTGTGTGTCGTGTTGATAATGGCCGAGAGGCATCCGTTGGCGAAATAAGGAGGCCGATTGCTCTGGCTTGGAGCAACGTTGCTGATGCTGCCGTCAAGAAGAGGGCATGGAGTCCCTTGGATCTTTTTGGCGACGCAATGGGCCAAATACCTCCCGGCGAATTCGGGATCATCTATCTGGCATATCATGAAGGCGCGAGGGAGGAGATTGCTAATCGTCGAATCCAAAATTTCCTTGATCGCATGCCAGAATGGGAGCACTCCGCTTCAATCCGTGTGCCCATTTCGTTTCTTGTGCGCCTTTACCCCCGGCCGCTTGATCATGGAAGCCCTGACTTGATCGAGAGTACGCTGCGACTCTGCAGCGATATTTATGGCGAACCGGCGCTATTCGAAGACTTCCCAAACACCATTTTCACCAGAGCCCCGCAGAAAGTGAACTAACGGCAAGAAGCGCGCTGCAGTCAATTCGCTCAGTTCGAAATCTTCGATAGTCCGCCAGTTCCCACGGGTCTTTTTATCCGAGTCTCTCTTTGTTTCGATCACGAAGGCCCCAAAACTCCTCAGCTGCATCGCCAAAACTAAGGGCCCCGGCTCGAATTAAAGATTTGCGAAGCTCATCAGCCCCAAGGCCCCGGAACCGCTTGTGGATTGCGTCAAATGATCTCAGTTGCCATCTTTCATCCGAAAGCAATTCTAGAAGCGCCGCTTCAGTGGAAAATTCGAACTTCAACTCCGCGCGAAGGCGGTCTTTCTGAAGCGAGAAACTTACAATCGAAGTCACTGTTGCCACGCCGATTGCGACTACACCGGACACAAGAGCCGCGATAATTGTTGGGTCAGTTGGCATAGGTTCGCACCCCAAATTTATGCCTGGACGCCGTTAATGTTGCCACATGAATGGAAGACAATCTGGAGCATTGACCTCGTATCTAACCGTGATTCTGCATTTCTGATTTTGCCAGCATCGCCGTCAAAAGGGCGCTTTCACCAGGTAGGTCACCCCGATGGAGGACAGCAAGAAGACAATTACAAAGCAGTTCCCACGCCTCGCGCCATTCCTCATCTCCAATCTTCTTTAGGTTTCCATGAGCGGCATTGCTGCGATGAGTATAGCTGCGCTTCGCAGCTTCGTAGACCACACTTGGGGATGCTATGGGCGATACGAGTTCGGCCAATAATAAAGAAATGCGAAACGAAACCTCGGCGCGCACATTGGGAAACAACGACTCCATTCCAGTCCAGAGGTGCAGCAGCGAAGATCCCAGCTGCGTAATCTGCGGAGCGGCTGTCAAAGCAAAACGAACTGCGGCCAACTCAGGGTGCTTCTGTTCTAAGGACCTCGCTTGTTGAGCTTGCCACGCTGCTCTGTGTGCGATCTCAGCAGTCACAGGCTTCGACTCGCGTGCAACAAGCGTCATCAATGACAGCTCGTAAGGCCAGACCTCCACACTTGAGCTTGCCGAGACAATGCCACTTCTCATTCCCTCCGGTAATTTGGATATTAACAGATCGGAATCCCTGGAGTTGATACCGGCGTAGTGATTGAAGCTATGTGAGGCGACGAAGGGAATAATGAACGGGCTCACGCCGTTTATGTAGAGCATCGCCCTGAAACGCTCTATGCGCGACATCGCATCCTCTCTAGACGATGCTGCTGTTATCTCTATCTCAAGATGGGTTGGGCCGCTGAGAAAGACATCCATCAGCTGATACGGCAGATGCAGCTTATGTCTGGTTGCGAGCGTAGCCAGATCGAAAGTGCTGACTTCCCATGCGCGCCGATGTAGGCGATATCCTTGGACATTAATCGATAACTCATCGAAACCAGGCAAGACTGAAACGCAGGGCACGAAGTAGCTCGTATGTTCGACCGTACTCTCCATCGAGTTGGCCTTTCCTATTGCCGTGTCATTCTAAGCGGCGGGTTGAGAATAGGTATCTACATATCTGAGCAGTTGCCGCTCCGGAGTGTGCTTGTTCTTCAATGGACCCTGATACAATTTCATAATGATCACTATATACTACGAAGATGCGCCGCTAACCCCTTCTCCACACATCCCCGCGAGACTACATCTCCATCATGATCCCGACCCTGCCCCTGCCCGACCGGACCGTACTGCTTGATGGCGGCATGGGGCGCGAGCTGCGCAATCGCGGGGTGCCGATCCTCGACACCATCTGGTCGGCCAACGGGCTGATCGTGGCGCCCGACACGGTGCGCCGGGTGCATGAGGACTACATCGCGGCCGGGGCCGAGATCATCACGACCAACAGCTACGGGATCATCCGCGCCGAGCTCGCCAAGGAAGGGATCGAGCATCGCTGCGCCGAGCTCAACCACATCGCGGGCGCGCTGGCCCAGGAGGCGCGCGACCGGTCGGGGCGCAAGGTCTTCATCGCGGGCTCCCTACCGCCGCTTCGCGGCAGCTACCGGCCCGACCGGGTCGGGAGCTTCGCCGAGATCGAGCCGCTCTATGAGGAGCAGGCGTCGCTGCTCGCCCCCTATTGCGACGTGATGCTGTGCGAGACCATGTCGAGCGCTTCCGAGGCGGTAGCGGCCGCCACCGCCGCCGCCATGACGGGCCTGCCGGTCTGGGTGAGCTGGACGCTGCACGAGGACAATTCGGGGCGCCTGCGCTCGGGCGAGACCGTGACGGAGGCCGCCAGGGCGATCGCGCATCTGCCGGTCTCGGCCTTCCTCGTCAATTGCTGCAGCCCGGAGAGCATCACCGCCGCCATGCCCGCGCTGGCGCGGCTTCCGGGCGGGATCGTGGGCGGCTATGCCAACGCCTTCCGGCCGGTGCCGCCCGACTGGGACATGGAGCGCGACGGGCTTCTCGCCTTGCGCGACGACCTCGATCCGGAGTCCTATGCGGAACATGCGGGCCATTGGCATGACGCCGGCGCCAGGATCGTCGGCGGCTGCTGCGGCACCGGGCCGGCGCATATCGCGCGGCTCAAGGCCCTGACGGAGACGAAACGATGAGTGCCCCGACCAAGCGCCCGACCATCGGCGTGACGCTCGATTCCGAGGAGCCGGGCGGCTACTCCAAATTCCCCTGGTATGCCGCGCGGCAGAACTATGCCGACGCGGTGGTGAAGGCGGGCGGGCTGCCCCTCTTCCTGCCGCATGAGCCCGACCAGGTGGAGGAGTATCTGGCCCTCATCGACGGCCTCGTCGTCACCGGCGGCGCCTTCGACATCGATCCGGCGCTGTTCGGCGCGGCCGAGAAGCATCCGACGGTCAAGCTCAAGGGCCGGCGCACCCAGTTCGAATGGAAGATCACCCAGCGCGCGATCGAGAGCGACCTCCCCGTGCTCGGCATCTGCGGCGGGCAGCAATTGCTCAACGTCGTGCTGGGCGGCACCCTGATCCAGCATATCCCCGACGAGGTCGAGGCGCCGCTCGCCCATGAGCAGCCCAACCCGCGCGACGAGCCGGGCCACAGCGTCACGGTCGAGAAGGGCACGCTGCTCCACAAGATCACCGGCGCCGCCTCGCTCGAGGTCAACAGCGCCCACCACCAGGCCGCCAAGGCCGTGGGGCCGGGCGTCAGGATCAACGCCACCGCCGAGGACGGCGTGATCGAAGGCATCGAGGACCCGCGCCACCGCTTCGTTCTCGGCGTGCAGTGGCATCCGGAGTTCTCGATCAGCAGCGGCGACGAGAAGATCTTCCGGGCGTTCATCGAGGCGGCACGGTAGGAACGGACGCGCTGACGCGCGACTCTTTCTTCCTCCCTCGCCTTCTTCCTTCACCTCCCCCGAGGCGGGCTTCGCCCGCGACTCTTAAAGACTGCCGGCGAAGCCGGCGGGAGGGGGAAGCTGGGGTGGGGGGTGGCCGCGGGCGCGATCCCGGCCGTTTCTGTCGTCGGACGCTGCGGCAGGATGGGGCGCGCACCGCCCTTCCGCAGGCGCTATGCTGCGATGGCTGGCCTTCGCTTCGCCCTTTCTTGAGGCGACCCCCCACCCTAACCTCCCCCTCAAGGGGGGAGGGGCTTTCATTCCGAGTGATTGATGAACGAGTCCGACATCGACGAGCCCGACGCCGAGAAGCCCGACTTTCCGCCCGACGACCCTGCCCCCGCTCCCCTGTCTTCATCGACCAAGGCGGGCGAGCGGATCGCCAAGCGCCTCGCCCGTGCCGGGCTCTGCTCGCGGCGCGATGCGGAGCGCTGGATCGCGGAGGGGCGGGTCACGGTCGACGGGCACCGGCTCTCGAGCCCGGCCCTCAACGTCACCGACGCGTCGCGCATCCTGGTCGACGGCAAGCCGATCCCGGTCAAGACGCCGACCCGGCTCTGGCGCTATCACAAGCCGCGCGGGCTCCTCACCACCAACCGCGACCCCGAGGGAAGGCGCACCATCTTCGACGAGCTGCCGGAGGCGCTGCCGCGCGTCATCACCATCGGGCGGCTCGACTACAATTCCGAGGGGCTGCTGCTGCTGACCAACGACGGCGAGCTCGCGCGCAAGCTGGAGCTGCCCTCGACCGCCTGGGCGCGGCGCTATCGCGTGCGCGTCAATGGCGATGTCGATCCGGCGGCGCTCGGCAGCCTCGCCAACGGCATCACCATCGACGGCGTGCGCTACGGCGCCATCGGGGCGCAGCTCGACCGCCAGCAGGGCGACAATGCCTGGATCACCATGTCGCTGACCGAGGGCAAGAACCGCGAGGTGCGGCGCATCTGCGAGCATATGGGCTGGCAGGTGAGCCGCCTCATCCGCATCGCCTATGGCCCGTTCCAGCTCGGGCTGCTCGAGCCCGGCGGCGTCGAGGAAGTCTCGCCGCGCGTGGTCAAGGAGCAGATGGGCGAGGGCACCGGCGGCGCCGCGACCGCGGCCGAGAAGCGCCGCCTGCGCGAGGAGACCCATGACGAGAAGCGCCGGCTGAAGCGCGAGGAGACCCAGGGGCAGGCGCCGAAGAAGTTGCGGCCCGGCAAACGCGACCGCGACGCCAAATATGCGGGGGCGCGGACCGGCAACACGCGCGGCGGCGGCGCCCCCGGCCGGCGCGAGGAGCGCGGCGCGCCGACGCCGCGCGACGGAAAGTCCTTCGCGAAACCGGCCCAGCCTTCTACCAACCCCGACCGTCCCTTCGAGCCGCGCGACCGCGACGCGCGCGGCAAGCGCGGCGAGCGCCGCCTCGAGAAGATCGAGGAGAATTTCGAGACGCGCGAGGCGCGCTCCTTCGCGAAACGCGACCATCGTCCCGCGGCGGCCAAGCCCGGCTATGCCCAGACCGGCCCCGGATTCGAGAAGCGCGAGCCGCGCCAGGGCAGCTTCGGTCTTCCTTCGTCGCGAAACCGCGAGGACGGAAAGGCGGGCGCGGGCCACGGAAAGACCGGCAAGCCGGAGCGCGACGCGGCGAGATCGGATCGCCCCCAGGTCAAACGCGACGCCGTTCGATCCGAGACGCGCCCCGAGCGCCCCGCGCCGCGCGATGCCAAAGCGAAGCGGCCGATGGATGACAGAGCTGCGAAGCGACCGACGGACGACAGAGCCGCGAAGCGGCCGGCGGGCGAGAAACATTTCAAGAAGGACCGCCGCGGCAAGCCCGGCGGCGGTGCCGGCGCGAAGCCGGGCCATGCGCATCGTCGCCGGCCGTCTTAGGGGCCGCGCGCTGGCGGCGCCCGAGGGCGACGCCATCCGCCCGACCTCCGACCGCGCGCGCCAGTCGCTCTTCAACATCCTCGAGCATGGCGCGCCGGCCAAGGCCGGCCTCGTCATCCGCGACGCGATCGTGCTCGACGTCTTCTGCGGCACCGGCGCCCTCGGCCTCGAGGCGCTGTCGCGCGGCGCCGCCAAGGCGATCCTGATCGACAACGACGCCGCCGCCATCACGCTGGCGCGCGGCAACGCGATGGCGCTGGGCGAGATCGCGCGGGTGAGCCTTCGCCAGGTGGACGCGACCAAACCCGGCGCCGCGCCGGCCGCCGCGGCGCTGGCCTTCCTCGACCCGCCCTACGGCAAGGGCCTGGCGGCGCCGGCCCTGGCCGCCCTCGCCCGCCAGGGCTGGCTGGCACCGGGCGCCATCGCCGTGGTCGAGACCGCGACGGTCGAAGACCTCGCCCCGCCCGAAGGCTTCACCGCGCTGGACGAACGCCGCTACGGCAAGGCGAAGCTGACGTTCTTGAAGTATCGCGACTAGCGGCCACCCCTCCCCCTACCCCCTAAGTCAATGTGATCGCTTCGCTCAACTTCTAAGCTTCGAGCGAGTTTTACGCTAACCACGCCCCCTTCCCTTGCGGGAGGGGGTAGGGGGAGGGGTAAGCAGTCAGGTCGCGTCAGCGGCCTTCCGCATTCCGCTTTCCGCATGAACATTATTTGTCCCCGCGCCGCTTGACCGGGCTGGTGGCGGGACACTAGCCTCGCCCCGGGATTCGAGTTGGGGGACGTCATCATCATGGCCAGGCTGGGTCGGCTGCTCGCCGTCGGGTTGAGCGTGGCGTTGCTCGCCCTGGCCCTGCCCGGCCTCGCCCGCCCGGCGCGGGCCAGCGAGCAGCTCTTCGTCGCCATCCCCAGCAGCTGGGACGAAGCCTGGCGCCACGAGGATTCCACCCAGACCATCGTGGAGTATCTGCAGAAGGGCCAGTCGGTCACCGACTGGACCGACATGGTCACGGTCCAGGAGTTCCCCGGGGCCCAGCTCGATCCCGGGCATTATCTCGACCGGGTGGTCGCGGCCTTCGGCGCCGGCTGCCAGGCGACCCGGCATGAGGGCCCGCGCTCGAGCGGGGAGAACGGCTATCTCGTGGCGCTCGCCTATGTCGAGTGCAAGGGCCCCGATCCGGGCAAGGCCGCACCGGGCGTCGTGCTCAAGAACATCGAGTTCCTGGCGATCAAGGCGATCCAGGGCCAGAAGGCGCTCCATGTGGTGCAGCGCGCCTGGCATGGCGACGACGAAACCCAGCATCCGCTGCAGCAGGCGAACGCCAAGGACTGGGTCTCGGTGGTGCGCGACGCCGAGCTCTGCGATCTCGCCGACTCCGCCCGCACCTGCCGCACCATCGGGCGCACGGGCGGGCTGCAGTAGCGCGAGGTCGGTGCTGTCGAGACTTCTCTCTCAACATCACACATTGCAGCAAGTACCCCTCCCCCTACCCCCTCCCGCAAGGGGAGGGGGCGTGAGTATTTTCTGACCGCTCCCGCGTTTTCTTCGTCGCGCTGGCGCTACTGCGAGGCTGAATCAGAATTTGACCCAGCCCCCTCCCCTTGCGGGAGGGGGTAGGGGGAGGGGTTCAATAGAAGAGTCAGCGGGCGAAAGCCCGCTTCCGTTCTTCCCCATGGACAATCCTTCATTTGATTCCGCCGCCGCGCGGTCGCGAGCATGGGGCTTCCGTCGGGAGCTCCTGCCATGCGCATCGTCTTCCGCTGCGATCCGGCGCTGGCCGAGCATCTCCCCCGCCCGCTGCCGGCGCGCGACGCGCTGCCCGGCTGGCTGAAGGCGATGCCGGCCAAGGCCTTCTCCGAGAGCCATGGCCGTGAGATCCGCACCGTCAAGCAATGCCCGCCCTTCGTCGATGCGATGACCCATGGCTTCGTCATGCCGCTGCCCTGCGACGTGCGGATCGAGAAGGACGCGGTCGCCTGGGACTGGGACATCCCCGAGCCCGCCACCGCGGGCCATCCGCGCGCGCCCTTGAGCTTCCATGTTGCCGAGCAGTTCGCGGGCGCGCCCTTCGCCAACGGACGCTCGGCGCTCAAATTCAACAGCTTCTGGACGGTCGAGCTCGAGCCCGGCTGGTCGCTCTACGCGACCCATCCGGTCAATCGCGACGACCTGCCCTTCCGGCTGCTGACGGGGCTGGTCGATTCCGACCGCTTCCAGGATGGCGGGATCAATTTTCCCGCGGTCTGGGTCGATCCGGATTTCACCGGCCTGCTGCCGAAGGGCATGCCGGTCGCGCAATGTTTCCCGGTGTCGCGCGCGGGCCTCGATCTCGTCTGCGAGAGCTTCGATCCCGCCCGGCAGGCGGCCTATGCCGGCACCGTCGCCCAGGTGCTCACGAAGCCGGGGATCTATCGCAAACAGTTCCGCGCCAAGCGCCGCGAATAGCGCGAGGGAACGCTCAGCCGCCCAGCGCCCGCTTCAACGCCTCGAGATCGAGCCAGAGCCTGCCCTTGGGCGAGGAGGTCAGCGCATGCGCGATCATGCCGAAGGTCGAGGGCCGCAGGCGGTAGGCCCGGCCATAGGCCGCCATGGCGCCCGCGAGATCGCCCGCCTCCTGCAGCACCACGCCCAGATTGACCGCCGCCTCGGCCAGGGTTGGCTGGCGTTCGAGCGCCGCGCGATAGGCGGCGGCCGCACCCTCGAGGTCCTGGAGGTCCTGGCGCGCCAGGCCCAGATCGAACCAGAACGAGGCGGGGCTGGCCTCGTCGATCGCGAGCGTCAGCAGGGCTGCCGCCGTTTCGGGGTCGCCCCGTTCCCAGAGCTGGCGCGCGATCTTGGCCGCGAGCTTGCGCGCGGGCGGGTTGGCCGATTGCCGGCGCAAGGAGGGCATCAGATGCAGGGCGGCACCCTGCGGGTCGCCCTTCGCGAACAGGATGTTGGCGAGCAGGTGATGCAGCGCCATGTCGTCGGGCGCCAGGCGCAGCCCCTCCAGGCAAAGCGCCTGCGCCGAATCCGGCGAGCCCGCATTGAACGCCGACACCGCGCTGCGGATCAGGGAGTCGATCTGTCCCATGCGCGCGAGCCTAGGACGGAACGCGGAAACGCGCCTTGATTTTTGAGAGGGCGAGCGAGCCCAATCCTGAATCAACCCCTCCCCCTACCCCCTCCCGCAAGGGGAGGAGGCGTGGATTCATTTTCTGCAGCTCTCTCTTCCCAAGGGGAAGGGGCGTCGATTTATTTTTTCTAGCCCCCTCCCCTCGCGGGCTACGGGATTCACGGATTTTTGCCTTCGGTAGCGAGGGCGTAACCCTCGAGACGCGCGGCGAGTTGGTTCCAGCCATAGCGCATGGTCTTTGGTCCCGGGGGCTTGTAGTAGCAATTCCAACCGCCGAGACGAGCGGCGATCCAGGCGACGAAGGCGAGAGATCCGGGTGGGTGTGGGTTTTTCTGCCTCTGGGTCTTGCCCTCCAATTTTTTGGAGAGGCGCTCGAGCGGGATGGCGAAGGCCTCGTCGATCACATCGGTGGCGGGGCGCGGACCGCCATCGCGGGCATCGACCAGCTGGATGGTGCGCACCGCACCCGCCAATCCGATGGCGGCCAGATTGAACAGGCGCTCGGCGTCGACCAGTTGACTGTCTTCGAGGGCGAGGCCGTCGCTCTTCAAGGCGCGGAAGGTCTGCTCAATGCGCCAGCGCAACCGATAGAGCTGGACGACATCCTCGGCTTGCGCGCCATCGGCGACGGCATGGGTGGTGAGCAGGCGCCACAGCAGCGGGGTCTTACCGGCCGGCGCCTCGACCTCGCGGGCCTCGACCAGGTTGAGCTCGATCTCCCGAGGCAGCTTCTCCACCAGGCCGTTGACCGGCCGGGCGATCCGCACCTTCCCGGCACGCAGCTCCACGGTGGCGATGCGGCCCTTGTCGCCCGGCCCGCGCGGCGCCACCCGGACCTTGCAAACCCGGAGGCACGCTGCATCCCCGAGCGCCTCGAACAGAGGACTGCCCTCGGCCAAGTTGCGGTTCTGGGCCGCCCGCACGATCAAATCGAGACCCTCGGGCTTGCTGGCAAAGAGCGGGTAAAGATCGCTTTCCCGGTCGGCCACCATGGTCACGCGCGCCGCCCCGCTCAAGCTCGCGACCGCGCTCGCGCAGCCCGCCAGCCAGCGCGCCGATTCCTTGTCCCCCGAGGCCCGGCTGCGCCGGCGCGCCGCCGCCTCGTCAGCCCGCGTCCAGATCGCCGCATCGACCAGCCCGACCACTGCCTCGCTCTCCACATCCACCGCAATCACCGGATGGATGAAAAAGCCCGGCGTCGTTCCATTCCCCGCCGGCCCGAACCCACGGCGCTTCTTATCCCGGCCGGCGAAGTTGATCTCGGTCGTGTCCTGGACCGCCAGCACATGACGCCCCACGCATCGTTCCCCCGTTCGGCCCGCCAGCGTCTCGACAATCCGCTCCACCGAAACATAGGGCGAGGACAGAAACCGATGCACCGCCATCTCGCCCGCCCGGTTCTCTCCCAGCTGGCGCAGCACCAGCGACCCCGTCGCCGCAACCCGCTCGATCAGCCAATCCCCTCGCTTCTCAACACGAATATCGCCAAACGACATCGCCAGATCCTCGCAAAATCACCCCGAAGATCTTGAATCATATTTACTTCCAACACGGAATCACTTCCGTGAATGCCGTAGCCCTCGCGGGAGGGGGTAGGGGGAGGGGGCGGCGCGAAGACTCAACCGGCGCAGGCGCGTTTCCGTTTTTCCGTCACGCCATGAATTCCCGCGCGATCGCCGTCGCGATCTCGGCATGGGCGGCGCTGAGCGAGTCCGGCGTGTGCGAGGAGCCGGAGAGATAGATGGCGATCAGGATCGGCTTGCGGCCGGGCGGCCAGGCGATGGCGACGTCGTTGATGGCACCATTGGCGCCGCTGCCCGACTTGTCGCCGGCCTTCCAGTCCGACGGCAATCCTGCGCGGATGCGCGCGAGGCCGGTGCGCGAACTGACCAGCCAGCCGATCAGGAGGGTCCGCGACGCGTCCGATAACACCGGGCCCGTCAGGAACCCGGCCATGTCGTCCACCATGGCGCGGGCGGTCGTGGTGTCGCGAAGATCGGCGGAGAGATTGGTGTTGAGCTCGGGCTCGAAACGGTCGAGCCGCGTTACGCGATCGCCGAGGTCGCGGACGAATTGCGTGAAGCCCTGCGGCCCGCCGATGAGGTCCAGCAGCAGATTGGCCGCCGTATTGTCGCTGACCTCGATGATGGCGGCCAGGAGCTCGCGCACCGTGATCGAGCCCTGCGCCAGATGCGTCGAGGTGACCGGCGCGTAATTCACCAGATCCGACGCGTGGATCGGAATCGCCTGGTCGAGGTCGAGCTGCCCGCGATCGACCTGCAGCAACACCGCCGCCGCCAGCGGCAGCTTGAAGGTCGAGGCCATGGCGAAGAGCGAGCTGTCGTCATAGCCGATGCGCCGCCCGGTCTGCGTATCGAGCGCGTGAACGCCGAGACTGCCGCCGATGCGCGCGCGAATGGCCTTGAAATCGGGCTCGGCCGCCGCGGCAGGCCGCGCGGCGAGGATAGCGCCACCGACCAAGGTCGAGGTCGCGATGGCCAGCAGCCTGCGGCGCGTGATGGCGGTGTGACGGAGAGATTCGATTTGGGTCATGGAGGAGAAACTAAAACGGAAAGAAGCGGCGCGTGGTGATTTTCGAGAGATCGGCTGCGCCTCTTCCTGAACGAACCCCTCCCCCTACCCCCTCCCGCAAGGGGAGGGGGCGTGGTTTCAATATTTTCTAGCCCCCTCCCCTTGCGGGAGGGGGTAGGGAGAGGGGAACCTGGAGTCAGGGAGCGAAGCGACCTTCCGTTTTACCGCCGCCCGAACAGCCGCTCGATGTCGGCGAGCTTGAGCTCCACGTAAGTGGGGCGGCCGTGATTGCATTGACCGGAGTGAGGGGTGGCTTCCATCTGGCGCAGGAGCGCGTCCATCTCGGGCTGGGTCAGGCGCCGGCCCGCGCGCACGCTGCCATGGCAGGCCATGGTGCCGCAGACATGCTCGAGCCGCTCCTTCAGCGACAGCGCCTCGCCCATCGCGGCCAGCTCGTCGGCCAGATCGCGCACCAGGCCCTTGGCGTCGGTCGGCCCCAGCATCGCCGGCACCTCGCGCACCACGACGGCGCCGGGTCCGAAGCCCTCCAGCACAAGGCCCAGCTCGGCCAGCTCGGCGGCGCGCGCGACCAGGCGCGCGACCGCGGGCTCCTCCAGCTCGACCACTTCCGGAATGAGCAGCCCCTGCCGCGCCACGCCGGTCTCGGCCAGCGCCTGCTTCATGCGCTCATAGACCAGCCGCTCATGGGCCGCATGCTGGTCGACGATGACGATGCCGTCCGCGGTCTGCGCCACGATATAGGTCTCGTGCAGCTGCCCGCGCGCGACGCCGAGGGGATAGGCGCTGCTGGGTGACGCCGTCTCGGCCTCGCCGACCCCGCGCGCCGAGGGCCGGTCGAAGCCTTCGAGCGGCGCGAAGGCTTCGGCCGCCGCCTCGGCGAGGCGATGCGGCAGCGTGCCGCCGCGAGGGCCGCCATAGTTCCCCTGGAAGAAGCGCGAGGGAGCGCCGGCAAAGGCCGGCTCCGCGCCGAGCGAACCGCCATAGCCCGAGCCCGCCTGCAGCGCCCCCAGCGCCGCCTGCGCGACCGTGGTCGAGGCGCGGTGGCCGGCCTCGGCCAGCGCGTGGCGGATGGCGCCGACGATGAGGCCGCGCACCAGCCCCGGATCGCGGAAGCGCACCTCGGCTTTGGCAGGGTGGACATTCACATCGACCTCCTCGGGCGGCAGCTCGAGGAAGAGCGCCACCAGCGGATGGCGGTCGCGGGCGAGGAAATCCTGATAGGCGCCGCGCACGGCGCCCTGCAGCAGCCGGTCGCGCACCGGCCGGCCATTGACGAAGAGGAACTGCTGGTCGGAGGTCGCGCGGTTCAAGGTCGGCAGGCCGGCATGGCCGGTGAGGCGCAGGCCCTCGCGCCGCGCATCGAGCGCCAGCGCGTTCTCCTGGAAGTCGCGGCCCATGATGGCGCCAAGGCGCGCGAGGCGCGCGCCCGTCTGGTCGCCGATCAGGTCGGCGCCCGGCGGCTGGAAGCGGAAGAGGACGCGGGTCTCGTCGCGCAAGGTGAAGGCCACCTCGGGATGGGCCATGGCGAGGCGCTTCACCACCTCCTCGGCATGGCCGAGCTCGGTGCGGGGCGCCTTGAGAAATTTCAGCCGCGCCGGGGTGGCGAAGAAGAGATCGCGGACTTCGACGCGGGTCCCCTGCGCCAGGGCCGCCGGCTGCGGCTTGCCCTTGGCACCGGCTTCGAGCGCCAGGCTCCAGGCGCTGTCGGCACCCGCCTTGCGGCTGGTGAGCGTGAGGCGGCTCACGGCTGCGATCGAGGGCAGCGCCTCGCCGCGGAAGCCCAGGGTCGCGATATGGACCAGATCGTCGTCGGGCAGCTTCGAGGTGGCGTGGCGCTCGACCGCGAGCTCGAGCTCGGAAGGCGTCATGCCGCCGCCGTCGTCCTCGACCAGGATCAGGCTTCGGCCGCCCTCGCGCAGCATCACCTCGACGCGGCTGGCCCCCGCATCGAGCGCATTCTCGACCAGCTCCTTCACGGCGGAAGCGGGCCGCTCGACCACCTCGCCGGCGGCGATGCGGTTGACCAGATCGGGCGGCAAAAGACGAATCACCATGGGCGGAACGGTAGCAGAACGGGCGGGCCCGAACCATGGGCGCAAGGCTGTCACGAACCCCGCAGGGAAGCGCGCTTCAGCGCCGCCCGGATCACCGCTCGCGCCGCGCGAGGCCGGGCCCGTAGTGCGAGCCTCGAGATCGCCGTCGACCCCATCGAGCCGGCAACGGGATGGAATAACCCTGACGACGACACGAGAAATGCTGCGGGCCGCATCGCTCCTCCCATCGGGCAGGGCCATAATCGCCGATTGAGGATTCGCGCGACTCCACAAGGGCGCCTAGGGTGGTCTTCTGGGGTGGAACGTTGGGGAGGGCCTGGACCATGGCGTCGCTGAGCGACAATCCCGAGGACCGGATCTCGCCCTGGTGGATCCGCACCGTCCTGATCACGCTCGTCGTCGGCTTCGCCGTTCTCATTCTCATCACCCAGCGCGGCTACGAAAACGCGCCGCCGATCCCGGCTCAGGCAGTCGATCCCGCGGGCGCCACGGTCTTCACCGGCGACGATGTCTCCTCCGGCCAGCAAGTCTTCCTCAAATACGGTCTGATGGACAATGGCTCGGTCTGGGGCCATGGCGGCTATCTGGGGCCGGACTTTTCAGCGCTCTACCTGCATCGCCTGTCGGAGGATCTTCAGGGGGCGCTGGCGCAGAGCCGCTACAACGCGCCGCTCGACTCCCTGACCAGCCAGCAGCGGGCTTCTCTCGACAGCGAGGTCGCCGCGACGCTCAAGGAGAACCGCTACGATGCGGCCAGCGGCACGCTGGCGCTCACCGCCACCGAGGCCGAAACCTTCCAGAAGGAGATCGAGCGCTGGCGCGGCTATTTCCACGACCCCGCCGGCAATGGCGGCCTCAAGGCCGACCTCATCACCGATCCGCAGGCGTTGCGCCAGCTCACGGCCTTCTTCGCCTGGGCGGCCTGGGCCGCGGTCGCGAACCGGCCCGGAGAACTCTATTCCTATACCAACAACTTCCCCTACGACCCGCTCGCCGGCAACAGGCCCACCCCCGGCACGCTGGTCTGGAGCGTTCTCTCGCTGATCGCGCTGCTCGGCGGGACCGCGCTGGTGCTGTTCGCCTTCGGCAAGTTCGACTATCTGGGCTGGACCAGCAAGGGACGCCATGTCCATCCGCGCATGATCCCCGGCCAGGCCAGCGCCAGCCAGAAGGCGCTGGTCAAATATTTCGTCGTGGTGGCCCTGCTGTTCCTGGGCCAGGCGCTGATCGGGGGCGGTGTCGCGCATTACCGCGCCGAGCCCGGCGACTTCTACGGCTTCGACCTGTCGCAGATCCTTCCCTCGAACCTGCTGCGCACCTGGCATCTCCAGACCGCCATCTTCTGGATCGCGACCGCCTATGTGGCAGCGGCGCTGTTCCTCGGGCGCATGCTGGGCGGTGAGGAACCGCGCGGCCAGAGCGGGCTGGTGCATCTGCTGTTCGGCGCCTTCGCCGTCGTGATCTTCGGCAGCCTGCTGGGCGAATGGGCCGGCATCGCGCAGCTCTTCCCCGAGCATTGGTTCTGGATCGGCAACCAGGGCTGGGAGTTCCTCGAGCTCGGCCGGTTGTGGCAGATCCTCCTGGTCGTCGGCCTGGTGGTCTGGTTCGGACTGCTCGTGCGCGCCGTGCGGCCCACGAAGCTGGCGCCGGACATGCGCGAGGTGGGCCGCGTCTTCCTCCTGGCGGCGCTGGCGATCCCGGTCTTCTACGTCCCTGCCATGTTCTTCGACGGCAAGACCAACTACACCGTCGTCGATACCTGGCGGTTCTGGATCATCCATCTCTGGGTGGAGGGCTTCTTCGAGTTCTTCGCCACCACGATCGTGGCGGTGATCTTCCTGCAGCTCGGCATCACGTCGCGCGGCACGGCGCTCCGGGTCATCTATCTCGACGCCATCCTCTATTTCGCGGGCGGGCTGATCGGCACCGGCCATCACTGGTATTTCACCGGCCATACCAACCTCAACCTGGCGCTCTCGGCGGTGTTCTCGGCGCTCGAGGTGGTGCCGCTCACGCTCCTCACGCTCGACGCCTGGGATTTCGTCAAGCTCACCCGCAGGAACTGCGAGGTCTGCGGCCAGTCGGTCGCGGTCCCGCATAAATGGACCTTCTACTTCCTGATGGCGGTGGGATTCTGGAACTTCGTCGGCGCGGGCATCTTCGGCTTCCTCCTCAACCTGCCGATTGTGAGCTATTACGAGGTCGGCACCATGCTGACGCCCAATCACGGCCATGCGGCGCTGATGGGCGTGTTCGGCATGCTGGCGGTGGGCTTGACCGTGTTCGTGCTGCGCCAGGTGAGCAGCGACGAGAGCTGGGCGCGGCTCGAGAAATATCTGCGCGTCTCCTTCTGGGGGCTGAATATCGGGCTGGCCATGATGCTGGTGCTGAGCCTCTTCCCCGGCGGCGTGCGCCAGCTCTGGGACGTGGTCGAGAACGGTTACTGGCACGCCCGCAGCCTGGCGCTTACGGCGACGCCGCTGATGCGGACCCTCGAATGGATGCGGCTGCCCGGCGATCTGGTGTTCATCTTCCTGGGTGCCGTCCCGTTTCTGCTGGCGGTCCTGCAGGGCTATTGGCGGATGCGGCGCGGATCTCCGCACCCCGCCGGCGGGATGCTGCACCGCCCGGCGCCGGCCCGCGACGCCGAGCGCTGATCGCCGGCGGGCGGGTGCCCGCTCGCGAGGCCTTGGACCCGGTGCTTCCGCCTATGGTCAAATCTCGGCCGCATGACGGCCGCGACCATCCTGATCCCGACCTTCGACCATGGGCCCGCGATCCTGGCCCAGGCGATCGCCAGCGCCCAGGCGCAGAGCGTCACCGACACCGAGATCTTCGTGGTGGGCGACGGGGCGCCGCCGGAAAGCCGTGCCGCCGTCGAGGCCCTCGCCGCCGCCGATCGCCGCCTGCGCTATTTCGACAATCCCAAGGGCGAGGCGCGCGGCGAGCGCCATCGCCATCGGGCGCTGCAGGCGGCGACCGGCGAGATCGTCTGTTATCTGGCCGACGACGATCTCTGGTTTCCCGATCATGTCGAGATCATGCGGGGCCTTCTCGCCGAGGCCGATTTCGCCAACGGCCTGCCCGGCCAGATCGACGGCGACGGGCGCATCCAGGGCGGCTTCGTCGATCTGGCCCTGCCCTATTTCAAGCGCATCATCCTGGAGCGGGCGAACCGCATTCCCACCAGCTTCGGCGCCCATCGCCTCGACTTTTATCGGCGGCTGCCGCAGGGCTGGAATCCGGCGCCCGGCACCTCGCCCTCGGACTGGCATATGTGGCGTCAGATCCTGGCGATGCCGAACTGCCGCACCCGCAGCGCCTTCATCCCGACCGGCATCTGCCTCCCGTCGCCGCAGCGCCGCCATATGACGGTCGAGCAACGCGCCGCCGAGCTCGCGCGCTGGCGGGCGACGATCGCCGATCCGCTCCAGCTCGCCCGGCTGCGGATCGACATCCTGGCGCAGGCGGTGGCGCGGGCCGGCCGCGAGGCCGAGGATGGCCGGATCCTCCAGGAGCGATCCCAGCCCCGGTCCCCGGGCGAAATCGAAGCGGCGCGGGCGGACCTGGTACAGCGCCTCGCCCAGGCCGAGGCGAGGATCGCGCTCCTGCAGGCGACGCTCGCGGCCGCGCCGCCCTCGTTGTTCTCACGCGCCAAGATCGCCCGCGCGCGGGTGCCTTATCTGCGCGCGGCCTGGCGGCGCTTGCGCGGCCGTCCCGCCTCCTGATCTGCCGCCGGCCTCCAAAGGCCAGGGGCGGTTTTCTTCCCTTCATCGCATGGTAGAGTTCCGACCCACGCTGTCCGGTGCCTTCCGGTCGTGCTTTTCGGGGGCAAAAGACCGATGTCCGCCACGCCAGGTACGCCCGCAACCGCGGGCGAAACCTCCGCAACCGCGCTGCCGCGCGGCGTCACCCTCTGGCCGCTCCAGCCGCATCGCGACGAGCGCGGCAGCTTCGCCGAGCTCTACCGCCAGAACTGGGCGACCGGCATCGAGCCCCGGCAATGGGGCCTGCTCGCGACCGAGGCGAACGTGCTGCGCGGCATGCACGTCCATCCGCGCCATGACGAGTTCATCGCCGTCACGGCAGGCCGGCTGTTCGTGGCCCTCAAGGATCTGCGCCCGCGCTCGCCGAGCTATCTCCAGGCCGCCCCGCTGCTGCTGACCGGCGAGATACCGGCTCTGCTGACCCTGCCGCGCGGCGTGGCCCATGGCTTCTACGCCCACACATCTTGCAGCGTGCTGATCGCGGCCACGGCGTATTACGATCCGACCGACGATCTGGGCTGCCTCTGGTCGGACCCGGACCTCGGCATCGACTGGCCCTGCCGCGATCCCCAGCTCTCGGCCCGCGACCGCGACGCCCCGCCGCTCGCCTCCCTGGTGGCGGCGGTCGCGCGCGCCGATCCCGGTCTCGAGCCCGGCGTCGCCGACGGCCGATGACGCAACCCTCGCCGGCTTCGCCGACGTCTCTGCCCGCCCTCCCCGTCGGCCTGGTGGGCTGCGGCCGCTGGGGCCGTCACATCCTGCGCGATCTCCAGGCACTGGGCGCCGTCGTGACCGTGGCCGATCCCGACCCCGGCGCCCGGGCCCACGCCATCGCGCAAGGCGCCGCCGCAGTCGCCGATCTCGATCAACTGCCGCCCGACCTCGCCGGCTATGTGATCGCCTCGCCCGCCGGGCGGCATGCGGACGCGGTCGAGGCGCTGCTGGAGCGGGACCGGCCGATCTTCGTCGAGAAGCCTTTCACCACCGGCAGCGCCTCGGCGCAGCGCCTGGCGGCGGCCGGCCGGGGCCGCCTCTTCGTCATGGAGAAGTGGCTCTGGCATCCGGCCGTCCGGTTCCTCGCCGCGCTCGCGCGGCGCAAGGATCTCGGCCCCGTCGAGCTGCTCGCCTGCGCCCGGCTCCAGCCGGACCTCCCGATCCGAGACGTCGATCCCGTCTGGACGCTGCTGCCGCACGATCTCTCGATCGCGCGCGAGATCCTGGGCACGCTGCCCGAGCCTCGCCTCGCCCGTGCCGAGTGGCGCGACGGCGCGGTGGTCGGACTGGTGGGGCTGCTCGCCGGCGGGAACAACCCAGCCACGCCCCGTTTGCATGACGCAGGCCCCCCGCTCTCCGGCGCCACGCCGCTGCTTCATGTCGAAGTCTCCGCCGCGAGGGCGGAGCGCCAGCGCTCGATCCTGCTCGGCGGCAGCGAGGGCCTCGCCTTCTGGTCGGAGGGCGCGCCCGAAACGGTCTTCGTCGGGCGCCGCCCGGCGACGGCGCGCAATGCAAGAGATGCAATAACCACGGGCGATTTCGAGCCTCACGCGGTCGCCGGCGAGATGCCGCTCGAGGCCGAGCTGCGCGACTTCCTCGTCCATCTCGCCGGCGGTCCGCCGCCGCGCTCGAGTGCCGCCGGCGGCGCCCTCGTGGTCGAGCGCATCGATGCGCTGCGTCGTCTTGCGGGCATCGAGGTCGACGCCTGAACGCGGCGGCCGAGCGACGAAATTGAGGCAAAGGCGCCGCAATCTCGTCGCCTCGATAAAGAAGCCGTAAAGAATGATGTCGGAGTCATAAAGAACGGACGCTCGAGCGACGCTTGCGCGCCACAGTCGGGCAGGTTTTTTCTCCTCGCCCGAATTTTCTCTTGCGATGCGCCGAGAAATTTCTATATGAGTGCGTCAGACGCCTAACGCACGAGCCACTGGCCCTTTGTAGGTTAAGCAACCGGCGGATCGCGTCCTTCTGGTAACCCCCCGTTTTAGAAGAACGGGTTTCCGAGAGGGAACGACGATGCTCCTTGCTCCTCAGGGCGGCCGTACCGCCCGTATTCGCTCCGCCCAAATTCGTAACACCGCAGCACCGCAGAAGCTGCCGACCCCGGCCAACGAGCCGTCGGTCGCCGACATCCTGCGCGCGGAAGCCGCCTGCGCCGATGTGACCCAGGCGGGCCTGACTCAGACGGGTTTGGCGGGGCCCAAGCGCTCGCGACGACGCCGTGGCGCCGACCTCTCCGTCGTTCCGCCGCAGCCCTCCGACCGCGGCATCGTCACGCCCCGCATCGCCGAGTTCCTGGACCGCGTCCAGCCGCAGACCCCCTGCCTCGTGCTCGATCTCGAGGTGGTCGAAGGCAACTATCGCGGCCTCGCCGCCGCCCTCGATCCGGCCGAGCTCTATTACGCCGTGAAGGCCAACCCGGCGCCGGAGATCCTGCGCCTGCTGGCCCGGCATAACGGCCATTTCGACGTGGCCAGCCGCGGCGAGATCGACCAGTGCCTCGACGTGGGCATCCATGCCGACCGGCTTTCGTTCGGCAACCCGATCAAGAAGCAATCCGATATCGCCTATGCCTTTGGCCGCGGCGTGCGTCTCTTCGCCTTCGATTCCGAGGGCGAGCTCGAGAAGCTGGCCGTGGCCGCGCCTGGCGCGACCGTGTTCTGTCGCCTCCTGGTGGACGGAGCCGGCGCCGAGTGGCCCCTGTCGCGCAAGTTCGGCTGTTCCTTCGCCATGGCGAAGGCGCTGCTCCTGCGCGCGCGGGCGCTCGGGCTCGATGCCGCCGGCGTTTCCTTCCATATCGGATCGCAGCAGACCGACCTGTCGCAGTGGGACAAGGTACTTGGCCAGATCGCCCAGCTCTATCGCGAGCTCGAGGCGGCGGGCCTGAAGCCCACCCTGCTCAATCTCGGCGGCGGCTTCCCCGCGCGCTATCAAAAAGAAGTGCCCTCGATCGGCGATTACGGCCGGGGCGTGATCGACGCGGTGCGCCGGAATTTCGGCGACGAGATGCCGCGCCTCATTGCGGAGCCCGGCCGCGGCCTGGTCGGCGAGGCGGGCGTGATCGAGAGCGAAGTGGTGCTGGTGTCGGTCAAGGACGCGGCCGACCCGCAGCGCTGGGTCTATCTCGATATCGGCAAGTTCTCCGGTCTCGCCGAGACCATGGACGAGGCGATCAAATACCGGCTGAAGACGCCGCATGACGGCGGCGTCACCGGGCCGGTGGTGCTGGCGGGTCCTTCCTGCGATTCCGCCGACATCCTCTATGAGAAGACCGCCTATGAGCTGCCGCTGGCGCTGAAGCCCGGCGACAAGATCCGGATCCTCGCCTGCGGCGCCTATACCACGACCTACTCCTCGGTCGGGTTCAACGGCTTCGCCCCGCTCAAGGCCTACTGCATCTAGTCAGGCTTCCAGACTTTCCTGACCTGGCATACAGGGCCGGCCCGGGACTTCCGGGGCCGGCCCTTCGCTTTTGCCGAATGCATGAACGCGACATGCAGATCGCGCCTCTTCCTGAGACAAACCCCTCCCCCTACCCCCTCCCGCAAGGGGAGGGGGCGTGGTTGGCGTCGATCTCGCTCGAAGCTTAAAAGTTGAGCGAAGCGATCACATCGACTTAGGGGGTAGGGGGAGGGGTGACGCGGCACCGCCGCCGCCAAGAAAAAATTCTTCCCCGCGAACCGCCTTCACCGCCATGATGGCGCTGCGAGAGTTCTGGGGGGCGTCGAGTTTTCGTGAAGAAAGCGGCAAAGAAACGGGCCGCGCCCAAAACGGGTGCTGCGTCGGGCGGGCTGCTGTCGAGCTACGACACCGGCGGCTACTGGTGCGAGCTGCAGGGCCATTCCCACCATGCGCTGGCGGCCTCGGCCGAGTTGGCGCGCCGGCTCGACAGCTTCTCGATTTCCGAGCTGAAGAAGCGCTCGAACGCGGCCACCCGCGAGTTCATGACGCTGGGCGTCACCTTCACCGTCTATTCCAACCGCGACCAGGTCGACCGGATCCTGCCCTTCGACGTGATCCCGCGGGTGATCCCCGCGGCCGAATGGGAGCGGCTGGAGCGAGGCGTGGTCCAGCGCGTCGCCGCCATGAATGCCTTCCTCGGCGATATCTACGGGGCCCAGAAGGCGATCAAGGACGGGGTCGTCCCCGCCGACCTGGTCTTCGGCAACGCCAATTACCGGAAGGAGATGCAGGATCTCCCCGTCCCGCACGGCACCTATATCCATGTCTGCGGCACCGACATCGTGCGCGGCAAGGACGGCAGGTTCCGCGTGCTCGAGGACAATGGCCGCACGCCCTCGGGCGTCTCCTACGTGGTCGAGAACCGCCATCTGATGCAGCGGGCCTTTCCGGACCTGGTGCAGGATCTGCCGATCCGGCCCGTCTCGAACTACGGCCAGAAGCTGGCCGAGGCCCTGAGCCAGATCGCGCCCGCCGGCGTCAGCGATCCGCAGATCGTGCTGCTCTCGCCCGGTTCCTTCAACTCGGCCTATTTCGAGCATATCTTCCTCGCCCGCGAGATGGGCGTGCCGCTGGTCGAGGGCCGCGACCTGGTGGTCGAGGCCGACAAGGTCTTCATGAAGACCGTGGGCGGGATGGCGCCGGTCCATGTCATCTATCGCCGGCTCAACGACGATTTCCTCGATCCCGAGGTGTTCCGGCCGGATTCGATGCTGGGCGTGGCCGGGCTGATGCGCGCCTACCGCAAGGGCAATATCGCGCTCGCCAATGCGGTCGGCACCGGCGTCGCCGACGACAAGGCGATCTACGCCTATCTGCCGCGCCTCATCCGCTACTACCTCGGCGAAGAGGCCATCATCGACAATGTCGAGACCCATATCTGCCGCGAGCCCGAAGGCCTGAAGTTCACTCTCGACCGCATGGACGAGCTGGTGGTCAAGCCGGTCGGGGAATCGGGCGGCTATGGCGTGGTGATCGGGCCGCGCGTCAGCAAGCGCGAGCTGGCCGAGGCGCGCGACAAGCTCACCGCCAATCCCAGCAACTTCATCAGCCAGCCGATGATCGAGCTCTCGGTTTCGCCCACCCTCTGCGGCCGGACCATCGAGCCGCGCCATGTGGATCTGCGCCCCTTCGCCGTGACCGGCCAATCCACCTGGGTGCTGCCGGGAGGCCTCACCCGCGTGGCGCTGCGCAAGGGCTCGCTGATCGTCAATTCCTCGCAAGGGGGCGGCTCGAAGGATACCTGGGTCCTTGGCTAGGCTCCTCGCCCGTTTCGCCGACTGCGTCTTCTGGACCGCCCGCTATGTGGAGCGCTCGATCTCGCTCGCCCGCGTGCTCGACGTCAACCAGGCCTACAGCCAGGACGCCAAGGGCAACCGCAACTGGCAGTCGATCCTCACCTTCTATGCCGACGAGGAGCGCTTCGCCGAGCTCTACAAGCAGTTGAGCGCGGACGCGGTCATCGCCTTCTACACGACCGACCCGCGCAACCTGGCGTCGATCCGCTCCTGCCTGCGCCAGGCGCGCGAGAACGCCCGCACCATCCGGCCGCTGATCTCGACCGAAATGTGGTCGCAGCTGAACGCGCTCCATCGCAAGATCAAGCCGCTCAAGGCGAGCTCGGTCACCTCGAAGACCCTGAGCAATTTCGCGACGCTGGTGAAGGAAGGCTGCCAGACCCATGTCGGCATCACGATGGAGACCTTCTATCGCGACGAGGCCTATCATTTCTACATGCTGGGCCAGCAGCTCGAGCGCGCCGATCAGACCACGCGGCTCCTGGATGTGAAGTTCGCGCAGCTGCGGGCGGGCGCCACAGAGATGGGCTCGGCCACCGACGTCTCGCAATGGAACGCGCTCCTGCGCGCCGCCGCCGGCTTCCAGGCCTATCGCCGGCGCCATCCGGTGACGGCGATGTCGCCGCAGAGTGTCGCGCATTTCCTGCTGTTGAATCCGATGTTCCCGCGCTCGCTGCTCTGCGCCGTCAACGGGGCGAATGATGCGCTCAATGCCTTGCGGCGCGAGGCCGGCTTGACCACGGGCGCCCGTGCGCAGAAGCGGCTGCGCGCCTTCCAGTCGGCGCTCATGGATCTCGACATCGACGAGATCATGGCGCGCGGCATGGACGAAGCCATGGACTGGGTCCAGCGCGAGCTGAACGAGATCGGCGACCTGGTGACCAAGGAATTCTTCGGCCGGAGCTGAGCCGGATCGCCGCCGCCCGCCTCAGCGGTCGCCTGGCTCCAGCGCATGCACCTTGACCTCGACCTCCATGCCGAGGCTGTCGGCGGCGGTGCCGCCATAGGTGCCCGCGAGCGGGATCGCCTGGGAGGGATCGCGCGCCACGCCGACTCGGATCAGGTTGCGCCCGCCAACCAGGCCGTTGGTCGGGTCATATTCGATCCAGCCCGAGAGCGGCAGGAAGATCTGCAGCCAGGCATGGGTGGCGCCCGCACCGCGGAAGCCCGACACCTCGCCGTCGGCCGCGGGGTCGTAGAGATAGCCCGTCACGAAGCGCGCGGCGAAGCCCAGCGAGCGCGCCGCCTCCATCATGAAGAGCGCGAAATCGCGGCAGGTGCCCGAATGGAGCGCCAGCGTCTCGGTCGGCGACTGCGTCCCATGCTCGTAGCGGGCGCGATAATTGAAGGTCTTGTTGATCGCCAGCATCATGCTCATCAGCAGAGCGGCGCTGTCATAGGCGCCGGCCTCGAACTGGCGCGCCCAGGCGGCGACGTCGCCCTTGGGATCGTCGTAATGCCGGCGCTCGGTGCCGCCCAGGTCGCGCCGGATCGCCTCCGGATAGGTGAACGGATAGGCCGCGATCTTCTCGCCGCGCGGCATCTCCTCGGCGTCGCTGCCGTCGTCGAACCGCTCCATCACCAACCGGCTCTCGACCGTGAGCTCGGCGGCGGGCTCGAGGAACTCGATCAGCGCGATCGAATTGGAGAAGACGTCATGCATCCAGCGCAGCCGCGCCTTGGGCTGGATCGAGATCGATATGTCATGGAGGCGCAGATCGTGGCTGTCGCGCGGGCGCAGCAGCGCCCGATGCTCGCCGAAGGTGACCGGCCGCGCATAGCGGTAGCGGGTGCGATGCACGACCTCGAACAGCGGCATGGAACTCGATGTCTCCGGCAGCCTTCAGACTTGGGCGGCAACGATAGCACGGGCACCAGCCGGCATCAGCCGGCTCAGGGACGCCCCGATCTTCGTCAAGGCGTGTCGGACAAGCCCGCCGGCTGGCCGACCACGACCCAGGTCAGGACCGCGGGATCCAGCAGGCGCTTGGCGACCCGCTTCATGTCGTCGAGCGTCACCTTGTTGAAGAGCGCGGTGCGCTGCTGCGGATAGTCGATCGGCAGGTGATCGAGCTGCAGCGAGACCAGGCTCGAGGCGATGGCGAGGCTGTTGGTGAAATGGAGCGCGTAGGAGCCCAGGATGTAGGAGCGCGCATCGTCGAGCTCGGCCTGGGTCGGGCCGTCCTTGCCGAGCTCGCCCCAGACCTGGCGGATCACCGCGATCGAATCCTTGGCGCGTTCGTTCTGGGTCGCGGTCTGGGCCAGCACCAGCGACGCGTCGTCATAGCTCGCCAGGTCGGCGGAGATCGAGTAAGCGAGCCCGCGATCCTCGCGTACCTCGCGGGTGAGGCGCGAGCCAAAGCCGCCGCCCAGCACATCGATCAGGATCGCCGCCGCATAATAGTCAGGGTCGCTGCGATCGATGCCGGGACCGCCCAGGAGGATGACGCTCTGCGGCACCGGCTTCTCGATCACGATGGTCTTGCCAGCCCCGCTCAGGGTCGTTTTCGGCGCGCTCGCGGCGGTGCCCGTCGCTGGCAGGCCGCCGAAAGTCCGGTCGAGCAGCGGCGCCAGCTCGGCCGGCGAGATGTCGCCGACCACGCCGATCAGCATCCGGTCCCTGGCGAAATGGCCCTGGGTGAAGCCCTTGAGATCGTCCTGGTCGATCCGCGCCAGCGTATCGGGGGAACCCATCGGATCGCGGCCATAGCCGTGATCGGGAAACACGGTCTGCCACCAGGCCCGCTCCGCGATCTGGTCGGGATCGTCGGCTTCGCTGGCGATGATGGTGAGGATCTGCCCCTTGACCCGCTCGATCGGCTCGGCGTCGAAGCGCGGCTGGGCCAGCGCCATCCGCAGCAGATCGAAGGCCTGGTCGCGATTCTGGGTCAGCGTCCGCATCGAGCCGCGGAATTCATCCAGGCCGGCGTCGAATTTGAGATCGATCGAGAGATCCGACAGCTTGCGCTGATAGCTCTGCGAGTCGAGATCGCCCGCGCCCTCGTCGAGCAGGCCCGACACCAGCGTCGCCAGCCCGTTCTTCTCGGCCGGATCGCTGGCGGTGCCACCGCGAAACGCCACATGGGTGGCGATCAGGGGAACCGAATGATCCTCGACCAGCCAGGCCACGATGCCCCCGGGACTGACCACCCGTTCGATCGTGACTGCGGCCGACGCGCCGGGCGCGGTCCAGGCGAGGAATGCGGCGGTCAGCAGCGGGAGTAACAAAACAGCCACGACATTCCGAAGCCCCCTCCCCTTGCGGGAGGGGGTAGGGGGAGGGGTGACCCGGGCGAGATCTGGAAGAAAATCGCGCGTGAGATTTTCTGCAAATGCGGCGCGGTCTCTTCGCCGCATCGATTGCGGCAGGCGACCCCTCCCCCTACCCCCTCCCGCAAGGGGAGGGGGCGTGCATTCTTTTTCGCGGCCCTCGTGACGTGGCACCGGCGCGGGCAGGCGCCGTGAAGCCTGCAGTGCCCCCCTCATGGCGTTACCCCTTCGAGCGGCACCGGCGGCGCGCCGGCCGGCGCCGAGGCGGCCGCGCCCGGCGCGGGAATCAGCAGGCCGGTGGCGGACTGGTTGATGTCGAGGACCGACTTGGCGGCGGCCTCGATCTGGGCGCGCGTCACGGCGGCGATGCGGTCGGGCCAGTTCTCGATATCGTCGACCTTCAGCCCGATGGCGAGCGCCGAGCCCAGCGCTTTGGCGGGACCCATCAGGCTGTCGCGGGCCTTGACCGCGCCGTCGACCAGCGAGGCCTTGGCCCGAGCGACCTCCTCGTCGGTGACGCCGTTGGCGAGAAGGTCGGCGATCTCGCGATCGATCGCGGCTTCGATGGCGTCGAGCTTGCCGCCCGGATTGGGCGTGGCGGCGAATGTGAAGCTGCCGAGATCGACGCGATCGCCGTCATAGTTGCTCCAGACGCCCGCGGCGAGCTTCTGCTCGACCACCAGATGACGGTAGAGCCGGGCATTGCTATCGCCGCTGAGGATCTGCGCCAGCACCTCGAGCGCATAAGCCTGATCCTGCTTCGGCCCGGCATAATTGGGCGCCTGATAGGTGCGCACCCAGGAGGGCTGCTGCACGCTGGCGCTTTCCAGCGTCACGCGGCGCGGCGCGAATTGCTGCGGCTCGGTCGGACGGTGGCGCACCGGCACGTCGCGGCGCGCGACCGGCCCGTAATATTTCTCGACCAGCGGCTTCGCCTCTGCCGCCGAGATATCGCCCGACAGCACCAGGATCGCGTTGTTGGGCGCATACCAGTGCCCGTAGAAATCCTGCACGTCGTCGGCGTTCAGCCCCTCCATCTCCTGCTCCCAGCCGATCACCGGAACCCGGTAGGGATGATTGAGATAGAGCACCGCGTTCAGCATCTCGGAGAGCTGGGCGCCTGGATTGTTGTCGATGCGCATGCGGCGCTCTTCGAGGATGACGTCGCGCTCGGTATCGACCGTCTTCTTGTCGAGCACGAGGTTGGCCATGCGATCGGCCTCGAGCTCCATGACCTTGGGCAGGGCCTCGATCGCGACCGACTGGTGATAGGCCGTGTAGTCGGCGGTGGTGAAGGCGTTCTCATTGCCGCCGAGCCGCGCCACGATGGTCGAGAACTGCCCGGCGCCGTAGGTCTTGGTGCCGCGGAACATGAGGTGCTCGAGGAAATGCGCGAGCCCGCTCTTGCCGGGCGTCTCGTCGGCGCCGCCGACCTTGTAGAACACCATCTGGGTCACGACCGGCGCGCGCCGGCTGGTGATGACCACCACCTGCAGACCGTTCTCGAGGGTGAAGGTCTCGGGACTGAAGACCTTGGCCTGGCTCGGGCTCGCAAGGCCGGCAAGGAGGCCCGCCAGCAGCAGCAGGCCGAAGATCGCGCAACAGGCACGGCGCCGGACGCCGCGAAGGCGGGCCTCATGGTCGGGTCGATTCGACATGCGGCGCCTCACGCGGCCTCGAAGGCCAATGATGGATTGGGGAACAGGCGTCGCAAGGGGGGCGTCGCCGGCGCGTCCCGGCTGTCTAGAAGATGCCTTCGAGCAGCGCCTTCTTCTTGCGCTCGATCGTCGGCGTCTCGCCGGTCGTGACCGGCAGACCCAGCGCCGAATTTTCCTGCAGGCGCTGCTGTTCCTTGGCCGGATCGACCACGGTGCCGGGCACGCCCGCCTCCCGCCAGAAGATCAGCCGGTCGATCAGCGTCTGATCCTGCTCGATCAGGGCCGCAGTCTCGACATCGATGGTCTGGCGGATCGAGGGATCGATGCCGGTGGCGCCGGCGCTCTGGAGGAACGCCTTCTCGCCGGTCGAGGTCGTGTCCTGGGGTTCGCCCAAGGCCTCGCCGAGGCTGCCGCCGAAGGCATAGTCGCCGAACACGGCCGAGGCCGCCTGGTCGCGGGGCGTGCCTTCCTGCGGGCGGGGTGCGCCGGGGGCCGGCGGACGCAGATTGTAATCGGGCGGCAAGCTCAAGGGGGCGCGCGCATAGACCTGGAACTCGTCCGGCGCCTGCTTGTTGTAGCCGAAGATCTCGCGCGCCGAATCGCAGCCGGAAAGACCGACCAGCAGGATCACCGCGCAGCAAGCGCGAAGCGCGTCATTCTTTGTCATCAGCCAATCGCCCGCCCGAAACGGGCGGTCCCTTATTTTGCCGCCCGGACTTTGCCAAACAAGCCGTCGATGAGCAACAGCCCGACGCCCACTGTGATGGCGCTGTCGGCCACATTGAAGGCCGGCCAACCCCATCCCGCATAATGAAAATACAGGAAATCGATCACCGCACCAAAGCGCAATCGGTCGATCACATTGCCCAGCGCCCCGCCGATGACCAGCCCCAGGCCCCAGGCCGGCAGCGGGGTTTTGACCCGGCTGAGCAAAAATCCCAGCAGCGCCGCCACCAAAACCGCGAATCCAGCCAGGAGATAGGGGGCGTGGGCCGCATCGCTGGAGAACATGCTGAAGCTGACCCCCCGGTTCCAGGCCAGCACCAGGTCGAAAATAGGCAGGATCGGGAGGGTTGTGGGCGGATCCATGACCTGGGTCAGGATGACCCATTTGGAGATCTGGTCCAGGACGATGACCAGGACCGCGCCCAAAGCCCCCCACCGCCACATTTCAGGCAGCCGTCCCGGCCGACACCGCGTCGGCGCAGCGACCGCAGAGCAGGGGATGGTGCGGGTCGACGCCCCGGTCCGGCACCTGGCGCCAGCAGCGCTCGCATTTCTCGCCCTCGGCCAGGCCGACCGTGACGCCGACATCGGGCACGTCGGGCAGGGTGAAGGCGCCCGCGGGCGGCGCGCCCACGATCAGGGTCGCGAGCGAGGTGATGCTGATCTCGGCCAGGTCGAGCCCGTCGCAAAGCTGCTTCAGCTCGGCCGTCAGATAGATCGTGGGATGGGCCTGCAGGCTCGAGCCGATGCGCTTTTCCGCGCGCTCGATCTCGAGGGCGCCGGTCACGACGCGGCGCAGATCGCGCAGGCCCGCCCAGCGCTGCGCCAGCGCAGCGTCGCGCCAGGCGGCCGGGATCTCCGGGAAGAGCCGCAGATGGATGCTCTCCTCGCCCTCCTTCCAGGGCCGATTCTGCCAGGCCTCTTCGGATGTGAAGCAGAGCACCGGCGCCAGCCAGGCGGTGAGGCAGGTGAAGAGCTCGTGCAGCACGGTGCGGACGGCCCGACGGCGAAGGCTTTTGGGCGCATCGCAATAGAGCGCATCCTTCCGGATGTCGAAATAGAAGGCGCTGAGATCGACCGCGCAGAAGTTGTGCAGCTCCATATAGATGTTATGGAGGTCGTAATTGTCGGCGGCGGTACGGACCTGCTGGCCGAGCTCCGCCAGGCGATGCAGGATCCAGCGCTCCAGCTCCGGCATCTGCGCCGGTGGCAGCCGTTCCGCCTCGCTCCAGCCGTCGAGCGCACCCAGGAGGTAGCGGAAGGTGTTGCGCAGGCGCCGATAGTGATCGGCGACGAATTTGAGCGCCTCGCTGCCGATGCGCTGATCCTCGGAATAGTCGCAGCCGATCGCGACCCAGAGCCGCAGGATGTCGGCGCCGTACTGCTTCATCACCTCCTGGGGCGCCAGCACGTTGCCCAGGGACTTCGACATCTTCCGGCCTTGCTCGTCGAGCGTGAAGCCGTGGGTGATCACGGTGTTGTAGGGCGCGCGACCGCGCGTGCCGCAGGATTCCAGCAGCGAGGAATGGAACCAGCCGCGATGCTGGTCCGAGCCCTCGAGATAGACGTCGGCCGGCCAGCTCAGATCCCACTTGCCGGATTCGAGCACGAAGGCATGCGTCGAGCCGGAATCGAACCAGACGTCGACGATGTCGGTGACCTGTTCGAAATGCTCGGGATTGTGCTCGTTGCCGAGGAAGCGCGCCGGCGGGCTGGCGAACCAGGCGTCCGCGCCCTCCTTCTCGAAGGCCTCGGCGACGCGATCCACCACCTTCTGGTCGCGCAGCGGTTCGCCCGTGCGCTTGTCCACGAAGATGGCGATCGGCACGCCCCAGGCGCGCTGGCGCGAGATGCACCAGTCGGGCCGGCTCTCGATCATCGAATAGATCCGGTTGCGGCCCTGCGGCGGCACGAAGCGGGTCTCGTCGATGGCGGCCAGCGACTTGCGGCGCAGATCGTTCTTCTCCATCGAGATGAACCATTGCGCCGTGTTGCGGAAGATGAGCGGTGCCCGCGAGCGCCAGCTGTGCGGATAGGAGTGGGTGAGTCGGTTCCTGGCGAGCAGATGGCCCGCCTCGGTCAGCGCCGCCATCACGGCCGGGTCGGCATCGCCCTTCTTGCCATCGGGACGCAAGACGCGTTTGCCCGCGAACAGCGGCACATGCGGGAAATAGCTGCCATCCTCGTCGACCGTCTGCGGCACCTCGATGCCATGCGCGATGCCAAGTTCATAGTCGTCGGCGCCATGGCCGGGCGCGATATGCACGAAACCCGTGCCCTGCTCGGTGGTGACGAAACCGCCCGGCAGCAACGGCACCTCGAACTCATAGCCCTTGCCGGCGAGCGGATGGCGCGCGATCGTGCCGGCGAGCGCCTCGCCCTTGCCCGACCACAGCGTCTTCGCCTCCGTGATCTGCGCCGCCTTCTCGAACTCGGAGCGCAAGGCCGCGGCAACCAGGAGCTTGTCGCCCGGCTTCGCCACGGCACCTTCGGCGACCGCGACCACTTCGATCAGCTCGTAGTCGATCTCATTGCCATAGGCCATGGCGCGGTTGGCCGGAATCGTCCAGGGCGTGGTGGTCCAGATCACGGCCCCCGCCCCCGCCAGCGCCGGCAGGGCCGAGCGCAGGATCGGGAAGCGCAGATAGATCGTGTTCGAGACATGGTCGTGATACTCGACCTCGGCCTCGGCCAGCGCGGTCTTCTCGACCACCGACCACATCACCGGCTTGGAGCCGCGGAAGAGGCCCCCATTTATCAGGAACTTGCCGATCTCGCGCACGATCTGCGCCTCGGCGAAAAAGGCCATGGTGGTGTAGGGATGGGCCCAGTCGCCCTCGACGCCGAGGCGCTTGAACTCCTCGCGCTGCACGCCGATCCAATGTTCGGCGAAGTCGCGGCATTCGCGCCGGAACTCGACCACCGGCACGGCGTCCTTGTCCCTGCCGGCGGCGCGGTATTTCTCCTCGATCTTCCATTCGATCGGCAGGCCGTGGCAGTCCCAGCCGGGCACGTAGTTCGCGTCCTTGCCCAGCATCTGCTGGGTGCGGTTGACGACGTCCTTCAGGATCTTGTTGAGCGCGTGGCCGATATGGATGTTGCCGTTGGCGTAGGGCGGGCCGTCATGCAGCAGGAAGCGCGGCCGGCCGCGCGACGCGTCGCGCAGGCGCTGGAACAGGTTCAACTCCTGCCAGCGCCTCAGCGTCTCCGGCTCGCGGGTCGGCAGGTTGCCGCGCATGGGAAAGTCGGTGCGCGGCAGAAAAACGGTGTCTTTGTAATCCAACGGTCCCTCGCGTGATCGCCGTTCGTGGCGCCGGGGGCTTCGCAGGCTCCAGGCCCGCCCCGGTCATCCGTCAGTTGCGTGTCAGTGGTTGGTGGAAATCTTGGGTCGGATCTTGGGACGCAGGGCGCGGTCATAGACATCGCCCTCGGGTCCTTTCGGCGTCGGCGGCGCAGCCGCGGGCGACGCACCGGGCTGCGGACCCGCATAGGCCTGCAGGATTTCGCGCGCGCGGGCGCTGTCCTCGGCGATCTGCGCCTTGAGCTCGGGCAATCCGGAGAACTTCTTCTCCGGCCGCAGGAAGTCGATGAAGGCGACGCGCAGATGCCGCCCATAGAGATCGGCCGCCATGTCGAAGAGATGCACCTCGAGCTGAACCCGCGTGCCGCCGACGGTGGGCCGGCGGCCGAGATTGGCGACGCCGTCGACCCAGCGCGTCGCGGCTCCCATATCGATGCCGGCCTTCACCGCATAGACGCCCAGCATCGGCTGGAGATAGTCGCCGATCGCGATATTGGCCGTGGGAAACCCCAATTGCCGGCCACGCTGATCGCCATGCTCGACGCGGCCCTCGATCTCCCAGGGCCGGCCCAGCAGCGCCGTGGCGCTCATCGGCCGGCCGGCGGTCAGATGCTCGCGCACCTTGGTGGAAGAGAACACCTCGCCGCCGTCGCTGGCAGCGGCCTCGACCGAGGTCACGCCCAAGCCATGCATCTGACCCAGATCGGCCAGGAGGGCTGCATTGCCGCGCCGCGCGCGGCCGAACACGAAATCATAGCCGACCACCACATGCTGGGCGGCGAGCCCCTCGATCAACACCTCGATCACGAAGGCCTCGGCGCTCATCTGGGCGAGCCGCGGACCGAAGGGCAGCACGAAGAGATCGTCGAGTCCCATCGCCTCGAGCTGGCGCACCTTGATGCGCAGGGGCGTCAGGCGGAAGGACGGCTGATCGGGTTTGAAGAATTCGCGCGGATGGGGCTCGAAGGTCAGGACCGCCGCATTGGTGCCAAGCTCGCGGGCCTTGGCCTGGGCCCGGCCGATCACCGCCTGGTGGCCGCGATGGACGCCGTCGAAATTCCCCAGCGCCACCACGGCATGGCGCGCTTCGACGGGAATCTCGGTGTGATGGCGGAATAATCGCATGCGTTCCGGCTCGGGGGCAGTCGCAAGACTCCAGCTTCAGGCCGGCGGCCTGGGGCAGGAGAGCGGGCGAAGATAGCGCGTCGCCTGAGGGCTGGATAGGCCGAAGGAGCTCGTCCGAGCCGCGGCGAAAGGACCGAAATTTCCCGTGGCCGCAGGGCCTTAGCGGGCCCCGGAAAGCGCCGTTACTCGGCCGCCTGGACCTGGCGGCGCGGCACCACCAACTGGGCCTCGCCATCGATGACGACGGTTTCGCCGACCTTGCAGACGGTCGAGACCGTGACCCGGGCGCGGACCGGGTCGATCGCCGTGACCGTCACGGTCGCGCGCACTGTCTCGCCGATGCGGACCGGGGCTTTGAATTTGAGGTTCTGGCTCACATAGATGCAGCCCGGCCCCGGCAGCTTGGTGCCGAGCACGGCCGAGATGAAGCTCGCGGTCAGCATGCCATGGGCGATCCGGCCCTTGAACATGGTGCCGGTCGCGTAATCCTGGTCGAGATGGACCGGATTGACGTCGCCGGAGATGCCCGCAAACAGGACGATATCGGCGTCCGTCACGGTCTTGGCATAGGTCGCGGACTGTCCGACCGACAGATCCTCGAGGAAATGCCCGCTACCCACGTCAGCCATCGACCCACACCCTCTGCTCGCGCGCGACGCTCCAGACCGGCCTGGTTGCCGGCGGCGATTCGCTTTGTTGCGGCGCAATATATCTGAGGCTGAAACCCCGAACAAGCAAGCCCATGTGGCAGTTTGCAGGGCAACACTGTCATAATTCTTAATAACCACATGATTATTACCTATTTAACGGCCGGGGGCGGCTGCGGTTCCGGGGGCCTGCCAGGTTTTGCGGCTGCTAACGCGGTCTTAAGGCCCCGTTATTAGAAAGATTTAGCCTGCCTCGCCCGGTTCCCGGTCCGGCGGCGGCAGCGGGCTCCCTGTCCGGAAGGGAGCCGATCGGAGGCGGCTCCAAGGATGCTGGCAGAAGCGACAGCGGCCGAATTGACTGCGGCGATCGAATGCCTCGGCATCGCGGTGTTCGTCGTGGAGGCCGAGCCGAACGGCGATTTCCGCTATATCGCGGTCAACAAGCTCGAGCTCGAGACCTGCGGCGCCCGCTACGGCCAGATCCTGGGCAAGCGGCCCGAAGACCTGTTCGCGCCCGAGGATGCGGCGCGCTTCAACGCCGAATATCGCGAATGCCTCGGGAGTCGGCGCGTCATCGAACGCGACCTGGTGAGCGGCGTCGCCGAAGGCGTCACCTGGCACACCACGCTCACGCCCATCGTCGGCGCCGACGGCAGCGCGCGACGCGTGATGGGCACCCACCGCAAGGCCGAACCGACCCATCCGGTCGAACGCATCGATCTCAACGCCAGCGCATCGCGGGTCAGCGCCAAGGACCAGATGGAGCTGGCCTGCCGCTTCATGCCCGACACGACGGTGACATACGTCAACGACCGCTATTGCCGCTATTTCGGCAAGCCGCGCGAGGCCCTGCTGGGCAAGCGCTTCATCGACAGCGTCGCGCCGGACCAGCGCGCCAACATCCTGCGCCAGCTGGCCGCGGTCACGCCGGATCAGCCGGTCGCGGAGTATATGCTGCGCAGCCGGCTGCTGAATGGCGAGATCGGCTGGCAGCTCTGGCGCGACCGCGCCGTCTTCAGCGAAGCGGGCGAGCTGCTCGAGTTCCACAGCGTGGGTGTCGACGTCACGCGGGTGAAGGAGCTCGAGGACGAACTGCGCAAGAGCGAGGAGCGTTTTTCGCTCGCGGTCCAGGGCTCGAACGACGGCATCTGGGACTGGAACTTCGAGACCGGCGAGATCTGGTTCTCCCCGCGCTGGAAGGAGATGCTGGGCTACAGCGCCGACGAGCTGCCGAACAGCCTCGAATCCTGGCATTCGGTGCTTCACGCCGACGACGCGCAGGTCGCCCTCAAGTTGGTCGCGGACTACAATGCGGGCCGCACCGAACGGTTCCTGGCGCAGCTGCGCCATCGCCACAAGGACGGCTCCACCCGCCATATCCTGTCGCGCGCCATCAACAAGCGCGATGCCACGGGCCGGGTCACGCGCATCGTCGGCGCCAACACCGACATCACCCAGATCAAGCAGCGCGAGCAGGAGCTGACGGACCTGCAGAAGATGCTGAACCGCGGCGCGGAGCTGGCCAAGCTCGGCTATTGGGCGTGGGACGAGGCCAATGACCGGTGCGTCTATTGCACCGAGGAAGTGGCGCGCCTCCATGGCGTGACGGTCGAGGAATATCACGGGATTCTCGGCAGCAACACGAACATCGCCGAACGCGTCCATCCCGAGGACCGGCAGCGCTATGTCGACGTGCTCAATGGCAGCCGCGCCGCCTGCCGGCCCTACGACATCGAGTTCCGGCTCTACCGGCGCGGCGGCGAGCTGGTCTATGCGCGCGAGGTCGGCGATTTCGTGCAGGACGAGAACGGCCGCGTCGTGCGCTCGGTCGGCATCACCCAGGACATCACCGCCTTCCGCATGCAGCAGGAGGCGATGCGCGCCGAGGAGGAACGGCTCCAGGATTACGTGATCGAACTCGAGCAGGCCAAGAGCCGGCTCGAATCGCAGGGCAAGGAGCTGGCCATCCTGGCCGAGGATCTGGCGCTGGCGAAGACCAAGGCGGAAGCCGCCAGCCGCACCAAGTCCGAATTCCTCGCCATGATGAGCCACGAGATCCGCACGCCGATGAACGGCCTCATTGGCATGACCGGCCTGCTGCTCGATACCGAGCTCACCGACGAGCAGAGCCACTACGCGCAGACGGTGCGCGAATCGGCCGAGGCGCTGCTCAGCATCATCAACGACATCCTCGACTTCTCGAAGCTCGAGGCGGGCCGCATGCGCATCGATCCGGTCGATTTCGAGCTCGACCGCGTGATCGACAGCGTCGTCACGCTGCTCTCGCCGCGCGCCGCCGCCAAGGGCATCGCGCTCAAGGCGCTGCCTTGCGCGAAGGAAGCGCAGTGGCTGAAGGGCGACGCGGGGCGGTTGCGCCAGATCTTCTTCAACCTCGTCGGCAACGCGGTGAAGTTCACCGAAAAGGGCTCGGTCACGATCGGCACCAAACTGCGCACGCGCGAGGACGGCGAGGTCGAGCTCTATGCGGAAGTCGTCGATACCGGCATCGGCATTCCCGAAGCCGCGCAAGCCACCCTCTTCACCCGCTTCACCCAGGCGGACAGCTCGACCTCGCGCAAATATGGCGGCACCGGCCTCGGTCTCGCCATCTGCAAGCAGCTGGTCGACCTCATGGGCGGCGAGATCGCGCTCGAGAGCGATCCGAACAAGGGCAGCCGCTTCTGGTTCACGGTGCGCTGCCAGATCGCTCAGCCGCAGCGCTCGCCCGACAGCCTGGGCCTCACCGGCGTGGAACGTCCGCGCCGGGGCCTGCG
The DNA here is from genome assembly GCF_008728855.1 of Hypericibacter terrae. GTDB lineage: Bacteria > Pseudomonadota > Alphaproteobacteria > Dongiales > Dongiaceae > Hypericibacter > Hypericibacter terrae. The sequence goes on along the minus strand of NZ_CP042906.1, from coordinate 740,498 downwards.
CATCCTCGTGGCCGAGGACAACCAGGTGAACCAGCTGCTGGTGAGCGCCCTGCTGCGCCGCCTGGGCTGCCAGGTCGATCTGGTCTCGAACGGCCTCGAGGCGATCTCGGCCGTGCAGCGGATCCCCTACGATCTCATCCTGATGGATGTGCAGATGCCGGAAATGGATGGCATCGCCGCCTCGCAGGCCATCCGCCGCCTGCCGGGGGACGTCCGGCGCATCCCGATCATCGCGCTCACCGCCAATGCGATGGCCGGCCAGCGCGAAGAGTATATCGAAGCCGGCATGGACGAATATGTGTCGAAGCCGATCGACATGGCGCAGCTGATGGGCGCCATGACCCGCCTCTGCGGCGCCGAAGAACCCGGCGACACCGCATCCGCCGAGGAGCCCGTACCCGCAGCGGCGCCCGACGCCGCCGGCAAGGCTGCGGCCGACAAGAGCGCGACGGACGAGCTCTCCGCGCTGATTGACGAGATCGACCAGCGGACACCTCCCAAGACCAAGACCGCCTGAGCGCCTTCTTCCCGATCCTCTCCCCCTCAAGGAAGAGGTGAAGAGAGAAGACGTTTGCATTAGGGTCCTTCCGCATTTTCTCCAAGCGCAAGGAAACGCGGTCCATGGCAGGTCAGATCGGCGGCTTCAACGAATTCGGCCGCATCCGGCGGGTGGCGCTGCGCCGGCCCGAGGCCGCATTCCAGAGCCCGGCCAAGATCGTGGCCGAGTGGCAAAGGCTCGCCTATACCGAGGCGCCGCTCATGGCCGAGGCCGCGCGCGAATATGACCGGCTCGAGGCCTGCCTCGAATCCGTGGGCGCGACGCTCGACCATCTGCCGGCCGATCCGAGCCTGACCATCGATGCGCTCTATGTGCGCGACGCCGCGATCGTGGCGCCGGGCGGCCTGATCCTCTGCAACATGGGCAAGCCCGCGCGCCAGGGCGAGCCGGCGCTCCATGGCAAGGCGCTGGGGGCCGCCGGCATTCCGATCCTGGGCCGGATCGAGGGCGCGGGGCGCATCGAGGGCGGCGATCTCGTCTGGTTCGACGCGCGTTGCCTGGCGGTCGGGCGCGGCTATCGCACCAACGACGAGGGCATCCGGCAATTGCAGGCGCTGGTGGGGCCCGGGGTCGAGGTGGTGACGGTCCCGCTGCCGCATTATCGCGGGCCCGGCGACGTGTTCCACCTGATGTCGATCCTGAGCCCGCTCGACCGCGATCTGCTCCTGGTCTATTCGCCGCTGATGCCGGTGCCGTTCCGGGAATGGCTGATCGCGCGCGGCATGACCCTGGTCGAGGTGCCGGATGCGGAGTTCGACAGCATGGGCTGCAACGTGCTGGCGATCGCGCCGCGCCACTGCGTGATGCTCAAGGGCAATCCGCAGACGCAAGCGCGCCTGCGCGCGGCCGGATGCCGGGTCGAGGTCATCGCCGGCCGCGAGATTTCGGCCAAGGGCCAGGGCGGTCCCACCTGCCTGACGCGTCCGCTGCTGCGCGACTGAGTTCCGGCAAGCGGCGCCCGGCCGGCCCATTCCTCGCCGTCGCCAGGAATTAACTCTTCCTTCGCAATTAAGGGATCGTTCAACCTCTTGCCGCAAAGTGAGGCGGTGCGGAGGGCCGCTCGAATGCGTCTCGAATTTTAGGAAGGCCGCGGCCTTGCCGCGTCCTTCCCGAGATCGAAGGCCCGAGCCGGCGCCCGCGCCCGTCCCTTATCGACAATCGAGGTCGCTTCGGTCATGACCGATCAGCCCTTCAACCCTGAATCCGCGGTCGAGATCGGCGCCCTGCCGCGACCGAGCCCCCTGACGGTTGCCTGGCTGTCGACGCTTCCGCAGAGACTTCCCGACCTCGCCGAAAGCCTTCGCCGGGGCGCCGTCGACTATGCGATCGAGTTCGTCGGCGAGCTGCCCGCGGCCTTCCGTCGCGACGCGTGGCTGATCGGCCTCATCATGGTCTATACGGTGGCGGGGGCCTGGATCGCGGTCCATTTCGAGGCGGCGTCGATCCTGTCGATCGGGCTTTATTTCGGCGTCTATTCCTTCATCCTGCCGATCACCCTGTTTCTCTTCTTCGCCGGCCGCGCACTTTATATCGCGCTGATCGTCCGGCCGAAGAGCCCCCTGATGATGCTGCTGAGCGACCTGCGGCATAATCTGGGCCAGCCCCGCCGCCTGGCGCGGGGCCTGCCGATGCTCTGCTTCCTGCCCTTTCTCGTCGGCACCTTCTCGGTGACCAAGGCGGCCATTCCCTTCTTCCGGCCCTTCTCCTGGGATGTGCGGCTGGAACAGTGGGATCGCTGGCTCCATGGCGGGGTGGCCCCCTGGCAATTGCTGCAGCCCGTGCTCGGACATCCCCTGATCACCGAGCTTCTGAACGTCAATTACAATGTCTGGTTCTTCGCGCTGTGGTTCACCTGCTTCTGGCAGTTCTTCACCCTGCGCGGTCCGCAGCAGCGGATGCAGTTCCTTTTGTCGATGGCGCTGTCCTGGATCCTGATCGGCGGCGTGCTGGCGTCCGTCTTTTCGTCGGCCGGCCCCTGCTATTTCGACCGTATCGTTCCCGGGCCCAACCCCTATGCACCGCTCATGGCCTATCTGCACCAGGTCGATCAGACCTACGATCTGTGGGCTCTCAACACGCAGCAGGTGCTGTGGGATGGCTACAGCCTCCATCGGCTCGATCTAGGCGTCGGAATCTCGGCCATGCCCAGCATGCATATTGCGATCGCGACCCTCCTGGCGCTGCTGGGCTGGCGAACCTCGCGACGGATGGGGATCATGTTCACGGTCTTCGCGGTCCTGATCATGCTCGGCTCCGTGCATCTCGGCTGGCACTACGCGCTCGATGGCTATGTCTCGGCGGTCTGCGCCCTGCTGCTCTGGGCCGGTTCTGGATGGTTCGTCCGTCGCGTCATGCGGCTTCCCGCCGAAGTGCCGGTCTGATTTTTCCTGTCGATTTTTTTTCGACGGTGCCCGGCACGGCGCCGCCGCACGGCCTCTTTTTTGTGCGACGCTCGAAGCGAGCCGCTAAGTCGCTGCAACGAAACCATCGATCGCTCGAGTTTTATTTGATTGCGCGTTAAATGATCAGAAAGTATTTCCGTCCCATTCTTTTGAGGTCTCCCAATATGCCCGCCGATTAACCTTTGCTTCAGAGGTTGGGGGCATCCTGATCGCGGGTTACATTCAGGAAGGAGACCCAATCATGTTGAAGACCACGATCCAAAACTTCATCCATGACGAGTCGGGCGCCACCGCGATCGAGTACGGCCTGATCGCCGCTCTCGTGTCGGTCGCCGCGATCGTTGCTCTGCAGACCCTCGGCGGTTCGCTGTCGAGCATCTTCTCGGTCGTCAGCAGCAACCTCGCCAGCGCCGCCGCCAAGGCGAAGCAGTAATCGCTGACTAGTGCTTCCTTCCGGCCGCCGCCGTGGGTTCCCTTCGAGGGGCTCACGGCGGACGGGCCGGGGGCACCTTCGGGAAGGGAGATTTCAGCGATGCCCAACAATCCGCTGCAGTACTTCCTCAAGAACGAGTCGGGTGCCACGGCTATAGAGTACGGGCTCATCGCCGCTCTCGTGTCAGTCGCCTCCATCATTGCCCTGCAGGTGCTGGGCGGATCGCTGAACAGCATCTTCGGTGTCATCAGCAGTAAGCTCGGTGACATCGCCTCGCAGGCCAATAATCCCTGATACAGCGCGCGCGCCGGTTCGTCCGGCGATCCCCGCGTCTTCCCCCGGGAACCGATCCGGCGGGATGAACCAACAAGAACAATATCCGAAGGGCCATGGCGCCGACCGTGCCGTGGCCCTTCCGATTCCGGCCCGGTCCTGCGGTTGACCCCTTTCCCGGACGGCCGGGATCGGGCCGGCGGTCGTCTTGCCGATCAGCCGCCGGTGCCGTCGCGACGGTCGAGATCGCTCATCAGCTCTTCGATCGCCGCCATTTGATCGGCATCGAGAGCCGGAGTGCCGCCAGCGGCCGGCGCCGGGGAAACCGCAGGGCCGACCGGCGTCACCAGCGCGCGCTTGAGGCAATGGGCGATCACGGCAAACAGCGCCGCGCGATCGATCGGCTTCGACACATAGTCGTCCATGCCGGCCGCGAGGAAGCGCTCCCTGTCGCCCATCATGGCGTTGGCGGTCATCGCGACGATCGGGATGCGAGCCTTCGGGCCCTCGAGCGCCCGGATGCGCCGCGTCGCCTCGATGCCGTCCATTTCCGGCATCTGCACATCCATCAGGACCAGGTCGTAATCGCCGTCACGAACGGCCGCGACCGCCGCGACGCCGCTGTCGACCGTATGGACGCGATGGCCGCTGCGCGCGAGCAGCGCCACGGCCAGGGCCTGGTTGACCTCATTGTCCTCGACCAGCAGGAGCGAGGCGCCTGCTGCCGTCGAGCGGAGCGGCTCGCGGGATGCGGCCATCGAGGCCCGCGTACCGTCCGCGGTCCGCAAGGGCAGCGCGAGAGAGAAACGGCTTCCTTCGCCGGGCCGGCTCTCGACGCCGATGGTTCCGCCCATCAACTCGGCCAGCTGGCGACAAATGGCGAGCCCGAGGCCGGTGCCGCCGAAGCGGCGCGCCATGGAGGAATCGCCCTGGGTGAATTTCCGGAACAGGCGGTCGAGTTGCGCCTGGTCCATGCCGATGCCGGTGTCGCTGACGACGAAGAGGAACTGCCACGCATCGCCCCTCCAGGGACCCGGGACGAGATCCACCTTGACGCGTCCCCGCTCGGTGAATTTGACGGCGTTGCCGACGAGATTCAGCAGAATCTGCCGCAACCGCGCCGGGTCGCCCATCAGCAGGGACGGCAGTCCCGCGGCCAGCTCGAATTCCAGAACGAGGCCCTTGGCGCGGGCCGCTTCCGCATGGATCTCGACCGCATCGCGAACGACCTCGGCCGGGTCGAAGGCGATGGTTTCGATCTCCAGCCGCCCCGCCTCGAGCTTGGACAGATCGAGAATGTCGTTGAGCAGGGCCATCAGCGACTTGCCGGAGCGCCTGATCACCTCGCCATAGCGGCGCTGCTCCGGGCTGAGCTCGGTTTCCAGCAACAGCCCCGTCATGCCGAGGACCCCGTTCATCGGCGTGCGGATCTCGTGGCTCATCACCGCGAGGAACTCGGACTTGGCGGCATTGGCCCGTTCGGCCGCCTCCTTCGCCGCCTGCAGCTCGACCTCGCGCTGCTTCTCCTCCTGGATGTCGCTGAGGGCGCCCGCGATGCGGAAGGGCCGGCCGGCCCGATCCAGCACGGCGCGGGCGCGCGTGCGCATCCAGTGATAGCTGCCATCGGCCCGGCGCAGCCGGTACTCCATGGTGTAGCCGCGCCCGCTGAAACCGCCGGCCAGATACTCGGTCAATATCGCCGTGCGTTTCGCCCTGTCGTCCGGATGGACCATGGCCTCGAAGGCCTCGATCGTCTGCGGGCTCTGCGCGGGTTCGTACCCCATCATCTCGGTGAAACGCGGCGCATACCAGAGCCGGCCGGTGGCCAGATGCCAGTCCCAGATCGCGTCGGAGGTGCCGCGCAGCGCCAGATCGAAGCGCTGGCGGCTTTCCTCGAGCTGAGCGCGCACCGCGCGCTCGTCGGTGATATCGATGACCGTGCCGACGAAGCCGGTGGTCTTGCCGCCTTCCTTGATCGGATGGGCGGTATCCCGCACCAGCCGCACCTGCCCATCCGGCCGCATCCAGCGATATTCCTCGTCATAGTCGGTGGCTTCGTTGCGGGCGGCCTCGTACCAGTTCGCGATCACGCGGCGGCGGTCGTCGGGATGAAGCGCCGTCGACCAGTCCTCGCCCATCGAGATCTTGGCGTCGCGACCGGTGATCGCGCTCCAGCCCTCATTGACATAGAGACAGCGCCCGGCGGCATCTGTCCGGTAGATGCCCACATGCGTGGCTTCGGCCAGCGTGCGGAAATGCGTTTCGCTCTTCTCGAGCGCCTTGCGCATGACATTCTGTTCCTCGAGGGCCGCGCCCAGCAGCAGGCCCGACAGCGCGGTCACGCACATCATCAGGGGCGGCAGCAGCAGGTCGCTGGGAGTCGCCGGCAGCGCATCGTCGATCGGCGTCTGATGCGCCAGGAGGCCGGCGACGGCGGCCGTGACCACGATCAGGGTCGCGAGGCTGCCGCCGCGGCGGCCGAAACGCATGACAGCCCAGAGCACCAGGGGCGTCGCCAGGAAGGTCGGCAGCAGCTCGGCCGCATCCGCCCAGCCGACCGAGCTGAACAGCCAGAAGCCGCTGAGACAGAGCGCCGATCCGAGCAGGCCCGCCTCCAGGACGCGCCTGTGGTTCCAGCCTTGGAGCCATCGTTCCGCCCATGCCTTCCGCCCGCCGGTCTTCCGGCAAAGCGGCCACCACAGCACCAGCATCGGCGTGAGCACGATGTAGCCGATGGCCTCGGTCAGGAACCAGCCCGGCAGAACCTCGGGCATCGGCACGCCGAGGCCCCAATAGACGGCCATGGCCCCGAGGGCGGCCCCGAAAACGGGAACCACGAGGCCGGCGATCAGGATGAAGCGCACGACCTCCTGCAGCCGGGCGAAGCGGTCGCCGGCGCCGAGCCAGCGCTGGATCAGCCAGGCGCCCAGCGCGATCTCGGCGGTATTGACGAGCGCCATCATCGCGGAGACGAAGGCCGGATCGCCCTCGAGGATATCGGCCAGCGCGATGCCCAGCGCCAGGGCCGGCAGCTGGACCTGCCAGGGCCGGCGCAGCATGACGAAGCCCATCGCCACCGCATTGGGAAGCCAGATCGCGGCCACGCCATTGCTGCCGCACGACAGATCGATGCTGAAGGCCGCCAGCGCGAGATAGATAAATCCGTAGCCCAGGATCTGCGCGATCCGGTCTGCGGATATCGGCTTGGACTGGCCCGCCGTCGAAGAGAGCATCACCGGATGGATTGCGACCGAAGAAGCGCGCGAAGGGAATCGAGGCGTGTCCGCCCGAGCGCCGTCGCGGGCGGAAACCGGTCCCGATGGTGGGTAATCAGGGTTAATACGGGGTGAAGCCGGAATAGAGCTGAACGAGACCGTTTCGGTCCTAGCCGCGGCCCGCCATGGCCTGGAGCTTGGCGACCAGCTTCTGGCCGACCTCGCCCCCCTCGCCCCGCACCGATTTCTCGAGGATCAGGCGAAGCGCCTTCAGATGAACCTCGACCAGCCCGAAGGTGGCTTCCTCGGCCGGGAGTGCCACATGGCGCGCGCTGCCGCCCGGGCCGACCAGCAGCCGGCACAGGGACTGGGCCACGTGGGTCACCAACGGAAACCCGAAGCTCCCGCCCTGACCCTTCATATCATGGGCGACGCCATAGAGACGCTGCAGGGCCGGCTGGGCCGCCGCAGGATCGGCGCGGGCCTCGGACAGGGCCTGCTCGGCCTTGGCCAGGTCGGCGAGCGCCCAGTTCTGGTAATCGGCGCTGAGCTCGGCCACCGCGTCCTGGGCCCGCCTGACGGTGGCCGCGATTCCGCCGGCCCGGCCGTCGTCGGCAGCAGGGCGGGCGTCGGGTGGGGCGACCGGTTTGCGTTCGGCCGGCAGGGCCATGCGGATCTATTCCTGTGATCGGGATGCCAGGGATCCCAGCAAATCTGGCTTCCGCCCAAGGGCTCCGCGAACAAAGTCCGGGGCGGGCGCACCCCTCAGGGTCGCCCAGAAGCCCTTAACATTGCGCTAAGACGACCGCCTCGCGGAGCGGCGGCGCGGGCGCACCGAGCCTCACATCTTCTTCGGAATCTTCATCGCCACGACCGCGGCCACGAACATGAAGAGACCGCAGGCGAAGAAGACCGCGCGGATGTCGAAGAAGGTCAACAGCACCGAATAGAAGGCCTGCGGCGCCAGATCCGACAGGTCGATATAGGTCCGGAACACGGTCGTCATCTGCGGCCGCTCGAGCGGACGCACGGCGCGCATATAGGGAATATTGCCGAAAGCGTCGAGCAGGCAGCAGAAGGCCGAGCCCGCCAGCAGGAGAGCGGCCGCGATCCAGGGGAAGCCATGCATGAACCCCGCCGCGGTGGTCAATATTCCCAGCCCGATGAAGCCGACGATGATCCAGCGGCGGATGCCGGTGCGCTGCGCCATGCGGCCATAAAGCGGCGTGACGAACAGCATGGCGTTGCCGAGCGAGACCAGAAGCGCACCGGCGAAGTCGCCCTTGCCGGCCTGCACCAGGAACAGCGGCGGATAGACGAAATACATGGCCCACCAGCAGGAGCGGGCAAAGGGCACGAACCAGCCGAGCCGCAGGCGAGGCTGGGCGATGAAGCGGCGGATGGATGCGATCGGGTTGGGCGGCGGTCGCGTGGCGGCGGCCACGGCCGGGTTCTCGCTCATCCGCAGATACCAGAAATAGACCAGCAGCACCGCGCAGGAACCGGCGGAGAGGAACTCGGCGACGCCGTGCCCGACATCGGTATAGAGCCAGACGCCCAGGGCCGGCCCGACCGTCCAGGCGGCGGCGCTGAACATGAGGCGCAGCGGCTCCGAGCGCACCAGGTCGCGGCGGCGGATGTAATCCATCACATAGAGGCTGAGCGTGATGTTGAGCGCGGCGGCACCGAAGGCGCGCGCCAGCATGGCGCCGATCTGGCCGTACAGCGTCGCCGTCGCGAGCAGCAAGGCGGCAACCAGCAGCGCCAGGATCCCGGCGGTGTAAACCCAGCGCCGCTTGAAGCGGCGGATGAAGAAGGGGATGGCGAAGCTCGATGCCAGACCGACGATCCCGACCAGCGTGTAGAGGATGCTGACGTCGCGCGTGTGATGCAGCAGCGAATAGGCCTGGAGCGGGATCAGGGTGGCGATCAGGCCGCGCGCGAAACTTTCGAGCGTGAACATGATCGCGAACACGATCGCGCCGGGTCGGCTCACGGCACGCAGCCACATCGGACCGGTGTCGGAGGGGATATCAGTCGGCATGAAGGGGTGGGAACTCGGTGGGGCGCGATCTCGCCGGAAATGAGTCCTGTTCTTATCATGGGCTGCGGTTAAGCGGGAGTGTAGAGCCGTCCTTTTCTCGCCGCTTTGCGACGAAAGCGGCCGATCCGCCTGCAAGCGATGCAAAGCAGGGTTGAGTCCGGGACGGGCTGGCGCCGGGCCCCGGCCCCCCTATAATCGCGCCCGGCCGGACGACCCGGGCCTATCGGGCGACCGGCGATTGGCTGTTCCCGTACCGCAGGCAACCGAGCGCCATGAAAATCCTGATCATCCAGAACGATTCCCTGTCGACGGCCGGCATTGTCGCCGAGCGGATCGAGGCCCAGGGCGGCAAGACCGAAATCCGCAGGCCGCATGACGGCGACCCCCTGCCCGAGAGCCCGAAGGGCTATGACGGGATGGTGGTGCTGGGCGGGGTGCAGCATGCCAATGACGACGCCAACTGGCCGGCCTTTCCGGCGATCCTGGAGAGCATGCGCGACTTCCATCGCGCCGATCGCGGGCTGCTGGGGATCTGCCTCGGCTCCCAGCTCATGGCCCGTGCCTTCGGCGGCAAGGTCCGCCGCCATACCCATCTCGAAGTCGGGTTCCATGATCTGGCGGTGACGCCCGAGGGACAGAGGGACCCGGTCGTCGGCGGGCTGGGGACCACGGCCCGCATCATGCAGTGGCATGAGGACACGTTCGACCTGCCGGAAGAGGCCGAACTGCTGATGAAGGGCGACGGCTGCCGCAACCAGGCCTTCCGTCTGGGCAAGCGCGCTTACGGCTTCCAATGCCATTTCGAGGCGACGCCGGCGATCGCCGATACCTGGTTCGCGCTCTGCATGCCCAGCCTCACCAAGCATCTCGGCGCCGAGAAGGCCCCGGCCACCCTCGAGCGCCTGCGCGCCGAATGGCCCGACAACGCCCCCGGCGCACGCCGCTTCGCCGAAGCCGTCAGCGACCGCTGGCTGGCGCTGGGGTAGGCACCTACGGTCATCCCCGCGAAAGCGGGGACCCATCTCGATCCAGCGCGCCAAGCTTATAGTTGGGTCCCCGCTTTCGCGGGGATGACAATGGGGCGCCCCGTCGCTTCACGTCCGCTGGCGCGGTGTCAGCCTGGCCATGAAGAGCTTCGACTGGCTGCGGCCGAAGGCGACGGCGTGTTTGGCGGCGAGTTCCACATTGATGATGAGGGTGTCGCCGGGCTCGAGCAGGGTGCCGTCGTCGAGCACGGTGTTGCCCTCGATCACATAGAGGATCAGGGTCGTGCCGCGGCCGAGCGCCGGCAGCATCCGGTCGCGCCGGTTGAGGGTGAGGATCCCGGCCGAGACCTGGAAATCGCGCCGGACCATCAGATTGAAGTCGCGCACCGAGCCGTCGATGAGCCAGCAGCGCACCGAATCGTCGCCGCTGAACTGGAACGGGACATGTGGCTCGTCGATGCGCTCCTCGCGCCCGTTGTCGAAACGCAGCACCATGCCGTTGCCGCCCATCAGCATGATGTAGCGGTCATAACCCGGGAAGATCGAGAACGGGCCGTCGGCCTTGACCTCGGCCAGCGACAGGCGCCAGCGGAAGGATTTGTCGAGCGGCGTGTCCGGCGGATCGATCGCGATCTCGGCCGTCATGCCCTGGCTGTTCTTCCAGGGCATGACCCGATGTTCGTTGGCCTTGATCAGGCGGCGCATCGCCATCGCGGGGTTAGCACTCGCTCATGGGAGCCACCAGCGGCCCCCGGAGTCGCGGCCCCACAATGGGGCCCCTTCAAGAGAATCAAAAATCGGACCGGCCCACAAGTGCGCCCGGTGGCAGGACGGCTCAATATTTCCCGCTGCCGATCTCGACCTTGCGCCGCGCCACATAGGCCGCGAGGGCCTCGCGCGCGGCCGGATCCATGGCCGGCTCCTGATACTGGCGCAGCAGTTCCTTCCAGATCGCGTTGGCGCGGTGGGTGCCGTCGATCGAGCCGGCATCGGTCCAGGTCTCGAAATTGCGCCAGTCCGAGAGCAGGGGTGCATAGAACGCATGCTCGAAGCGCTCCAGCGTATGGCCGACACCGAAGAAATGCCCGCCCGGCCCGACCTCGGCGATCGCCTCGAGCCCCAGGCTCGCCCGGTCGGTCGCGATCGGCGTCAGGGTCTCGCGCATGAGCTGGAGCATCTCGCAATCGAGGATGAGCTTCTCGAACGACGCCGTGAGGCCGCCCTCGAGCCAGCCGGCCGCATGGGCCAGGAGATTGACCCCGCCCATGATGGTGCCCCAGAGCGACATGCCGGATTCGTAAGCCGCCTGCACATCCACCACGTTCGAGGCGTTCACATTGCTGGAGCGGTAAGGGAAGTTGTAGCGTCGCGCGAGCTGTCCCGAGGCGAAGGCGGCCTTGGTGTATTCGGGCGTGCCGAAGGCTGGCGCCCCCGACTTCATATCGACATTCGAGGTGAAGCCGCCATAGACCGCGGGCGAGCCCGGCCGAACGAGCTGCGTCAGCGCGATCATGAAGAGGGCCTCGGCGTTCTGCTGGGCGAGAGCGCCCGCCAGCGTCACCGGGCTCATGGCGCCGCAGAGCGTGAAAGGCGTGCAGACGGTCGCCTGTCCGGTGCGCGCCAGCTCGCAGAGCCCCTCGCCCATCGGCCCGTCGAACTTCAGGGGCGAGTTCGAGTTGATGATGGAGATGACGGCCGGGCGCGTCAGCAGCTCCTCACGCGTCGTCGGATAGGCGATGCAGGCCATCTCGATCGCGTCGCGCACGCGAAAGGCGCCGATCGCCCAGCAATGCCAGCTCTTGTCGGTGAGGGTCAGGATCGATTCATAGACATCGAGATGGCGCGTGTCGGGCGGGAGGTCGGTCGGCTCGAGCCCCGTCCCGCCTTCCTGATGCAGCACGTTCAGCATATGGACGAGGCGGATATAGTCCTTCATATCGGCTTCGTTGCCGGCGCGCCGGCCGCGATCGAGATCGCTGGCGAAGGCGGGACCGCCGGTGGCGCAGAACACCAGGTGATTGCCGCCGAAATGGAGATCGCGCTCGGGGTTGCGGGCGCGCAGTGTGAATTCCGGCGGGACCGTCCTGATCGCCTCCAGGATGAGGCCGCGATCGGGCTTCACGCGCAAGGTCGAGCGATCGACCTTGGCGCCGGCGCGCTCGAACAGATCGATCGTCTCCATATGGAGGCTCTCGATGCCGATATTCTCCAGGATCTCGAGCGAGGCCAGATGGATAGTCTCGACCTGATCCTCAGACAGGACCTCGATCGGCTTTAAGGGGTTGCGCAGCGTCTTGAAGGGCAGCTGACGGACGCCGCCGCCCACGGAGCGGCGTTCGCGACGCGCCTTGCCGCCATGCTCGCGGCCCCGCCCCTCGCGGGCCGCCGGCCCGCCCGTCGCGATTTCTCCGCTCATGCTGCCCGATCTCCCTGAAGCAAACTCATGGTCCCGTCGAAGCGATCCCCACCGGAATGGCGCGATCAGATAATCGCGCGCTCGCGCTTGTAAGGCACATCGCCCGGCGCCGGCTCGTCGAACTCGCGCGCATGAAGATGCCCCGCATGGACCGCATGCACCAGGGCGCCCGGCGCTAGGCAATCGCCGATCCGCGCCAGCCCGCCGATGCCGGCCGCCGTCAGCGCGGCGGGGTCGCCCGCGAGCTCTTCATAGAGCGCGCTCTCCGGCCGGCGCATCGTCACCAGCACCAGGCTCTTCGCCTTCTGCCGATAGGCGCGGCCGGTATAGACGCATTCCAAATGCGCCGCCTCGCCATCGAAGCCCGCGAGCTGGCGGTTGACGACGATCTCGACCCCCAGATCGAGCAGGCGCTTCTGCACCTTGTCATGCTCGTCGGTCATGCGGCAGTAGGACGAGGCCTCGCCGCCCGGCGTCACCAGCGCCACCTCGAGCCCCAGCTGCACCAGCTTCATCGCGAGACAGCCGCCCATATAATACTGGTCCTCGTCATAGACGACGACAGGACCCGCCGGCACGGCGCCCGCCATGATGTCCTCGGGCGCAAAGACCTCGGCCGTATCCGCGTTCACCATCGCGTCATGGCTCGCCATGCCGACCCCGTCGCGCCGCCAGCGGGATCCGGTCGCGATCACCACATGATCGGCGCCGAACTCGCGCACATCGGCCGCGGCGAGCCGGCTCGCCGGATAGAGCTCGACCTGGGGCAGCTTCGCGAGCTGGCCGAGGCGCCAGTCGCGCACGCGGCCATAGGAGCCGAGGCCCGGCAGCCTGCATTCGGCATTGATGCGCCCGCCCAGCTCGTCGGCGGCGTCGGCCAGCGCCACCGCATAGCCGCGCTTGCCGAGCGTGACCGCGCATTCGAGGCCGGCGGGGCCGGCGCCGACGATCAGCACGCGCTTGTCGGAGCGCTTCGGCGCGACGCGCTCGGGGTGCCAGCCGCGCCGCCACTCCTCGCCCATGGTCGGGTTCTGGGTGCAGCGGATCGGCACGCCCTCATTGTTGCAGGAGCGGCAGATATTGCAGCCGATGCATTCGCGGATCTCGTCCTCGCGTCCCTCCTCGACCTTCTTCGGCAGGAAGGGATCGGCGATGGAAGGCCGCGCCGCGCCGATCAGGTCGAGCACGCCGCGTTTGATCTGCGAGACCATGGTATCGGGCGAGGTGAAGCGGCCGACGCCCACGACCGGCTTCGTGGTCACTTTCTTCACGAAGGAGACATAGGGCTCCTGGAACCCCTCCTCCGCGAAGCGGGCGCTCATGGAGTCGTTGGTGACCTGGCTGATATTGACGTCCCAGAGATCGGGCAGCTCGGCCAGCATCTCGACCACCTCGCGACCCTCGGCACCGGCGGCGACCCCGTGATCGCCCATCAGCTCGTCGACCGCGAAGCGGATCGCCAACGCCACGTTCGGGCCGATCGCGTCGCGCGTGGTCTCGATCATCTCGCGCAGCATCCGCACGCGGTTCTCGAGCTTGCCGCCATATTCGTCGCCGCGATGGTTGAAGCGCCTGGCGATGAACTGGAACGGCAGATAGGCGTGGCCGGCATAGACATAGACGATGTTGAATCCGGCCTGGACCGCGCGCTTCGCGGCATCGCCCTGCCAGCGCCGCAGCTCGCGGATGTCCTGGCGGTCCATGGCACGGGTCTGCAGCGGCCAGAGATAATGGGCGGGAGCGCCATCGACCGAGATCGGCGGCAGGCGGCTGGCGCGATTGACCGCGAATTCGCCGCCATGCCAGAGCTGGCAGCCGGCGAGCGCCCCGTGCTCATGGATGGCGTCCGCGATCGTCGCCATCACGCGCCGGTCGTCGTCATCCCACAGGCTGCAGAACTTGTAGGGCGCGTCGTCGGAGGTCGGATGGATCGAGCAATATTCGGTGTTGACGACGCCCCAGCCACCCTCGGCCTTCACGGCGCGCATGGCCGCCAGCGTCTTGGGCATCTGCACGCCCATGCCGGTGCAGTGCGGCACCTGGTAGAAGCGGTTCCTGGCCGTCACCGGCCCGATCTTCACGGGCTCGAACAGGATGTCGTAGCGGGGATTGCGGGCCATTGGCTTCTCTCTCGGGGGAACCTCATCGCCAAACCCGTCCCGGGGTTGCGGTGCCGCTTCCTCATGCCATGTCCGGCCGGGCGCCGACGATCCGCCCGCGACGGCCATTGCCGACGAACCGACGTGGAGATCGGTCAGGAAAGGCGAGATCGTCCGATGCCTGATGGAAGCAGCCGCTCGACCCTCGCGGACGCGGGCCGGAGACTAGCCCGGAAGATCGGCGGATGTCACGGGGGAGGCGGTCGGCGCAGGGACGGACGCTCAGGAGCGGCGCGGTGTCCTGCTTTTCGCCTCGTCGGTCTCGAGCGGCTTGGCCGCCGGCGCATTCTCGTCGTCGAACAGAATGCGCTCGGCCGCACCATCGAGATCCTCGAACTGTCCGCTCTTGAGCGCCCACATGAAGGCGATCAGGCCGATCAGGCCCAGAAACAGGGCGGCGGGGATCAGATAGATGAGACCTTCCATGGGCCGATCTCCGTTTGCCGCTGCGCCGCCCTCAGCGGCGCGCGGACCGAGTCCGATCGATGCCGAGCCGCAAGGCGTTCCCGGTGACGATCAGCGAGGACGAGGACATCGCAATGGCGGCGACCAGCGGCGTCACCAGCCCCAGCACCGCCATCGGCACCGCGAGAAGATTGTAGCCCAGGGCCAGGAGGAAATTCTGCCGGACCAGGGTACGGCAGCGCCGGGCCACGCCCAGAAGCTCGGTAACCGCGCCGAGCTTCACGCCCTGGAACACCGCATCCGCCGAGGTCTGGGTGATATCGGCCGCGGTCGAGGGCGAAAGCGAGACGAACGCGGCGGCGAGCGCCGGCGCGTCGTTGAGGCCGTCGCCCACCATCAGCACGCGCCTGCCGTCGCGCGCCAGCTGCTCGAGCCGTGCCGTCTTGTCGGCGGGAGTCATCGCCGCCCGCCACGCCTCGATGCCCAGAGTTTCGGCCACTTGTCTCACGGTGCCCTCCCGGTCGCCCGACAGAAGCTCGATCGCCAGCCCGCGCGCGCGGAGCGCCGCCACGGTTTGGATCGCGTCGGGCCGCAATTGATCCGTGAAGGCAAAACGCAAGGGCGCCCGCCCGGGTTCCGTCAGCCAGATCTCGGGTCCCTCGCCCGGCTGCTCCTCGCCGACCGAGCACCAGCGCCGGCTGCCGAGCCTGATCTCCCCGCCTTTGACGGCGAGCCGGAGGCCGAGGCCCGCCTTCTCCTCGACACCCGACGCCGCGGGGACGTCGGGCGCCGCGCGGCAGAGCGCGCGCGCCAGCGGATGCCGGCTGTTGGCGGCCAGCGAAGCCGCCAGTTTCAAGGCCTGCGGATCGAACCCGCCGCTGTCGGCCAGTTCGGGCCGGCCGAGCGTCAGGGTGCCAGTCTTGTCGAAGACGACGGTGTCGGCTTCGGCGAGCCGCTCCAGGGCGGTCGCCGATTTGAGCAGGATGCCGCGGCGCATCAGCCGGCCGCTCGCCACCACCTGCACCGCCGGCACCGCCAGCCCCAACGCACAGGGGCAGGTGATGATCAGCACCGAGGCCGCGATCAGGAGCGCATGCTGCCAGCCTTCGCCCACCAGGAAGACCCAGCCCAGGAAGGTCAGGAGCGCCGCCAGATGCACCACCGGCGTGTAAGCGCGGGCAATGCGCTCGGCCAGCGAGACATAGCGCGCGCGGCGCTGCTCGGCGGCTTCGAGGAGGCGGACGATGCCGGCGAGCAGGGTGTCCTCGCCGACCTCGGCGACCTCCACACGCAAAGGCGCCGCCAGGTTGACCGTGCCGGCGAAGACCCGCTCGCCCGGCTCGACCTTGGCCGGCAGCGTTTCGCCCGTGACCAGCGACATGTCGAGCTCGGAACGGCCTTCCCGGACCCGGCCGTCCACGGCGATGCGTTCGCCGGCCGCCACCAGCAGCATCATGCCGGGGACCACCTCGCGCACCGGCAGCAGGCGCCGGTCGCCCGAGGATGCGATCACCGTCACCGCCTGCGCCCCCAGCGCCAGCAGGCGCTGGGCCGCCGAGCGCGCCTGGCCGCGCGCGCGCCGGTCGAGATAGCGGCCCAGCAGCAGGAAGAACAGCAGCGAGACGGCCGAATCGAAATAGGCATGCTCGCCATGCGTGATGGTCGAGAACAGGCTGATGCCGGCGGTCAGGAGCACGCCGACAGTGATCGGCACGTCCATGTTGGTGCGGCCGTGGCTGAGCGCGGCCCAGGCGGACCGGGCGAAGGGCCGGATCGAATAGGCGATGGTGGGGAGCGCGATCAGCGCCGAGAACCAGTGCATCAGGGTTCGCGTTGCCGGACCCATCTCCTGCACATGCCCGGCCCAGATCGAGACCGAGAGCAGCATGATGTTGGACGCCGCGAAACCCGCGACCGCCATGGCGCGCAGCAGCTCCCGCTCGGACCTGGCGTCGGCATCGCCGAGCTCGGTCGGATCGTAGGGCATGAAGCGATAACCCAGCTCGGCGGCAGCGGCGACCAGGGGGTTCGCGCGGGCCGCCGGCCCCTGCCAGCCCAGCACCAGTCGGCGGGTGGTCAGGTTGAGCCGCGCCTGGCGCACCTCGGGCTCGCGGCGCAGCGTCGTCTCGATGCGCTGCACGCAGGCCCCGCAATGGACGCCTTCGGCCATCAGATGCAGCACCTGGCCGCCCGCGCCGTCGGCGCGGCAATAGGCCGAATAGTCGATCAGCGCCGCATCGACGGCGAGATTGGCGACGGGCGTCGCGAGCCTGACGACCTTGCCGCTGTTCATGGCGCGAAGATCCGGTCGGTCAGGTGATCGGTCGAGTGCGCCGTCGCGATATCGAGATCGACATCCCACTGGCCGCGCAAGGGGAGCTGGAGCGAAGCGCCATAGGTCCCCGGCGCGCCGGGCGTCAGCGTCACCGGGGTCGCGGTCTCCGGGCCGACGGGCCGGCGCAGCGTGGCCGCGACCTCGGCGCCCTGCAGCGGCTGGCCCAGGCGATCCAGGACCTGCAGCGCCAGCCGTCCCTTGCCCGGCGCCGACTTGTCCACTTGCCATTCGAGCGTCACCTGCCAGCCCAGCGCCACCTCGGCATCCTTGGCCTCGATCGTCCGGTTGTAGGTGATCCCGCGTTCATAGGCGTCCTCGGCCGTCAGGCCGCTGAAGCTCTCGATCGCGAACCAGATCATCACCCCCTGGATGATTGTCAGGACCACGAAGGAAGCGACGAAGATCCACGGTATCCAGCGGCCGCGCCGGGCACCCCCGTCGCCATTTCCGCCTTGCATCCCTTGCATGATTGTGCTCATCGATCGGGCCCTCTGAATACGGTCTGGTGGCGGGCGGTGTCGCTGCTGGACTTGTCGGTCAGCACGAAGGTCATCGCCTCGCTGTCCTCGCCGACCTCGGCGCGGGGCAGGCTCACCAGCACCCGATAGGTCGCGACATGGTCGGGTTTGGCCGCCAGCACGCCCGCCGGGTCGGCGCCGACAATCTCGATCCGCGCGCCCGGATGTTCCTTCACGGCCAGCGTGAACTCGCGCGCCTGGCGCTGCTTGTTCAGGATCTTGATGGTGTAGGCGTTCTGGATGCTGCCGTCCTTGAGCAGGACGAAGAGCGGCGTGCGCTCGGGTAGCACATTGATGTCGAGGGTGGAACGCGTGCCCAGGGCCGCGAAGACTCCGGCGGCGACCAGGAACAGCAGGGTGACATAGACGATGGTGCGGAGCCGGAAGGGCCGCCACGCCACCGGCGGCTTGCCGGCGCTCTGCAGCGCGATGTTACGGGCGGAGTCGAAGTCGATCAGCCCCCGGGGCCGTCCGACCTTCTCCATCACCTCGTTGCAGGCATCGATGCAGAGCCCGCAGCCGATGCATTCGAGCTGCGCGCCATCGCGGATGTCGATGCCGGTCGGACAGACGGCGACGCAGGAGAAGCAGTCGACGCAATCGCCATGGCCTTCCCAGCTCGTGCCGGCCTTGTGCTTGCCGCGCGGTTCGCCGCGCCAGGCCCGATAGGTCACATTGAGGCTGTCCTCGTCGAGCATCGCGCCCTGGATGCGAGGCCAGGGACACATATAGGTGCAGACCTGCTCGCGCGCCCAGCCGGCCAGGAGATAGGTCGTGAAGGTGAAGAGGCCGACGAAGAAGTAGACTGTGACGGTGGCGCCGCCCGTGAAGAACTGGCGGACCAGCGTCGGCGCGTCGGTGAAATACATGGCCCAGGCGCCGCCCGTGAGCAGCGCGATCACCAGCCAGGCGCCATGCTTGGCAATCTTCTTCGCGACCTTGCCGAGGCTGAGGGGCGATTTGTCGAGACGCATGCGCGCATTGCGATCGCCCTCGATGGTCCGCTCGACCCACATGAAGAGATCGGTCCAGACCGTCTGCGGGCAGGTGAAGCCGCACCAGACCCGGCCGAACAGGCTGGTGGCGAGGAACAGGCCCAGCGCCGCGAGCACCAGGATGCCGGTCAGGTAATAGACTTCCTGCGGCCAGATCTCGACCCAGAAGAAATAGGCCCGCCGCCCCGGCAGATCGATCAGCAGCGCCTGGTCCGGGGCGCCGGGCCCGCGATCCCAGCGCAGCCAGGGCGCGGCGTAATAGATCGCCAGGAGGAGGACGAGCATGGCCGACTTGAAACGGCGCAGGGTGCCGCGGACCTTGCGCGGATAGACGCGGATGCGGCCGACATAGAGCGGCTCGGCCCGCTGCTCGCGCCGCGAGGCGACTTTTTCCTGCGTCCCGGAGTCCTGAAGGGCTGTCTCTGTCATCGTCCCGCCCGAACGACGACCGCCTGTCCCCCTCGGAGGCGCCCGTCTTACATCAAAGAGATCGTCGGCTTGTTGGCGGCTTACTGGCCGCCGCTCAAACTATGCACATAGACCGTGACCATCCGCTGCTGGGCCTCGGACAGACGACCGCCCCAAGCCGGCATCACGCCCATTTTCGGCTTCGTCACCTGGGCCATGATCGCGAGCTTGCTGCCGTCGCCATAGAGCCAGATCGCATCCGCCAGATTGGGTGCGCCGAGCTCGGGCTTGCCCTGGCCGTTGTCGCCATGACAGGCCGCGCAATTGTCGGCGAAGACCGTCTTGCCGCGGCCGGCCGCGGCGGTATCGGTCGAGCGGTTGGAAAGCGACAGGACGAACTCCGCCACGTCGGCGATCTGCGGCGCGGTCAGGATGCTGTCGGTGCCGAAGTTCGGCATCACCGACTGGCGCGAATCCGGATCGGCGTTGCGGATGCCGTGACGCACCGTCTGCGCGATGTCGTCGAGCGTGCCGCCCCAGATCCAGTCGTCATCGGCGAGCGTCGGAAATCCGCCCGGACGCCCGGATCCGCCCAAGCCATGACAGGCGGCGCAGTTCTCGTTGAAGACCGCGCGGCCGCCGGCCTGGGCGAAATTGAAGAGATCGGCGTCGGCCCGGATCGCCGCCAGCGACGGCGCCTGGTCGATTCGGGCGATATATTGCGCCTGCGCCGCGGTCGCGGCTTCCATGACATGGTCGAGCGATGCCCGCTGGCTGTATCCGAGGATGCCGTTGCTATGGCCGTTGAACCAGGGAATGGCCGGCATCAGGACCCAGTAGATCACCGCCACCAGGATCGACGCATAGAAGGTGTAGAGCCACCAGCTCGGCAGCGGATGGTTCAGTTCCTTGATGCCGTCCCACTCGTGGCCCGTGGTCTCCTGACCCGAGATGGAATCGATCTCGCGCTTCGTCATGGCTTGCTTTCCCGCACGGGGGTCGATCGCTGATCGTCCGGCAGCTCGTCCTCGAGCGGAATGCGCGCGAGCTTCTCCAGCTCGGCCCGGCGCTTCGGCCAGTAGGCCCAGGCGACGACGCCGACGAAGATCACGACGAACCAGACCAGCCGGATCGGCGCGAACAGGTCATGGATCTCCTGCCAGGTCATCGCGGCCTCACTGCCTCAGGTCTTCGGTGCGGTAGTCGGCGAAATCGACCATGCGGCCCAGCACCTGGAGATAGGCGATCAGCGCATCCATCTCCGTCAGCCGCGTCGGATCGCCGTCGAAGGCGCCCGTGGCCGCCTTGGGGTAGCGGGTCAGGAGTCCGGTCGTGTCGGCGTCGGGATTGGCCTGGGCCGCCATGTCCGCGGCCGCGTCCTGGATCATCTCGTCGGTATAGGGCACGCCCAGCTCGCGCAGGGTCGACAGATGCGCCGCGATCGCGGTCGGGTCGAGCTCGCGCTCCTCGAGGAAGGCGTAGGACGGCATGATCGATTCCGGCACGACGCTGCGGGGATCGGTCAGATGCGCGCGATGCCAGTCGTCGGAATATTTCCCGCCGACCCGGGCCAGATCGGGGCCGGTCCGCTTCGAACCCCACTGGAACGGGTGGTCGTACATGCTCTCGGCCGCGATGCTGTAGTGCCCGTAGCGCTCGGCCTCGTCGCGGAAGGGCCGGATCATCTGGCTGTGACAGAGATAGCAGCCCTCGCGGATATAGATGTTGCGGCCCGCGAGCTCGAGCGGCGAATAGGGCCTGACTCCCTGCACCTTCTCGATGGTCGTCTCGATCGTGAACAGCGGCGCGATCTCGACGATGCCGCCGATCGACACCGTGATCAGGATCAGCACCAGCATCAGCAGGAAATTG
This sequence comes from Hypericibacter terrae, assembly GCF_008728855.1. Taxonomy (GTDB): domain Bacteria; phylum Pseudomonadota; class Alphaproteobacteria; order Dongiales; family Dongiaceae; genus Hypericibacter; species Hypericibacter terrae. The sequence goes on along the minus strand of NZ_CP042906.1, from coordinate 719,478 downwards.
GTTTCGATTTTCGCGTGGGAGAGCTGCATGGCGTTCTCCCTCAGGCCTGGGCGGCGGCGAGCCGGGGCTCGACCGAGCGCGCGGGACCGTATTTCACGGTCATGCGCAGATTGTAGACCATGATGAGGGCGCCCAGCAGGAACAGCACGCCGCCCAGCATCCGGATGATGTAGAAGGGATGCATCGCCGCGACGGTCTCGATGAAGGAATATTGCAGGAAACCCAGCTCGTCATAGGAGCGCCACATCAACCCCTGCATGATGCCCGACACCCACATGGCGGTGATGTAGAGCAGGATTCCGACGGTCGCGATCCAGAAGTGATAGCTGACGAGCTTCACCGAATAGAGGCCTTCGCGGTTCCACAGGCGCGGCACCAGGAAATAGACGGCGCCGAAGGACACGAAGGCGACCCAGCCGAGCGCGCCGGAATGGACATGGCCGATGGTCCAGTCCGTATAGTGGCTGAGCGCGTTGACCTCGCGGATCGACATCAGCGGCCCCTCGAAGGTGCTCATGCCGTAGAAGGCGACGGAGGTCACGAGGAAGCGCAGCACCGGGTCGGTGCGCAGCTTGTCCCAGGCGCCCGAGAGCGTCATCAGGCCGTTGATCATGCCGCCCCAGGACGGCATCCACAGCATGATCGAGAAGGTCATGCCGAGCGTCTGCGCCCACTCGGGCAGCGCGGTATAGTGCAGATGATGCGGGCCGGCCCAGATATAGAGGAAGATCAGGGACCAGAAATGCACGATCGAGAGCCGGTAGGAATAGATCGGCCGTTCCGCCTGCTTCGGCACGAAGTAATACATGATGCCGAGGAAGCCCGCGGTCAGGAAGAATCCCACCGCATTGTGGCCGTACCACCACTGAGTCAGCGCATCCTGCACGCCGGAGAAGAGCGAATAGCTCTTGGTCCCGAAGAAGGACACCGGCAGCGACAGGTTGTTGATGATATGCAGCATCGCGATGGTGACGATGAAGGCGAGATAGAACCAGTTCGCGACGTAGATATGCGGCTCGCGCCGCTTCACGATCGTCCCGCCGAAGATCACCAGATAGACGACCCAGACCAGGGTCAGCCAGAGATCGGTGTACCATTCGGGCTCGGCATATTCGCGGCCCTCGGTGATGCCCAGGACATAGCCCGAGGCGGCGAGGACGATGAAGAGCTGGTAGCCCCAGAAGACGAAGCTCGCGAGCGCCGCACCGCCGAACAGCCTGACGCGGCAGGTGCGCTGCACCACATAGAACGACGTCCCGAGCAGGGCATTGCCGCCGAAGGCGAAGATCGCGGCCGAGGTATGCACCGGGCGCAACCGGCCGAAGCTGGTCCATTCCAGGCCCAGATTGAAGACCGGGAACGCCAACTGCAGCGCGATCACCACGCCGAGCAGAAAGGCGACCACGCCCCAGAACATGGTGGCAATGGTGAATGCCCGGATCACATCGTCGTTGTAACCGGCGGCCAAAGCCGGCGCCGTCTTGCCGTCCATGCTTCTCTCCCCCGACCCAGGCACAGAAGCCACCAGCCGGCGCCCCTCGCGACCACACTGAACCTTGCCTTCGTCGTAGCTTTCAGAGAATAGGGAGGGGTGCGGACCTGTTCCTTGATCTGGATCAAGGGGCGGCTGCCAGCAGCTTGCTAGGATTGATTTTTTAAGGTGGCGCACGTCCGATAACGGCGTCGGGCCTGCAACCAGGGCCCCGCCCGTTCTCGTCGCGACGACCGCTCCCGGCGAGGAACCGGCCATGAGTGAAGTGGCTCAACAACCCCAGGTGGATGTCATCCGGCTGTCCGGCGGCAGCGTCGCCCGGGTCCGACGGGTGGCGCCCGAACGCCCCTGGGCGTGGCTGGCGGCCGGCTGGAAGGATTTCCTCGCGGCTCCCGGTTTCGGCCTGCTCTACGGCCTCATGTTCACGCTGGGCGGCGCCGGCCTGACGCTGCTCTTCTGGTGGCTCGACATCTTCTGGTCGATCCTGCCGCTGGCCGCGGGCTTCATGCTGGTGGCGCCGGTCCTGGCGGTCGGCCTCTACGAGACCAGCCGCCGGTTGGAATTGGGCGGAAGCGTGAGGGCGGCCGATGCCTTCGGCGCCTGGTGGCGCTATGTGCCGCGCCTGGCACCGATGGGGCTCGTCCTGACCCTGTTCCTCATGGCCTGGGCGCGATTCGCGCAAATCGTCTTCGCGCTCTTTTTCAGCGGCAATCCGCCACGCCCCGAACCTGCCTATGTCGTCGATCTGTTCCTGTCGCCGACGAGCATCCCCTTCCTGCTGATCGGCTGCGCGATCGGCGGGGTGCTGGCGGCCTTCGTGTTCGCCATCAGCGTGGTCTCGATCCCGGTCATGATGGATCGGGATATCAATGTGGTCTCGGCGATCGGCCTCAGCCTCGCCACGGTGAAGCGCAACTTCTGGGTCATGGCGCTGTGGGCCTGGCTGATCGTGCTGTTCGCGGGCGCCGGCATCGCCACGCTCTATCTGGGCCTCATGGTCACCCTGCCCATCCTCGGCCATGCCACCTGGCACGCCTATCGCGATCTGATCACCTGGGAAGATTGAAGCATTTACGGGAAGGTCTCTTCATGGACAGCAGTCTCAACTGGATCATCGGCGGCATCATCTCTTTGCTGGGGCTGCTCGGCCTCTTCCTCGCCGCCCATGCCGCCGACAGCGGCATCTATCTGTTCGGGCTGCTGTTGTTTCTGTTCGCCGTCCTGTTCGCATTCGGCCTGATCCGGCGCGGCATGCCCGGCTCGCATTGACGCCGCCTCGCCTTCCTGCGGCCCGATCTGCTAGGCTCGAGGGCGGCGCGCCGATGGCGTACCGACCGTCAACAATCCCGCCGGCAGGATCGGATCGATGCAGACCATCTTCATCATGGTGAAATCAGAGCTCGGGCGCGCCTACGAGGTCGCCGACGCAGCCGTGCAATCGATCGACCAGGTGTCCGAGGTACATTCGATCTCCGGCCAGTACGACCTGCTGATCAAATGCTTCCTCGCGGAGGGCGCCGATATCGGCCATTTCGTGACCGAGAAGATCCAGCGCCTGCCGGGCGTGCGCGACACCTTCACGCTGATCGCCTACAAGGCCTTTTCCTGAAGGCTGCCGGCCCGCTTCGGGTTCACGCCGTCTTGGGCTTCGGCAGGGCGGTTGGACGCGCGCGCGACAAGGCCCAGAGCACCAGCACCCAATAGCCGGCGAAGACCACGAGGCTGAGCACATCGGGCCGCGCGCGATAGCCAGTCAGGGCCGCGACCAGCCCGCCGAAGGTGCTGCCGTCGTCCAGCAGGAACGAGCTGTCCCAGACGGTGCCGCCGAGATCGGGCGCGATGCCCAGGCCGTACAGGTGATCGGCGCCGTTCATCACCAGCGAGCAGGCCAGCAGCAGCAGCATGATCTCGGTGACGCGGAAGAAGACCCGCCAGGACATGCGCTTCGATCCCAGCTGCAGCAGCCAGTAGGTGAAGAGCGCTGTGGCGAAACCGATCAGAATCGCGGTCACCGTCGGCGTCAGCGCATAGACGCCGGCGGCGAGGATGCCATAGAGGAAGACGACCGTTTCGCTGCCCTCGCGGGCCACCGCCAGCATGGCGAGGACGAACAGGCCCCAGTGACGCGCCTGGGCCGCCGCCTTGTCGAGTCCGGCCTCGAGGTCGGCCTTCATCGTGCGGCCGCGCCGGCGCAGCCAGAATACCATCTGCAGGATGAGCGCCGCCGCGATCAGCACCATCGCGGTCATGAAGTAATCCTGCGCGCCGTCTGGCAATCGCTCGGCGAAGAAGAGCAGGATCCCCGCCAGCGCCACCGCCAGGCCCAAACCGGCCCCCACCCCCGACCAGAGATAGCGCCGGCCGCTCGTCACCGTGTCCGGATCGCTCTGACGCGACAGCCAGGCATGCAGGATGCCGATCACGAGCAGCGCTTCCACGCTCTCGCGCCAGATCACGAATACGATCTGTCCGAATTGTCCGCTCATGCCGGTTTCACGGTCCTGTCTCGCGTCGACGCGGCTCTTACTTCGCGACGATCACGCCCTGGCCGGCCGCGTCGTTCTCGTGGAATTCGTCCACGAACTGGTATTCGCCCGGATCGATGCCGCGGATGGTGATGGTCACGCTCTTGCCCGGCGCCAGCACCTTCTCCTGGCGAAGCTGCTTGCTTTCGAATTCGGCCGGGATCGAGCCGGTGTTGGCGACCTCGAGCTTGAAGTCCTTGTTGGCCGGTACCTCGGTCTGTTTCGGCGTGATGACGCCATCCTTGATCTCGATGCGGAACGTCTGCAGGTCGTCGGCACGAACGGTGCCCGCCAGCGAGAGGGTCGCGAGGATGGCGAGGCAGGCGAAAACAAGGCGACGCATGATCGGTCGGTTCCTCATCAGGGAAACGGGGACGGGCCCCGGAGCCGCGGCGGCGCGCCGCCTGCGAATGAGAGTGAGAATTGCTCGCATTTAGCGGCCCCGTCAACCACCCGCGATCGGAAGTTCGCCGCCGAGACTATTCACAGGGCCGAGGCGGGCATTGAGCCAGATCAACAACAAGGGTCCGGAATCCTTGAATTTCCACCCCTCCGGCGGCCCCGTACGCGGACAAAGAAAAGCGCCGCCCGGGGATGAACCCAGGCGGCGCCTTCGCTCACGAAACCGTGAAGATACCCGCCGCGGCGGCGGGTTCAGGCCGATAGCGTCACTTCTTGCCGCGCCCGATCAGCCGCCAGGTCGCCGGCAGCAGGCAGGCCCCCAGGGCGATTTTGAGCGCATCGCCGACGAGGAACGGCACCAGGCCGTATTTGAGCGCGTCGCCCAGGCCGATCTGGATCGCGAGCCAAGTCAGGCCCAGCGCATAGATCACGAGATTGCCGATCACCATCGCGGCCCCCGCCTTCAGGAGCGAGCGATCCCAGCCGCGCTCGGCGAGCGCGCCGCAGATCGCGGCCGCGACCGCGAAGCCGACCAGATAGCCGGCCGTCGGGCCATAGAGATGATGGAAACCGCCGCCTTCGCTCCAATTGCCGGCGAAGACCGGCAGGCCGACCGCGCCCTCGGCGAGATAAAGCAGCACCGTGGCGCCGCCGAGCTTCCAGCCATAGGCGACACCGATCACCAGCACGACCAGCGTCTGCATCGTGATCGGCACCGGGATCAACGGCACCTGGATCTTGGCGGAGAGCCAGAGCGCCACGGTGCCGAGCACCATCAGCACCGCGGCGCGCAGCGCACCGCTCTTGGTCGAACTGGGCCACAACGCGCTGGCGAGCGTGGGTTGCAGCGTCTGGACAGCCTGCATCGGATCGTTCCTTCCCTCGACAAAACGAATGGCCGCCCGGCGGTGATCGAGAGACCCCGGGCCGGCGGCCCCCGCCCTTTTATCGCAAGCGAATGCGCAAGGCAAAGCGGGGGCTGTTTCTCTTATCCCCTCCCCAGCGCTTTCCTGCTGTCATCGCCGGGTCAAGCCCATGGCTGTCCGGTTGAGGTTTCTCCGAAATTGTTTAGAGCGCGGACTTGGAACGCAGAATGCGCATCTGGCCTCGTTCGGGACACGAGGCTCCGAAACTGAGTCCACCCCTTCAACGTCTCTGCCTTTCACCACGTCATCTTGTCCCCTCCCCCCTTGAGGGGGAGGTTAGGGTGGGGGGTGATCGAAGAACGCGATGATGACGGCGCCTTGAGCCACACGAGCTTGGCGAACATCGAGTTTGTGGCCACCCCCCACCCAGCCTCCCCCTCAAGGGGGGAGGGGAAGAAAGCAGAGCAACGAGATTCTCCTTCAATGGCGCCAACCGGACAGCCGTGGGCTTGACCCGGCGATCCAGTCTTTGCCCCAAGCAAGGTGTTGACAATCAGCGCGTCCACGCCCCCCTGGATCGCCGGATCAAGTCCACGGCTGTCCGGTTGAGTTTTTGTGGACGCGGTGCATGGCGTTGATTCTACTCGGTCCTGAACGTCGGCAAACGTTTCGGGACACGGGCAGAGGGTCAGCGCCATGCGGCACCAGAATAGCGTATTTCATTCGGTTCTTAAGCAGGTTGCGTGGCTCGACTTCGATCGGCTGGTCGAGGCCCACAATAGCGATGCTCGGGTGCGGCGGTTGACGACCAAGGGCCAGTTCGTGGCGCTGCTCTACGGCCAGCTTTCGGGCGCGACGAGCCTGCGGGAGATCGTGAGCGGGCTGACGAGCCACGCGGCGCGGCTCTATCACCTGGGAACGGGCGAGGTTCGCCGTTCGACGCTGGCCGATGCCAATGCCATAAGGCCGAGCGGGCTGTTCGCCGAGTTGCTCGCCGTGATGATCAAGCAGGCCCATCGCGGGCTGCGCCGCAAGATCGCCGAAACCACCTATCTGATCGATTCCACTGGCTTGCGATTGAGCGGTCTGAGCGCCGATTGGGCCCGTTTCAGCGCCGGCGTCTGCGGCGCCAAGCTGCATGTGATCTACGATCCCGACGCCGACCGCCCCATCTATGCCGCTGTCAGTGCGGCGAATGTCAACGACATTACCCCCGCCCACGACATGCCGGTCGAGCCCGGCGCCACCTATGTCTTCGACCTCGGCTATTACGACTATGCCTGGTGGGCCAAGCTGGACGCTGCCGGATGCCGCATCGTCACTCGCTTCAAATCCAACACACCCCTGACCCTCGTCGCCGAGAACGCCCTGCCCCGGGGCAGCGCCATTCTCTCCGACCGGATCGGATATCTCCCGGCCCGCCAAGCCGCCAGCCGCAAAAACCCCTTCCAAGACCCGGTCCGCGAGATCCGCGTGAAGACCGAAACCGGCAAGATCCTGCGCATCTTGTGCAACGATCTCGACGCCAGCGCCCAGGAGATCGCAGACCTCTACAAGCGCCGCTGGGCGATCGAGCTGTTCTTCCGGTGGGTCAAGCAGACCCTGAAAATCACCCGCTTTCTCGGCACTTCCGAGAACGCCGTTCGCATCCAGATCGCCGTCGCCCTGATCGCTTTCCTGTTGTTGCGATTGGCACAGAAAGCCATCAAGGACGGTCACAGCCCGTTGGCCTTCGCCCGCCTCGTGCGCGCCAACCTCATGCATCGCAGGCGCATCGACCGCCTGCTCGAACCCGAAACCGCCCCAATTCCGAACCCACATCAAATGGCGCTACAATGGAGCTGAAACCGGAACCGGACAGCCGTGGATCAAGTCCGGCGATGACATGAAACATGACAGGAACGGAATGCCGCCGCTTGGCCAACACCGCGAAGCCTCACACCGTCATCGCGCCGGCGGAGTTGTAGGTGATGTGGCAGAAGTCGCGCAGCGCCTTGGCGCAAGGATCGAGCTTGGCGCCGCGCTTCCAGGCGAGGCCCACATTCATCGAGGGCACATCGTCGTCGATCAGGCGCGCCTCGATGCGGTCGCCTTCGAGCGACCAGGGGCGATAGACCATGTCGGAGAGGATGGCGACCCCCGCTCCGGTCGCCACCATGCTGCGCACCGCCTCGACCGAAGACGTGCGGAACACGACGTTGGGGGAGAAACCGCGCTTGTGCCAGTAGCTGATCGCGGTCTGCTCGGCCTCGTCGATCAGCAGCATGATGTAGGGCTCGGGCGCCACGTCGGCCAGGGTCACGCGGCCGGTATGGGCCAGCGGATGGTTGGTGGGAAGCCATAGACGCCGCTTCGACTGGATCAAGGTCTCGGTCTCGATCTCGGCGTCATTATGGAGATTCGAGGTGAGGATGACGGCGAGATCCATCGTGCCCTCCACCAGCCGCGCCTCGATCTCGCGCCGATCCATCTCATGGAGCTCGATCTCGATCCCGGGAAAGCTGCGCCGGAAGCGCGCCAGCGGTGCCGGCATGAAATAGCCGGCCACCGTGTAAGTCATCGCGACCGAAACCTTGCCGGTCAGATCGACCCGCACCTGGCGCGGCGCCCGCAGCGCATCCTGCACCGCCGCCGTCACGTTGCGCGCATGGAGCAGGAACTGGTTTCCCTCCGGCGTCAGCGCCACCCCGTTGGAAAAGCGGCGAAACAACCGGGATCCGGTTTCCCGCTCCAGCACCTTGATCGCCTCGGTCACGGCCGATTGCGACACGCCCAGCGCCGAGGCGGCCGTGGAGACCTTTCCGGCCTCGGCGGTGGCGATGAAGTAACGGACCTGGCGCAGCGAGATAGACATCTGATTTTCCGATAATAAATGCAGGGTTTTTGTGATTTTACAATATCTAGTCGCTGCGCAAGGATCAGCCCGCAATCTGAAGCCGGCCGAATGAACGGGCCGGTCCAACGACATGGAGGGAGGCTTAAAACAATGACACGCAAAGGTTTAGCCGTGCTCACGGCAGGCGTCGTCGCGGTCGCGATGTCGACGGCGGCGATGGCGAAGGAGTGGTATCCGTTCCCGGTCCAGATCTGGAAAGGTTTCGACTTCGCAGGCCCGCATACGGAGGCGGATTACACGCCGCTCGATAAGGCGGACAAGAAGTGGGACATCTGTGTCTCCTTCCCGCATATGAAGGACGCCTATTGGATGGCCGTCGATTACGGCGTATTCGCCGAATCGAAGCGCCAGGGTGTGAAGATGACGCTGGTCGAGGCTGGCGGTTACACCAATCTCGCCAAGCAGATCTCGCAGATCGAGGATTGCGTCGCGGCCGGCGCCCAGGGCGTCGTCATCGGCGCCATTTCCGCCGACGGCCTGAACAATCTGGTCTCGGAACTCAAGAAGAAGAACATCCCGGTCATCGACGTGATCAACGGCATCTCCTCGCCGGACGTCGCCGCCAAGTCGCTCGTCTCCTTCGGGCAGATGGGCTACATGACCGGCGAATATCTGGCGAAGATGCATCCCAAGGGCTCGGGCAAGGTGCAGGTCGCCTGGTTCCCGGGACCGGCCGGCGCGGGCTGGGTCGAGGACGGCAACAAGGGCTTCCTCGATGCCGTCAAGGACAGCGACATCGAAGTCGTCGATACCAAGTACGGCGACACCGGCAAGGAAGTTCAGCTGAAGCTGGTGGAAGACACCCTCGAAGCCTATCCGGACGTCAAATACATCGTCGGCACCTCGCCGACGGCAGAAGCCGCGATCGGCCTGCTGCGCGACCGCGGGCTCGAGGACAAGGTGAAGGTGCTCGCCTACTACTTCACCCCGCCGGTCTATGAGGGCATCAAGTCCGGCCGCATCATGGCGGCGCCGACCGATTCGCCCGTGATCCAGGGCCGCGTCGCGATCGACCAGATCGTCCGTATCCTGGAGAAAAAGGACTTCGACCTGCGCGTCGGGCCGAAGATCTATGTGATCGACAGCGCCAATGTGAAGACCTTCGACCGCGACTCCTCGCTGGCCCCGGACGACTTCAAGCCGACCTTCACGGTCGAATGACGTCGCCCGTGCCGACGACTTAACGCAAAGAAGGCCTGCCGCAAGTGACGATCGGACTTGCGGAGCCGGTCGGGAGCCCGCCTGAAGGCGGGCTCCCGCTGCTCCGTCTCGAATCCGTCAGCAAGCAGTTTCCGGGCGTGCTTGCCCTCGATCGCGTGGATTTCGATCTGCGCGCGGGCGAGGTGCATGTCCTGTTCGGCGAGAATGGCGCCGGCAAATCGACCCTGATCTCGATGGTGGCCGGCGCCCACAAGCCGACGGGCGGGCGCATCCTCTTCAAGGGCCATCCGATCGATCTCCACTCCGTGCATCAGGCGCGCGGGCTCGGCATCAGCGCCGTATTCCAGGAATTCTCCCTGGTGCCGCAGATGTCGGTCGAGCAGAACCTCTTCCTCGGCGCCGAGACGAAGTCGGGACCGTTCCTCGACAAGGCCGCGATGCATCGGCGCGCGGTCGAGATGCTGGACCGGCTGGGCTTCCCGCTGAAGCCCACTCGCCGCGTCGGTCATCTGAGCCGCGCCGAGCAGCAGATGGTCGAGATCGCCAAAGCCTTCCGCTCGGATCTCTCGGTGCTGATCCTCGACGAGCCCACGGCCTCGCTCACCGAGCGCGAGACCGCGCGCCTGTTCGCCCTGATCGCACAGGCCAAGGCGCAGGGCGTGGGTGTCATCTACATCACCCACCGGCTGGCCGAGATCAAACGCATCGGCGACCGCATCACCGTCCTGCGCGACGGCAAATATATCGCGACCCTCCCGGTGGCCCAGGCCAGTGAGAGCCGGCTGGTCGAGCTCATGACCGGCCGCGTGATCAGCCAGATCTTCCCCAAGGTCGCCTACAAGCCGGCCGACACCCTGCTCGAAGTCGAGCATCTCACCACGGCGACCGATACCGTGCGCGACGTGTCGATCCGGGTTCGGGCGGGCGAGATCGTGGGGCTCGCGGGCCTGGTCGGCTCCGGCAAATCGGAAGTGGCGCGCGCCTGCTTCGGCATCGAGCCGATTCAGTCCGGCCATGTTCGCTTCCTGGGGCAGGATACGACCCGCACCACCCCGCGCCGCATGCTCGATCGCGGCTTCTTCTACGTGCCGCCCGACCGGCGCGCCGAGGGCCTGGTTGTCGGCCGCGGCGCGCGCGAGAACATCGCGCTCCCGGTGCTCCATGACGATGCTTTCTCCGGCCCCTTCTTCCTCAAGCGAGCCGCCGAAAGGACGGTCGCGAAGACCCTGGCACAGAAGCTGCAGCTGCATCCGCTCAACATCGAGCGCCCCGTCGAGCATTTCTCCGGCGGCAATCAGCAGAAGGTGCTGCTGGCCAAGGCGCTCACCCGCGAGGTCAAGCTCTTCGTGTTCGACGAGCCGACGGTCGGCGTCGATGTCGGTACCCGCGTCGCGATCTACGAGTTCATCCGCGATCTCTGCCAGGCCGGGGCCGGCGTGCTGCTGATCTCCTCGGACCTGCCGGAAATCCTGCATCTGACCAACCGTGCCTATGTCATGTATCGCGGCTCCTTGCGGGCGGAACTGCAGGGGGCCGATATCACCGAGGACAAGGTGTTGAGACATTTCTTCGAGAGGGAGGCGGCGTGATGGGGGCCGAGCCGGTGGAAGGCGCGAAACGGACGCGCAGCGTCACCGAATGGATGCAGGTGGCGTTCGTGCGCCTCGGCGTGCTGCCCTTCCTGCTGGTGATCGCCGTCGTCATCTTCACGCTCATGTCCGGCAAGTTCCTGTCGGGGCAGAATCTGATCAACGTCGCGCGTCAATCCACCTACCTGACCATGGTGGCGATGGGCCAGATGCTGGCGCTCCTGACCGGCGGCTTCGATCTCTCGGTCGGCACCATCCTGGCCCTGACCTCGGTCGTGGGCGCCATGGCCATGTCGGGCATGATCGCCATATACCCCGACGCGGTGGTGCTGGCCATTACCGTCGGCATTCTCGCCGGCGTCGGCGCCGGGGTCGCGATCGGCATCGTCAATGGGGCCGGCGTCGCCCTCTTCAACGTTTCGCCCTTCATGATGACGATCGGCATGGCCTCGGTCGGATTCGGCATCGCCCTCTTCCTCACCGGCGGCGTCCCCGTCTATGGCATGCCCGACAGCTTCGGCAAGCTCCTGGGCTTCGGCCAGCTGCTGGGGATTCCCGTCCCCATCTATGTCACCGGCGCCCTCATGCTTTTCATGTATCTGCTGTTGAACTGGACGCGGATGGGCCGATATTTCTATGCGATCGGCGGCAACATCAAGGCCTCACGGCTCTCCGGCATCAATACGCGCCTCAACCTGTTCATGGCTTACGTGCTCTGCGCCGGATTGACGGCGATCTCGGGTATCATGCTGACGGCGCGCCTCGAATCCGGCGAGGCCAATATCGGCGCCACCATGCCGCTGGAATCGATCGCGGCCTGCGTCATCGGCGGCGTCTCGTTGCGCGGCGGCTCGGGCCGGCTCGTCAATGTCGTGCTGGGCGCCATCTTCATCGGCCTGGTGCAGAACGGCATGAACCTGGCGCGGATCGAATCCTATCTGCAGACGGTGGTGATCGGCGTGCTGCTGATCCTGGCCGTGGTCGCCGACCAGGCAAGGCTGCGCTTCGTCGCCAGCCTCAAGGACTGAGGGATCCCATGTTGCGTGCCGCATCCGTCGGGTTGGGCTGGTGGTCGGACGAGCTGGCAAGCTCGATCCAGGGCAAGTCGAACGCGCTCAGGATCACCGCCTGCAGCTCGCGCTCCCCCGAGAAGCGCAACGCCTTCGCGCGGAAATTCTCCGCCCAGCCTTACGAGACCTATGAGGCGGTGCTGGCCGATCCCGCGATCGATGCGGTGATCCTGACCACGCCCCACTCGCTCCATGCCGCCCATGTGATCCAGGCGGCCAAGGCTGGCAAGCATGTGTTCGTCGAGAAGCCGTTCGATGTCAGTGCCGTCGCCGCCAAGGACGCGGCCGACGCCTGCCGGGAGGCCGGCGTCGTGCTCGCCGTCGGCCATAACCGGCGCTTCGCCCCGGCGGCGCTGGCGATCCGGAAGCTGGTGAACGAGGGCGGCCTCGGGCAGCTCCTGCACGCGGAAGCGCAGTTCTCGAACCCGAGCGCCATGAGCTACACGCCTGACCGCTGGCGCGCGAACCGCGCCGAGAGCCCTGGCGGCGGCATCGCCGGCATGGGCGTCCATATGATCGATCTGCTGCAATGGATGCTGGGACCGATCGCGCGCGTGCGCAGTATCGCCAAGCGCCAGGCGGTCAAGGTCGATATCGACGACACCACCAGCGCCCTCTTCGAATTCGCCTCGGGCCAGACCGGCTATCTCGGTACCCTCACCGCCTGCCCGCGCCAGGGCTATTTCTATCTCTATGGCACCGCGGCCAACGCCTATGCGCGGGTGGACGATCACGAGCTGAGCCTGCAGCGCGCCGGCGCCGCCAGACCCGAGCCGGTGGCGCTGACGCCGGTCGACACGCTCCATGCCGAACTCGAGGCTTTCGCGCGCGCCTGCGCCGGCGGCCCCGACTTCCCGGTGCCGCCGCGCGATGCCATCCATACTGTGGCGGTGATGGAGGCCATGGTGGCGTCGGCCGCGAAGGACGGCGCCCCGGTCAAACCCGCTTTCTGAAGGTTCGAACAACGACAGCCGGGCCACCGGCGACGGCAATCCAGGGATCAGAGATCAAGGAGAAGAGAGATGGGACTGGCAATCAACTGCGACATGGGCGAGGCCTTCGGCCTTTACCGCATGGGCGACGATGCCGGCATCATGCCCTATATCAGCATCGCCAACGTGGCCTGCGGCTTTCATGCCTCGGACCCCCTGGTGATGCACAAGACCGTGAAGCTGGCCAAGGCGCATAACGTCAAGGTCGGCGCGCATCCCTCGCTGCCCGACCTCCAGGGCTTCGGCCGGCGCGAGATGAAGATGAACCGCGACGAGCTGGCCGCCTCCATCATCTATCAGGTGGGCGCGCTCAAGGGCTTTCTCGATGCCGAGGGCATGAAGCTCAACCATATCAAGCCGCATGGCGCGCTCTACGGCATGGCGGCCCGCAACGAAGAGACCGCGCATGCGATCTGCGACGCGGCCGACGCCTTCAAGGTCACGCTGCTCGGCATGGCCGGGACGCTGCATGAGAAGATCTACAAGGCGCGCGGCCACAGCTTCCTCGCGGAATATTATGTCGATCTCGATTACGACCAGACCGGCAAGCTCATCATCACGCGCGAGCATCACGCGGTCGATCCGCAGCAGGCGGTCGCCCGCACCTTGCGCGCGATCAAGGAGGGCAAGGTCAGGTCGATCGAGGGGCCCGATATCCCCATGCGCGCCGACTGCATCTGCGTCCATTCCGACACGCCCGGCGCGGTCGAGCTGGCGAAGGCCGTGCATGATGCGCTGAAGCCGATGTTGAATTAGTGCGCTAAGCTGATACGGGGGCGTAGCCCCCTCCCTAACCCTCCCCCGAAAGGCGGGGGAGGGGATTAATTGCTCCGGCCTGTCCCCTCCCCCGCCTTTCGGGGGAGGGCTAGGGAGGGGGCAAACGCAGGAGCCGGACGCCAGTGCCCATCACCAAGGTCCTGATCGCCAATCGCGGCGAGATCGCCTGCCGTGTCATCCGGAGCTGCAAGGCGCTGGGGATCAAGACGGTCGCGGTCTATTCCGAGGCCGACGCGAAATCGCTGCATGTGGCGAGCGCCGACCAGGCGGTCGCGATCGGGCCGCCGCCGGCCAAGCAGAGCTATCTCGTCATCGACAACATCCTGAAGGCGGCCAAGGACACCGGCGCCGACGCGATCCATCCCGGCTATGGCTTCCTCGCCGAGAATTCCGATTTCGCCAAGGCCGTGGCCCATGCGGGCATGGTGTGGATCGGGCCCACGCCCGAGACCATCGACGATATGGGCGACAAGGAGAGGGCGCGCCTGTTGGCCAAGGCGGCCGGCGTGCCGGTCCTGCCGGGATCGGGCCGCTTCGTGCCGGGGGATCCGGACGGGCTGGAGGCCGCCGGCCAGACGGTGGGCTTCCCGCTCCTGGTCAAGGCCGCGGCCGGCGGCGGGGGCATCGGCATGCGCCGGGTCGACAATCCCGGCGATCTCAAGGCCGTCGTCGACAGCACCCAGGCCCTGGCCGAGAAGGCCTTCGGCGACGGGTCGATATATCTCGAGAAGCTGATCGAGAAGGCGCGCCATATCGAGATCCAGGTGTTCGGTTTCGGCGACGGGCGCGGGGTCCATATGTTCGAGCGCGAATGCTCGATCCAGCGCCGCTACCAGAAGATCGTCGAGGAGAGCCGCGCGCCCAACCTGCCGCTCGAGACTCTCTCGAAAATGGCCGAGAGCGCCGTGGCGCTGGTGCGCCAGGAACGCTATCGCGGCGCCGGCACGATCGAGTTCGTGGTCGACGCGGTCACCGGCAACTACTATTTCCTCGAGATGAACACCCGCATCCAGGTCGAGCATCCGGTGACGGAGGCGATCACCGGCCTCGATCTCGTCGGGCTGCAGATCAAGCTCGCCGGCGGCGACGCCCTGCGCGAGGTGACGCAGGAAAAGATCGCGGCCACCGGCCACGCGGTCGAGCTGCGGATCTATGCCGAGAACCCGGCCAAGAATTTCATGCCCTCGCCCGGCCCGCTCAAGACCTTCAGGCTGCCGCCCGCGGGCGAAGGCTTGCGGGTCGATACCGGTGTGCGCGAGGGCGACCAGATCAGCTTCCACTACGATCCGATGATCGCCAAGATGATCGCCCATGGGCCGAACCGGCTCGCCGCGATCGACCGCATGTTGAAGGCGCTCGACGGCACGACCATCGACGGCGTGGCCACCAATATCGCGTTCCTGAAGAAGCTCCTCTCGCATCCGGCCTTCCGCGCCGGGGATTGCTGGACCGGATTCATTCCGGCCCATGCGGCCGAGCTGCTGCAGGGATGACCGAGAGAAACAGGGAAAGAGGGGGAGGTCCTTCGCGATGATCTACGAAGAACCGAGATTCATGCCCGGCGGCGATCGCTATATGCTGATCGAGTTCGGCAACGAGATGAATCTCGAGCTGAATTTCATGGCTCAGGGCCTCGCCAGCGCCATCGAGCAGGGCAGGACCAAGGGCGTGATCGAGACGGCGCCGAGCTTCGCCTCGATGCTGATCCATTACGATCCCGACCAGATCGACTTCAAGGATCTGACCAAGGAGATGAAATCGCTGATCGGCTCGCTGGGATCCTCCGACGATATCGAGCTCGACAGCCGCCTGTTCTATTTCCCGACCTGCTACCTCGATCCCTGGACCAAGGAATGCATCGAGGATTACTGCAACAAGATCACCAAGAAGAAATACGACCCCGACTTCGTCGCCGAGATCAACGGCCTGAAGGATGCACAGCAGCTGGTGCGCGTCCATTCTGGCACGGAATATTGGGTCGCCTCGCTGGGCTTCTGGCCGGGCCTGCCCTTCATGATGGCGCTTGACCCGCGCTGCGTCATCACCGCGCCGAAATACAATCCGCCGCGCACCTGGACGCCCCAGGGCACGGTCGGCATGGGCGGTGCCTCGACCGCGATCTATCCGGTGGCGACGCCGGGCGGCTATCAGATCTTCGCGCGCATCCCGATCCCGATCTGGGACACGGCCAAGCGCTTCCCGCAGTTCGAGAAGTCGATCTGCCTGTTCCGTCCGGGCGACCGGGTGAAGTTCGTGCCGGTCTCGCCGGAGGAGTTCCTCCATGTCGAGGCCCAGGTGAAGGACGGCAGTTACGTTTACAACGTCGTCGAGTATCAGCGTTTCTCGGTCCGGAACTACAAGCACTGGATCGCGACGCTGGACAAGACGCAGCGCTTCTAGGAGGAGACCTCGCCATGTTCGAAGTCATCCAGCCCGGTCTCGAAACCTCGATCCAGGATTATCCCGGCCGCATCGGATTCTGGAACCAGGGTTTCCCACCCTCCGGTCCGATGGACAGCTGGTCCTTCCGCCTCGGCAATCTGCTGGTCGGCAATCCGGCCGATGCCGCGGGCCTCGAATGCCAGTATATGGGCCCGACGCTCAAGTTTCAGCGCGACGGCGTGATCGCGATCACCGGCGCCGACATGCAGGCCAAGCTCGACGGCCAGCCCGTCCCGCTCTGGGAAAGCATCGCCGTCAAATCCGGCCAGACCCTCGCCATGGGGCCCGCCAAGTCGGGCGTGCGCGCTTACATCGCTTTCGCCGGCGGCATCGACACGCCCGCCTGGCTCGGCTCGCGCTCGACCTTCCACAAGGCCGGCGTCGGCGGCATGGAAGGCCGCGCGCTCAAGGCGAAGCAGGTGGTGCCGGTCGGGACCGGCGTCAAAGGCACGGTCGGCAAGAAGGTGAAGCCCGAGGCGCGACCGCATTTCTCGGCCGACAAGCGCTGGGAAATCGAGGTGGTCCCCGGCCCCAACGACGACTGGATCGACAAGGCCGGGCAGGAGCGCTTCCTCGGCAGCGACTGGAAGCTTTCCTCCAAGAGCGACCGTACCGGCTTCCGCCTCGACGGGCCGCAATGGACCTTCACCGAGAAGGCCTACAAGAAGGCGCCGGAGAACGGTTCGGAGCCCTCCAACATCATCGACCATGGCTATCCGCTGGGCGCCATCAATCTCGCCGGCCAGACGCCGATCATCCTGGTCAATGACGGCCCCAGCATGGGCGGCTTCATCAACCCCTACACCGTGCCCTCGGCCGCCTTCTGGAAGCTCGGCCAGTCCAAGCCCGGCGACGTCTACCGCTTCAAGGCGATCTCGGTCGACCAGGCGCAGGCGCTGCGCAAGAAGCTGAATGCGATCTGCACGGCGGCGAGTATAAGTTAGGGCCGCGCGGATCCAGGCGTTTCGATTTTCAGGGATGGAGTTTTGCTATGGCTGAGCAGATTTCGACGATGGTGCCGGGCAATGTCTGGAAGGTGCTGGTGAAGCCCGGCGACAAGGTCAAACCCGGCGATGTGCTCTTCATCCTGGAAGTGATGAAGACCGAGGTGCCGCATCCGACCGAAGAGGGCGGCACGGTCAAGGCGGTGCATATCACCGAAGGCCAGGAGGGTGTGGATGCCGGCGCCCTCGCGGTCGAGATCGAGTAGACCGATCCCCTCCCCCGGAACGGGGGAGGGCTAGGGAGGGGGATGACGCGATCGAAGATGCAGGGCGTGCGAGCCTTGCTTCATCCATCGGCACCGCCGACCGAGCAGCCCCCTCCCCGACCCTCCCCCGTTCCGGGGGAGGGGAAAGAATTCAAAGCATTCCTGGAAGCCCCCATGAGCATGATTCTCTATAACGGTCCCACCAGCCCCTTCGGCCGCACGGTCAAGGTGACGATGCTGGAGCTGGCCCTGCCGGTCGAGGAGAAGGCGATCGACGTCTATACGGCCGAGTTCCTGGACCAGAAGAACCCGCTGCGCCAGATCCCGACGCTCGAGCTCGCCGACGGCCGCGCGATCGCCGACAGCCGCATCATCTGCCGCTATTTCGACAGCATCTCCGGCCACGAGACGCTCTATCCCAAGGCCGATTACTGGGATCTGGAAACCCGCATCTCGCTCGCCATCGGCATCATGGAGCTGGGCCTGCAGCGGCGCATGGAGATCGTCCGCCCCGAGAGCGAGAAGAGCCCCGGCTTCATCCGGAAACAGGAAACCCGCATCGACCGCTCGATCGATTACCTGGAAACGCTGATCGACAAGATCGCCGCCAAGACCCTGGCCATGGACCAGATCGTGACCGCCTGCGCCCTCGCCTATACCGACTTCCGCTACAATGACGGCTGGCGCAAGCGCTGCCCCAACCTCGATCGCTGGTCGCGCGACTTCGCCAGGCGTCCGAGCATGGTGGCCAGCCAGCCGGGCTAGCCTTTCGGTCGGCCAACCGATCTCCCTGGGGATTCGGACGGCGCGCCGGCGATCTGCTAGGCTTTCCCTGAACAAGGTCACTTGACGGCCATCACCGGGGAAGGAAGCGGCACGCTCCATGCCGAGCTGGCGCGAGATCGAGAAGACCCAGGCCGTCCTGGTGCGCGCGCTGCACGACTATTGGCAGTCCAAGCGCCGCGGCCGCGACGTCCCCGACCGCGCCGATATCGACCCCGCCGAGATCAAGCTCTTGTTGCCCAACATCCTGCTCAGCGAATGGAGCGAGCCGCCCTTCCGCATCCGTTACCGCCTGGTGGGCGGTCGCGTCACGCAGGTGACCGGCATCGATTTCACCGGCCGCTATCTCGACGAATTGCTGTCGACCGACTTTGAGAATCGCTGGCATGACGACTATCGCGAGGCCCGCGATCGCCGCATTCCGATCTTCGGCGCCGTGGTGGTGCCGACGGTCCAGGGCGACCAGTTCCGCTACGAGTTCGGCCTCTTTCCCCTGACCCTCGGGGCCGAGGCCGTGCGCCAGTTCATCGCCATCGAGGATTATGGCGGCCGGGAGCCGCGCACCCGGCAGCTCGAGGACAATCTCAAGCCCTGGAGCACCAGGAGCTGACGCCTCCCGGCCCTCTTCATCCGGATGACCGGGACCGGTCCCGGATGTAAGGTGGAAAGAGACGTCGAGTCGTCGGCAATCCTGCCGCGGCTCGCAGGCACCAGGGTGGATGCGGCCCGCATGGCCAGTTGGACCGACATCGGCCGGACGACCGCGCCGATGATAAGGCAGCTCCATGACTACTGGCTGTCCAAGCGTGGCGGCGCGGCCGTGCCGGACCGGGCCCGGATCGACCCGGCGGAGATCAAGAGCCTTCTGCCCAACATCCTGATCGCCGAGGCGAGCGATCCGCCCTTCCGCGTGCGCTACCGGCTGATCGGCAGCCGGATCGCGGCCGCCTCGGGCATGGATCTGACCGACCGCTATCTCGACGAGCTGGTGGCGGCCGACGACGAGAATCGCTGGCTGGATTACTACCGGCAGGCCTGGAGCGAACGGATCCCGGTCTATGGCGACGCGATGGTGCCCACGCTCCATGGCGACGAGTTCCGGTATGAGTTCGGAATCTTTCCCCTGACCAAGGGCGGGATCGAGGTCGCGCAGTTCATCGCGCTCGAGGATTATGGGGGCCGCGAGCCGAAGCTGAAGCAGATCGAGGACCGGATGACGCCCTGGCGCGCGGCCGACAAATCGCGGCGCTGAGCGCGCTCTCGCCTCACGTCATCAGTTTCTTCCCGACCAGCATGGTCACGCCCAGCACCGCGAAGATCGCGGCCGCCGCATAGCGGACCCAGCGCGGATTGATCTTGTGGGCGAAGGCATGGCCGCAGAGGACGGCCGGCACGTCGGCCAGCATCATGCCGGCGGTGGTGCCGATGACGACCGGGATCACGGTCTCGAAGCGCGCGGCGAGCGCCGCCGTCGCGATCTGGGTCTTGTCGCCCATTTCGGCCAGGAAGAAGGCGACGGTGGTCGCCAGGAAGGCGCCATGGGCGCCGAAGCTCCTGACCTCGCCCTCGTCGATCTTGTCGGGAATGAGGGCCCAGCCCGCCATGGCGATAAAGAGGATCGCCACGCCCCAGCGCAGCCAGTCGGGATCGACCGTGGCAGCCACCCAGCTGCCGGCCAGGGCCGCGACCGCATGGTTCAGCACGGTCGCGACGAAGATGCCGAGGATGATCGGCACCGGCCGGCGAAAGCGCGTGGCGAGCAGCAACGCCAGGAGCTGGGTCTTGTCGCCGATCTCCGAGATGGCGACGACGCCGGTCGAGACGAGCAGGGCTTCCATGAAACGATAACCAGGGGGCCAGGCGAGAGATCAAAACCGATGGCGCCGACATCCCCTCGCCCGGCCCGGGTGAAAGGAATCGATGCCAAAGGTCTCGCCAGTCGCAACGAGGTCTCGATCCCCCGCTTCGCCATTCGCGCCATGGCGGCCCGCCGAAACGAGCCACCAAGTGTGTTGACGCGAACTCTCCGATGAAGGCCGGAGACGGCTACTCCCCAATGGATGCGGGGGAAATTAAAGACGCCGATCCGGAAAATCAACACCCTGCCTGGCGGCGGAACGGCGCAGGGAACCCGCGGAACTCGGAACGAGTCGCGACCCGAGTTAAGGGAACGAAGCCGTGACCTCGATCAGTCCCACGATGTTTTCGTTGAACACCGTCAGGTCCTCAGCAGGTATCCAATACTCCTGATACTGCGAGCCACCCGCGTTCTGCACCTCATAACCATCAAGGAACGGCTTGCGAACCCGAAAGCGCGTGACGTAACCAGCGCCCGATGCCTTGACGTTCCAATCACTGGCGATCTTGATCGCGTAGGCCTCGGTGAGAACTGGATAGAGGATTGGCTGTTCCGGCAGGCGGGCCGGGAAGGCGCGAAATCCGCCTTGCGGAATCAGCTCCAGCTCCTTCGGGCCGACGGGTCTATAGAGCGTCACGGTCTCATTTGTATTCATGGCATCATTTTACCAGACCGAAGCGCCGCCACGCCAAGGCCCTGAGCCTCGACGTGGCGGTTTTCCTCACTGCCGGATGAAGTCGGCGATCACGGCCGGCGTGGCGGTATCGAAACCCACCACGTCGAGCATGCCGGCATCGTTCGGGTCGGCGATGCTGAACCCGTTCGACACCATGCCGACCACCACCAGCTTAGCGGCGATGCCGCACTGCTCGCGGTACTGGCGAAGCGCCTGCACGGGATGCACGGTCCCCGCCCAGGTCTCGCTGTCGGTGTAGACGACGAACGCATCCACCTCCAGCCGCTTCTCCAGCGCATAGAGCATCGGCAGCGCGCAGTCGGTCCGCCCGAACGGCAGGCCCGACACGGCCTTGACCGCATCGTCCAGCCGCATCGAGGGAGAGAGCGACAACGGCGCCATCGCCGTCCCGCTCTCCCAGCTGCGCTTGTCGGCCGCGGCGAACCCCACGATGTGATGGTTCGCCTCGGTCGCCGCCGTCACCAGCGCCAGCGCGGCCGACGCCTCGCGCGGCGTCAGTGCGCTTCCGGCAACCCGGCCCGAGCCCATCGAGCCCGAGACGTCGAGCGCCAGCAGCACGCGCTTGCCGGTCGGCTCGATGGCGCGGAACGCCGTATAGAACGCGGCGTTCAGCGCATCGATCACCGGACCCACCGGCTCCCAGTGCAGCGACCCCTTATCGCCCCGGCCTTGCGAATAGGTCCGCAAGGCCAGGAGCAGCGACAAGGGATGCAGCCGTGCCCGCTGGATCCGCTCGGCATCGCCCAGCGCCGACAACACCAGCGGCAGGCTCTCGCCGAACGGCTTGACCAGGCCGACCGTGGTCAGCTTCGCCAGGTTGCGAACCAGCGCCGTCATCGGCATGCGCTCCAGGAGCGCCCGCCAGACGAGAGGCTCGTTCAGCAACGACGTCGGCACCGCCTCGCGGGGCAGGTCATGCCCGCGGATGAGGGCCGCCGCCGCTGCCGGCGACGGTGCCTTGGCCAGCTCGGCCGCGGCCCCGATCACCGCCGGCAGGCGCTCGCTCACCGTGCCCCGGCAGGCCCAGTCGAAGAGATCGCGACGCGCGAGCTCGTCCGTCAGGGGATGCGCGAGGCGCAGCAGATCGCGGTGCGACCAGCCGTTGCGCTGCTGATACTTGATCAGCTGATAGGCCAGCGCCTCCACCGGACGCGCCAGATACCAGCCGGCGATCGCCCGGCGCAGGCCGCGGCCCCAGCCGCGCAGGCCCTGCACCGTCTCGGCGAACTGGAACAGATGCGTTCCCGTCCGCGCGACCCGGGGCAGAGCGGCGAAGGCCGCCCGCTTGGCCGCCTCGTCGCCCAGCGCCATGACCAGCGCCAGCGCGAAGATCGCCGAATCGTTGCGGGGCGCGCGGCCGCTCTCGCTGACCGCAAGGATGCGGGCAACGGCGCGCGGGCCATCGGCCTGGATGCAGCGGATCGCGGCTTCCGCGTTCTCGCGCGTCAGCTGGCGCTCGCCGGCATAGTAGCTGCCGCCCTCCGATCCCAGCACCAGGAAGCGGTCGAGCCGCACCCAGTCATCGACCGGAAAGGCATGGCCACCGGCCGTGTTCGCCACGGTACCGGGGATGGGCTCGGACTGGGGGGTCCGACGAAAAGAGAAAAGCCGTGCGTAATCGGTCATACCCGCCTCCATCAAGAATATGGACGGCGGGCATGGGATGGAGAGGGATTACGGCATCAGATGCCGTGCGGGGATCGAACCCGCGCCACCAGATAACCCTCGTCCTTCGGCCCGCCGCCGGTTTTGTTCCGGTGCCAAATCAATGCGTCCTCGTTCTGCCGCGCCGGCAGGATGCCGCTCGGCTTTCTCAGGCCTTGCCGGCGCGGGCATGCTTTGTCGAGGGCGGCAGCATCCTTGATGCCTGCGGGACTCCGATCCCGCTGCCTGGGTTAGGGGATAACCCTCGATTGCCGGCCCGCGCCGTATCCGTCATTCAATCCAACTCATGTCATCGGCGACACGGACATGTTTTCGCCGAGGATAAGGAGCTCTACCGTTGAGCTACGATGCCGACCGTGATCGGCAACGGAGGGAGTCGAACCCCCGACCACCTGCTTACCATGCAGATAACCCTCGAACACCGGCCCGTGCCGACACTCGTCATTCAATTCCAAGGCGTCGTCCCTCGGCGACACGGACATGTTGTGCCCGAAGCCTATGCGCGACGCTCTACCGCTGAGCTACGGCGCCTTGCGGCACGCGGCGGGATTCGAACCCGCGTCCTTCACGTCCTGAGGTAACCCTCGAGCTCCGGCCCGTGCCGGTATCCATCAATCACATCCTACCCAATCGTCGTCTCACGGCGACGCGGGCATGTTTCTGTCAAAGGGCGGTGCTCTACCAATTGAGCTACGGCAACTCTCGCCGCCGGAGGGACTCGAACCCCCAACTCCCGCAGTTCAAGCGATAACCCTTCGAACGCCGGCCCGCGCCGGTAGGCCCTCCATCGAAGCGGCGCGGAAAATGTCATTTCCTTGCCGTCCCGTCAAGTCAAAACTGTATTTTTCTTTCAGTACAGTTTATATTTCTCTCATGATCATCAGCGCGCAGATCCGGGCCGCGCGGGGCCTGCTGAAATGGACGCAGGCCCTGCTGGCCCATAAGGCGGCGATCTCCGTCGTCACCCTCAACATGATCGAGAGCGACAATGTCGATCCTCGCGTCAGCACCTTGAGAGCGATCGAAGCGGTGCTCGAGAAGGCCGGCGTCGAATTCATCGGCAACGAACGCGAAGGCCTCGGCGTGCGGTTGCGTCCTTCCCGCCGCCGCTAGGCATCGCCTCAGTCTGGGGTGGTCGAACGGAATCGAACCGATATCTTCCCGGTCACAACGGAACACTCTGCCACTGAGCTACGACCACCAGAATTGCTCTCTTCATTCCTGCTTTCGCGCAGCCCCTCCCCTTCGCGACCGCGGCATCCCGCGGTTGCGCCCGAAGCAATAAAAAACCCCACCGGAGCGGCCCGCTGGAAGCGAGGGCTCGGGTGGGGTCTTCATCCGAAGACCTGTCGTGACGGGCTACATCGCCGTCACGCCATCCGAAGCCCAGGCCCTGAAATGGCCATGAATCCGGCCATTCCCATGCGCCACGGCCGGCATCAGCCCGTTCGCGATCCTGGCCGCGAACAGACCCATGCCGCCGGCGATCGCGGTTTTCACCGCCGCCGTCCTCAGCATCGATATCCCTGTCGCGAACATGATCGGTCTCGGTTCCTGGTCTGAAAGAATGGATCGCACAACCTGTGCGGGAGCGGGTTTCTAAGGGAAGACGCGGCGGGCGTCAAGCGCCTTCGGCCAGCAACACGGCCGCGAAGAAAGCATTGGCGTCGGCCAGCGCCGCGGGCGAGCCGATCGATGCCGGGCGCTCCGCCGCCGTCTCCAGGCATTCGGCCAGGAAGTCGTCGATCGCGGCGACGCGCGGAGAGAGGTCGCCTTCGGTCGCCTGGGCCTTGCGCGCGACCAGCTCGTCGATGGCGCGCCGCAGCGAAGATCCCGCCGGCAGGACCGCCAGGAGTCGCGGCAGGCCCATCGGCGCCGGCTGCCGGAGCTGCCGGATCCAGACCAGGGCGAGCGCCGCCCGCAGCGCATAGCAATAGGTCTTGAACCGCGCCGGCCCCTCAGCCGACTGGATCTCGGCGAAGCTCGACCGCGCGAGCCGGTCATAGTGATGCGCCAGCGCCGCCGGATCGCAATGCGAGAGCGCCAGCTCGAGCAACCGCTCCGCGAACCGGGTCTGCGCGCGATAGCGCACCGGCGAGGTCAGCCACTCGATCAGGACCGCGTTCGACTTGATCATGAGCTGCAGGGCCTTGCGCAGGTCCCAGCCGCCGATATCGAGATCGCCCTCGAGCGGACATTCGATCACATCGCGAACGGCCTCGATCGAGAGATATTGCTCGAGGCTGCGGACATAGAGAAAGCGCACGTCATAGTCGCTGTCGGTCGACGGAAAGCGCCAGGCACGGCTTCCCGATTCGACCGCCAGGAGAATCCGGACCCGCTCGCGGGCTTCGATGCCGGCGAGCTCGGCCTGGATCCGCTGCTCCATCGCGCCGTCGATATACCGATCGCCGGCCATGAGTCAGGGCCCCCGCTCGATCTGCTGCCGATAGGCGCGGCTCACCAGCTCCTCGATGAGTCCGCGGTCCGGCGTCGGCGACAGTCGGGAACCCGCGGCGGCGGTCTCGACCTCGACCAGCAGGGATTCGATCTCCTCCGCCACGAGCTGATAGGGTATCTCGCCGGCCTTGATCCGCTTCAGATGGCCGGCCTCGCGCAGCGGAAAGGCGATCCGCCCGGTCTGCAGCAGCTCGACCGCTTCGCGTCCGACGCGGACCGCATGAGAGAGCGCCTTCCAGTCGACGCCCTCGTTGCGCTCGGCCTGAAGGGCCCGGGCGCCATATTCCTCGACCAACTTCTGCACGATCTCGCGCGCCGTCTTGATCGACACGCGGTAGGAGATCTTGCGGCCGCAGACCTCCAGATGCGGGACGGCCTCGCCTCCCGGCGCCGGCAGATCGACCAGGCCCAGATGCTCGGCGCCCTGCACCAGGATCGCGAGCTCGTCGGCGATCTCCTCGAGCCTCGCCGTGGTCCCGAGGCGGGCTTCGGCCGCCGACAGGACCGCCAGCGCCCGTCGTCCCGCCGCGACGCGCGATCCCTTGATCCCGAACTTGGCCGCCTGCTGGCGGGAATAGCGCAGGAAGGAGGCGGCCTGCCGCGTCACCAGGCGGCCGCTCGCGGCCTGGATCTCGTACCAAAGCGGCGCCGGTGGCCGCAGCATCGCGCCCTCGGGCGCGAACAGCATGTCGAGGGCCCCGGTCTGGCCCTCGGCCAGAAACTCGAGATAGCGCTGCAGGCTGTAATATTCGCAATCCTGGTCGCCGGCCTGATTTCGCTGGCCCGGAGCCTTCGCTGCTGCCTGCAGCAGCGAAGGCGCCACCCGCTGCAGCAAGATATCGCGCGCCGCCGGCAGATAGACGCCCTTGATGTCGAGATCGGAGCGCGGCGTGTCGGTGCCATAGAGATGCGAACCGACCCGCATCTCGACGATCAATTCGGGCGAAGCGGCCGACGGGTCTTCATCGGGAAGACCGGATCGTCGGCCTTCGCTCATGCGGTCTTCTCGAGCCAGCGGCCGAGGGCGTCGAAGCCCGCCAGCAGCAGCGTGTCCATCGGCACGTCGACCGGCAGCGGCTGCGAGGACTGCTTCGCGATCACCATGTCGGCCGCGGGATCGACATAGATCCACTGGCCATGGATGCCGACCGCGCAATAGGCGCCGGAGGGATAGCCCATGATGTACCATTTGCTGCGATAGCGGCCCTTGGGCGCGAACAGCTTGCCGGCCTCCGAAATCTGCCAGGGCTTGGGATCGCCGTTCTGCGTGATGTCGTCGACCCAGCCGCCGGGCACGACCTGCCTGCCGTCGACGAGCCCGCGCAGCCGCATCATCTCGCCGAAGCGCGCCAGGTCGCGCAAGGTCACGCAGATGCCGCCGGCCGAGCGTGGTGCCCCCAAGCGATCGACCGTGACATAGGCGTCCTGCTCGGCGCCCATCGGCTTCCAGATCGCGTCGCTCAGGAGCTGCGCGTAATTCACGCCCGAGGCGCGCTCGAGGATCCAGCCGAGCAGATCGGAGTTGGGTGACACATAGTGGAAGAGACTTCCATGGGCACGCTGCGCGCGCTTCAACGTGACCAGGAAGCCGCGCAGGTCGGTCGGCCTGGTGCCCTCGGGCAGCGGGTTCCAGCCGGTCGCGAGCCGATAGCGTCCGAACACGCCATGCGGATCGAGATAGTTCTCCTCGAAATCGATCGAGACCGTCATGTCGAGCACATGGCGCACCGTGCAATCGCCATAAGCCGATCCGGCCGCCTCCGGGATATAGCGCGTCACCGGGGCGTCGGGATCGAGCTGGCCGCGGTCCACGAGGATGCCGGCCAGCGTGCCGGAGATCGATTTGCTGACGGAGAAGACGATATGCGGCGATTCCGGCGTCTGGCCGGCGTCGTACCACTCGCTCAGCACCCGGCCGCGCTGCAGCAGGATGAAACCGTCGGTGAAGGTCTCGGACAGCAGCCGGCCGATGTTCCATTCCTTGCCGTCCGCTCCCTGGAACGCCACCTGCGCGATCTTGCGCTCGGAGCGTCGGAACGCGGCGCCGGCCCCGCCGCCCGCGATATTGGCCGTGGGCAGCACCTCGCGCACATGGTGGAAGGCCCAGCGGCTGAAGGGCGGCAGCCGCCAGTTGGCCAGCGTCACCTGATGGTCGGCGTCGGACGGGAGGGCTTGCATCAGCCGGGTCTGGGTCATGAGTCGCATTGCCTGTGGGTTGCAGCCGCGGAGGGTCGGTCAATTATTGAGGCAGGAAAGCTGGCCCTGCGGACCCGCGCAATACCCCCGGCGGGGTGGTTCGTTCCGGGGCCGGAGGGGGACGGGCCGACCCTCCCGACACAGATTTACCACAGCCTGCCGAGGCCGACCGGCCCTCGTTGGGAGGAATCGACTCCTTCGCTTCGAAGAGGACGAAAGCAGCCGAAAGCGACATGACCAGCCGTGCCGTTCCTTGATTGGCGCGTCATTCAAAAAAACTGACGCCATATCTGTTGCGGTCGGAGCGCGAACGACCACAGCGGACGGGATCGGGATCCTGTGACGCGTCGCCAAGATCGTGGGCCTGCTCGATGAAGAAGGAGCGATCGCGCGCGCGTCATCGCCGCGCCGGCAAGGATGTCCGCCGCCGCGAGCGATCGCATTTCCGCGGTGCGGCTTAACCGCTATGCGGTTGTCAGCTCGCCGCGGCGGCATAAGATTGTATTCCGCACCGAGACGGACTTTGAGCGGTCGCTCGGCGCCTTTGGGGAGGTTCACGATGAATGCAGCCAGGAAGCTGCGGCCGAAACGGGCCGCCGCCAGATCTCGCGGTGCGAAAACGGGTGGCGCCACCCAGCCGCAACCGCTGATCCAGCCCAATATGCTGGTCGCCAATGCCGACATGGCGAGCTCGACCTTGACGCGGATCCGCCACGATCACTCGGTCATCTCGGAAACCCGCTATCTCAACTGCCTCTTCAGCGAGAGCAACTTCGAAGGCAGCACCTTCCAGGGCTGCGGCTTCGATGGCTGCATCGTGGAGAATGCCAGTTTCCGCGGCGTCGAGCTGCGCAACTGCGACGTCGAGGGCCTGGTCGTCGACGGCATCAATGTCGGCGAGCTGCTGAAGCAGCTCACCGGCCGCTGAGGGAGGGGGATCATGGCTCGCCGATCGAAACCGAAAGCGTCCAAGCCGGGCGCGTTCCTGTCCCTCACGCACCGCCGCGATCTCCTCACCCAGATGGCGCGCGAGAACCGGCGCGGCACGGCGAAAACGGTCCAGGATCTGATCAGCGCCGCGATCGCGGCCTCGCCCGACCGCAAGGCCGACGGCAAGAATGGCGGCGTCGACGGCGTCGATCGCTGGAAGGCCGGCGGGCTCGCCGGCACCGTCGGCGGCCTGGGCGGCCTCGGCGGCAATCAGGGCAAGGGCTTCAAGGAAGGGAAGGATTTCAAGGAGGGCAAGGATTTCAAGGAAGGGAAAGACTTCAAGGAGGGCAAGGACTTCAAGGAAGGAAAAGACTTCAAGGAGAAGAGCGACACCAAGCTGGGTGCTGCGGAGAACCAGGGCGACCCCATGATCCGCTACGGCCTGCCGGCCACCCTCAACTGGAACCTGATCGACCAGGTGGGCAAGGTTCATGGCGAGCGGATGCAGAATCTGCTGAAGAGCGGTCCGGTCATCTGAGCCGCGCGACCGAGGGCAAGCCTGATGTCCCGCCCGGAAGCCGGCATCGATCTGCTGCTGGTCGCCGACCCGCGCGATCCGATGGCGACCCTGATGACCGCGGAAGCGCGCCGCCATGACCGCCGCCTCGTGGCGGTGACGCATGAGGATGCGGGGCGGATGTTCACCATCCTCGGCGAGGCCGAGGGCGCCCGGGTCGAGCCCGACCTGCCGATGCTGCTGCGCCCGGCGCCGCCGCCGGTCCCCAATCTCGATTCCGATGCCCGCTTCCTCGGCGGCGAGAGCCTGGCGGTCCTCTGGGCGGCGGGGGCGCTCGCCCGCTCCCCGGTGCTGAACCGGCCGACGACGCGCGGGTTCGAGGCCGGCTGGTGCTATTCCGGCGCCATCACCGAGCGGCGCGCCCGCACCGGCATGGCGCTGGAGCTCTATGCCCGCGACGAGACGGATGCCGGCCCGCCCGACGATCGCGCCTGGGCGGTCGAGGATATGCGCGGCCGCACGCGGCGCTGGACCTCGCCCGACACGGGCGATGCGCCCTACCGGGCGCGGCCGGTGATCGAGAGCGAAGCCTATGAGCGTGTGGTGGTGGTGGAGCGGCAAGCCTGGCGCTCCACCACCGTCGCCCTCGACGCGTTCGATCTCGAAGCCCGCAGCATCGCCATCGCGCGCAATCTGGGGCTGGGATTCCTGGTCGTGACCTGGGGCCTCGATGCCGGGCTCGAGCAGACGCGTCTCGCGCGCATCGATCCCTATCCCCGCGTCGACCAGCTGCTGCCGATCTGGCAAGAGGTGGCACCGGCCCTGATCGAGGCGCTCGCATGCTGACCGCAATCGGCATCGACAGCGACCCGACGCTGGTCCATTTCGCCCGCGCTGCCACCGGGATGGGCGCCGAGCTGCGGCTGCTCAATCTGCGCGCCGCCGTCGAAGGAAGCTGGCACCTGCCCCTGGGCTCTCAGGAGCCCGCTTCGTTCGAGTTCGCCGGCGAGCGCCTGGCCCTGGCGCCCGACGACGCCATCTATTGCCGGCTGATCGATCTCTCGCCGGTCGTGGAGGAGCGCGAGGTCAGGCGGCGCTGGCGGTCGCTGGTGGGCGGGCTCGCCGCCTGGCTCGAGCAGAGCGAGGGTGTCGTCATCAACCGTCCGGGCCATGCAGCCGACAACGGCTCCAAGCCGCTGCACGAGGCCTGGCTGCGCCGGCAGGGTTTCGCCGTGCCGGCGAGCCTCACCTCCAGCAGCGCCGAGCGCCTGTCGGCCTTCGCCGCGGCGGGGCCGACCATCGCCAAATCGGTGCAGGGCATCCGCGCCGACACCCGCGCCGTCGCGCCGGAGGACTTCGTCGGCTTCGTCACGGGGCGCGGGCCGGTTCATCTGCAGCGGCGCATCGTGGGGCGCGACTTGCGCATCCATGTCGTGGGCGACGCCCTGCATGGCGAGATGATCGAGAGCGACGCGGTCGACTACCGCACCGACGTCGCGCGATTCCGGGAGTTCCCGGTGCCGACGGATCTCGCCGACCAGCTGGTGCGGGCGACGCGGGAGGCCGGACTGATCTTCGCCGGATGGGACTTCAAGCTGGACGAGCAAGGGAGGTTCTGGTGTCTGGAAGCGAACCCGATGCCGGGCTACGACGGCTACGACACGCGCGCGAACGGCGCCATATCGCATTCGTTGGTCGAACGTCTGAAATCTCGCCACTGATCAAGGACATTCCGCTGTTCGACGCGAAGGAGACGAAGGCGCTCTATCGCGCCGTCACCGGTCCCTTGCGCAAGCACTGGATCCCGCGCGGCACCACGGGCGTGACCGAGTTCTACTCGCTCGGCACCGCCGCGTATCTCGACTATTGCTGCTCGGAGAATCCAATCGAGGACTACGTCAAGGGCTCGCCTCGGGCGAACAAGCCGCTGAAGAAGGCGCTGGGCGCCATGTATGAGCGGGTGCGCGCCGGCATCGAGGCCGAAATCGGCGAGCCGGTGACCTTGACCGACCGCTTCGCGCTGCCGGGATTCCACATCTTCCTGGGCCAGGCGATCTATCGCGCCTCGGGCGCGCCGGTGCATTTCGACCAGCAATACCAGTATCTGCCGTGGGGCCGGAAGCTCGACGGCGTGCCGCCGATCTCCTTCACCATGCCGATCGTGCTGCCCAAGGCCGGCGGCGGGCTCGACAGCTGGAACGTCACGCCCAACGACGTGACGCGCATGGTGCAGCTCGGCATGGAGCCCGATCTCGACAAGGTCAAGGAGACCAAGTTCAAGAGCTTTCATCCCTACAAGCTCGGCACCCTCGCGCTCCATTCGGGCCTGCTGCTGCACCGTCTGGGCCGTGTGCCCAAGATCCGCGACGACGACGAGCGGATCACGCTGCAGGGTCACGGGGTGCGGATCAACGGCATCTGGATCCTGCATTGGTGACGGGACAGCAAAAGCCCAAGCCTTCTCGCGCCCCTGATTCGCGACCCCCCAGAAGGGATCCGGACGTGATCTGAGCCGTCGAGTCCGACAGCGATGCGCTGGGACGTGATGTCCGTCCTCCGCCTGCATGAACCGGGGCGAAACCGACATTCGTTCCGTCCCACCTGAGTTTCTTCCCGACAGGCGAGCGGTCTTCGTCATCGAATTCTAATGAACAATGTTCGCGGGGAAGACCAGACTTTGTCTTTGACCCGGATCAACGGCAGCCGGCGTTCCCGGGGCTTTCCAGCACGAATCCGCGCCCATCCCCGCCGACGGCGGCCGGCATGGCCGTCGGTTCGGATTGACCCACGTCATGGATAAGGTGCCCAAGTCAGGGCATATGGAGCCACCCGATCGATTTTCCGCATGTCCGTAAGGAGGCTCCGATGAGCGCCACCGGCCTAGCCGTTTTCGACAAGACGCTTCAAGAGACGAATGCCTGGCTGAAGATCGTCACACACGAGCTGGAGATTGAAGACCGCGAGAGCGCCTATACGGCGCTCAAGGCGGCCTTGCATGCATTACGCGACCGGATCGGGCCGGAGAACTGCACGCATCTCGGGGCGCAGCTGCCGTTGCTTGTCCGTGGCGCCTATTACGAAGGCTGGCATATGGCAGGGACACCGACCAAAGAGAGGCATCTCGAGGGCTTTGTCGAGCATGTGCGCCGTCAGTTGCCCAAGGGATCGACGATCGATCCGGAGCGGGCGGCACGGGCCACGTTCATCGCGTTGCGGCAGCGGCTGGATCCCGGCGAGTTCAACAAGCTGGTCAAGATCCTTCCGCCGGAATTGCGCCAGCTATGGCCGACGATTCCAACGAGCGAGTAAGGTGGGCCCGCTGCAACAGCTTGATTTCCGGCCCCGACGACGTGAGCTGGTGCGCCGGCGGCTCATGCATTCCGGAGAACCGTGATGGTCAATGCGGAACTCGTGCTCTTTGCATTGAATGCCTCGCACGACTATGGCGAGCGAGTGGCCCGGAACCTCGGGCAGCTGCTCGAACGCCACGAAGAGCGAGAATTCGAGGATGGCGAGCATAAGGCGCGATCGCTTGCCAACCTCCGCAACAAGGACGCGTTCGTGGTTCAGTCGCTTTACAGCGATATGAAAGAGAGCGTGAACGACAAGCTGTGCCGCCTGCTGTTCTTCATCGGCGCCTTGAAGGACGCATCCGCGGCCAGCGTAACGGCGGTGATCCCCTATCTCTGTTACGCCCGGAAGGACAGGAAAACGCAACCCCGCGATCCCGTCACGACACGCTATGTCGCCGCCCTCTTCGAGGCGGTCGGCACCGATCGGGTGGTGACCGTCGATGTGCATAATCTGATGGCGTACCAGAACGCCTTTCGCTGCCGTACCGATCATCTGGAGGCGACCGGTCTCTTCGTGCAGCACTTTGCAGGCGCCCTCGCCGACAGCGACATCACGGTCGTGTCCCCCGACCCCGGGGGCGTCAAGCGCGCGGAGCGCTTTCAGGCTCAGCTCAGCCGGCGCATCGGCCGGCCCGTCGCGAGCGCGTTCGTCGAGAAGTACCGTGCGGGCGGCGTTGTCCGGGGTAGCGCCCTTGTGGGCGAGGTGAAAGACCGGACCGCGATCATTTTCGACGATCTGATCAGCACGGGCGGCACGATCGTGCGCGCGGCGCGGGCCTGCCGTGAGAACGGCGCGCGGCGCGTTCTTGCCGCGGCCACCCATGGGTTGTTCATGGGCAAGGCTGAAGCCCTTTTAAGCGAAGAGACGCTGGAGAGGATCGTCGTGGCCGACACGGTTCCCCCCTTCCGGCTTCCCCCTGAGGCCGTCGGCTCCAAAGTAATCCTGCTGGACACGACGCCCTTTGTGGCGGATGCGATCCGGCGCATCCACAGCGGCGGATCGCTCGTAAACCTGATGGAGGGCTAGGCTCCGTCCTGTCCTCGCCGTGAGATGCGATCAGGAGCCTGACAAGAGCTTCCCGGCGTAGCGGTCGGCAAGGGCCAGATAGCGCTTGGCCAGAGCGGGCCAGCGGGCGGGATCCCGCACCGTCGCCTCCCGGATGTGCCAGATCGAGATCTTCGACCGAAGGCAGGCGCGGTAGCACCGGTAGAAGTCGATCAAACGCGACGGCGGGTCATCGTTTGCACATTGACGATAGCGATCGAGAACCGTGATGCCGACATCGGCTGCTCCCAGCATCTCGCATTCGACGCCAAGAAATGCGAGCTCGTCGACCGGATCGAGCACGCGATACTCGAATTTGAACTCCAGGCAATCGATGATCTGAGGGTCGGTCTCGAGCAGCACATGCTCGGGCCGCAAATCGCCATGCGCCTCGATGATACGGCGCTCGGCAACCCGTCGATCGAGGAGCCAAGATGCATCGCGGAGAACGGCGAACTGCCGCGAATGGATCCGCTCGACGGCATTCGGATCCAGGACGCCCTGGAACTTCCTCAGCTCCTCCAAGTTCCCCGTCACGTCGGCCTCAAATCGCAGCCGGTATTCGAGTGGCGTGATTTCTACCGGCGGGGCGGCGCGATAGAACGCGGCGAGCCGCCATGCCAGGCGATCGATGTCTTCGCTCGTGGCCGTGTCATGCTGGATGGCATAGTCGAGCATCCGCTCGGCGTTCACCCGGTGCATCTTGACGAGCCAGTCGATCGCGTGGCCCGTCCCGGCGATCGACAGGGCGCCGCCTTCTGCGGCGGTCAGCGGCAATGTCCCGATATACACGCGCGGTGCAAGGCGCCGGTTCAGTCGGATCTCCTCTTCGCAGAAATGCCTGCGCAGCTCGACCGTCGAAAAATCCAGGAACGGAAATCGCACCGGCTTTTTCAATTTGTACGCAAAACGATCCGTCAGGAAGACCCAGGACATATGGGTTTCGATCGCTCTTACCTCCTGCGTCGGCTCTGGGTAGCTTGCCGGCTGGAGGAGGAAACGGACCTTGGCGGCAAGCGCGCCATCGAGGCCCTGAGAAGCCTCTGGCGCTATTGGCATGCCGAGATCCTCGCATCGAGACCTGCCATGGACATCCCATTTCTCATCACCTCTGCACGACCCTCGGCAGCGGTCAGGGAGTCACATGAGCGACTTACCTTAACGAGGGTCAACAGCCTTGTCACATCACGGTCCGTACGATCGTGTCCGGCATCGAAGCCCCGTTCTGATCTGTGTCAATGCGGCTTTCTTGGGTTCACCCAATTCTGACGGAGGTTGGCGAAGAAAGTATGCCAATCAAGTTGTCAGCAGCGTCAATCCTGACAGAGGAGACGTAGCCATGCTTGTCAAGGAAGCGATGTCGACCAAGATTGAGACGATCGCGCCCAACACCACGGTTCAGGAATGCGCCCGCAAGATGGACCAGACGGGCATCGGACTGCTCGCCGTCTGGGAAAACGGGAAGGTCATTGGCGTCTTGACGGACCGGGATATCTGCTGTCGTGCCGTTGCCGGTGGCCAAGATCCGGCAATTGCGACCGCACGAGACATCATGTCCCGTAACGCCGCGTCTTGCTTCGAGGATCAAGATTGCACCGAAGCGGCCCGCATCATGGAGCAAAAGCACGTTCGGCGCTTGACGGTCATGAACCATAAGGATGTCATGGTTGGCCTTCTTTCGGTCGATGACTTGGCGCGCTATTCACATGACCTGGCCGGCGCGGTCCTGGAAGCCGCCTCGCCCTGGCCTCATTGAGAAGCGGTAAGGTGTTCCCGCCAAGCTGATTCCGGTGCAGTCATTCGGCGGGCTGGCGGAAGCTTGGCGGCGACCTTTATGCTCATCGACACCGCGCTGCAGGTCTCTGCTGTCAGAGCTCGCAATAGATCTTGGTCATGGTCGGATCGTTGCGCATGTAGCCGGCGCGCGGGGCTTCGAAACTGTCATCCAGGACTGTGAAACCACTGATCTCATCGACATGGAACAGCTTCCAGCCCTGTTCGCGCGACTGGCTGTAACCAGACACTTGGTAGGCGCGGAGGAGCGGCTTGCCGCCATCGCCGACGCCATAGGCATAAGGTTCGACAGTCCGAATCCCGCCACGGTATCGAAACCGGACGCATTGCCGTTTGTGAATGGCATCGCAGATCTGGTGCGCTTCCATCGCAGCTCCCTCCTTCTCGCACCGAGCTTGGGGTCTCGTTTCCTCGTCTAGAACATCGCCGCGCCAGGCTCGGACGAGGCGCGACGGCTAACGGCTGACGGCACTCGTAGCCAGCCTCACGCCTTGCAAGTCAGGTATAGCTAGCCGAAACGGCGGGCCAGGGAATTGATCCAGATTAAGGGCGCGCGGGGCCGATCGAGGAACGGCGACGGCGATCGGCCGGCCCTCTGGCCCAGGGGCCGCCCGAGGGGGACCGCAAGTTGAATCCCATGGTCCTCGTCAGCGCCAACGCAAGCTCAAGGCGCCATCCGGCTCTGCCTCCGCAGCCGTTCCGAACTTCCGGCCTTCCCTTGTCAGTACATTGCGCAGCCAAGAGGCGTCGCCAGGCGAAGCGCGATTGAGACGGAACTTGCGGATTTGGAAGGGCACCATCGCGAGTCCGGCCAGCGCGCCGTCAGAGGGCCTGACGCTCACGAAATAGAGCAGCACCAGATCGTCGCGATAGCCTTCCTCGCCCACAATTCCTTCGTAATCGTCGAGGAAATCTCCGCAGCCATAGAGGATCAGCCGGTCCCGGTAGACCTCGATCGCCTTCACGTGATGCGAGGAATGGCCATGCACCAGATCGACGCCGGCCTCCTCGACCAGCCCGTGTGCGAAGTCGGTCTCCTCAGCTCCAATCTCGTAACCCCAATTGCCGCCCCAATGGACCGACGCCACCACGATGTCGCCCGGTCGCTGCTTCGTCCGCAGCTGTTTCGCGACGGCGCTCAAGGTTCGTGGGGACAGGTCGGGCAACAGATTGACGCCGGGTCGGTTTGCGGCCGCCGCCCAATTGCGCGGAATGCCGCTGGTCGACGATCCGAAGGCGAAGACGAGCAGGCGTCCGCCGCCCGGGATCGGATAAATCGCCGGCGCGCCGGCCTCTTCGCGGTTGCGTCCGGCGCCGGCCGTGCGGATCCCAGCCGCGTGCAGGTTCTCCAATGTGTCGATCAGGCCCGATGTTCCCCAATCGAGCACATGATTGTTGGCGAGCGCGCAGACCTCGATCCCGGCGGCGCTGAGGACGGGCATGTTGGCCGGGTTCATCTTGTAGTTGATGCCCTTGAGCATGGGCTCGGCGCTCGCCGTCACTGCTGTTTCGAGGTTGACCAGCCTGCACTGCGGCTGCCGCCGCTCCAGCTCGGTCCGCGCATCGCCCCAGACATAGGCAAAATCCACCGGCTTCGGGATCGGCCCATGGGCCGCTTCCGCCAGCGCCACATAGTCGCCCGCGCAATCGGCATAGGGCTCGAAGAGGGTGGGGTTGCCGGGATGAGGAAGAATTTGATCGATGCCACGGCCGGTCATGACATCACCCACCACGCAGATCGTCACCAGATCGCCGCGACGGCCCGGCGCTTCACGCGGGATCGGGTGCGGCTCTCTTGAAAGGGTGCGCGACTGCGCAGGTTTCGTGACCATTGCCCACATACCCGGTGCCGCAAGTTGGAGCAACATCCGGCGAGGCATAGCCACACCAGATCGACGGGGCAACGTGAACATGGATCGCACCGTTGGCACCGGAGGACATCGCGTACGGCACGAGGCCGAATAGCCGTCGCATGCTCAGGCGACCTCGTGGATCCAAGGATGGCCGCCGCAGTTGATATCGAGCGCCATGGCCGCATCGATCGCACGCCGGAGAACGTCGTCCGGAGCGAAGACGGTCTCCAGCGACTGCAGCGCATGGATGGCGCCCAGCGCAATCTCTCGGCCGCTTCCTTCCGCCCACGCTGTCCCTGGGGAGACCGTTGTGATCGAAAAATCCGCCCCGATCACCCATGCGCCCGCCGAATTGGCGAGAATGAGCGTCCCACCGAGCGCGACTGGACCGCGTTCGTCCGGCTCGCCCTGATAGCCGTCGGATTTCATGATCTCGCGCGCTCGCAACGCGAAATCATAGGCGCCCTTCAGGCTTCCCGTGAGCCCTTCAATGTTCTGCTCGATAAGGTTCACTGTCCTCAAATGCCCCGCCACGCCTATCGCCCATGGCGCGTGGACAACCCATTTGGGTCCATAATCCTGTTTGAGATTGCCACCGCATATCAGGGTGTCACTGCCGACCCAGGTTGAACGTCCATCGCTCGCTCGCACCACGACGATCACACTCATGCAAGGGGCTCCTCAAAAACAGCCTAGGGGCCCTGCGGATTCCCCCGAGGTGAAAGGAATCCTTACGAAGCCCGCCGACAGTATCATCGCAGAGACACTCTCAAGCCATTGACTTGAGTCAATGGCCGTCGCGGATGGCTTTGTTGCTACGCGGCCCGTCGATGTCTTGGCGACGTGCGACCTCGGAGTGTGAAGGGGCGCCCGCTGCCTGGTCGCCGCCGAGATCGAGCGCCTCGACTGCGCCGACCTGCCGATCTTGATCTGGGTCGATAGCTTGCCAGATCACTTCTCGACATAGAGCGCCGGCAGCTCGGCTTTGAAATCCTCGAGCTTGGGCGCGTCGTTGATCATGATGTAGGGGTTGTAGGGGTTACGCACGGCGTAGTCCTGATGATAGTCCTCGGCCGGATAGAAGGCCTTGAGCGGCACCACCTTCGTCACGATCGGCGACGGATAGTTTCCGGCCGCGTTCAACTGGGCGATATAGGCATCGGCGATCTTCTGCTGCTCGGCGTCGGCATAGAAGATCGAGGAGCGGTATTGCGTGCCCTCATCGGGGCCCTGCCGGTTGAGCTCGGTCGGGTTGTGCGCCACCGAGAAATAGACCTTGAGGATCTCGCCATAGGTGACCTTCGAGGGATCGAACTCGATCCGCACCGATTCGGCATGGCCTGTGGTGCCTGAGCTCACCACCTCATATTCCGCGGTCGAGGCCTCGCCGCCGGAATAGCCGGCCGTCACATGCTCGACGCCCTTGAGATGCTCGAACACGAGCTGCATGCCCCAGAAGCAGCCGCCGGCGAGGACCGCGATCTGTTTGCCGGGCGAGGACGCCAGCGGTGCATCGACCGCGGGATCGGGAATCGGCACGCCCGCGGTCGCATGAGTCACGATCTGGCTGGTGGCCAGGCCCAGCAGCAGCACGGCGCAACCGCCGGCGATCTTCAGGACATGTTTCATGACGGATCCTCCCGAGCTCGTCTGCGCGGAGACTAGCACTCCGCCGCCACGAAGTGAGCATGGCGAGGTCCCCCTGCAAGCCGATCACGCTAAATTCAGACGGCGTGATGGAGCGGACGTCCACCGAGGACCGGGCATGGAAGCGTCTTGAGATCGAGATCTTCGGTGCTGTCCATGAAAAGCGGCCGACGACAATAGCGACCGCCGGAGGCGATACGAGCCGCGGCGTCGTCATCCGCTCAATGCGCGTCGGCCGTCGGCGCCTTGGGCGGCGCGACCTTCCGCATCAGCGGCACCATCGCGGTCGCGATGACGAAGCAGACGAAGATGATCCAGAACGCGTCGGAGAAGGTCTGCACCTGCGCCTCGCGCCAGGTGAGGGCCCAGAGCTGCTTGAAGGCCGCGGTCTGACCGGCGAGCGCGTCGCCGCCCATCGCGTCGCTGTAGATCGTCCCGACGCGCGTCATCAGCTCGGTCAGCGCCGTGTTGGTCGCGTTCAGGTGATCCGCCAGCCGCAGGAAATGCAGGTTGGTGCGGTCGTTGAGGATGGTGGCGCAGGCCGCGATGCCGATGGCCCCGCCCAGATTGCGCATCAGATTGAAGAGGCCCGAAGCGAGCTTGAGCCGGTTCGGGGCCAGCGCCCCCAGGGTCAGGGTCACGGCGGGCGCCACGGCGAACTGCTGGGCGAAGCCGCGGAAGGCCTGCGGCAGCAGCAGCTCCTGCCAGCCCCAGTCATGGGTGATGGGCGTGAAGTTCCACATGCTGATGGCGAAGCAGCCGAGGCCGAACATCATCAGCCAGCGCAGGTCGATGCGCCGGGCGCAGAAGGTATAGATCGGGATCCCCAGGATCTGGAAGACGCCGGTGGAGAAGATGGCAAGCCCGATCTGGAAGGCGCTGAAGCCCCGGACATGGGCCAGGAAGATCGGCGTCAGATAGATGGTCGCGAAGATGCCGACGCCGGTGACGAAGGAGAAGAAGCAGCCCAGCGCGAAATTACGGCTCTTGAGCGCGCGCAGATCGACGATGGGATTGGCGAAGGCGAAGCTGCGCCAGACGAAGAGCAGGCCGGAGATCCCCGCGGTCCAGGCCGTGGTGCGGATGGTGTCGTCCTCGAGCCAGTTCCAGCGCGGGCCTTCCTCCAGCGTATAGGCAACGCAGCCGAGGAAGATCGCCATCAGAACCATGCCGAGATAATCGGCGCCGCGCAGCAGCGACCAGTCGGGCCGGTCGATCCGCACCAGGATCGGGACCGTCACCGCCACGAAGATGCCCGGCACCAGATTGACGAAGAACAACCAGTGCCAGGAATAGCTGTCGGTGATCCAGCCGCCGACGGTCGGGCCCAGGGTCGGCGCCAGCGAGGCGAGCGCGCCCACGGTGGCCGCCGCGATCACACGCTGATGGCCGGCGAAGAAGATGAAGGCGGTGGTGAAGACGGTCGGGATCATGGAGCCGCCGAGGAAGCCCTGAGCCGCGCGGAAGACGATCATGCTCTGGATGTTCCAGGCCCAGCCGCAGAGCAGGCTGGTCAGCGTGAAACCGACAGCCGAGACGCAGAACAGCCAGCGGGTCGACATCACCCGCGACAGCCAGCCCGAAAGCGGAATCACGATGATCTCGGCGATCAAATAGCTGATCTGGACCCAGGAGACCTCGTCGGGGCTGGCGGAAAGGCCGCCGCCGATGTCGGCCAGCGAGGCCGAGACGATCTGGATGTCGAGGAGCGCGATGAAGAAGCCGACGCACATGGGGGCGAAGGCGAAGACCTTTGCCG
The DNA here is from genome assembly GCF_008728855.1 of Hypericibacter terrae. GTDB lineage: Bacteria > Pseudomonadota > Alphaproteobacteria > Dongiales > Dongiaceae > Hypericibacter > Hypericibacter terrae. The sequence goes on along the minus strand of NZ_CP042906.1, from coordinate 679,499 downwards.
GCATCGAGAGCTGCGCCGGATCGGTGAAGAATCCGTCGGCCGCCCTCGACGCGAGAGCGCTCACGGGGCGTCTCTCTGGGCATCTCCGCCGGCCGGCCGCAGATCGACCGAGACCGTGACCGAGAGGCCGGGACGCAGCAGCCCCAGCTCGGAGGCGTCGCCGTCGAGCAGGATGCGCACCGGCACCCGCTGCACGATCTTGGTGAAATTGCCGGTGGCGTTCTCGGGCGGCAGCACGCTGAACAAAGCGCCCGTCGCCGGCGCCAGGCTCGCCACATGGCCATGGAACTGGCGGCCCGGCAGCACATCGGCCTCGACCATGGCTCCCTGCCCCGGCGCCATCCGGGCGAGCTGGCTCTCCTTGAAATTGGCATCGACCCAGAGGCCGTGGGCCGGCACGACCGCCAGGAGCCGCGCGCCGATCGTGGCGTAGGCGCCGTCGCGCGCCGCGCGATTGCCGATGACGCCGTCGATGGGCGCCCGCAGCTCGGTATAGCCGACATCGAGCCGGGCCAGTTCGCGCTCGGCCACGGCCTGCGCGAGGGCTGCCTGGGCCTGCTGCTTCTGGGTGTCGATGACGTCGAGCTGGCGCTGGGCGGCGTCGAGGGCCGCGCGCGCCTTCTGTCCGTTGGCGATCGCGGCCTTGTAGGTCGCGTCGGCCTGCTGGAAGCGCTGGGTCGAGGCGTCGGCGGTCGCCAGCAGCTTCTGATAGCGGCTCTGATCGTCGCGGGCGCGCACGGTCTCGGCATCGGTCGCCGCGATGTCGGCCTGCATCTGGGCGATGACCGCCTCCTGCAGCCGGCGCGTCGCGTCGAGATTGGCGAGCGTCGCCTGCTCGGCCGCGACCGCGGCCTCGGCCTTGGCCAGGGACGCCTGATAATCGCGATCGTCGAGCTTCACCAGCAGGTCGCCCGCGTGAACGATCTGGTTGTCGGTGACGGCGACCTGGGCGATCAGGCCCGAGACCTTGGGCGAGATCACGGTCACGTCGCCGCCGACATAGGCATCGTCGGTGCTCTCGATGAAACGCCCCGCGCGCCACCAGTCATAGCCATACCAGAGGGCACCGACCGCGATCGCGAGTCCGAGGCCGATCGGCAGAATCCGCCTGAGGCGCTTCTTGAGCGCGTCCTTGGGCGGGAGGGAAACCAGGGTCCGGTCCAGAACGACGGCGTTCATGACGGGTCTCCGTGGGGAGAGCGGCTAGGAGTTCGAACGGGAGATCACAGATCAATCTCGCCGGCGTCGCCGACACCGAGATCGCGGGCGCTGATCGCATGAAGGTTGGCGCGCAGCGCCGCGCTCTGCTCGCCCCCGAAGGTCGCCTCGAACTGGGTCTGTGCCTCGAGCCATCCCTTCGCGGCGGCGCGCAGCCGCTCACGCCCGGCTTCCGTCAGATGCAGTTCCTTGCTGCGGCGGTCGGTCCGGCTCGGCTTGATCTCGATCAGCCCCTCGCGCTCGAGCGGGAGAATGTTGCGGCCGAGCGTGGTGCGGTCCAGCACCAGCTCCTTCGCCAGTGTATTGATCGTCATCGGCCCGAGCCGCCGCAGCCTGGCAAGGATCCCGAACTGACTGGCGCGCAGGCCCGTGGGGACGAGGAACCGGTCGTAGAACTGGGTCACATGGCGGGCGGCCTGGCGCAGCGCCAGGCAGTGGCAGAGATCGGGTCTCGGGAAGCCTTCGGCGGACAGCATGATCGCCCCTTCAAATGATTTAAGCGTATATGCGCTTAATATAGGCGCATATACGCGCACGTCAAGTCAAGGAAGCTCGGCCCGACGGATGCCGATATTTATCTTACATTTTCAAATATTTACTGAGCCGCCAGCGCCCTTCGGCCGCGCTCCGTGCGTTCCCCTCAAGGACTGGCCGGGACCGAGCACCCGGTCGCGGGCGGCGCTACGACCTCGGCTCGAAAAGACCGAGCTTGTCTGCGACACGCACCAGTTCCGCGAGGGACCTCACCCGCATCTTGCGCATGACGTTTCCACGGTGAACCTTGACGGTGACCTCGCCCACATCGAGCTCGGCGGCAACCTGCTTGTTGAGCCGACCCGTGACGATGAGGGCCATGACTTCCCGCTCGCGCGCGGTCAGGGATTCGTAGCATTCCCGAAGGCTGGCGAGAGCCGCCCGATCCTGCCGCCACGCCCGGCTTTTCTCGAGCGCCAGCCAGACCGCATCCAGCAGATCCTGACCGCGGAAGGGTTTGGCCAGGAACTCGACGGCGCCTGCCTTCATGGCCCGTACCGTCATCGGAATATCGCCGTAGCCGGTGATGAAAATGATCGGAAGATGGATGTTCGATCTCGACAGCTCATGCTGGAGATCCAACCCGCTCTTGCCGGGCAATCGTACATCGAGGACGAGACAGCCGGGCGCATCGGTCATCTTGAACTCGAGAAACTCGCGGGCCGAGCTGAACGCGTGCACCTCCAGGCCGACCGAGCGAAGGAGACCCTGAAGGGATTCGCGCGTGGCGGCATCGTCGTCGATGACGAAGACGACGCCTCGCTGCACCGTCATGCAACGCTCCCGGCTCGTCCCCTTGGCGGGTTCGGGAGCCTCTCGAACGGCGGTTCGGGGCTCTCGTTCGATCCCGGCCGGCCAGCGGGCGAAGCCACCCTTCGCTCTGTCACAGCTGCGCGTCGCTCCTCATCCGCAACAAGAACTGGCAACAGTCTGGCAAGCTTGCGAGTCCCGGTCCAGCGCGTGCCCTCACGCGAACTGGCGCCGGTGTCATTTCGGATCGTCGGGCTTGTCCCCTTCCGCTTGATCGCGATCAAGGGCGGAATTGATGCAAACCAGGAGGCGATCCTTGCTGAAGGGCTTGGCGAGATAGCAGATGACGCCGGCCTCGAGGGCGCGCGCCTTCATGCTGTCGTCGGGATAGGCGGTGATGAGGATGGTCGGGATGGATTCGCCCGTCGCGACCAGGCGCCGGTGCAGCTCCAGTCCGCTCATTCCAGGCATCTGCACATCCGCGATCAGACAGTCCGTGCTGCGCAGGCGATCGAACTTCAGAAACTCCTCGGCACTCGCGAAGGTCTCTGCCAGGAACCCCAGCGCCCTCATCAACCCCTTTGTTGCTTTGCGAAGCGATTCATCGTCGTCGACAATCGAGATCAAGGGCTTGTTCGGCAAAATCCAACCTTCCCGTGCCGGCTACTGCTGAGACCCGGCCTGGCGCCGCACAAAGGCCCGCGCCCGACACATTGACCAGGGAGGATCGGACAAAGAGAGGGCGCTCGATATTGTACCTTGGTGTAAGTCGCCCCGATCCATCGCGACCAAAGGTCGCTGCCATTCGCAACTGCAGCGATAGCGTTAACCAAGATGAACCGCGCGGGAGCGAAGCCTTATCCTGAAGGATCCGCTTCCACAGGCACCGTCAGGTGAAATATGGCGCCGCGCGGCGCGTTGTCGGCCGCCCACAAGCGGCCCCCATGCGCGGCGATGATGGCGCGGCTGATCGACAGCCCCATGCCGGTGCCGTCGGGCTTGGTGGTAAAGAACGCATCGAAGATCCGCTCGGCAGGCTGCGGGGGCAATCCCACGCCGGTATCTCTGACGGAAATCATGACTTCATCCTCATCCGTTCGCCGGGACCGGATATCGAGGATGCGCCTGCCGTCCATGGTCTTCATCGCGTCGATGCTGTTGAGCATCAGGTTCATCACCACCTGCTGCAGCTGCACGCGGTCGCCCATGACTGGAGGGAGATCCGCGTCCAGCTCCGTCCTGATCGCTATCGCGTATCTTATCGCTTCGTTTCGCAGGATGCCGATCATCTCGCCGATGACGTTGTTGACATCGACCAGTTCGCGCAGCGAGGTGTCTTTCTTGAAGAGCCGGCGGATCCGAGTGATGATCTCGGCGGCGCGCATCCCGTCCCTCACGATGTTGCCGGCAGCGGCGCGCGCCTCCTCGATATTCGGATTGTCGCCGGCGAGCCAGCTCAGGCAGCTCTCGGCGTTGGTGACGGCGGCGCCGATCGGCTGATTGATCTCGTGGGCCAGGGCGGCGGTCAGCTCTCCCATCGTGGTCACCCGGTTGACATGGGCGAGTTCCCCTTGCGCCTGGCGCAATGCCTCCTCTGTCTGCTTCCGGTCATGGATGTCGATGTCGTTCCCGTACCAGCCCAGAAGGTTTCCCGAGCTGTCGAGCAGGGGAAGGGCCTGAACCAGCAGCCAGCGATACTCGCCGTCGAACCGCCGGAACCGAGCTTCGACCTCGAAGGGCTTGACCTCAGCGACCGCCCTCGCCCATCGCGCGCGCACCTGCTCGATCTCGGCGGGGTGGATCTGCTCGCTCCAGCCCTCGCTCAGTCTCTCGACCGACGTCTGCCCCGCGAATTCCAGCCAGCGCTGGCTGATGAAGTCGAACGAACCGTCGGGGCGTGCATGCCAGATCAGGCCCGGGACGGTATCGATGATCAGCTGTGCCCTGTTTTCCGCCTCCTTCGCCGTGGTGATATCCATCATCGCTCCGACGAATTCGGTGTCCCCGGATTCGTCGGTCACGGCGCGAGCGACGATGTGGACGTGCTTGACCGCGCCGCCGGGCATCAGCAATCGATGCTCGAAATCGAAATCCTCGCCGTGCCTGGCGGCGCGCTCGATCGTCTCACGCACGAGTTCGGCATCCTCCGGATGGACACGGTTCATCACCATGTCGAGGGAGACCTTGGCGACCGGCTCGTACTCGAAGATCTGGAAGCTCTCGCCCGACCAGAGGATCTCCCCCGTCGCCACGCTCCAGCCGAAACTGCCCGTGTGGCTGAGCTTCTGGGCTTCGGCCAGATAGGCCGCCTGGCTCTGCCGCAGCGCATCCTCGGCCCGTTTGCGCTCGGTGATGTCGGTGTTGGTTTCGAGCGTGCCGATCGGCCGCCCACGCGCATCCCGCTGCAGGGACCAGCGGCTGGAGGTGATGATCTTTCGCCCATCGCGCGTCGTGTGGCGGAGTTCCCCCTCCCAGCGTCCGGTGCGCGACAGCGATTCCATGATCTCGCCGAGGGGAGCGGGATAGACCGCCTGCAACAGCTGCTGTGCGTTCTTGCCGAGGGCCTCGCTGCGGCTCCACCCATAGAGCTCCGCCGCGCTGCGATTCCAATAGACGATCCGGTCCTCGATATCGCAGACGAAGACCGAGTCGCTGGTGAGATCGAGGAGTTGCGCCTGCTCGCGCTTCAGTTCATCCAGGCGGCGCAACCGCCGCACGAGGCTTGTCACGGCCAGCGACGCGATCAGGAAGGCCGCGAGCACGGTGAGATCCTGCGTGTCCGATACTTCGAAGGCGAAGACCGGTGGAATGAAGAAATAGTCCAGACAGCCGACCGCGACGATCGAAAAAATCGCCGACGAGACGAAGCTGTCCATCAAGGACAGGAGGACGATGACGATGAGGAAGGCAAAGGCCGTCGTCGCGTCGTCGAGGCCCAGCGTGAAGCAAAGCAACGTGACGAGGGCAAGCGCGATGCCACCGAAGAGCCATAAAAGGCCAAGATGCCGGAACCGCGCAGCCCCGTCCGACGCCGGCGAGAGCGAGGCGCCGGACGTCAGCGACGGCCAGGAAGTCCCCGCGAGATGGCCGGTGATGCGCGCCGCCACCCCCCTGACGCCGGCAAGCGCCTTCGAAATCTGCGCGAGACCGCTCATGCCCCTGGCTTTGCCCCACCCGATCCGTTCGAGGTCGCCCGCCCCATCGGCTCCGATCCGAACAGCCCAGCGACGAACCCGGATCGGCGACGATTCCGAGCCGCTGCGCCAGCCGGAATCTAGCAGGAAACGACCCTGGAACCGGCGCTCGGCCGACCGCCGGTCAGGGGATTCACGCGATGAGCGCTTGCTTTAGGCGCATATGCGCCTATATCCGGGGTGGCGCCCCGCCCGTGACCTGGATCGAAGGAGATCAGCCATGAGATCCTCCCGCTCGGTTGTTTTCGTGAGCCCTGTCCGCACCGCGATCGGTGCCTTCGGCGGCACCCTCAAGAGCGTTCCGGCACCCGATCTGGGTGCGGTCGCGATCAGGGCGACCCTCCAGCGTGCCGGGCTCGAGCCCGGGGCCGTCGATACGGTGGCGATGGGCCAGGTGATCCAGGCCGGTGCCAAGATGAACCCCGCCCGCCAGGCGGCGATCCATGGCGGCCTGCCGGTGACGGTTCCCGCCATGACGGTCAATCGCGTCTGTGGCTCGGGCGCGCAGGCGGTCGTCTCGGTGGCACAGGAGATCCTGTTGGGCGCGATCGACAGCGCCGTCGCCGGCGGCATGGAGAATATGGATCTGGCACCCTATCTGATCCCGCAGGCCCGTCGCGGCTATCGCATGGGCGATGGCCAGCTCGTCGACAGCATGCTGCATGACGGACTCTACGACGCCTTTTCCGACCGCGCCTCGGGGTGGCATACCGAAGATCTGGCGCAGAAGTTCCAGATCGGACGCGAGGCGCAGGACCGCTGGGCTCTGCGCTCGCAGCAGCGCTTCGCGGCCGCGCAGAGGGCGGGCAGGTTCAAGACGGAAATTGTCCCGGTCGCGACCGGCGACCGCAAAGGCCCAGCCTTCTTCGAGGCGGACGAGGCTAATCGGCCGGAGACCACACTCGAGAAACTGGCGGCGTTGAAGCCCGCGTTCCGCGACGAGGGATCGATCACCGCGGGCAATGCGCCGGGATTGAACAGCGGTGCCGCCGCCATGCTGCTGACGGAAGAGCGCTGGGCGGAGGCGCGTCGCCTCGAGCCTGTCGCCCGCCTCGCCGCCTACGGAATCGCGGCGGTCGAGCCTGGCATGTTCGGACTGGGGCCGATCCCCGCCGTGAAGCAGGCGCTGACGCGGGCCGGATGGAGTATCGGCGATCTCGATCGGGTCGAGATCAACGAGGCCTTCGCCGCCATCGCCATCGCCGTGACGCGCGAGCTGGGCCTGCCGGAGGACATCGTCAATGTCGAGGGTGGCGCCATCGCCCATGGCCATCCGATCGGTGCCACCGGCGCGGTGCTCACCACACGCCTGATTCATTCGATGCGCCGCGACGGCCTCAAGCGCGGCATCGTCACGCTCTGCATCGGCGGCGGCCAGGGCATCGCGCTCGCAATCGAGACGATCGCCTAGAGGGCGGGCCCCGCGTCAACCCGCGAAGGCAGTGAGCCGCGCGACATACGAGACGCCGCTGAACGATCCGAAGGTGATCGAAGCGTTACAGCCATGACTCCGATGCCGCTCCATCGGGCGATCGCCCGGGACCGACGCGTACGGGAGGCCGGCTCTAGGCCATGCCGCGCCGACGCACGCCGGAGAGGAACATGTCCACGGCGGTGCGGACCCTGTGCTCGATCTGCCGGCGGCTCGATTGGACGCCGAGGCAGGCCAGCTGCAGATGGCCGTCGACCACCAGATTCATGAAATGCTCCGCAGCCATGTCGAGATCGACGCGGCGGAGCTCTGCACGATGGCGCCGCAGAATCGAGGCGATCACGCGCAACGCGGGCCGCCTCCCGCTCTCGATCGCCATGCGGCCGAAGCCGGGCTGGCGCTCAGATTCGGCGATGAGAATGCGGGTCACGCCGACGGACTGCGGAGTGAGGGCGAACAGGGAGAGATAGCGGGCGAGCGTGAGCAGCGTCTCCTTCAACGCGCCTTGCCCGGATTGGAACCGGTCTATCGGCACGAGCCAATGGTCGATGAGCCCGCCCAGCACGGCATTGAACAGCGCCGCCTTGTCCCGGTAGCGCGCATAGAGCGTGCGCTTCGAGATCCGCGCCCGCTCCGCCACGGCATCCATCGTCGTTCCGTCGAAGCCGAGCCGGAGAAAGGTCTCGCCGGCGACGTCGAGAATGTGACGCTCGCGTTGCAACCGCTCGCCCGCCTTCGGGCGGCCGCCACGACGAGATTTCATTACGCTATTTTTAGACCTGATTCCCGGCATAAACGCCCTCGCCCGCTTGCCGTCCCATTGGCGGTACGGTACCGTACCGTTTCCTTTCCCCTCGATCCAGCCGCTTGCGGCTGCAACTGATCCGATGTCGCGCGCTTCCGCGCCCGAGCCCACGATGGCGACTGTTCTCACCCGTGGCTTCGGCGCCTGAATCCAAAAGCATCTGTTCGTCGAGGAAATGCCGCCGCCACTGACAAGGGCGCGTGCCGCCTTGTCCGGAGAGCCGGTTTGATACGGGGGTTGCCTTGATGCGCGTTGCCCGATTTCGCCTCAGCCTGCTTTGCGCCGTCGCTCTCCTGTCGCTTTCGGCCCTGACGGCTTGTGAGAAGAAGCAATCGGCGCCGCCGCCCGCACCCTTCGAGGTCGGCGTCGTCACGCTGCAGCCGCAAAGCGTGGCGATCACGACGGAGCTGCCGGGCCGCGTCTCGGCCTTTCTGATCGCTCAGGTGCGGGCGCGGGTCGACGGCATCGTCCAAAGCCGCGACTTCGAGGAGGGCGCACACGTCACGGCCGGTCAGCGCCTCTACCAGATCGACCCGGCGCCCTACCAGGCGGCGCTCGACAGTGCCAATGCCATGCTGCAACGGGCCCAGGCCAATCTCGTTTCGACCGCCGCGCAGGAGGCCCGCTTCAAGGCGCTGGTGGCGTCCTCCGACGTCAGCAGGCAGCAGTATGACAACGCGGTCGCGGCCAACGGGCAGGCCGCCGCGGACGTCGCCGCCGGCAAGGCCGCCGTCGAAGCCGCGCAGATCAATCTCGGCTACACCGCCGTGACCTCGCCCATCACCGGCACCATCGGCGGGGCCGAGGTCACGCAGGGCGCCTATGTGCAGGCGAGCAACGCCACCCTGATGGCGACCGTGCAGCAGACCGACCCGATCTATGTGGACGTCACCCAGTCGACGGTCGACCTTCTGCGGATGCGCCGCGAGCTGGCCAACGGGCAGCTTCAGGCCGCCGGCCCGAACGAGGTCAAGGTCCAGATCATCCTCGACGACGGCACGCTCTATCCGCTGGACGGCAGGCTCGAATTCACCGACATCACCGTCGACCTGAACACCGGCAGCGTGAAGCTGCGGGCCATCTTTGCGAACCCCGACCAGGTCCTGCTGCCGGGCATGTTCGTGCGCGCGCGCCTGCAGGAGGGCATCGACGAGCACGCTTTGCTCGTGCCCGAGGCCGCGGTCGCGCGCGATGCCAAGGGCAATCCGACCGTCATGATCGTCGACCCCGACAACAAGGTCGTGGTGCGGGCCATCGCGGTGAGCCGCACGCAAGGTCCCAACTGGATCGTCGAAAGCGGTCTCAATCCCGGCGACAGGGTCATCGTCGCCGGGCTGCAGAAGATACAACCGGGCGCGGTCGTGAAGCCGGTCGAGCTGCCCCCGGCACCCGCTCCTACGGCCGCCGCCACGCCAACCGCCGCTCCCGCCGGCGCCACCCAAGCGCAGTAGAGCGTAACCCGCACCATGGCGAAATTCTTCATCGATCGCCCGATCTTCGCCTGGGTGATCGCCATCGTCCTCATGCTGGCGGGCGCACTGGCCATCACCGGCCTGCCCGTCGAGCAATATCCGACCATCGCGCCGCCCTCCGTACAGGTCCGCGCGGTCTATGCCGGCGCCTCGGCCGCGACGGTCGAGGCCACGATCACGCAGGTGATCGAGCAGCAGATGAACGGGCTCGATCACCTGCTCTACATCTCGTCCAACAGCGATAATTCGGGCACGGCGACGATCACACTCACCTTCGCGCCGGGCACCGACCCCGACATCGCGCAGGTCCAGGTGCAGAACAAGCTGCAGCTGGCGACGCCGCTCCTGCCTCAGGCGGTGCAGCAGGCCGGCGTCAGCGTGACGAAGTCCAGCAGCGGCTTCCTGATGGTGCTGGCCTTCGTGTCGACCGACCACAGCATGACCAAGTACGACCTCGCCAACTACCTGGTCTCGCATGTGCAGGATCCGGTGAGCCGGATCAACGGCGTCGGGACGGTCAACGTGTTCGGCACGCAATATGCCATCCGCATCTGGCTCGATCCCGACAAACTGATCCGGGTCAATCTGACACCCGTCGATGTGACCACTGCGCTTGAGGGCCAGAACGTTCAGGTGGCGGCTGGACAGCTGGGCGGCACGCCCGCGGTGCCGGGCCAGATGCTCACCGCGACGATCAGCGAGGCGACCCTGCTGCGCACGCCAGAGCAGTTCGGCAACGTGCTGCTCAAGGTCAATCCCGACGGTTCCCAGGTCCGCATCAAGGACGTGGCGCGGATCGATCTGGGCGGCGAGAACTACATCGTGGACACCAAATACAGCGGCTCGCCGGCGGCGGGCCTGGGCGTCCAGCTCGCGACCGGCGCCAATGCGCTCCAGACCGCGGCCGCGGTGCGGGCGAAGGTGCAGCAGCTTTCGGCCTATTTCCCGCACGGGCTGGAGGCCGAGTATCCGTACGACACCACGCCCTTCGTGCGGATCTCCATCCAGGCGGTGGTGATCACGCTGCTCGAGGGCATCGGCCTGGTGTTTCTCGTAATGTATCTGTTCCTGCAGAATTTCCGGGCCACTTTCATCCCGACAATCGCGGTCCCGGTGGTGCTGCTGGGCACCTTCGCCATCATGTCGGCGGTGGGATTCTCGATCAACACGCTCTCGATGTTCGGGCTCGTGCTCGCCATCGGGCTCCTGGTCGACGACGCGATCGTCGTGGTGGAGAATGTCGAGCGCGTGATGGCCGAGGAGGGTTTGTCGCCGCGCGACGCTACGCGCAAGGCCATGGACCAGATCACGGGGGCGCTGATCGGCGTGGCGCTGGTGCTTTCGGCGGTGTTCGTGCCGATGGCCTTCTCCGGGGGCGCCGTCGGCGCGATCTACCGCCAGTTCTCGCTGACGATTGTCGCCGCCATGGTGCTGTCGGTCCTGGTGGCGCTGACCCTGACGCCGGCCCTGTGCGCGAGCCTCCTCAAGCCGATCCCCAAAGGCCACCATATCCAGAAGCGGGGCTTTTTCGGCTGGTTCAACCGCGCCTTCGACGGCGGCCGCGAGCGCTATCATGGCGGGGTGCGACAGGTGATCCGGCGCCCCCTGCGCTGGCTCTTCATCTATCTGCTGCTACTTGGCGGCGTGGCCTTCCTCTTCCTGCGGCTGCCGACCTCCTTCCTGCCGGACGAGGACCAGGGGATCCTGCTGATCCAGGCGCAGACCCCGCCGGGCACCACGCAGGAGCGCACCCAGAAGGTGCTCGACGACATTCACGACTATCTCTTCACCCACGAGAAGGACATCGTCGCCTCGACATTCGAGGTCGCCGGCTTCAGCTTCGCCGGCCGCGGCCAGAATTCCGGCCTCGTCTTCGCGCGCCTCAAGGACTGGGGCCAGCGCGCCGCCGACAAGGACAAGGTGCAGGCCCTCATCCGGCGCATCGCCCAGGCTTTCGCCGCCTATAAATATGCAGTGGTGATCCCGATCAATCCACCGCCGATCCCCGCGCTTGGCACAGCCGCGGGATTCGATTTCGAGCTCGAGGATATCGCCGGCCTTGGCCATGACGCGCTGATGGCAGCCCGCAACCAGCTCCTGGCGGCGGCCGCCAAGGACCCTGTGCTCGCCCTGGTGCGCCCGAACGGCCTGGACGATCAGCCGCAGTTCAGCGTCGAGATCGACCGAGAGAAGGCGAGCGCGCTGGGCGTGACCTTGACCGCGATCGACCAGACCTTCTCGATCGCGTGGGCCTCCTCCTACGTCAACAACTTCCTCGATACCGACAACCGCATCAAACGCGTCTATGTGCAGGCCGATGCGCCCTTCCGGATGAACCCGGAGGACGTCAACCGCTGGTATGTGCGCAACATCCACGGAACGATGGTGCCCTTCTCCTCCTTCGCCACCAGCCGCTGGAGCTCGGGCTCGCCCAAGCTTGAGCGCTATAACGGCGTCTCCTCGGTGGAGATCCAGGGCAGCACCGCGGCCGGCCGCAGCACAGGTGAGGCCATGGACGAGATGGAGCGGCTCGCGAGCGAACTGCCGACCGGCATCGGCCATGAATGGACCGGCATCTCGTTCCAGGAGCGCCAGGCCGGCTCGCAAGCCCCGATGCTCTACGGCATCTCCATCCTGGTCGTGTTCCTCAGCCTGGCGGCGCTCTATGAGAGCTGGTCGATCCCCTTCTCCGTCATCATGGTGGTGCCGCTCGGCATCGTCGGCGCGCTGCTGGCGGCGACGGGCCGGGGCCTGTCGAACGACGTCTATTTCCAGGTCGCCCTGCTGACCACGGTCGGCCTGTCGGCGAAGAACGCCATCCTGATCGTCGAGTTCGCCAAGGAGCTGCAACGCCAGGGCCGCACGGCGGTCGACGCCGCCATGGAAGCGGCGCGCCTGCGGCTGCGGCCGATCCTGATGACCTCCATGGCCTTCATCCTCGGCGTGCTGCCGCTCGCCATCAGCAACGGCGCGGGCTCCGCCAGCCAGCATGCGATCGGAACCGGTGTGATCGGCGGCATGATCACGGCGACCTTCCTCGCGATCTTCCTGATTCCGATGTTCTTCGTCGTGATCCGCGAGCGCTTCTCGAAGAAGAAGCCGGCGGGATCCGATGCCGAATCTGCAGAAATTCCCGCCACCAGCGCACCCGATCCAGGGGCTCATTGAAGGAAGAACGCGCCGGGATCGGGAGCCGATCGTTGCGAACAGGCTCGTCCAGCGGCTGGATCAGAGGCGACGCTTGCCTGATTCGGGAAACATTTTGTGTGGAATTGGAGCGGGTGAAGGGAATCGAACCCTCGTCGTAAGCTTGGGAAGCTTCTGCTCTACCATTGAGCTACACCCGCGAGGCTCCGAGTCCCACGTTATAGGCAAAGCCGTGGAAACGGACAAGAATCGCCGAGAGGGAGGTGCCCCTTGCCCGCGACGGTTGTGCGGAGCATCGGCGAGAAGCAGCGGCCGGGCGAAACCGGTTCTACCCCGGCGGAGACCGCGGCGACGGGATAGCCCGGAGGCCGTGAGTGGTTTCCGAGGCTGGCGCTGCCGCCCCTAACCGTAGGATATACAACCCTCGATAAAGCAGCTTGACGGGAAACGCATAGAGGTCGGTCCGATGGGCGCCTGGAACATGGCCAATCGGGTCTCCAGGCCACGATGAGAATAGCTGAGGGGCTCGCTACATTTTTACCACAGACTGTGGTAAATTGGCCACAAGAGCCTCGAAAGACAGCAATTTCACCCACTGGCTTTGACAATTTACCGTACCAACCCTAGTATCCGCTTGAGTGGTGGTACAGCCGGATAGCCCGGTTCGGCGCCCTTCCAGGGGGTTGGGCACGGGGCTGGTGCACTACCGTGGTATGGCGCTAACGCCGTCCGCGGGTTTTGGGGAGATAAAAAGATGTTGAATTTGAAGTCCTTGGGGGTTGTTGCGCTGATGGGCCTGTTGGCCGGGTGCACGACCAACATTCAAGCCATGAAAGCAGTGGAGGCGACGGGCTCGCCCTTCACGAAGGCTCTGGCCGAGGAATACCGGCAGATTGTCACTTTCGAAGCCGACCAGATGTATGACTGGCCGGATGCGGACTATTTCGCTCAGAAAGGCCTCAAGGCCGCCGCTGGCGAAGTGGTGCAGCCCGAAGAACTGGCCAATTGGGACATCCCGGCCGAGTGGGCTGGCGATCTCGCCGAGGGCCGCAACCGTTTGATGGTCGCGCTCGAATCCGGCGCTCGTGATTCGCACCCCGACCTGGCGGCGCGCGCGCAGGGCCGCTTCGACTGCTGGATCGAGCAGGCCGAAGAGAACCATCAGCCCGACCATATCGCAGCTTGCCGCAATGCCTTCTACTCCGCTCTCGAGGAACTCGAAGCGGCGATGAAGCCGGCTGCCGAGCAGGCCGCTGCTGAGCCGGCGATGCCGTCCAGCTACATCGTGTACTTCGACTTCGACAAGTCGAACATCCGCCCGGATGGTCAGACTGTCATCCAGCAGGTCATCTCCGACGCCAACAAGGTCGGCACGCCGCCGATCTCGGTGACCGGTTACACCGACCTGTCGGGTTCGGAAGACTACAACATGGCCTTGTCGCTGCGTCGTGCCGACGCGGTCCGTGACGCCCTGATCTCCGGTGGCATCGCCGCCGACCAGATCACGACGGCCGGCCGCGGCGAAGCCGATCCTGCAGTGCCCACGGCCGATGGCGTGCGCGAGCAGGCCAACCGTCGCGCCGAGATCATCATCCAGCAGTAATCTCGACGACGGGGTTTCGACCCTCAGATCGCGGCGCCGGAAGAAATTCCGGCGCCGCTTTCTTTTGGGGATTCGTGATGTCCCTCGAGGGCCCATCGTCGGGGGTGCCGTGAGAAGGGATCGCCCCGATAACATTGGGGATAAGCCGCCGCGGCGAAGGGTCGCTTGGCTGGACATCGCCCGCTTGCCGCCTAGAATGCGCTGCAGAGTGACGGCCCATAGACGCTGCCGTTCCCGGTCGCCGACGGCAGTCCGAATCAGAGGGTCCCCATGTATAGCCAGAGCACGCGATCGATCCGCATCACGGTCGAACCGACCTATCTCGACGACCAGTCTGCCCCCGACGAGCAGCGCTTCGTCTGGGCCTATCACATCCGCATCGAGAATCAGGGACCCGAGACGGTGCAGCTGCGCTCGCGCTATTGGCGCATCACCGACGCCCGCGGCAAGGTCCAGGAGGTTCGCGGGGCCGGAGTCGTGGGCGAGCAGCCCGTGCTCAAGCCCGGCGAATCCTTCGAATACACCAGCGGTACGCCGCTGCCGACCGCCTCTGGATTCATGGTCGGGACCTACCAGATGGAGAACGAGACCGGCGAGCGATTCGACGTGGCCGTTCCGGCCTTCTCGCTGGACAGCCCGCATCTGCCCAAAAGAGTGAACTGATTCGGTTCCCGGCCCGTACGACCTGACCAGGCGAGCTCCACCCTGAAGCGCCAGCGGGCGCCGGCGGGCCGCCGATGAACCCGAACGAGGATCTAAAGCGATGAGGAAGCCACCTGCAAAACCCGAGCGCGCCGGCGGCCCGCGTCCGCGCCTGGTCAAAAAGAACGGCAATGCCCTGCCGGTGAAGCCGACGCGCGAAGAAGCGGAGGAGGCGGTGCGCACCCTCATTCGCTGGGCCGGCGACGATCCGGCGCGCGAAGGGCTGCTCGGCACGCCCGATCGCGTCACGCGCGCCTACGAAGAGTTCTTCGGCGGCTATGGCGAGGATCCGGTCGAGGTGCTGCAGCGTACCTTCGAGGAGACCGGCGGCTATGACGAGATGGTGATCCTGCGCGACATGCGTTTCGAGTCGCATTGCGAGCACCACCTCGCACCCATCATCGGGCGCGCCCACATCGCCTATCTGCCGAACAAGCGCGTCATCGGCATCAGCAAGCTGGCCCGGGTGCTCGACATCTACAGCAAGCGGCTGCAGATCCAGGAGAAGATGACGGCCCAGATCGCCAACACCATCGACGAGGTGCTGCAGCCCAAGGGCGTGGCGGTCGTGATCGACGCGGCCCATCAATGCATGACGACGCGCGGCGTGCACAAGCCCGGCATGAGCATGGTGACGAGCCGCATGCTGGGGCTGTTCCGCACCGATGCCCGCACCCGGCGCGAGTTCCTCGCCATCATCGGCCACCCGGCCGCTTCGACCATGGTCAATGTCTGATCCCAGGACGGGACGCAGGCCCAGGACATTGACCGGGCGACTCGGGCGCCATGCCTGATTTCCGCGCGGTGTTCTTCATCATCGGCTTCCTGCTGCTGGCGCTCGCCGCCGCCATGCTGCTGCCCGCGGCGATCGACGCGCTGGCGGGCGACCCCGACTGGCGGGCCTTCTCACTGTCGGCGATCTCGACGGGCGTCGCCGGCGCCGCGATGGTGCTGGGATTTCGTCAAGCCGAACCGCCGCAGCTCCGGGCCCGCGAGGGCTTTCTGCTGGTGACCGTCAGCTGGATCGTACTGGCAGGCTTCGCGACGCTCCCGCTCATGCTGACGCGGGCAGGACTCGATTTCACCGATGCCTATTTCGAGAGCATGTCGGGACTGACCACGACCGGGGCCTCCGTCCTGCCCAATCTGGACGGCCGGCCCATGGGCGTGCTGCTCTGGCGCGCCCTGCTGCATTGGGTCGGGGGCATCGGCATCATCGTCATCGCGGTCACGATATTCCCGATCCTCCGGGTGGGCGGGATGCAGCTCTTCCGCATGGAATCTTCGGACAAATCTGAAAAAATCCGTCCGCGGGTCAGCCAGGTCTCGAGCGTACTGATCTCGGTCTATGTGACTCTCACCACGATCTGCGCAGTTGCGCTCGTGATCGCCGGCATGCCGGCTTTCGACGCGGTCTGCCATGCGATGGCCACGCTGGCGACGGGCGGTTTTTCGACCCACGACGCATCGGTCGGATACTTCCACAGCCCCGCCGTCGAATGGATACTCACCTTCTTCATGCTGATCGCCGGCATGACGTTCGTGCTGCTGGCGCGGGCTGCACGCGGCGATCTTACCTGGCTCTGGCATGACGACCAGACGCGCTGGTACCTGCTTTGCGTCCTGCTCTTCGCCGCCGGCATGACCTTCTGGCAGTGGGAGGTCAACGGGAGGGCGTTCGGAGACTCCTTGCGCAGCTCCAGCTTCAACGTCGTTTCCATCATCACCACGACGGGATTCGCCTCGGAGGACTATCTCGTCTGGGGCTCGATGCCGATGGTCATGTTCATGGTGCTGCTGTTCCTCGGCGCCTGCACGGGATCGACAGCGGGCGGCATCAAGTTCTTCCGCATCTGTGTGGTCGGTGCGGTGGCGCGTTCGCAGATCGCGCACATGATCCACCCTCATCGGGTGACGCTGCCATTCTATAACGGTTTACCCATCAGCGATGAAGTGGTGCGTTCCGTCCTGAGCTTCATCGTGTTCTATATCGCCACGTTTGCCGCGATCTCGATCGCGGTCAGCGCGTTCGGAATGGATCTGGTGGCAGCGATGAGCGCCGTCGCCCAGGCGATCGCCAATGTCGGGCCCGGCCTGACCCCCGAGATCGGGCCCATCGGCAACTATGCGAGCCTTCATGACGGCGCCAAGTGGCTGCTGTCTCTCGCCATGATGCTCGGCCGCCTCGAGCTCCTCACGGTCCTCGTGCTGCTCAGCCGGACCTATTGGCGGGGGTAGCCAACACCGAGCGGCGGCCCCTCCAAGTCGACGTGATCGCTTCGCTCTACTTCAAAGCTTCGATCGCGACCCACAATCGATATTGCCACTCCATTCTGAAACAACCCCTCCCCCTACCCCCTCCCCGCAAGGAGAGCAGGGCTGTCCGGGGAATGAGTCGATAGGTCGCGGGCGCATGCCCGGTTTTCCGGAGGTTTTCCGGGTACTTTCTGGTTGTCGAGACTCAGAAAGGGAACCGGGCATGCAGTACATGGGTAGCATCTTCGTGAGCCTGCTGAAACCCATCGATCGGCGTCAATTCCGCACGCTGGTGGAGCGCCACGACGGCGATGCCTACGACAAATCCTTCAAGAGCTGGGATCATCTGGTGGCGCTGATCTACGCCCAGCTCAGCCACGCCAAGAGCCTGCGGGGGGTGGAGGCGGGTTTCAACGCCAACTCCCAGCATCACTACCATCTGGGGGTCGGGAAGCTGGTTCGTTCGACCTTGTCGGATGCCAATGCGCGCCGTCCAGTGAGTGTGTTTGCGGGGCTGTTTGGCACGCTTTCCCAGGAGGTGGATCGGCTGGCTCGCCAGGAAGGGAACGAGATGCTGCGTTTGATCGACGCCTCGCCGATTCCGCTGGGCAAGGTCTGCGCCTGGGCGGACTGGAACGGCCGGATCCGCGGCATGAAGATGCATGTCGTCTACGATCCCAAGGCCGATCGCCCCTGCTCGGTCGAGGTCACGCCGGCCACCATCAACGACATCGAGGTGGGCCGGCGCGTGCCGATCGAGGCCGGAGCCACCTATGTCTTCGACAAAGGCTATTGTCGCTACAGTTGGTGGTGCCAGATCGACGCCGCCGAGGCGGTCTTCGTCACGCGCGCGAAGTCCAACATGCGCTTGCGCGCCACCAAGCGGCGCAAGCTCCGGAAGATTGTCGGCGACGGCTTCAGGATCATCGACGACGCCGAGGTCCGCCTCGTCAGTAAGGGCGATTCCAAGCTGGCGATCCGGCTGCGTCGGATCCGGGTCCGGCGCGAAAAAGGCGGCGTCATCACCCTCATCACCAACGATATGACCCGCTCGGCCGTGGAAATCGCCACCCTCTACAAGACCCGGTGGCAGATCGAGCTGCTGTTCCGCTGGATCAAGCAGCATCTCGATATTCGCAAGTTCCTTGGCAACAACGAAAATGCCATCCGGCTGCAGGTCCTCGCCGCCATGATCGCCTATCTGCTCCTGCGCATCGGCGCGCGCCTCCACAGCGTGAAAATCCCCCTCCTGCGACTGGCCGAACTCGTCGGCCAGTCGCTCTTTACCAGGAAAACCTTCCACCGTATCGATCGCCCGCCGCCCGTCAATCCAAGCAAGCCATCTCCCAAAGTCCCAGCCAACCAGATGGCGTTCTGTTATGCATGAGTTTCCCCGGACAGCCCTGCAAGGAGAGGGGGCTGGTTCAATTCGTGATTCACCGGAGCGGTGGTGCGAAAGCAGCGAAGAGAATGCGGGAGCGGTGAAAAACACTCACGCTCCCTCCCCTTGCGGGAGGGGGTAGGGGAGGGGTCCTCCTACCGCACGAAATCCTTCAAATTCCTCCCGATCTGCTTCTCCAGCTCGGCATTGAGCTGCTTCATCAGCTGGTCGGTCATCTCGAACCAGAGCTTCTCGCGCTCGTTGAGCGTCATGTCCTCGGCGGCGGTCTCGCTGCGCTTGGCGGTGGCGGTGATCGAGCCACGGTGATTGCCCATGCGGTTCTCGAGGTCGAGCCGGACCGTGACGGTCACGTCATAGCGGTCCGACTGGTCCTGCGTGATCATGCCGTCGAGGCCGGTGGTGCGCGGGAGCGGCACGTCGATCGCCGATCCGTCGGTGATGGTGTATTTCGCGACCCCGTCGCTGCCGACCGCCTTCAGCCGGTCTTGCGCCCATTGCCGCGCGGCCGCTGCCGGCGGCGTCGGGAAATCCTGCTCGACATGCGGGTCGGCCATGGGCGGCTGATAGGCGTCGACGATCGCGATCTGCGCCACGTCCAGATTGATCGGTCCCAGATGCGCATAGGTCAGCTGCGGAAAGGGATCGCGGTGGGGCGGCGTGTCGCAGGCGGCGAGCAGGCCGCCAGCGAGAACGAGAACCACACCCAGAAACCGCTGCGTCGAGAACCGCTTCATCAAGGCCTCCGAAGCCCGATCGATTGCAACCCGTCTCAGCCCTTGATCAGCGCCGCGATCTCGGTGTCGTCGAAGCGATAGACCCGGCTGCAGAACTCGCAGGTCACCACGACCTCGCCTTCGACCTTCATCTCGTCGAGGTCCTGGCGCGGCAGGGCCTCGAGCACGCGTACCACACGCTCGCGCGAGCAGCGGCATCTGGCCTCGAGCGGATGGTCGCGGAACACCCGCACGCCATCCTCATGGAACAGGCGGAAGAGAACGTCTTCGGAAGCGAGCGCGGTCGACGTCAGCTCGGCCGGGCTGCAGCTCGACATCAGGATGAGCGCGCGGCGCCAGGCCTCGTCGGCATCGTCGAGCGCCATCTCGGTGCCGCTGGTGGGCAGGCGCTGCAACATGAGAGCGCCGGCGCGCCAGCCCTGGTTGCCCCCGTCGGCGGGGGCGCGGGCCGCCACCATGACCGCCGCCTCGAGCTGTTCGGACTGGCGGAAATAGCCATGGACGCATTCGGCGAGGGTCGATCCCGTCAGCTCGACGATTCCCTGATAGCGCTCGGTATGGACGCCCTGATCGACGGTGAGCGCCAGATACCCGGCACCGAAGAGCTTCGGCACCGAGGGCGTCGGCCCCGACGCCAGCGCTGCCACGGCCCCGGCATCGAACTGCGCATAGCCCCGCATATGGCCGGCGCTGGTGACGTCGGCGACCATCAGCTTGACCGGCCCGTCGCCCTTGATCTGGAGCGTGAAGACGCCCTCGAACTTGAGCGCGCCCGAGAGGAGCGCCGCCAGCGCCAGCATCTCCGCCAGCCGCTCGGCCACCGGTTTCGGATAGGCATGGTGCCGCAGGACCTCGTCCAGCAGCGGCCCCATGCGCAGGATCCGGCCGCGCAGCGCGCTGGCTTCGATCTGGAACGGAAGGACGCGATCGTCGGCGATATCGGGAATTGCGCTCACGTCTCTCGGTTCTCGACTCAGGACTCGGATCAGATGACGCCCAGGGACCAGAGCAGGATCCCCTTCTGGGCGTGGAGGCGATTCTCGGCCTCGTCCCAGACGACGGAGTTTGCCCCGTCGATGACGCCGGCCGTCACCTCCTCACCGCGATGGGCGGGCAGGCAATGCATGAAGATGGCGCCGGGCCTGGCCATGCCCATCACCGTCTCGGTCACCTGATAGGGGGCCAGCATCACATGGCGTCCCATCGCGTCGGTGTCTCCCATCGACACCCAGACGTCGGTCACGATGCAATCGGCATCCTTGACCGCTTCCTTGGGATCGGTGGTGACATGGACCTGGCCTTTCTCGGCCTTGGCCCAGCCCAGCACCTGGCCCGGCGGCATGAGCTGCGGCGGACAGGCGATGCGGAGCTCGAAGCCGAAGCGCACGGCCGCATGGGTCCAGGAGGTCGCCATGTTGTTGCCGTCGCCGATCCAGGCGATGCGCTTGCCGGCGATCGGACCGCGATGCTCCTCGAAGGTCATCACGTCGGCCATGAGCTGGCAGGGATGGGTGCGGTCGGTGAGGCCGTTGATGACCGGCACCGTCGCGTTCTCCGCCAGCTCCAGGAGCTTCTCCTCCTTGGTGGTGCGCACCATGATGCAATCGACATAGCGCGAGAGCACGCGCGCGGTGTCGGCCACGGTCTCGCCGCGGCCGAGCTGCATGCTGTCGCGCTCCAGCACCACCGCCTCGCCGCCCAGCTCCTTGATGCCGAGCTCGAAGGAGACGCGGGTGCGCGTCGAGGGCTTCTCGAAGATCAGGGCCAGCGACTTGCCCGCGAGCGGCTTCTCCTTGCCGCCCGGAACCTGGCCCTTCTTGCAAGCATGGCCGGCATCGAGGATGCGCCGGAGCGTCGCGGTGTCGAGCTTGTCCAGATCGAGGAAATGCCGCGGGGCCGCGGCCGAAGAGGAGGTCATGGCTCAGTTCTCCGGCCAGGCTTTGGCCACCTTGTCGAGGACAGCCAAGGCCTCGTCGATATGGCGTTCCTCGATGATCAGCGGCGGCAGCAGGCGGACCACATTGTCGCCGGCACCGACCGTCAGCAGCCCCGCCTCGCGCAGCCTGGTCTGCATGTCGGTATTGGGCACGCGGCATTTCAGGCCCAGCATCAGGCCCTTGCCGCGCACCTCCTCGAAGACCTTCGGATATTTCGCCACCAGCGCCGCGACACGCTTCTGCAGCAGCGCGCCCATCGCCTCGACATGGGGCAGGAATCCGTCCGCCAGCATGATGTCGAGCACGGCATTGCCGACCGCCATGCCGAGCGGATTGCCGCCGAAGGTCGAGCCATGGCTCCCGGGTGTCATGGCCGCGGCCACTTTCTCCGTGGCAAGACAGGCGCCCATCGGGAAGCCGCCGCCGATGCCCTTGGCCGTGGCCACGATGTCCGGCGTCACCCCCGCCCATTCATGAGCGAAGAGCTTGCCGGTCCGGCCCATGCCGCACTGGACCTCGTCGAAGAACAGCAGCAGGCCGAACTCGTCGCAGACCTGGCGCAAGCCCTTCAGATATTCGATCGAGGCCGCGCGCATGCCGCCCTCGCCCTGCACCGGCTCGACCAGAACCGCGGCCGTCTCCGGCCCGATCGCATTGCGCAGCTCGTTCAGATTGCCATAGGCGACATGATCGAAGCCTTCGACCGTGGGCGCGAAGCCCTTGAGGTGCTTCTCCTGGCCGCCGGCCGCGATCGTCGCCAGCGTGCGGCCATGGAAGGCGCCCTCGGTCGCGATGATGCGATAGCGCTTGGGATCGCCGAAATCATCCTGCCATTTGCGGCTCATCTTGATGCCGCATTCGATCGCCTCGGCGCCCGAATTGGTGAAGAAGACGCGGTCGGCGAAGCTCGCCGCCGCCAGCCGGTCGGCCAGCCTTTCGCCCTCGGGAATCCGATACAGATTCGAGGTGTGCCAGACCTTCTCGGCCTGATCCTTCAGCGCCCTCACCAGATGCGGATGGGCATGGCCCAACGCCGTGACCGCGATGCCCGAGGCGAAATCCAAGTAACGTCGCCCGTCGTTGCCGAACAGGTAGGCGCCCTCGCCCCGCTCGAAAGCGAGATCGGCGCGCGCATAAACCGGCAACAACGCAGAGGCAGACGACGCGGACATTGGATGTGGCCTCCTTTTTCTGACAAAACCCGGGCCCCGACGGGGCCCCCAAGGAACAGATCGCTTTCTATCGGCCCGCCCCGACCGAAGCAAAACGCGTCCCCGGCTGGGGCAGACCCGGCAACGGGCAGCCCCATCAAGGCTTTCCGGGATTTTCCGGCGGGAAGGGCGGAAGGGTTGAGACTATCGGGCGGGGGCCCCCGGCCTGTCAACCGAAGGGGCCGGGCCCGTGATGCAACCCTGTCTTGCGCAAATTCGCGTGGTGGCTCAGCCTTCTAGGCGGCCGACATGGCCGCCACCGCTTGGTCGATCTCGTTCCCCTTCCGGAAGGTCCTCCCATGCCGATCCCCGACCTCGCCAAGGCCGATCTCAGCCGCAAGCTGCCCGACGAGGAGACCTATGACGACAAGCTCAAGGCGGTCCAGACCACCCTGCTCCAGATCCAGCAGGCCTATCTGCGCCAGGGCCGGCGCGGGATCGTCGTTCTCGAGGGCGCCGACGCCGCCGGCAAGGGCAGCCTGGTCCGCCGCCTCTCCGCCCGGCTCGATCCCCGCTACTGCTATATCTGGCCCATCGCCGCGCCGAACGCGATCGAGCAGAACGAGCATTACCTGGAGCGTTTCTGGCGCCGCATGCCCGACCACGGCGAGCTCGCCGTGTTCGACCGTTCCTGGTACGGCCGCGTGCGGGTCGAACGAGTCGAGAAGCTGATCGAGCCCCCGGTGTGGAAGCGCGCCTATCGGGAAATCGTCGAGTTCGAGCGGATGCTGGTCGACGACGGGATCCGCGTGATCAAGATCTTCCTCCATATCTCGCCCGAGGAGCAGCTCCGCCGCTTCGAGGAGCGGATGGAGACCTCCTACAAGCGCTGGAAGCTGACCCCCGACGACCTGCGCAATCGCAGCCGGTGGGACGCCTATATCGCCGCGACCGGCGAGATGTTCGAGAAGACCTCGAGCCGGCATGCGCCCTGGAATCTGGTGGCGAGCGACTTCAAATGGTGGGCGCGCATCCGGGGCCTCGAGATCATCGCCAAGGGCCTGGGCGATGGCATCGACCTGAAGCCGCCGCCCTGCGATCCCGAGCTCGCCAGGGCGATCCGCAAGATGGTGCGGAAGGCGAAGAAGGGCCGCCGGGCGCTGAAGCCCTGAGGCACGCGGGCGCTACGGCTTGACGCGATATCCGCGCGCCATCAGGCGCCAGACGATGGCGCCGATCACGAGATTGCAGCCGATCAGCACCGCCGCGCCCAGGATCGGATCGCTCTCGCGCCAGCCGGTGAGGCCGCCGCGCACGCCGTCGAGCGCGTAATAGAACGGATTGAGCGCCACCAGCCTCTGCCCGATCTCCGGCAGCACGGCCACCGGCAGGAACATGCCCGAGAAGAACGAGGTCGGGATGAAGACGAAGGTATGGGCCGCCGTGTAGTGATCCCAGCGCGTCGACCACATGCCCACCAGCACGCCGAGGAACCCGAACAGCAGCCCGCCGCCGACCGCGAAGAACAGGATCGCCGGCAGGCCGGTGAGCGCGTAATGCGCGAAAGGCGCCAGGCAGAGCGCCACCACGAAGCCGATCACGAGCCCGGAGCTGGTGGCGGCGAAGGCGTAGCCCAACACCCGTTCCAGCGCCGACAAGGGCGGCATCAGCACGTCGGAGAGCGCGCCGGTATGCTTGTCATAGAGGATCGAGGCCGAGGTCGAGGAGAGCGCGCGCTCGGCCACGGCCATCATGATCAGCGCCGGCGCCACGAAGTCGGCGAGCGAGATGCCGGGGACATTCCAGCTCTGCCCGCCCAGCGCCAGCCGGAACACCGCGAAGAACAGCAGGCTGGTGACCACCGGCCCGAGCAGATTGTCGATATAGCCCTTGGCGAAACGGCCGAACTCGCGCTGATGCAGCGACCAGAGTCCCAGCCAGTTGACCCGGCCGAAATGCCGGGCCCGGGGCGCCGCGATCCGAACGCCCGCCGACTTGGTCATGGCCGCAGCTTGTAGCCGATCGAGAACAGCCGGTGGATCAGGGCATAGAGCCCGACATTGGCGAGCGTCAGCACGATCAGGCCCGCGGTCAGCGACCCGTCGGCATGGCCGATGAATCCGTAGCGGAATCCGTCGATCATGTAGAAGAACGGATTGAAATGCGCGACCGTGTGCCAGATGCCCGGCAGCCGCTCCGCCGAATAGAAGGCACCCGAGAGGAAGGAGAGCGGCGTGATCACGAAATTGGTCACGGCCGCGATATGGTCGAACTTCTCCGACCAGAGCCCGCCGAGGATGCCCAGGAGCGACAGCATCAGGCAGGCCGCCACGGCATGGAACAGCACGAAGAACAGGTCGTGGACATGCACCGGCACCAGCAGCGCGATCACGATCCCGACCGTGATCCCGACCGCGATCCCGCGCGTGAGCCCGCCCGCGGCGAGCGCGAAGGTGAGCTCGCCCGGGCTCAAGGGCGGCATCACCAGATCGACGATGTTGCCCTGGATCTTGGCGATCACCAGCGAGGAGGAGGTGTTGGCGAAGGCGTTCTGTACCATCGCCATCATGATGAGGCCAGGCCCGAGAAATTCCGGGAAGGAAACGCCGCCCACATTCTGGACCGCGCGGCCGAGCGCCAGGGTGAAGATCGCGAAGAACAGCAGGGTCGTGACCAGCGGCGCCAGGATCGTCTGGGTCGCGACCTTCGCGAAGCGGCGCACCTCCTTGAGATAGAGCGTCCAGAGGCCGACCCAATTGACCGGGCCGAAGCGACGGACGTCGGGGGCGGGACGGGCGGACGAAGATGCGGATGACGTCGCGGGAGGGGTCATGGACGAGGATCAATGAAGGGTGCGGGAAGGTAGGCCCCGGCCGGTGCCGGAGCAAGCCTCGGCACGGCAGGACCGCCCCGGGATTCCTGCATGGGTGGACGCCTCCGGGCCTCGCCTAAACCCCTGGATCGAAAAGGGTATTCCCAGCACCAGAAGGTCTGCTGCCGCCGGCGCCGTCCCATGCGATGCTGGCGGGCTGTCCCCTCCGGCCGGCCGCGAGATGCCCTTGTCCTCCTCCAGCGATTCCACCGAAGCCGAGGCATCCGAAGCCCCGACGGAAGCGATGACGGAAGCGGCCCTGCTGGAGGCGGCGCTCGACTATCTCGCGCGCTATGCCGCCTCGACCACCCGGTTGCGGCGGGTGCTGGAGCGCCGCGTGCGGCGGCGCTCCGCCGACCGCAATGTCCTCGACGCAGCGCGCAAGACTATCGCCGAGGTGATCGCCAAGCTGACCGCGAAAGGCCTGCTCGAAGACGGGCGCTACGCCTCGACCCGGGCCGAGAGCCTGACGCGGCAGGGCCGTTCGCGCCGCTGGATCGAGGCCAAGCTCTCCGCCGACGGTGTCGCCTCGCCCCTGATCCGCGACGCCATCGAGGCATTGCCGGGAAGCCGGGCCCGGTCCGAGCTGGGCGCCGCCATCGCCTTCGCGAAGCGGCGGCGCCTCGGTCCCTACCGGACGCCGAAGCGTCGCAGCCGGGAAGAGCTGAAAGCGCTGGCAAGCAAGGAGCTGGCGGCGCTGGCCCGGGCCGGCTTCGATCACCGCACGGCGCGGATCGTGCTGGATGCAGGCTCGGCCGAGACGCTGCTGGCGATGCTGGACGAGGCGTGAGACTGGCCTCCTACCCAGCAGGTTTGTACGAACCCACTGCAGTTGTCACAGAAATCCGGCTTCCCACGCCCGATCACCGGCCATCACATGCCCGTGAGACAGGGCCGTCGCCGCGCGCGCCCCCCGCTTCCCCATTATAATGGGCGCTAATCCACCCCACCTGGACTGGATCGCGTCACGACAAGGGAGACTCTTCGATGCACAAATTCACTCGTATCGCGCTGGCGGCTGGCCCCGTGCTCGGGCTCGCGGTCGGCCTCGCCATCGCGCTGCCCGCGCCGTCCGGCTGGTCGATGGGCAGCTCGAGCGACAGCTCGAGCACTTCCCCCGCCGTCACCGCCGATTATGTGACGGCGAAGAAACTGGTCGACGAGGGCAACTATCGGGATGCGATCCCGATCCTCGATCAACTGGTGGCGAAGAACCCGGCCGACGCCGATGCGCTCAACGAGCTTGGCTTCAGCCATCGCAAGCTCGGCCATCAGCAGAAAGCGCTGACCTACTATCTCAAGGCGCTCTCGACCGAGCCCAATCATCTCGGCGCCAACGAATATCTGGGCGAACTCTATCTCGAGATGAAGGACCTGCCCCACGCCGAGGAACGCCTCGCCGTTCTGGAGAAGGCCTGCACGAATTGCGAGCAGTACACCGAGCTGAAGGAGAAGATCGCAGACTACAAGGCGAAGCAGCAGAGCTGATCCCGGCTGCAGAGCCGGGCGCGGCCGCCCCCGCGGCCGGCGCCCTTGATCCGAAAGAGGGGTGAACCGATGCGCAGATTTCTTCGCATGGCCTTCCTGGCCGCCCCGGTTCTCGCTTCCGCCACGGCCCTGGCCTCGATCAGCGCCGGGGCCGCCGGCGGGAACACCGACCATTCGGCCGCGACCTCGCCCACGCCCAGCGTCGTCCAGGACGATTACGCCGCGGCCAAGAACCTCATCGACCGGGAGCGCTACCGCGACGCCATCCCGATCCTGGAATGGCTGGTGGCGAAGAACCCCGCGGATACCGACGCGCTCAACGAGCTGGGCTACAGCCATCGCGAGCTGGGCCACGAGCAACGGGCCCTGAACTACTATCTTCAGGCCCTGGCCATCCAGCCCGAGCATGTCGGGGCCAACGAGTATCTGGGCGAGCTCTACCTCACCATGAAAGACCTGCCCAAGGCCGAGGAGCGGCTCGCCGTGCTGCAGAAAGCCTGTGGAAATTGCGAGGAATTCTCGGAACTTAAGGAAAAGATTGCGGACTATAGGGCGAAGCAGCAGAGTTGAGCCACCGGTCACTTTGAATCGAGCGTGCCCTGATGCTTGCCTTTGTTCGCCTCGCCCTCTGCGCCGGCCTCCTGCTGGGCGCCAGCCTCCTCTTGCCTCTGTCGGCCCAGGCGCAAGACCCGAACGCGCCCGGTCTCAATCTGTCGAATCCCTATGCGAAGCCGAACACCGGGACGCTCGGCTCCTCGCTCAACGAGACCATCACGCCGCGGAACGAGCAGTACAACGAGGCGCTCGCCCGCATCCAGACCGGCGACTATGACGGCGCGATGCTGATCCTCAACAAGCTGATCGCGATGGATCCGGTCGACGCGGATGCGCTGACCCAGCTGGGCTACTGCTATCAGAAGGAGAACCAGCTGGGGAAGGCGATGAGCTACTACAAGAAGGTCATCGGCATGAAGCCCCAGCATCTGCTCGCCAACCGGAATGCCGGCGAGTTGCTGCTCGATATGAAGAATCTCTCGGGCGCGGAAGAGCGGCTCACCGTGCTGCAGGACGCCTGCGTGAATTGCGACGAGTACAACCAGCTCAAGGCGAAGATCGACGCCTACAAGCTGTCGATCCAGGGCTGATCGCGGCGCCGTCCACTCGCTTGTCACCCCGGCGAAGGAGCGTGTGAAGAAATCGAATGATGCCGTAAGAGGGCGTCAGAAATACTCTCGCCCCCTCCCCTTGCGGGAGGGGGTAGGGGGAGGGGTGACACGGGCGCGATGCCGATCACACTTACGATCAAGCAACGCTCTGAAAGCAACAGGCTTGGGCTGAGCTGGCAACGAACGAACATGAGCAGACCTGGCTCGACACCTTCTAAAATGACCTCGTCCGGCATCACCCCTCCCCCTACCCCCTCCCGCAAGGGGAGGGGGCTTGGAGCTTCTATGCTTCGCTCGATTCTTTCACACGCTCGAAGGCCGGCATGACGCGAAAAACACGACCTTTTTTTGTTAGAAGCGCGCACGCCGAACTATCCGCCTTCCCCTCACCCCGTCGGTATCGCGCCGGCGCGGACGCGCTGGCGCAGGACCTTTTCCGTCAGGCCGGTGAAGGGCGGCAGGGTCCGCGCGTCGGCGATCGCGAGCACGCGCAGCGGCTGGGTGCGGCCGCGCACGGCGATCTCATGGGGCGCCGCGTCGGGTAGTTCGAGGCCGGCCAGCTCCGCGACCGAGGCCGAGATCACCAGCTGGCAGGCGAACTCCTTCGTCAGACCTTCGAGCCGGCTTGCCGTGTTGACCGAATCGCCGATGGCGGTCATCGAGGTGGCGCGGCCATAGCCCATCTCGCCGACGATCGCCGGGCCCACATGGATGCCGATCCCGATGCGCAGCGGCTCGGGCAGGTCATGCTCGAGCACGCGATTGACCTCGTCGAGATTGACCGCCATGCGCCGGGCCGCCTCGAGCGAGAGACGGCAGCCTTCCTCGGGATTGCTGCCAACCCCGAACAGCGCCATCACGCCGTCGCCGATGAATTTGTCGAGATGGCCGCCGGCCTGCTCGACCGCCGTGCCCATGGCACGGAAATAGCGGTTGAGCAGGAACACCACGTCGTAGGGCAGCTTGCGCTCGGCGAAGCGGGTGAAGGCGCGCAGATCCGCGAACAGGATCGCGATCTCCTCCTCATGGCCCTGGAGATAGCCCGGACGCGCATGGGAATCGCGCGGGCTGGCGGTGGGCGGCAGCATCGGCAGGACCGAGACGTTCACGCGCGGCCGCAACTGGCAGGCGAGCCGGATGCCGGGTCCCGCCGCCACGCGATCGAGCACGCGGCGCTCTTCGGGCCCGGGCTCGGGCAGCGCGCCATCGCTCGCGAGAATCCGCACCCGGCAGGTCGAGCAGCGCCCGCGCCCGCCGCAGACGCTGGCATGGGGGATGCCGCCGATCCGGCTGGCCTCGAGCACGCTGGTGCCCGGCTGGATCTCCACCTTGCGCCCGTCGGGATAGGTCACCTGGATCGCGCGATGGCGGATGAACCAGGCCCGGAACCAGCGCGCGACCAGCGTGGCCAGCAGAAGACCGGCGAAGAGCCACAGCAGGCCGTTGCGAATGCCGTAGAGATGGGCGACCTGCTCGGGCGTCGGGAAATGGATGATGGCGTTCGCCGCCGCCATCGAGTCCGGATCCTCGGCCAGCCGCGCCACCTCGCGCCCGCCTTCCACGAATCCCAGCAGCGCCAGCACCGGCAGCAGGAGCCCCACCGCGAAGAGATAGGCCGCGCCCCTCGGGAACCAGGGCTTGAGCCGCAGCCAGAAATAAAGACCGATACAGCCATGCGCCCAGGCGATAGCCGTGACCAGCGCCTGCTTTACCCCGTCGCTCGGCTGCCAGAGCCAGGTCACGAGCAGCTGGTAGGCGTAATTGTCGTTGGTGCCGTAAAGGGCCTCGGCCAGCCGCGTGCCGATCACATGGGTGACGATCAAGGGCGGCACGGCGAGCCCCAGCAGCAGCTGGGCCGCCTCCCAGGGCGCCATGCGCAGCGACCGGCGCTGATAGATCGCCCAATAGGCCAGGCCCTGATGGATGAAGATCGCCGCATAGAGCAGCAGGGTCATCGGCCAGTTGCGCCAGAGCAGCAGGAACAGGCCCCGGCCCGCCTCCATCGCATCGAGCGAGATCAGCCCGGCCGCATGATTGAGGTAATGGGTCGTGAGATAGGCAAAGAGCGTCAGGCCGGTGACGAGCCGGACCCGTCGCACCATATCCTTTGCCTGCATGGGCCTTTTGCCTTTCGAGCGCGGCGCGGATGGTTTTCCCGACCCCGTGACTGTGATATTAGACGCGACCATGAGTCACTGGAAACTGGACGCTTTCGCCCATCGCGTGGAATTGAACCCGCGAGCCCTTCCCACCGAAGCTCCCTACCCCGCCTCGCTGCTGCCGATCCTCGATCCGGCGGGCTTCCGAGCGGCGGCGCAGGAGATTCGCGGATGGCCCGGCTATCGGCAGACCAACCTGCTGCCTCTGCCGGGACTGGCCGCAGCACTGGGCCTGCGCGCCATCTGGTACAAGGACGAGAGCTCGCGTTTCGGGCTCGGCAGCTTCAAGGCGCTGGGCGGCGCCTATGCGGTCTATCGCGTCCTGGCCGCGGCGGTGAAAGAAGCGACCGGCAAGGAGCCGAGCTCCGCCGAGCTGATGGCCGGTGCCCACAAGGACATCGTCGGCGCCATCACCGTCGCGACCGCGACCGACGGCAATCATGGCCGCTCGGTCGCTTGGGGCGCCCAGCTCTTCGGCTGCCGCTGCATCGTCTATATCCATGCCGAGGTGAGCGAGGGCCGCTGCGAGGCGATCGCGCATTACGGCGCCGAGGTGCGGCGGATCGAGGGCAATTACGACGATTCGGTTCATCGGGTGGCGGCCGACGCCAAGACCCATGGCTGGACCATCGTCTCCGACACCTCCTATGAGGGCTACAAGGATGTGCCGCGGACGGTGATGGAAGGCTATGGCCTGATCGGCATCGAGACGCTCGACGAGCTTCCGGCGGAAGCGCGGCCGACGCATCTCTTCATCCAGGGCGGCGTCGGCGGCCTCGCCGCCGCGACGACCGCGCTGCTGTGGCAGAAGCTCGGCGGCGAGCGGCCGCAGGTGGTGGTGGTCGAGCCCGACGCGGCCGACTGCCTGTTCCAGAGTGCCGCCAACGGCAAGCCGACCAAGATCGAGGGCGACCTCGACACGATCATGGCCGGGCTGGCCGCCGGCGAGGTGTCGCTCCTGGCCTGGGAGATCCTCGATCTCGGCGCCAATGCCTTCATGACCGTGCCCGACGACGCGGCGATCTCGGCGATGCGGGCACTCGCCGAAGGAGTCGGCGGCGATCCGCCGACCGTCGGCGGCGAGTCCGGCGTCGGCGGCCTGGCGGGCCTGTTCGCGGCCGCCAACGATCCGAAGACGGCGCAGACCTTGTCGCTGGGGGCGCTCTCCTGCGTCCTCATCATCGGCAGCGAAGGCGATACCGACCCCGTGGTCTATGAACGGCTGGTCGGCCAAAGCGGCGCCGAAATCCGCGCCGAAGCGTGAGCGGAAGGCGCCAGCGCCATGGATGACCTTCGGGCCCGCCGCATCCTCGATCGCGAGCGCCGCCGTGCCGAACGGCTGAAGGCGCTGGCCGAAGGGCCCGCGAGCCCCTGCATCGGCATCTGCCGCATCGACGACCGCACCGGCTGGTGCATCGGCTGCTTTCGCAACATCGACGAGATCCGCGAGTGGATGATCACGCCGCCGGCCGAGCGCCACCGCATGCTGGAAGAGCTGAAGCAGCGCCGCATGACGCAATCGCCCGCCCAGGCGCAGGGCGCTGCCTCCGGCCATAGCCATGGCGCGACCGCGAAAGCGGGAGACAAAGCGCCGCCGGAAAGCTCGACGTGAGCGCACCGCTCACCCGGCGCAACGGCATGCTGATCCTGGTGCCCTTGACGCTGTGCTGGGGCGCCAACTGGCCGGCGATGCATATCGCCCTCGCCGAGATTCCGATCTGGACCTTCCGCACCCTCTGCCTGGTGCTGGGCGGCGCGGGCCTGCTCGCGATTGCGGCCGCCAGCGGCGCCTCGCTCCGGATTCCCCGGCGCGAGCTCCGGCCGCTCCTGATCTGCAGCTTCTTCAACATCACCGCCTGGCATCTGCTTTCGGCCGCGGGGCTGCAATTGATGCTGGCGGGGCGAGCCTCGATCGTCGCCTTCACCATGCCGCTCTGGGCCGGGCTCATCGCCTGGCCGGTCTTAAGCGAGCGCCCGACGCGGCGCAATCTGATGGGGCTGGGGCTGGGGCTCGCCGGCATCGCGGCCTTGATCCTTCCCGAATGGGAGAGCGTCGTGGCCTCGCCCTATGGCGTCCCGCTCATGATCGGCGCCGCGATCTGCTGGGCCGCGGGAACGGTCGGGGTCAAATATTGGCGCTGGTCGATGCCGACCGTGGTCGTCACGGGCTGGCAGGTCCTTCTGGGCGGCATTCCGATCGCGATCGGCATGCTGATCTTCGAGCGCGGCTATGATTTCGCCACTGTGGATCTGCCCGGCTGGCTGGGGCTGGCCTACACCGTCCTGGTCGCGATGCTGTTCTGCCAGTGGGCCTACTTCAAGGTGGTCGCCACCTTCCCAGCGCAGCTCGCCTCGATCAGCGTTCTCGCCATTCCCATCGTCGGCGTCGCCAGCAGCAGCCTGCTCACCGGCGAGGCGATCGGCATCGACGTCGTGGTCGCGCTGGTCTGCGTGCTGTCGGGCCTGGGGCTGGTGCTGTTCCAGCCGGCGAAGCGACCGGTGACGGCGACGGCGGCGCGCGCCGAGGGGTGAGGCCTTCACTATCCCCTCCCCCGCAAGGGGGGAGGGGATTAGATGGCGCAGCCGCTATCGCCTTTCCGCCACCGCCGATCATACCGAATTCCCACGCTTCACGTCGGACGGCCTTACGCCGAACTTGCGGCGGAACGCGGTGCTGAAATGGGACGAGCTGTTGAAGCCGACCCGATAGGCAATCTCCGTCAGCGTGTGCGCGTCATGGTTGCTGTTGAGCAGCATGTCATAGCTGCACTCCAGCCGCCGGTTCCAGACCCAGTGGGAGACGGATGTTCCCTCGAGCGTGAAGAGCGAGTGGAGATAGCGCAACGAGATCGCGTTGCCCTTGGCGATGGCCTCGAGCGACAGGTCGGGCTCGCAGAGATGATCCTCGATCCACGCCTTGACGGAACGAAGCCGTGCCTTCTGCACGGCCTGGTCCGAGAGCGGCTCTTCGCCCTGGACCGAATCGAAGGCCAGCGCCAGAACATCCATCAGCTCGTCGCCCAGGCGCGCGCGGACGGGGGCGTCGAGCGAGGCCCCCTGGGACGCCAGCATCGAGCAGAACTCGACCGCGATCCGGCCCAGGCCCCGGCCGGTGCTCAGGGTCGCCGAGAGCGGAATCCGATCCTTGGCAAAGCGCGAGGCGAAATCCTCTCGCGGAATCTCGAGATAATAGGATCGAATCTTGCCCTGGCACTGAAGATCGTAGGGCTCGGAGGCGCAGAACAGCGCGCCCGTTCCGGCATTGGTCGAGAGCGTGGCGCCCGACTGGAGAACATTGATGTTGCCGGTCTGGATGAACTGGACGTAGTAGCAATCCTTGTCGAGCTTCGCCAGATGTGAGCGCCGCCGCGATATCTGCTGATGCGACAGCAGGATGTCGGTCACCGTCACGGCCCCGAACTGCGCCTCGCGGATGAACCCTTCATAGTCGGACGGGTCCTCGGCCTGGACATCGACATGGACATACACGTCGCAGATCGCGTCGCGCCACGCGGCGTAGCGCTTGGCGCGCACCAAGCTCTCTGTCGAGAAGATCAGATCCACCGTAGCCCTCCCTGGTCTGTCGAGGGCCCATCTCCCCGAGCGATGCCGATAGCCATGGCAGGATCGAGGCGACAGACTTAAGGGGGTTTCTTTTAGGTTTTTTGTCCCCCCAGCCCCATATTCTTGGCCTTTCCCCTTGGAGCAGCAATAAAAAGTTCGAGTGCACAACCAAGCAAGAATCTTGCGCTCAGGGGCAAGATTCCTCTTTTGGGCCGGTGCTACTCCGCCGATCACGGCAAATGGCCGCCAGACGCCATAGACCCGTAAACCGACAAACCGTCGGGGGAGGAGTGGCCATGTTCCGCGTCCCCAATCTGACGCAGGAGCGCATCGTCTTTCTGTTCGCGCTTGTCCTGCTGGCGGCCTTTGCCGCCTTTCTCCCCGGCTTCTCCGCGCCGGACAACCTTCTGTCGCTGGTTCGCAGCGTCTCGGTGCTGGGAATCCTCGGCGTCGCGATGGCCCTGGTCGTAATTGGCAGGGGTATTGACCTATCTCTCGTTTCCCTCATGGCCATGTCGCTGGCCTGGTCCCTCCAGCTCGTCACGAACGGCATGTCGCTGGCGGGCGGGCTCGCCCTGGGACTGGGCATGTCCCTGGTCTTCGGGGTCATCACCGGGTTCCTGATCGCCTATGTCGAGATCCCCGCCATTTTCGCCACGCTGGCGATGGGCATCCTGATCTACGGCTTCGGCCGGCTCTTCCTCATCGATCTCGACGTCGTCTATCTGCCCGACGCGGCGCATCCGATCGTCTGGATCGGCGCCGGGAACATCGAAGGCATCCCGATTCCGGTGATCGTCTTCGCCCTCGTCTGCGCGGTCGCCGCCCTGTTCCTCCGCTACGTCAAGTCGGGCCGCTTCATCCGCGCGATCGGCGACAATCCGCTGACCTCGCGGATCACCGGGCTGCCGGTGCGTCCGATCGTCGTGATGCAGTATGCGCTTTCGGCCCTGGTGGGTTTTCTCGCCGGGCTCGTCACGGTGACGTCGGTCGCCAGCATGAACACCCGCATCGCCATCTCGACCTTCGTCTACGACATCATCCTGGTCGTGGTGCTGGGCGGGATCGGCCTCTCGGGCGGCCGGGGCGGAATCCGCAACGTCATCGTCGGCACGCTCCTCATCGGCATCCTGATCAACGGGATGACGATCATGAACATCCAATACACCGTCCAGAACGTGATCAAGAGCGTCATCCTGCTCGCCGCGATCGTCGCCGACACCATCATCAATCCGCGCGACGAGCAGACGGCTCAACAAGGCGACATCTGACAAGACGACACCAAGCAACCAATAAGCATTCTACCAGGGAGAAAAACCATGAGACGCATGAAAGCATTGCTGCTGGCGGCAGCGATCGGGTTCGTCGGCAGCGCGGTGCATGCCGAGGGTATCGACGATCCGGCGCGTGCCTCCTATTACGACGCGTTCAAGGGCAAGACGGTCGCCTATGTTCCGGTCGCGATGGGCTTCGACCTGACCGAGGGCTGGGCCGCCGGCCTGCGCCAGTATCTCGAACCCCTGGGCATCAAGTTCGAGGTCCGCGATCCGAACTGGAGCACCGACGCGGGCGCACAGGCCATCACCTCGCTGATCGAGGAGAAGCCGGACGTCATCGTCGTGCATAATCCCGACGTCCAGTCCTACGCGAAGCTGCTGAAAAAGGCCGAGCAGGCAGGCATCTATGTCGTCCAGGTCAATATGCGCTCGAGCTATTCGACCGACGCCTTCATCGGCGCCGACTATGTCGGCATGGGCGAGTATCTCGGCAACCGCCTGGTGGAGAAATGCTCGCCGGCCAATGGCGGCAGCGGGAAGGTCTCGATCACGCAAGGCGTGCTGACGGCCGCGGCGAGCGCCTATCAGATGAAGGGGATCGACAACGTCCTGTCCAAGCATCCCGAGATCAAGGTGGTGTCGAACCAGGCCGCCGACTGGGATGCCACCAAGGCCCGCACCATCATGGCGACCGCCCTGCAGCAGAACCCCGACCTTTGCGGCGCCGTCGGCTTCTGGGACGTGATGGATGTCGGAACCGCCTCCGCCATCAAGGAATCCGGCAAGAACGTCTATCTGATCACGCAGGGCGGCGGCAACCAGGCGGCTTGCGACAATCTGGACAAGGGCCTCTTCAGCGAGGTCGTCGTCTATCACGTGCCGAGCCAGGCGCGCGACATGGCCGACATGATCAAGAGCCTGCTGCAGAACAAGCCGAAGCCGGGCGAGACGCACACGACGCTGTTCACCCCGCTCACCATCCTGACCAAGGACACGATGAAGCCCGGCTCCTGCTGGTCGCTCGAGGCCAAGCCGTAACCTTCCCGGTGGCGCCCGGCGGGAGCCCGCGACAAGCGGGCCCCGCCGGTGCCTGCGGCCCCCTTGATTGATCGCGAGCCCGATATGTCCCTCGCCGAGCCCGTCACCTATTGGCGTTACAGGCTGATTCCCGATCACGTCGTCGGCGAGATTCTGGCTAAGCGCTGGATCGACAACGCCATACCGTTCTTCGTCCTGATCATCGTGGTCGCCGGCTTCAGCTATCTGATGCCGGGCTTCTTCAGCCTGGGCGGTCTCACCACGCTGA
Organism: Hypericibacter terrae; assembly: GCF_008728855.1. Taxonomy (GTDB): domain Bacteria; phylum Pseudomonadota; class Alphaproteobacteria; order Dongiales; family Dongiaceae; genus Hypericibacter; species Hypericibacter terrae. The sequence goes on along the minus strand of NZ_CP042906.1, from coordinate 643,330 downwards.
CGCGGCAATTGGGGGAGTTCGGGCTGGTCGTGATCGCGATGACGATCGTCATGCTGGCGGGCGGCATCGATCTGAGTGTCGGCTCGAACTTCGCGCTCGCGAACATCACGGCCCTGGCGCTCCTGAACGTCTATGAGCTGCCGCTCGGGGTCGCGTTCATTCTGACCCTGGCCGTCGGTGCCCTGGTCGGGCTCGTGAACGGCATCCTGGTCGGCTATCTGCGTCTGCGCGCCTTCCTGACGACGCTGGTCACGCTGATCATCGTGCGGGCGGTCGTGGACATGCTGCTGCTCCAGCTGGCCGTGCGGATCTCCGGGGGATTCATCGATTCCGATCTGTGGGACTTTCTCGGCGACGGAACGGTGCTCGACATCCCGTTCAGCTTCGCGCTCTTCATCGTGATCGCGCTCCTCACCCATATCGTGCTCAGCCGGACCCGGCCCGGCTGGCAGCTCATGGCCGTGGGCGGCATGCGCCGCTCCGCTTACAATGTCGGCATCCCGGTGCGGCGCACGATCTGTCTCGCCTATGTCGCCTCGGGCACGCTGGTGGCGCTCGCGGGCTTCCTGTTCGCGGCGAGGCTCGGCGGCGCCGGCTCCGATACCGGCCTCGGCATGGAGATCACGGCCCTGACCGCGGCGGTCCTGGGCGGGAACAGCCTCGGCGGCGGCCGCGGCTCCGTGGCCAAGGCCGTGTTCGGCGCCATCATCATCATGATCCTGATCAACGGGCTCGTGCGGCTGGGGGTCCCCAGCGGCGCCAGCTCGCTCGTTCAGGGGCTGATCCTGCTGGCCGCGGTCGCGATCGATGTGCGCTGGCTCAAGAACCGCCACAAGGTGCTGGCCAAGGTCTATGTCTCGCCGACCTACCAGAGCCTGCCTGCGACCCTGGGCACGGCCCGGAATTCCTCCTCGCCTTATGCGCTGAACGACAAGCTGCGCGGCGTGTCCCCGATCGGGCTGGGCGAGATCGACGGGCCGGAGGACGTCATCCTCGACGAGGAGGATCACATCTATGCCGGCACCCGCACCGGCGACATCGTCCGGTTCCTCGCGCCCGACTATCGGCGCCAGGAAGTGTTCGCCCATGTCGGCGGGCGGCCGCTCGGCATGGCCTTCGCGAAGGATGGCGCGCTTCTCTGCTGCATCGGCGGCATGGGGCTCTATCGCATCGGCAAGGACCGCCAGGTCGCCAAGCTGACGGACGAGACCAACCGGACGCGGTTCTCGGTCATCGACGATTCGCGCCTGAAGCTGGCCGACGATCTCGACATCGCGCCCGACGGCCGCGTCTTCTTCAGCGAAGCGACGATCCGCTACGAGATGCATGAATGGCCGGTAGATTGCCTCGAATCGCGAGGCAACGGCCGGATCGTCTGCTACGATCCGAACAGCAACACCACGCGCACCGTGCTGCGCAACCTGATCTTTCCGAACGGGATCTGCATGACGCATGACGGCGTCTCCTTCCTGTTCGCCGAGACCTGGGGGTGCCGGGTGAGCCGCTACTACTTCGACGGCCCGAAGGCCGGCACGGTCGAGCCGGTGATCCCCAACCTCCCCGGCTATCCCGACAACATCAACCGCGCGTCGGACGGCAGCTATTGGCTGGCCCTGGTGGGAATGCGCACGCCCTCCCTCGATCTGGCGCTGAGGATGCCGGGCTTCCGCCGGCGGATGGCGCGCCGGGTGGCGCCCGACGAGTGGCTGTTCCCGAACATCAATACGGGCTGCGTCATCCGCTTCGACGAGAAGGGAACGATCCTGGACGTGATGTGGGATCTCGGCGGCGAGAACCATCCGATGATCACCTCGATGCGGGAGCATAAGGGGCATCTCTATATCGGCGGCATCCTCAACAACCGTATCGGCAGGCTGCCGCTCGAGGGCTTCGACCCGAGCTGGACAGGCCCCGCCTCCTATTGGGGGCGTGGATGAACCTCGGCTTCACCCGGATCCTGGATGCCGTCCTGGGACGCGGCGAGAGCGCCATCACGGTCCCCGCCCTCGATGGCGCATTCCGGCCGAACCGCAAGCTGGACGAAGCCCCCCAGCGCATCGCCATCGACCATCCGAGCGCGATCATCGCGGGCCCCGACGGCCTGCTGGTCGCCAGCGCCGACGAGATCCGGCGGCTCGACACCGGCGGCGCCTGGTCGCTGGTCCACAAAGCCGAGGCGGCTGTCTCCTGCCTGGGCGAGATGGGAGGCGGCATTGCCGTCGGGCTGGAGAACGGGGCCGTCAGCATCGTCGGCGGCCGGTTCGACGGCGCGAGGTTCGACCCCGAGCCCGAAGCGCGCTGCCCGGTCGCGATCGCCGGAGCCGAGGACAAGCTCTATGTCTGCCACGGCTCGGCATCGAACGGCCCCTCCGAATGGCAGCGGGATCTCATGGAGCGCAATGCGTCGGGCTCCGTCTGGCTGCTGGAGCCCGCTTCGGGAAAGCGCCGCCGGATCGCCGACCGACTGGCATTCCCCGCCGGCATCGCCGCCGACCGGGAGACGCTGATCGTCTCCGAAAGCTGGAGGCACCGCGTCATCCGCCTGGACCGATCGACGGGAACGCTGCGCGACGTGCCGCTGGGCGACCTTCCGGGATATCCCGGCCGGATCGCCCGCGACGGCGGGCAGGGCTACCTGCTGTCGGTCTTCGCGCCGCGCAGCCAGCTCGTCGAGTTCATTCTGCGCGAGCCCGCCTACAAGCGGCAGATGCTGGCCGAGGTCGAGCCCCGCTACTGGGTGGCGCCGACCTATCGGGCCGGCCAGTCCTTCTACGAGCCCCTGCAGGGCGGCGGCGTGAAGCATCTGGGCATATTGAAGCCCTGGGCGCCGACCCTGTCCTTCGGGATGGTCGTCCGGATGGACGAGAACTGCCTTCCCCTCGAGAGCTTCCAGAGCCGCGCCGATGGAGCGACCCATGGCATCGTGGGCGCGCTCTGGCACGACAACGGCCTCTATGCGGCATCGCGAGGAAATGGCGTCGTCGTCAGGCTGGAGCCTGCACCCGGCAGGCGGGCGGTCAGGCCATGACGGTCCTTCTCGAGCTCCGGGATGCGACCAAGGAGTATCGCGGCGTTCCCGCGCTCAAGAACGTCACCTTCACGCTCGAGCGCGGCGAGGTGCATGCGCTTCTCGGCGAGAACGGCGCCGGCAAATCGACGCTGACCAAGATACTGGCGGGCGTGATCCCGCCGACCTCGGGCCAGATCCTGCTCGACGGAAAGCCCGCCGAACTGACCAGCCCCGCCGACGCCCTCAAGAAGGGCATCGCGATGGTCTATCAGGAGACGAGCCTGGTTCCCTCTCTCACCGTGGCCCAGAACCTCTATCTGGGGGATGCGCGCTGGTTCAACCGTCTTCGCGGGATCTACATCGCCGCACAGCAGTTCCTGCAGTCCCTGAACTTCCCCGTCGATCCGACGGCGCTGGTTTCGAGCCTGGGTGCGGGACAGAAGCAGATGGTCGAAATCGCCCGGGCCGTCCATCACAAGGCGCGGGCGATCGTCTTCGATGAGCCGACCGGAACATTGACGCCCGAGGAGAAGCACCACTTCTTTGCCCTGGTCAAGCGCCTCCAGGCCCGCGACGTCTCGATCATCTTCATATCCCACGCCATCGAGGAGGCGCTCCAGATCTCCGACCGCATCACGATATTGCGGGACGGCGAGCATGTCGTCACGGACGCGACATCCAGCTTCGACCGCGGCCGGATCGTCCGGGCGATGGTGGGCAGGACGCTGTCGGAAGAGCTTTACGGCAAGACCGGCCAGAGGCGGATCCGGCCCGCCGGCCGCAAGATCCTGAGCGTCCAGAACCTGTCGATGGGCACCCTGGTCCGCAACACCACCTTCTCCGTCTTCGCCGGCCAGATCACGGGCGTCTTCGGGCTCATCGGCTCGGGCCGCACCGAGACCGCGAAGGTGGTCGCCGGCGTGATGAAGCGCGACTTCTTTCATGGCGGCCAGGTACGGCTCGAGGGACGTCCCGTGCGATACCGGGTGCCGCGGCCGGCGGTGCGCGACGGCGTCCTCTACGTGACTGAGGACCGCAAGATCGAGGGCTTCTTCGAAACCATGTCGGTCGCGGAGAATATCTATCTGGGTGCCGTCGCCGGCGGCCAGAGCCGGTCGCGGATCGTGAGCTTCTCGGAAATGAGGAAGCTCGCCGAGGAATGGACCAAGGCGCTCAGCATCCGGGTCATCAACGCCGATGCGCGCGTGATCGAGCTCTCCGGCGGCAACCAGCAGAAGGTGGTGGTCGCGAAGGCGCTGGTCCAGAAACCCCGGCTGATCATCTTCGACGAACCGACGCGCGGCGTCGATGTCGGCGCCATCGCCGAGATTCACCAGCTCATCAACAAGCTGGCGGACCAGGATCTGGCGGTCATGGTCATCTCCTCCTATCTTCCGGAGATCCTGCATCTCTCCGATCGGATCCTGGTGTCCAGACAGGGACGCATCGTCGAGGAGTTCATGGGGGACGAAGCCGACGAGGAGATGATCATGTATGCGGCGGTGCATTGATGTCGCCGGGCGCGAACTCCCCGAAGACGACGCGGGCGACCCGCGATGTTCTCTCGATCGCGGATATCGAGGCGCTGGAAGCCCTCCCCTATGACGAGCTGATCCCGGCTCGCACGCTGCTCGACCTGCTGCGCGCGACGGCGGCGCTGCATCCCGACCGCCCCGCCCTCACCACGATTCCGGCGGGGGGATATGCCGGCCGCTCGCTGACCCTCTCGCATCGGGATCTCCATCGGCGCGTCGTCCGGGCGGCGAACCTCTTTCGCGGCCTTACCGGCGGAAAGGACGGCGGCACCGTCGCGTTCCTCGGGCCCGTCGTCGAGGGCATGATGGAGACCCTCCTCGGCGCCCAGATCGCGGGCGTCGCCAGCACGATCAACTATCTGCTGAACGCCGAGGTCATCGCCGACCTGCTGACCGCGGAGAACGCCACCGTCCTGGTCCTGACGCCTCCCGATGCCGATGCGGCGATCTGGCAGAAGGCGCAGACCGTCATCGAGCGGACGACCTCGCTCCGCCATGTCGTGGTGCTGGGCCGGGCGGGAGCCGGTGTCCGGCCTATGCTCGACTTTGCCGAGATGGCGAGCCGGCACCGGGACGATGCGCTGGAGTTCGAGGCGCGGGCCTCGCGGGAGACGGTCTGCGCGCTCTTCCATACCGGCGGCACGACGGGACGGCCGAAGCTCGTGCGCCTGACCCATGGCAACCAGATCCACGCGGCCTGGAGCTTCGCCCAGGTTCACGGCTTCGACGAAACCGACGCCGTGATCGACGGGTTCCCGCTGTTCCATGTGGGCGGCACCATCACCAGCGGCCTTTCGGTCCTGGCCGCCGGCGGCCATATCGTCATTCCCTCTCCTTACGGCCTGAGGGACCGGGAGGCGGTCCGCAGCTATTGGAGGATCGTCGAGGCCTTCCGCATCACGATCGTCGGCGGCGTGCCGACCTCGATCGCGACGCTCACGGACACGCCGATCGCGGACGCCGACATCTCCTCCGTTCGGATGGGCGTGACGGGCGGTGCGGTCTGCCCCAAGGCCGTGAGCGAACGCTTCGTCGAGCAGACGGGCATCCGGCTCTTCGAAACCTACGGCATGACCGAGACGGCGGCGGCGATCGCCTTCAATCCGGGCCGGGGAACGCCGCTCCAAGGCAGCGTCGGATTCCGGGCGCCCTTCGCCCAGACACGGATCGCCAGCCTCGATCCCAGCCATCGCGGCGCGGCCTGCCCGCCTTTGACGAGCGGCCTGGTGCTGGTCAAGGGACCCCAGGTCTTTCCCGGCTACCTCGACCCCAAGCATAATCAAGGCGCCTGGAGCCCGGATGGCTGGCTCATCACCGGCGATGTCGGCTATCTGACCGCGGATCAGAGGCTGGTGCTGACGGGCCGGGAGAAGGACCTCATCGTCCGCAGCGGCCACAACATCAATCCCGCCGATATCGAGGACGTGGCCAACGAGTTTCCCGGCGTTCAGATCAGCGCCGCGGTCGGGATGCCGGACGCCTATGCGGGCGAGGTCCCGGTTCTCTTCGCGGTGGCGGCGCCGGGCGCCCGGCTCGATGCCGGCGAACTTCAGCGCCATCTGGAGGCGCATGTCGCCGAGCCGCCGGCGAAGCCCCGGCGCGTCTTCCTGATCGATGCCCTGCCGATGACGGCTGTCGGAAAGATCACCAAGGGCGACCTGAGAGATCGTGCCATCATCGAGAAGGTGCGGATGGAAGCCGAGCAAATCTTCGGCGCCTCGATCACCCCCACCGTTGCCGTCGCCAGGGACGAGAAGCTGAACACCGTCGTGCGGGTCGAGATCCAGGCAACCGACTCCAATTCCCTCCAGAAATTGAAGGATGCGCTGGAGCCGTTGCCGCAGCGCTATACCGTCATCGCCCGGTCCTGAAACATGACGTCGAACCCTGTCACCCTGAGCCGTTCCGGTCCTGTCGCCACCATCACACTCAACCGTCCCGCGTCGCTGAACGCCATGTCCGACGAGGCCGTCGGTGGCCTCGATAGGGTCCTGGACGAATTGGCGGCGGATGGCTCCATAAGGGCGGCCATCGTCACGGGCGCCGGCAAGGCCTTCTCGGCCGGTGGCGATCTCCTCCAGTTCGGCCAGAAGCTCGACGAGGATCCGAAATCGCTGCTGGCCACCCTGAAATACAATCAAGGGGTCCTCAACAAAGTGGAGCAGTTGCCCTTCCCCGTCATCGCGGCGGTCAATGGCGTCGCGGTCGCCGGCGGATTGGAGCTCGTCCTCTGCTGCGACGTCGTGCTGGCGTCCGAGCAGGCGATGATCGGCGACGGCCATGCGAAATATGCGATCGTGCCGGCCGCGGGATCCTCGGTTCGCCTGTTCGTCAAGATGCCCGCCAACCGGGCGGCGCATCTGCTCTATAGCGCGGAACTCTTCCCCGCCGCCAAGTTGCAGGAATGGGGACTGGTGAACGAGGTGGTCGCCGCCGACCGGCTGCTCGACAGGGCGATGGAAATCGCGCAGCAATACAGCCGGCAGAGCCCGCAGGTGCTGAAGCATATGAAAGCCCTGGCTCGGGCTCCGTTCGAGGCCCGCATCAAGGAAGGGCTGCGGCTGGAGCTGGAGGCCTTCCAAACGCATCTCGAGAGCCGCGATCTGGCGGAAGGTCTCAAGGCCTTTCGCGAGAAGCGGAAACCCAGCTACTAGAAGAGCGCATCGATGGACATTCGCTTGGACGGCCAGGTCGCGATCGTGACGGGAGCCGGCCGTGGGCTGGGCCGGAGCCATGCGCTCGGCCTGGCCGCGCGCGGCGCGAAGGTCGCCCTGATCGATTTCGATCCTGCCGCCGACGGCGCACCGCCCGCGGCCTCGGAGGTGTCAGCGGAAATCCGCGCCCGCGGCGGCGAGTCGATGGCGGTCGGCGCCAATGTCGCGAATCCGGACTCCGTGCAGACCATGGTCGAGCAGGTTCTGGCGCGATGGGGCCGGGTGGACATCCTGGTCAACAATGCCGGCATCCTGCGCGACAAGACTTTCGCCAAGATGGACCTGGCCGATTTCCGCCTCGTGCTCGATGTGCATGTGATGGGGACCGTCCATTGCACCAAGGCAGTGTGGGATCGGATGCGCGAGCAGAAATATGGCCGTATCGTCCTGACGGCGTCGTCCTCCGGCCTTTATGGAAATTTCGGGCAATCCAACTATGGAACCGCGAAGGCGGCCATGGTCGGGCTGATGAACGTGCTTCATCTCGAAGGCGAGAAGCACAATATCCGGACCAATATTCTTCTGCCGACGGCCGCCACCGGGATGACGGAAGGCCTGTTCCCCGCGGCAATTGCCGCGCTGGCGACGCCCGAATCGATCACGCCGGGCCTGTTGTTCCTGGTTTCCGCAGACGCGCCGTCCCGTGTGATGCTCTGTGCCGGCGCCGGCACCTTCGCGCGCACCCTGATCACGGAAACGGTCGGCGTGCATTTCCCGGAGGCGGACCGGACCCCGGAGAACATCGCGGCCGCGTTCGACAGGATTTCCGATCCGACCGACGCGGTCAGCGTCAAGACCGCGTTCGAACAGACCGAGAAGCTCGTCGCGCTGGCACTTCGGAGGTAGCGGGGCCGCCTCTTGTCCCCTCCCCCTTCAAGGGGAGGGGGCAGACGCGATATCGACCGCGGAGCATCGCCCTCCCTAGCCCTCCCCCGAAGACGGGAGAGGCGACAAGAACGCGCCTCACCCGATCGGCCTTCCCTCGAGCACCGCGGCCACATCCGCGAGGCTCGCGATCGCGAAGATATGTTCCGCCGGCAGCTCGCGGCCGAGCTCCTTCTCCAGCGCCTGCACGAGGCGCAGATGGGCGAGGCTGTCCCAGGCTTCGAGCGTCGCGATCGAGGCGTCGGAGGGCACGGAGGCCGCGTCGATCTCGAGCGCGCTGGCGAGCAGCGCCTTGGCACGGGTCTCCATGGTCACGTCCCTTGCTTGCGAGCGGTGCGGGCGGCCTTGGCGGCCGCGCGCCTGGCTTTGTGCGCGGCCCAGTCCTCGGGCAGCAGGCCGAACATGAACTGGTCGACGCGCTCGCCGGTCGGGCTGACGCGGTGGCGCTTCAGCACCGCCTCGCAGCGGAACCCTTGCGCCTTGTAATTGAAGACCGAGGGGATGTTGCGGCACATCGGATTGCCCCAGATCTTGCCGACCTTGAGGCGGCCGAACATGAAATCGATGATCGCGTCGCGCGTCTCGACCACGGCGCCCTTGCCCCAGTAAGCCTTGTCGCCGATCACCACATTGGTGCTGGCGAGATTATGCCGGCGCTCCCAGTAGCAGGAGTAGAAGCCGATCAGCCGGCCCGTGCCCTTCAGGAACACGCCGAAATGGAACGAGGTCTTGTTGTTGAAGCGATCGATATATTTGTGGATGTCGTCGATCGTCATGGTCGCGGGCGCGCTGTTGACGCCGGTCATGATCTCCTCGTCCTTGGTCCAGGCGAGATAGTCGTCGCAGACATCCTGATGCTGCATCGAACGCACGATGTAATGCTCGGTCTCCAGGCGAAGCGGCTGCCCGGGACGCCAGTTGGGCAGCGGCACGCCCGGATGCGGCAGTCCTGACGGCGCCGTCGGCGGGGCCGCGGCTGGCGCGGGTGCGGCCGGTTTGGGCCCGGCCGCTTTGGACCCAGCCGGCTGCGCTTGCGGTTTGTCGTTCACCGTTTCAGTCCTTCGCAGTGAATCCGGATATGGGTCCGGTTGATCTTGCCACGGTCGGTCTTGGGAATCTCCGGCAGCAGGAACCAGCGTTCCGGCACCAGCTCGCGGCGGATCCGCTCGAGGCACCATGACCGCAGCTCGGCCGGCGCCAGGGCGACATTATCGACGGTCCGCACGGCGGCGGCCACCACCTCGCCGGAGATGTCGTCGGCCATGGCGAAACAGCAGGCTTCGGCCACCTGCGGATGACGCTCGAGGAAGAGATCGATCTCGGCCGGATTGATCTTCATGCCGGCGCGGTTGATCTCGTCCTTCTGGCGTCCGACCAGGCGCAAGCATCCCGAGGCGTCGAGCCGGCCGATATCGCCGGTATGGAACCAGCCTTCGCGCAGCACGGGATTGGTCAGGTCCGGCCGCTGCCAATAGCCCTGCATGAGGCTGGGCGTCTGCAACAGGATCTCGCCCTCGCCGTGCGCGACCTGCCGGCCGTCTTCCGTCAGGATCGCCGCCTGCCCGCCCCAGAGGCGGCCGATGAGGCCATCCTCGGGCCCGCCCTCCGCCGCCGAGGCGCCGCCGACCCAGTTGGCGGTCTCGGTGATGCCATACATGTTCACCACGCGGTCCGTGCCGCTCCAGCCCATCACCCGGCGCCAGAGGTCGGCGCCGAGGGGTGCCGAACCGATATGGACCCGCGCCAGCGAACCGCTGCGCGGTGCCTTGCCGGCCTTGAGCGCGATCTTCCAGAAGCTCGGCACCGAGCTCATGAAGGTGATGGCGTGATCGTCGATGAGGCGCGGAAGCGCCGCGGCCGTGGCGAGGCCGCCCGCCCCATGCAGATAGAGGTCGCCGCCGGCGAAGAGCGGCGTCAGACAATTGCCGATCAGGCCATGGCCGAAATGTGTCGGCAGCACGCAGAGCGTGCGCGCGAGATCGGCCGCACCGATATGGGCACGGTTGAGCGCGAGGCGCGCCAGGATCGAGCGATAGCTATGCGCGACGCCCTTGGGCGCGCCGGTCGTGCCCGAGGTGAAGAGCAGCAAGGCCGTATCGTCGAGCCCGCCGCCCGAGCGGCCGGCGGGCAATGCGAGTTCCGTGTTCCCTCGCTCGCGTTTCAATTCGAGAATGGGAATCGCCAGGCCTTGGCCATGGGCGAAGCCCTCGGCCGCCAGGATCGCCTTGGGTTTGAGGAACCCCGCGACGGTGGCGAGCTCGTCGCGCGTGAGGCCCGGATTGGCGCAGGCCGCGATCGCGCCCCGTTGCCAGACGGCGAAAAGATCGCAGAAGAAATCGGGGGTCCCGCCATGGACGATGAGCGTGGCATCGCCCGGCCCCAGGCCCCACGCGCCCAGCAGAGCCGCCCGGCGCAGCGCCTCGGCGCAGAGCTCCGCCCCCGTCAGGCGATGGCCGCTGACGAGGTCGGTGACGCTGCCGAGCCCGATCGCCTCCAGACGCATGATGACGCTTTGCCCCCTTCGCCCTGGCCTTTTGGCCCCCGGATGGTCGCCGCGCAAGGGTCAAGAATCGGTGAGGAAATGGCAAGCCCGGTACGGGCGGGCTTTCATATCCCCTCCCCCGCGTCGCGCAGGACTGTCCGGGGAACGGACTCAAGGGATTCAAACGACTCATTTTTATTGTTCTAAGTCTCGCACGCCCACGGATCACGTCTAATCCATATGCGCCAACACTTTGATACGATTCATGAAAACTTTCCCCGGACACTCCTGCGCGTCGCGGGGGAGGGGGAAGACTCGATGAGAGATGTGCCCCGATCGAGAGCCGCATACTCCCGCCTCGCCGACCGTGTCAGCCCCTCCCTGACCCTCCCCCTCGAGAGGGGAGGTGATAAGAGAGCGTTCAGGCCGGCGCGATGTATCCCGGAAAAAGCTTGGCCGCCTCCTGGGTGAAGGCCTCGTTGGGCAGCCGCCCGGCATCGTCCCGGGCCAGGCCCGGCTTGATCCGGGTCAGGAAGAACATCGGCACCGGCCCCTTGTTCTTGGCCTCGATCGCGCCCCGGTCCTCGATCTCGAACAGCGAGCGGACCCGATTGGCGACCGCCTCGGAAAGATTGATGCGCCCGCCCTGCCCGGCCGATTCCATGCGCGCCGCCAGATTCACGGCATCGCCCCAGACGTCATAGATGAATTTCCGCTGTCCGACGACACCGGCCATGACGGGCCCAGTATGCAGCCCGATCCGGAGATCCCATCGCGGCATCCGCAGCTTCTCGCGCTGGGCGTTCATCCTGGCCATGTAGTCCAGGATCGCCATGGCCGCGAGGCAGGCATCGACCGGATGGCTCCGGTTGACCTCGGGCAAGCCGCCGACGCACATATAGGCGTCGCCGATGGTCTTGAGCTTTTCCAGCCGATGACGGTGGGCGATATCGTCGAAGGCCGAGAAAAACTGGTCGAGCTGGTCGATCAGGCCTTTGGGGTCCAGGCGTTCGGTCAGTCTGGTGAAACCCTCGAAATCGGCGAACATGACCGTCGCCGTCTCGTAGAACTTCGGCACGACCTTGTTGCTCTGCTTCAGCTCCTGCGCGATCGCATCGGGCAGGATGTTGTGCAGCAGGCGATCCGACCGGTCCCGCTCGCAAGCCAATTCGGAACGCGCCATCTCCAGATCGCCCATCTGGCGTTCGCGTTCGCGAATGGCGCGGCGCAGCTCGAGCTGGCTGACGACCTGGCGCGCCAGTTTGCGGACCGCCTCGGTCTGCTCGAAGCGAAGCTGATGCGGCTGGAAATCCACGACACAAAGCGTGCCCAGCGCATAGCCTTCGGGGTTGATCAGCGGCATGCCGCAATAGGCCCGCAGGTTCGGCGACCCGACGACGAAGGGGTTGTCGGCGAACCGCGCATCCGCCGTCAGGTCGGGCACCACCAGAAGATCGTTGCCGCAGATGGTCGAAGAGCAGATCGACAGCTCGCGCGGCATGCCGGTGAAATCAGGCGGCAGCCCGTATTTCGATTTCTTCCAGTCGCGCGTTTCGTCGATCATGCCGATCACGGCCACCGGGCATTCGCAGATCTGCGCCGCCAGCCCGGTCAGCTCGTCATAGGCGAGCTCTGGCGCGGTATCGAGGATGGCGTAGGACCGCAAGGCCTCGAGCCTGGCGGCTTCATTCGACGGAACTGGCG